>JAFZWQ010000015.1 GCA_017617235.1 Bacteroidaceae bacterium | reverse complement strand
GGCGAGTGCTACGTGACTGAGGATGGGTTTGAGACCGACTTGGATCTGGGTCACTACGAGCGCTTTACAGGCATACACACCACACGAAACAACTCTATAACAACCGGTCGCATCTACAAGACGGTGATAGATCGCGAGCGCCACGGCGACTACCTGGGAAAGACGATTCAGGTGGTGCCACACATCACCGACGAGATAAAACGGAGGATGCTGAGAGAAGATGAACAGGGGGAGGCTTTTGACTTCGTCATTACAGAGGTGGGCGGTACCATCGGCGACATTGAGAGTGCGCCATTCATGGAGGCCATTCGACAGTTGCGCTGGGAGCTGGGCAGGAAAGCTGTCTGCGTACACCTTACGTACGTACCTTACTTAAAAGCTGCCGACGAGCTGAAGACCAAGCCCACGCAGCACAGCGTGAAGGAGCTGCAGGGCATGGGAATACAGCCCGATATACTGGTGCTGCGCACAGAGCGCCATCTGGACGATTCGATGCGGATGAAGGTGGCATCGTTCTGCAACGTTGACCTGGAGTGTGTGGTGCAGAGCGAGGATATGCCCAGCATCTACGAGGTGCCGGTGAACATGCAGAAGCAAGGCCTGGACGCTGCCATCATGCGCAAGATAGGTATCCCCGTAGGCGAAAGGCTACGGGTAGGCGACGGCACGTCGGGAATGACTCCTGCCATGAAGGGCTGGCACGACTTTCTGGCCAAGCAGCGCAATGCCACACGCGAGGTACACATCGGACTGGTAGGAAAATACGACCTGCAGGATGCCTACAAGAGCATTCGCGAGAGCTTGAATCTGGCTGGCATCTACAACGATGTGAAGGCCAAGCTGCACTTCGTGAACAGCGAGGAGATAACCAAGCAGAATGTTGCAGAGAAACTGGACGGTTTACAGGGCATCGTTGTTTGTCCAGGCTTTGGTCAGCGTGGTATCGAAGGCAAGATTATCGCAGCCGAATACACTCGCACACACGACATCCCCACCTTCGGCATCTGCCTCGGTATGCAGATGATGGTGATAGAATTCGCTCGCAACGTATTGGGCTACAAGGACGCCAACAGTGCTGAGATGGACGAGAAGACTCCACACAACGTTATCGACATGATGGAGGAGCAGAAGAACATCACCCAGATGGGTGGTACCATGCGACTGGGCGCCTACGAGTGCGAGCTGCTGAAGGACAGTCGCGTCTACGAGGCTTACGACAAAGAAAGGCTACGGGTAGGCGACGGAACGTCGGGAATGGCGCTCATCAAGGAGCGCCATCGCCATCGCTATGAGTTCAACAACAAGTATCAGGAGGAGTTCGAGAAGAACGGAATGAAGTGCGTGGGCATAAACCCAGCCGCCAACCTGGTAGAGATCGTTGAGATACCTGAGAAGAGATGGTACATAGGAACCCAGTTCCACCCAGAGTACTCATCGACCGTACTTAATCCACACCCACTGTTTATGAGCTTCATCAAGGCCTGTATAAATAACTAAATAACCCCATCACCAAATAAATTGTAAATTGTAAATCGTAAATCGTCAAATAGTAAATTACATTATGTGTGGAATCGTAGCCATATTTAACATCAAGCAGCAGTCGCAGGAATTGCGACAGAAGGCGTTGAAAATGAGTCAGAAAATCCGTCACCGCGGACCTGACTGGAGTGGAATATACTGTGGCGGCTCTGCCATCCTGGCGCATGAGCGACTCTCTATCGTTGACCCCGAGAGTGGCGGCCAACCCCTCTACAGCCCCGACAAGAAGCAAGTCCTGGCCGTGAACGGCGAGATTTACAACCATCAGGAGATTCGTCGCCGCTATGCTGGTCAGTATGAGTTCCAGACGGGCAGCGACTGCGAGGTTATCTTGGCGCTTTATCGCGACAAGGGCATCAACTTTCTCGAAGACCTAAGCGGCATTTTTGCCTTTGCACTCTACGACGAGGAAAAAGACGCATTCCTGATTGCCCGCGACCCCATTGGCGTTATACCTCTTTATATTGGCTACGATAGTGATGGCATGGTGTATGTGGCCTCAGAGCTGAAAGCCCTCGAGGGCCAGTGCGAAAGGTATGAGCCATTCCTGCCAGGTCACTACTATTGGAGTGGCGATCCTGGTATGAAGCGCTACTACCAGCGCGACTGGTTCAGCTACGATGCTGTAAAGGATAATACTGCCAGCGTAGCAGCTATACACGATGCGCTTACCGCTGCCGTTAAGCGCCAGCTGATGAGCGATGTGCCTTATGGCGTACTGCTCTCAGGAGGTCTTGACTCCAGCGTCATCTCTGCCATTGCCGAGAAGTTCAGCGAGCATCGTATCGAGGACGATTCTAAAACAAAAGCCTACTGGCCACGTCTGCACTCGTTTGCAGTCGGCCTGAAGGGGGCACCGGATTTGGCAAAGGCAAAAATGGTAGCCGACCACATAGGCACCGTACATCACGAAATCAACTATACCATCCAGGAGGGACTTGATGCCATCCGCGATGTCATCTACTTCATCGAGACCTACGATGTAACTACTGTTCGCGCGTCAACACCTATGTATCTGTTGGCTCGCGTCATCAAGTCGATGGGTATCAAGATGGTGCTCAGTGGCGAAGGTGCCGACGAGATTTTCGGAGGTTACCTCTACTTCCACAAAGCCCCATCGGCTAAGGACTTCCATGAGGAGACCGTTCGCAAGCTCTCTAAGCTGCACCTCTACGATTGTCTGCGTGCCAACAAGAGCTTGAGCGCTTGGGGCGTAGAGGGTCGTGTACCCTTCCTCGACAAGGAGTTCCTCGATGTGGCTATGCGCACCAACCCTGAGGCAAAAATGTGCCCAGGCACAACGATGGAGAAGAAGATTGTGCGCGAGGCCTTTGCCGATATGCTGCCAGCTGAGGTGGCTTGGCGCCAGAAGGAGCAGTTTAGCGATGGCGTAGGCTACAGTTGGATTGACACCCTGAAAAAGATTACCTCAGAGGCCGTCACCGACGAGCAGATGGCGCATGCTGCCGAGCGATTCCCCATCAACCCACCACTCAACAAAGAGGAATACTACTACCGCAGCATTTTTGCCGAGCACTTCCCCAGCGACAGCGCTGCACGCAGCGTGAACCAAGAGGCCAGTGTGGCTTGCTCCACCGCCATTGCTCTGGAATGGGATGCCGCCTTCAAGAATATGAACGATCCCAGTGGACGTGCCGTCAAGGGTGTCCATGAAATGGCATATTGACATCACCCAAAAAAGGCTACAATAGGCGCGTCAGCGGGAATGAGGAAAGGCTAAACTTTATACCATATAGGGTATAATATTGATGAAAAACATTAAATTTATACCCGAAGTGGTATATTGTAACAATATTTTGCCTATATTTGCACCCGATAAGGTATAATTATGATGACGCTATCGGAATATATTAAGCAAAAACGGAAGAAGAACGGGCTTTCTCAAGTTGAATTGGCGGAGAGGTCCGGGGTAGGACTCAGGTTTGTAAGAGAACTTGAACAAGGTAAGCAGACATTGAGAATGGATAAGGTAAATGATGTGCTGGCCCTGTTTGGCGAATGCCTTGCACCCGTAAAACGTGACATCGTATGAAACAGGCAGGAATCTATGTAAACGACATCTACTGTGGCATCCTTACAGAAGACGAAGAGGGATTCCATTTTGTGTATGACGAGGCGTATCTTACCCGTTCGGATGCTGCCCCTGTAAGTCCAACGATACCGTTGACTGCCCAGCAGTACGATAAAGAGATGATGTTTCCCGTATTCGATGGACTCATCCCTGAGGGCTGGCTCTTGGACATCGCATCATCGTCGTGGAAAATAGACCCACGCGACAGGATGTCGCTCTTGATGGCTTGCTGCAAGGATTGTATCGGAAACATCAGCGTAAAACCATTGGACTATGAGTAAGTGTTTGTACTGTTATCAAGAGTTGGAGGATGGTCAGGTGGACTTTCATCCAGGCTGTGCGCGTAAGTTCTTCGGCAGCGATACGGCGCCAATTCTTCCTTACACGCGAGACAACATGTCGGAACTTGCCCGTCAGGTTATCCGCACCAGTGCGTCGGTAACTGGTGTGCAGGCTAAGATGTCGCTGGACGTAAACCGTGGCGGGAAGAACGAGCCTTCAAAGTTTACCATCGTAGGTCTGTGGGGTAAATACATCTTCAAGCCGCAGAGTGCACAATACCCCTGCCTGCCCGAACTGGAGGACTTGACGATGAAAATGGCCGAGGCTGCCCATATCCGCACCGCCCGTCATACGCTCATCCGCCTGGCCGACGGCGAACTGGGGTATCTTACTCGAAGAATGGATCGTGGGCATAGTGGAGAAAAAATATCCATGCTCGATATGTGTCAGCTAACCAACCGACTCACCGAGCATAAGTACTACGGCACCTACCAGCAACTGGCAGAAACCATCAAGAAGTACTCGTCGGCCCCTATGTTGGATGTGCAGCGATTCTGGGAAATCGTTTTATTCTCATGGATTACAGGAAACTCCGATATGCACTGCAAGAACTTTTCTCTGTTAGATAGCGGAGGGGGAGAATATGTGCTATCGCCAGCCTACGATCTGCTGGCCGTGCTGCTGGCCGACCCTCAAGATACTGAGGAGATGGCAATGAGTTTTGCGGTGGGGGGCGAGAAAAACGGGTTCAACCGCAACACCTTCATCACAGCCTTTACCCAGAGCGGTATTCCTGCCACGGTGGCAGAGAAAATGATAGGGCGAATGAAGGCCTACTTACCTCAATGGAATAATCTCATTGACCAATCATTCCTTCCCGATAAGATGAAGGCCGACTATCATCAATTACTGAGCAAACGAATATCTTCATTGTCAACATCGTGTATCCGTTAACACCCCTTAATCCGTAAACATCAGATTATACAATAAGACCATAAAAGGCGCTGTCGTTACTGAATGCATGTTGTTGATAAAGGGGTGAGAGAGATTACTAAACAACTAAACAACCAAACAACTATGAAAGACGAAAAGACTTTAGAAGAACTGAAGGAGATGGGATTCACCGTTGAGGTGGTGGGTCGTAACAGTCAAAGCAGCAATGTGGCCGAAACCATTCTGGAGATTGTGGCCTACATCCTCCTGATTCTGGGACTGATTTTTCCCATTATCATGATTGTGGTAGTGATGGAAAATCCCTATGCATACCCAAGTTTCGGCGCCGCAGCAAATGGCATCATGATTGCCCTCGCAGTGTTCCTTATCGTGGCGGTTCTGGGATATTGGGCATTCTTCAAGGTGTTCGTGAATATCTCGCGAACGCTGAAGCGCATCGAGGCGAACCTGTCCAAATGAATCGTTAAGTCAGTCTTCGACCTGACAAGGCAGGAATCCCATTTCCTTGGCCTTTTCCTGGTTCATGAGGAAATAGACGGCCTCGCCCTCGTTGCATAGTTCGCCTTCGGAGTTGACAATCTCGGCACTGATATAGGCCAGGTTGCGGACTTGTTTCGTGACCTTTGCACGTATCGTCAGTTCGGGCTCGGTGGTGGGAATGGCTTTCTTGAACTTCACGGTCAGCTGTACGGTATATCCGCTGGTTTGCAGTTTACGCGTCACCACCCATCCGCAGACCTCGTCGATCAGGGTGCTCAGGATGCCGCCATGCATGGTGTTCACCCACCCCTGGTAGTTATGTTCGGGGTGCCATGTGCTGACGATATATTCGCCATCTTCGTAGAACTCCATGTGAAGGCCGATGGGGTTATCGGGACAGCATCCGAAACAGTTGTACTCGGCATGGTTGCGCCAGGGATTTATTATTTTCTTCATAGTCTGTTATGATTGCTTTTCACATTTTTCTGTGCAAAGATAGTAATAAATATGGGAAATTGCACTATCTTTGTAGTGTCATCTTCGTACAAACGAACAGCAAATGAACAAGGACGTTGCACTGGTATTGTCGAGCGGCGGAGCAAGGGGACTTGCACACATTGGCGCAATCGAGGAGTTGGAGGCGCAGGGCTACCGTATCACCTCCATCGCCGGTTGTTCGATGGGTTCGCTCATCGGAGGCGTTTATGCCGCTGGAAAGCTGAATGAGTTCCGCGAATGGATGAAGACCATGGACCGCAAGAAAATGCTGAAACTGACGGATTTCACGCTCAGCTTCAATCATATCGTCAAAGGAACGAGAATCATCGAGGCCATCATGGAATTCGTGCCTGATGTACCTATCGAGGAACTGCCGATTCCCTATTGCGCTGTGGCCACCGACTGGAAATCGGGTCGCGAAGTGGTGTTCCGCAAAGGCAGCCTTTTCGAAGCCATCCGCGCCTCCATTTCACTGCCGGCTTTCTACGAACCCGTGCGGCGCGACGGCATGATACTCATCGATGGCGGCGTTACCAACCCCATCCCCCTGAACCGCGTGGAGCGCCACGAGGGCGACATCCTGGTCGGCGTGGATGTGAGCGGCCACGACTATGCCGCACAATGGGAACAGAAACAGGCACTGAACGAGCGGCGCAAGCGCAGCACGTCGTTCTCCCAGAAAATCATCAACAAGTTGCGGCCGGACAGCATCGAATTCAACCACTACACCATGCTCTCGCGCGTCAGTTCCCTAATGATTCGGCAGAACTCCATCCTGATGGCACAACTGATGAAGCCCGATGTGCTTGTCGACATACAAATGGCCCGCTACGGGGGCTTCGACTACGACAAATCGGAGAAACTCATCGCCATCGGTCGGCAGAAGACGCAGCAGGCCCTGGGCAAACTATCGACAAATTAGGATGGTTACCGGCTCAGGAACTTTGTGTTCAAATAGGCCTGGAAAGATTCTTTGTACATATCGCCAATGGGCAGGATGGTGTTTGCATCCATGACGACTCGGTTCTTGTTTACCTCCTGAATCTTGGTGAGATTAATGATATAGGAACGGTGAATCCGCATAAAATAGTCGGGAAGCCGTTCCTCTATTTTTTTCATTGAAAGCAAGGTGACGATGGGCTTTTCCTGACCGTCGAGCCACACTTTCAGGTACTCGCTCATGGCCTCGACATAACGAATATCGGGGATGTTCACGTTTACGATGCGCGATTCGGTTTTAAGGAAAATGGTATCGGCCTGCGGCACGGGGGTGTTTTCGGCCAAGGCGGCTCCTTCCACCCTTTCGCGCAGTCGCTGTGCAGCCCGTTGGAATTCCTGCAGGCCGAAGGGTTTCAGCAAATAATCTACCGCATTCACACGGAATCCCTCGACAGCATAATCGGAGTAGGCAGTGGTAAAGACTATCAGGGGCGGAACAGCAAGCGACTTCACGAATTCCATACCATTGAGGTCCGGCATGTTGATGTCGCAGAAAATGGCATCCACCGTATCATGCTCCAGGAAGGCACGAGCCTCGAGGGCACTTTGACACTGGGCAGCCAGTTCCAAGAAGGGAACCTTGCCGATGTATGCAACAATTTGCCTGAGCGCCAGAGGCTCGTCGTCGATAGCTATGCAACGTATCATATATCCTGACGATTTGACGATTTACGATTTGAGCGGAAGCGTTAACTCTACGGAGTAGACATCTGCTTCGTCCTGTATCTTTAACGAATAGTTGTGCCCGTAGAGCAAGTCGAGGCGTCTGCGGACATTGGCAAGCCCCACGCCACCCTTATCCTCTATGGATGTATCGGCCTTCGAGTTGCGACAGCTGAACTGCAGGTTTTCGCCCTCTACGGCAACGGCTATCTCGATGAACGATTCGTTCTGGTAGCTGATGCCATGTTTGAAGGCATTCTCGATGAAGGTGATGAGAATCAGTGGCGGCACCTTCCTATCGGGGACTAACGGGAGATCGAGTGAAATCCTAACCTTGTCCGTATAGCGCAACTGCATCAGTGCCACATAGTGCCGGATGAAGTCGAGTTCGTAATAGAGATGGACATACTGCTTGTTGCCCTCGTAAAGTACGAAACGCATCATCTTGGACAGTTCCAAGATGGTATTTTTTGCCTGCTCCGGATCTATATCCACCAGGGCATGGATGTTGTTGAGCGTATTCATGAAGAAGTGCGGATTAATCTGATAGCGCAGATACTCCAACTGCTGCTCCAGATTCTGCTTCTCCAGTTCAGATAGCCGCTTCTGGTCGTCGCGACTGCGGAAATAACCCTTAATGCCCACGTTGGCACCAAACATCAGGATTAGAATGACGACGGCCAAAACATCGTGTTCGCCAATGATGGGTGGTGGGGCATCGGCCGGTTTGAACATGCCATCGCCATGGGGACGGTGCTTGGGTTTATGACGGAATTCACGAGGCGGTCCCAGATGCTCGGTCTGCTCCATAGGTGGCCTGTGGGGACCGCGTTGCGGCCTGTCGCTGCACTGATACAGCGTGAAGGCGGCAACCAACACCAAAACGACAGAACCGTAAGCCATCCGTCGGCGACCATACACAAAGAGGGGTGCTAAGAAGAAATTATGCACGAGGAAAAGCAGCAGGAACGGCAGGAACTGGCGCCACGCGATGAACACTTCCGTCCAATTGAACCGAATGTTCGCATCGCTTGCCATCCGCACATACAAACTCAGCAGCGGGGATGCAAAGAGCAAACCCCACACTGCCAAGTATATCAGGTTTTCCTGTCGCGAAAGACGCCTCATCCAGATTCCTCTTGTCATATAAAATACATTATCTTCCCGAATAGCTGGTGGAAGCCTTGCACGAAGAAGAGGAAGTGCCGACGGTTACGGTGTAACTGGTACCGGATGTCAGACCCGAGCAGCTAAGCAGATAACTGAAACTGCTGCTGCCACCACCGCCAGGACCGCCACCGGGGCCGCCGCCAGGACCGCCACCGCCACCACCGGACGAGGGAGAATAGTCCGAAGGAATCGTGAACGAAGCCAGAGTCTGGGTACTGCTCTTCACAGTAACCGCTGTGCCAGCCGTAGCACTGCCCGAGGTGCTGAGCACACACTGCGAGCCGCTGGTCGAAGTAACGGTATTGTTACCGCCGCCAACACCCAGCACCGTGCCGCCAGTAATGTAGAGATAGTATCTTTCTGCGGCATCCAGTCCACATTCGGGCTGACCAGCTCCACAAGCGATGACTGTACCACCCGAGATATACAAATTTCCGTTGCTGTCGATACCATCATTACCATTGCTGACACCTGTCACCGCACCGCCTTTCAGATACATGTGGCTGGCCGAGTTAATGGCATCGTCTGATTTGCTGAAGGCATAGACCGTGCCGTCGATGATGGTCATCGTACCCTTGGTCTCGATAGCCTCGTGACCGCTGGATGTAGCAGTAACAGAACCACCGCTGATGGTCATGTTACCATCGGCCTTGATGGCCTTGGGCTGCGCCTTTTTCGAACTGTAAGTGTAAGTACCACCTGTCGTCGTGGCCGAAATGGTGCCGCCTGTAATGGCAAGCGTGCCGTCGGCTTTGATGCACTTGCCGCCTGTTCCCGTCGATTTCAAGGTCAGCGTGCCACCTGCAATGGTCATGTTTTTGTCGGACTTCAAGCCGGCACATCCTTTGGAATCCTTGTCGGTGCTGTCGTAAGTCCCGTTGCCCGAAGTCGTGATATTCAACGTGCCGTCGCTGATTCTGAGGTCGCCATCGGCCTTAATGCCTTTGGTGGCAGCCGCCGTAGTAGTCACCGTCAGCGTACCGCCTTCAAGGTAGATGTTTCCACTGTCCTCATCCTCGTGGTCGGTGGTCTCGCCCGTGTTGGTGGTGCCGCCCAAATCGCACTGGATACCATCGTCACCGACACCCTTGATGGTCACCGTTCCACTCTTCATCAGGAAGTATTCCTCGCAGCTGATGCCGTCGCTCACAGCCGATGTAATGTTCAGCGTCAGGTTCTTAACGGTGATGTAGTCGCCGCTCTTGATGCCGTGTTTGGTCTTGCCCACCACGTTCAGCACACCCTTGCCCTGCAACTGCAATTGTCCCTTGCTGTAGATACAGGCTTTCTGCGAACCGTTGGCGCAGTCGGTCAGTGTGTTGGTGGTATTCTCCTTGGCACTGAGTTGGATGCGCTTGCCGTCGGTGATGTTGATGGCAGCACCGCTGGGGTTCGTCAGCGTGAGACCTGCCAACGACACCGTGCACTTGTACGAGCCGTCCAGCGAGAACGAGCCATCCGTGGTGGAACCGCTCAGCTGGTAGGTGATTTCGTCGTTATCCACAGCCTCGGTGTTGCTCTGGGCAATGCTGACGTGTGCACCGCTGACGGTGGGCGTTACATACTGTGCCACGTTGCCGGCCACATAAACCATAGCCGACGATGTGCCGTATTCCACCTTTACCAGGTTGTCGGTGACCTCTGTATCATCGACTTTCATGGCATCGATATCGCTGAGGGCAAAGGTCTTACCCATAATCGTCAGCGCCGTGCCCTTCTGATAATTCATCTCGCCTGTCTGTGCAGCGGGAAACAGATAGGTGACATTGCCCACCTGTACGTTCAGTGTCTGGCCCATGGCTGCTATCGTCAGCACGAGGGCCGTAAGAAGTGCATATATCTTCTTCATCTTATTACCACTTTACAGGTTCTGTCATTGGTCTTCACGATATACACACCCCGAGGTAATTTACCGGCAGTTGTATTCCCAGTAGCGATTTTACGGCCTTTCAGGTCGTAGATTTCTGCGTTTTCCAACAATGAATCATCCATCGTCAGTTTCTCGACGGCATCCGCATTTGTCTCGTCTGTTGTCGAGAAATACATCTTCGACAGGTTCGAGAGGGTAAACGTCTGCGAACCGGCCTTCAGTGTGGTTCCGCTGATGGTCAATGCCAGCGCTTCAACAGAAACCGATGCTTTCGCTCCGTCTGTTGTCACAAAAGTCAAGTAAGTGTACTGTTCAGCCCGGGCCGTCAGTACACTTACCAGTGTCAACAGTAATAAAACAAGTTTCTTCATACAAATAGTCGTTTGGTCTTAGATTTTGTGCAAAGATAGGACTTTTTCCGCCACCTTGCAAATATATTCAACAAAACGGCTATTTCGTTCAGCGAACCGCGAATCGTCGGCAACGACGCGACACATTCCGTCCGACCTTACAGCCCGATTTCCTTTATCAGGCGGTCGGCCTTGCCCCAACGCTCTATGAGGTAGAGGACGAAGCGGATATCGACACCGATGCAGCGCTGCAGGGCGGGATTGAAGGTAATGTCGCCCGACATGGCTTCCCAGTTTCCATCGAAGGCCAAACCGATGAGTTCGCCACGACCGTTGAACATGGGCGAGCCGGAGTTTCCGCCCGTGATGTCGTTGTTCGACAAGAAGCAGAGGTGCAAGTCGCCGTCCTGCGGGTCGGCATAGCGTCCGAAGTCGCGTTGTTTGAACATGGCAATGATGTCATCCTCCAGTTCGTAATCCTCGATTTCGGCCTGTCGGGCTGCTTTGTCAAGCAGGCTCTGGCTGGGGGTGAAGTAATCGAAGTGCTGACTGCCTGCCGTGTAGTCCTGGATGATACCATACGAAAGGCGCAGCGAGAAGTTGGCATCGCTGTAGTGCGGTGTTTCCTGGTCGCGCTCCAAAATGGCCTGGGTCAGCAGGTGCTCGTTGTAGTCGATGGTCTGGCGGTCACTGTGAACACGGTCGTAAATGGTAGTCTGGAAATCGCGGATGCTCTCGTAATAGCTGAACATCGGGTCGCTGTCGAACAAGGTGCTGTCAGCTACCATTTTATCGAGGCAACTGATATCGGTCATTACTGTTTTTGAGAACAGGTCGTGAGCGTATGCCTTCGTGTCGCCCTGATACAGGCTGTCTACCTTATTATATATAGATGGCAGGTACTTTTTGTCCACCTGATTACGATAGTTCTGCAGCAAAACGGCCATTGTTTCCTCGTCGACCCGTGCATCGTAATCCTTGTAGAAAGCCTGCAGCTGTTCGCGCGTCTGGACAATCTCCGTCGAGTCTATCTTTCCGCCTTTCGAAGACAGAATAGCGGCTACACGACGCAGTTCAATGCCACGCAGGAAGGTCTCGGAAAAGAAACCATAGGCACGGATGGGCTCCATACGGCGGGCGTAGGCTTCCGACAGCTCATCGAACATGGTGCCGAAACGGGCTTGCAGGCTGGCATCCTGTTCGTACCATCGACGGATGTCTTGCTCCAACTGCTGTTTCTGCCCGATAACGTTCAGTTCCTTCACCGCCTTGTTCATACCGATACTGTTTTTCCAGTAGTTGCTGCTGGAGGCGAACTTCGAGGCATATTTGATGGCAATAGCACGGTCCGAATCCATCCACTTCTTCCACACCTGCTGCTTCTTGCCACGCACGTCAATCATGCTGACATTGATGCCCTCGATGCGTTCATTGATGCCATAGCTGCTCAAATAACGGTCGGTAGAGCCGGGATAGCCCACAGTCATGCAGTAGTCGCCAGGCTGGAAGCCTTTCAGGCTGACACGGGCATAGCGCTTTGCCTTCAGGGGGACGTTTTCCTTGGCATATTCTGCAGGACGACCCAACGAGTCGGCATAGATGCGGAATACGCTGAAGTCGCACGTCTGGCGCGGCCACATCCAGTTGTCCGTGTCGCCGCCGAATTTTCCCAGTGTCTGTGTGGGGGTGAAAACCAGGCGGATGTCGTTGTACACCGTATAGATGGAAGCGAAGAAACGGTTGTCGCCGTAGTACGACTTCACCAGACAATACTTGCCAGGATTCGCCTCGGTGTATTCCCGCTCCACGGCCGTCATCACGCTGTCCAGATTCTCGGAATCCAATTTCTTGGGTTCCTTGCCGGGATTCTGACTATAAATCTCGTTCATGGCTCGCATCACCCGACCCGTGCACTCCTCGGTGCGATCCAGGAAACGCACGAAGAAGCCCTCGACAGGACGCTCCTCTTCATAGGATTTGGCCGCGAAACCATTCTTCAGGATGTCGTCCTCGGGTGTTGACAGTTTCTGAATACCGCCAAAACCACAGTGGTGGTTGGTAAATACCAGGCCTTCGGGACTAACCACGACACCGGAACAGAAGTCGCAGAAATCCACCACGCAATCCTTCAGGCTTTCGCCCTGGGGATTATAGAGTTGCAGGGGATTCAATTGCAGGCCCAAGCCTTTCATTACATCGGCTGTCCGCTTGTCGATGTTGTTCAGCATCCACATACCCTCGTCGGCACGGGAAACCACGCTGCACACAAGCAGCAGGGAGAAAAGAATACGTTTCATGTCATAAATTTTGTTTCGTAGTGCAAAGGTACAAATAAATTAGTATCTTTGCAAATGAAATCAGACACGAGACTATGACAAGAGACGACGAATACTATATGAAACGCGCACTGGAGGAGGCACAACGTGCATACGACGAAGGCGAAGTTCCCGTGGGTGCGGTGGTGGTATGCCGTGGCGACATCATTGCCCGGGCGCATAACCTGACGGAAACGCTGACAGACGTTACGGCACATGCCGAAATGCAGGCCATTACAGCTGCCGCCAGCGAACTGGGTGGAAAGTATCTGAACGAATGCACGCTGTATGTTACCGTAGAGCCGTGCGTGATGTGTGCCGGTGCCCTGGGCTGGTCACAGATAGGACGCATCGTCTTCGGAACAGCCGACGAGAAACGGGGTTACCAGCGTTTTGCGCCTGATGCCCTGCACCCCAAAACACAAGTAACTGCCGGCGTACTGGAAGAAGCATGCCGGCAGCTAATGGTTAAGTTCTTTCGGGAAAAAAGATAAGGTTTATTGACCATCCTCGTCGTCGTAGTGGGCGAAGAGGAAATCGTTGTAGGGATACTTCTGCACGTGCAGTTCCCTTACCTTATTATATAATACCTGTTTCAACTCGTCGATATTTGTACGTTCGCGAGCCGAAATAAACAGACAATCGCCGCCCAGTTTTGCCATCCACGTCCGCATGAGGTCGGCCAGCGAAATGTTTTCCTTCGTCGCCTCCGTCAGGTCATCAGCATCCTTCTCCACCCACTCGTAGGCATCGACCTTATTGAAGATTATCATCTGCGGTTTTTCGGCACAACCGAGGTCGGCCAACGTTTTGTCCACCACCTTTATCTGATCCTCGAAATCGGGATGCGAGATATCTACGACATGCACCAGCAGGTCGGCCTCGCGCACCTCGTCCAACGTGGACTTGAAGGAATCCACAAGGTCGGTGGGAAGTTTGCGGATGAAACCAACGGTGTCGCTGAGCAGGAAGGGCAGGTTGTCGATGATGACCTTGCGCACTGTGGTGTCCAGGGTGGCAAAAAGTTTGTTCTCGGCAAACACTTCGCTCTTGGCCAGCAGGTTCAACAGTGTGCTCTTTCCCACATTGGTGTACCCAACCAGGGCCACACGAATCATGCGTCCGCGGTTGCCGCGCTGGGTGGTTTTCTGACGGTCTATCTCGGCCAGACGCTGTTTCAGGAGCGACATGCGGTTCAGGATGATGCGGCGGTCCATTTCCAACTGGGTCTCACCCGGTCCGCGCAATCCCACACTGCCCTTGCCGCCTCCGCCGCCCGAGCCACCGCCCTGTCGTTCCAGGTGCGTCCACAGGCGTTGCAGACGGGGCAGCATGTAGCGATACTGCGCCAACTCCACCTGGGTCTTGGCATTCGCCGTCTGGGCACGCATGGCAAAGATGTCGAGGATAAGGCTGGTGCGGTCCAGAATCTTCACTTTCAGTTCCGATTCAATGTTGCGTAGTTGCTTGGCCGACAGTTCATCGTCGAAGATGACCATCGATATTTCGCGCTCCTGATCCTCCTCGGCCTGTATGTATTCGCGGATTTCCTTCAGTTTTCCGATACCCAGGTAGGTAACGCTGCTGGGGCCGTTCATGCGCTGGGTGAACCGTTTCACCGTTACTGCTCCGGCCGTAGTGGCCAAAAACTCCAACTCGTCCAGATACTCGCGTGTCTTCCGCTCGTTCTGGTTGGGGGTGATAAGGCCCACCAGGATGGCCGTTTCGGGCCCCTGCTCCTCGTGATAGAATTTCTTATCCGTTCCCATAAGTCCCTCCTGCATACGGGTTGCAGAAGTGGACGAACGGGAAATGTTGTATGATTCTTTTCTTCCCAAAGTCGGTGCGTTTATTTTACTCGGATTACCAGATACTTGCTTACGCTCCAGAACTTGTTGGCCTCGACGATGCGCAGCACGTACTCGCCCTTGCTGTCCTTCTGCAGGGTGTACGAACCGGCGGGGTGTGTGGTCAGCAGCTGTGCACTCTTGCTGTACAGCTTGATTTCCTTCACCACGCGAATGTCGATTTCCGTGAAGTAGTCCTTGTTGAACTCGCCGGTTTTCAGCACATCGCCGTCCTTCAGGATTTTCTGTTCCTTCAGCTCGGCCTTGGTGCCGAATACGAACCATGCGGTATGCAGGTCCTTGTCCTGTGCAGCTACAGTCTCCGACTTCTGACGGTTCTCCTGGGTCAGATTATTCACGTTCTCGTTCAGGTTATCGATTTGCTCGCCCTGTTCGGCAATCAGGATATCCTTCTCGGCCAACGATGCCTCCAGCTCCTGGATGCGCTGGTTCTGGCTCTCCAACTGTTCCTGCAGGTTTTGGATGGTGCGCTCCAGCGCCTTGGCGTTGATGGTGGATTTCTTCATACGCTCCTGCAGCTGGGCAATCAGTTCGCGGTTCTGCTGCATAGCCTGCTGGATGTACTGCATATTCTCCTGAATGATGCCACGTGACGATGCACTCTCGGTGTTCCCATCAGCCACGGTAATGCGCCCTTCGGCCTCGTTAATGCGACGGAAGCCTTCCTGCACCTCGTTTACACAGCCGATGATTTCGTTCAGTTCATCGTCCTTCTGGTTAATGATTTGCATCAGAGAATCGCGCTCGCGAGCGGATTCTTCGCTGGATTGTTTGCCAAATTGATCACAAGAGGCCAAAGTCACTACGGACAGGGCCAAGATAAAAAACTTTTTCATAGGTTATTCTCCTTTTCAAGTTGTTTGCGTTGATATTTCGATAATCGCGGTTCCACGGACTGACTGGCTTTCGCCGAATTTGCAGGTGCATCCTCCCGGAACGGTTCCGGACAGCCGCCTACGACGATGACGAATTCGCCACGAGGCTCTTCGTCGCGGAAATGGGCCAGGACTTCTTCCATCGTGCCGCGGATACTCTCTTCGTGTACTTTCGATATTTCGCGGGTTACGGATACCGGACGCTCAGGACCGAACACTTCGGCCATCTGTTCCAGCGCCTTCACCACACGATGGGGACTTTCGTAGAAAATCAGGGTACGGGGTTCGTTCTTCAGTTCCTCTAAACGTGTCTGCCGCCCCTTCTTTTGGGGGAGGAAGCCTTCGAAGCAGAACTTGTCGCAGGGCAGACCCGATGATACCAAAGCTGGCACGAAAGCCGTTGCGCCAGGCAGCGTTATCACCTCCACCCCACCCCGGATGGCTTCGCGCACCAACAGGAACCCTGGGTCGCTGATGCCTGGCGTGCCCGCATCGCTCACCAAGGCCATTTGTTCGCCACCCTGCAAGCGACGCACCAGACTGGTAACCACCTGGTGCTCATTGAATTTGTGGAAGGAAAGCATGGGACGCTGGATGTCGAAATGACGAAGCAAGTTGCCCGAGGTACGGGTGTCCTCGGCCAGCACCAAATCGGCTTCACGCAGTATGCGTAAGGCCCGTGCCGTGATGTCTTCTAAATTACCCACAGGCGTGGGTACAACATACAATGTTCCCATTTGCGGGTGCTAAATTACGAAAAAAAAACGCTACCCCCCAACGGATTTGCTATTTTTTTCGTATCTTCGCAAGGAAAATGAATACAAACGGCATGAAAACAAAAGTGTTAGCTCTGCTGATGACGATAGGGACAATGAGTGCATCAGCACAGGATTCCTATTTCGTTCAAGAACGTCCACGACCCGAAACGTGGAAACAACTGGTACAGGGTGCGCGTTTTATGGACCGCTTCCTGACAATGCCAGGCCAACAACTGACAATGGATACGTGGGGAGCCGATGCAGTGCGTCCGCGACTGGTGGACAACGGCATAGAGGACCGCATCTGGAGCTATTGGGGTGGTAATATTGTACGTGGCGATGACGGGCGATACCATCTGATGGTGGCAGTCTGGCTGGAGGCATCGGAAAAAGGGCACCACGAGTGGCCGAATTCCTATGTGATGCATAGCATTGCCGATTCGCCATCAGGACCTTTCCGTCCCTACCGCATCATTGGTCGCGGACACAACCCCGAGGTATATCGCACGGCAGCCGGAAAGTGGGTGCTATACGTCATTGACGGGCGTTACGTAGCCGACGACCTGCTGGGTGAATGGACCTACGGGAAATACAATTTCAATACCCGCGACCGGCATATCATAGAAGGACTGAGCAACCTGAGTTTTGCTCCCCGACCCGATGGTTCCGTGCTGATGGTGGACCGCGGCGGAGGTATCTGGGTAAGCCGCGACGGACTGTCCGAATGGCAACTGCTGACGGACAAGAGTGCCTATCCACCTGTACACGGCCAGTTCGAAGACCCCGTGCTGTGGCGCGACAGTGTGCAGTATCACCTGATTGTGAATGACTGGCAGGGACGCATTGCCTATTACCTGCGTTCGCTGGACGGAGTGCATTGGCAGGCCGAAGAGGGCGAGGCATATATGCCCGGCATCGCCCGCCACACCGATGGAAGCAGTGAAGGATGGTTCAAATACGAACGACCCAAAGTGATGCAAGACCAATACGGACGTGTGGCGCAGATGAACTTTGCCGTGATAGACACCCTGAAGAACGAGGACAAGCCCTTTGACCGTCATAGTTCAAAGAACATCTGCATACAGATGAATCCAGGTTTACTGACAAGTATTGAGGCTGTCGACCAGAAAGGCATAACCCTGCGAATCCATAGCGAGAAAGGATTTCAGCCGCAAAGGGACCTGGACCTGGAGAGTCTGCGACTGGGCACGTCAAGCGAGGTAAACTTTGGCCGCGGAGCCACTGTTGCCAACACCAACGCAGACGGGAACGACCTGCTGGTACGCTTCAGCGGCAACCATGGGCTGGGCAGTACGCAACAGGTAGCCAAGCTGTTGGGAAAGCAGCGCAACGGACAAATGGTCTTCTCGTATGCCCGAATGCCAAAAGCCGTAGCCGACGGTCCCATTCTGTCAGCCCGCAAACCAGTGGTCGGCAACCATGAAGTGAGCATCGAAATACAGAACTTCGGACTGTATGCCTCGGAAACAGCCAACGTAAAAATCCTACAAGGCAACCAGGTAGTGGCAAAAGGCAAACTACGCCCCCTGCAGCCCTACGAAAAAACCACGCTGAATTTTCGGCTGAACGCAAAATCTGTAACGGAACCCCTAACCATAGACATTAACGGCGAAACCTTTACCGCCAGAAAATAAACAAACACATGAGAACAAGACTGATTACCCTGTTGCTGCTGTTTTCCACCATAAACGTGACGGCACAACGCACAGTGTCGCCCAACGGACGCATCAAAGCCGAGAAATTCAGCGACCACATCACTGTCAGCTATAAAAGCAACGGCAAGTGGATGGAAATCTATACCGCCGAAATAGAAGGCATAAATGGCGGAGACACTCGCAACATCAAGGAAGACTATACCATGCTAGCCGGCAAACGGCTGCATTGTGTAAATAAAGGCAAGGAATCGGTGTATTCGCTGCACAGCGGAGGTCTGTTGCGCATCCGGGTGTTCAACGACGGAGTGGCCTTCCAAAAGATTGGTCGCGAGAGCATGGACGACAAGGCCGAGATGCCAATTGCCATTAGCATACCTAATTATAAAAATACATGGATGATGGACTGGACGGACGGTGCTGAGAATTTCTACCCCAAGAACCGTTCCTTCAAACAGGGCGACCGCCTGTCCTACCCCGCCCTGTTCGAATTCAACGACAACGTGTTTGCCTTGCTAACCGAGGCCAACATACACCGCGACCAGGCCGCATCATCGTTTTACAGTCTGGACGGCAAGAACCGTTTCAACATCGTGGCGGACAAGAATGAACAGACAGCTAAACAAAGTTCTTGGAAAGTGATGATTATCGGCAGCTTGGCCGATGTGGTGGAATCGACACTGGTTACAGACGTTAGCGACCCTTGCAAACTGACAGATACCAGCTGGATAAAACCCGGTGTAGTGTCGTGGGTCTACTGGGCCTATAACCATGGTTCGAACGACTTGAACATCATTAAAAAATACGTAGATATGGCAGCTATACTACATCTGCCCTACGTGCTCATCGATGCCGAATGGGACGAGATGAAGGACGGCAAGACCATCGAGGATGCCGTGCGCTATTCCAACGAGAAAGGCATAAGACCCATGATTTGGTACAATTCCAGCGTGGGATGGATTAATGGTGCCCCAGGGCCTAAGTTCCGACTGAACAAACCCGAAGACCGCGAGAAGGAGTTCGCCTGGTGCGAAAAGATTGGCGTGGCCGGTGTAAAGATTGACTTCTTCAGCGGCGACAACAACATGAACATGGCCTATTGCATCGACCTGATGGAATGTGCAGCCAAGCACCACCTGCTGGTGAACTTCCATGGTGCCACTTTCCCACGCGGCTGGCAACGCACCTACCCCAACCTGCTTTCGACAGAAGGCGTGTATGGTGCCGAGTGGTACAACAACGTGCCCACCTTCACCCGTCGCGCTGCTGCCCACAACGCCACGCTGCCCTTCACAAGAAACGTGGTTGGTCCCATGGACTACACACCCTGTGCTTTCAGCGATTCACAGCATCCGCACATCACCACCCATGCCCACGAACTGGCACTGACGGTACTTTATGAGAGCGGATTGCAACACCTGGCCGACCGCCCCGAAAGTTTCCTGGCACAACCACAGGCCGTACAGGACTTTCTGGGACAACTGCCTGCCGCATGGGACGACACCCGACTGGTAAGCGGATATCCGGGTGAAACGGCAGTCATTGCCCGTCGTAGCGGCACAACGTGGTATGTAGCAGGCATTAACGGGACTGAACAGCCATGTGACATTGACCTAAGCCGTCTGCCCGCTATCGTAGGCAAGAAGCGACAGGCCAATTGTTTCCTGGATGCCGACGAGGACCGTGCCTGGCAATTGCTATCCGAATCAGCCCTGCCCAAAAGCGTACACTGCCGTGCCCGCGGTGGTTTTGTGCTGGTGGTGAAATAACACGAAGAATTGGACAGAAAATCCGTTTTGGTTTGGTAAAGCCGCTTTTTTTTCGTAGTTTTGTAGCCATTAAAGGCCTATTACTATGAAAAAACTTGTTGTACTGACGGGTGCAGGCATGAGTGCCGAGAGCGGCATCAGCACCTTTCGCGACAGCGGCGGACTATGGGATACCTACAAAGTAGAGGATGTGGCCACGCCCGAGGGATGGTATCGCAACCCCCAATTAGTTACCGATTTCTATAACACCAGACGACGCGAACTGCAAAACGTGGAACCCTGTCTGGGACATAAACTGTTGGCCCAACTGGAGCAGGAATACGATGTGCAGATTATCACCCAGAACGTAGACAACCTGCACGAAAGAGCCGGCTCGACAAAGGTCTGCCACCTGCACGGCGAACTGATGAAGGTTTGCAGCAGCCGAGACCCCAATAACCCCCATTTCATAGAGACACTTCCCCCCGACCACTGCGACGTAAAGATCGGTGACAAAGCCAAGGACGGTAGTCAGCTACGCCCCTTCATCGTGTGGTTTGGCGAAGCTGTACCTAACATAGAACAGGCCGCGGAATTGTCGTCGAAAGCCGACATCTACCTGATTATCGGCACCAGCCTGAACGTTTACCCCGCAGCAGGCCTCATCCACTATGTTCCCGAAGGTTGTCCCATCTACCTGATAGACCCCAAACCGGTACAGTGGAATTCAATGCTACCCGTACACCACATAATGAAAGGTGCCAGCGAGGGCATGAAAGAATTTATTGAAAGGTTAAAAGGTTAAAGATTTAAAGGTTGAAAGTTAAAAATATAGATACTATGAAACGAATTGCACTGGCTGTAGTGATGTTAGTTCTTCACTCTACACTCCTCACTCTTCATTCTATTGCACAAACGCCTAAGGTCGTTACAGATACCCGATTCGCACGTGGTGCCACGATGGCCTTTGGTCGTATCAAAACCTCGACCGCAAATGGCGGCAGCTCAATTCAAACGCGTGGTTTCTGCCTGAGCGAGAATCCTGAGCCAACGATTGATGACATTCTTAATACGAAGACACTGACAAATAACGGCACAATCTATGTCTTCGAAAACCTGAAGCCGGCTACCAAATACTACATGCGTGGTTACGCAACCAACAAGGACGGTGAAACTGGCTATGGCGATATCATCAAGTTCTACACCATTCCCATGGGAGAAATCTACCTAAGCATGCGTGACGGTGGAGACGATGCCACATATAAACGCATCAAGGAGGCTTCCGAGATGGCTGTCAACTATTGGAACAACCTGACAGAGATGAAAGGATTCAATCCCAGTGTAGGATTCGTTGAGGGCACACCAACAGCCGACTGCTCATACGGTGGATGGATTCGCGTGGGATCTAACTCTTCGTACCAGCGTTGTGGTACTATTATGCATGAAATGCTTCATGGCATTGGTGTTATTCCCTGGGCCGATACCGAATGGAGCCGTCATACCCTGCGATCAAGTGTGAATGGCGACGGCTACGGCACGGGCTATTGGCTGGGAGACCGCGTGACAGAAGTACTGACATTCTGGGACAACAAGAGCCAGCAGTTGAACGGCGACTACCAGCACATGTGGCCCTATGGCATCAATGGTGCACAGGAGGACAACGGGACGGAGTTGCTCTATATTGGCAACTCGCTTGTTTGCCAAGCGCTGGGCGAAGACGGTCTGCAACACACTTATTCGCTCTTTGCCGAACCATACTATGCCCTTGACCAAGAGGACGACGTGAAGTTCTATATCAAGAACGAATCGGAAGACCGCGGCCGCTACACATCGTATCTGATGCCCAATAAGTCGGGCGCTCTGAAATGGGTGTCAATGAGTACAGACGAAGCTGCCGGCAACGACAGCGTAGCATGGTACATCACCTTCACGCCATCTAACCAATACTATCAGTTCCGCAATGCTGCCACTGGTCAATACATAAGTTACGCCAGTTCCTTCAAAACCGCGTCGAAAACTACGCCTTCATCCTCTGAGGACTTTCAGTTGATGAAGGGACGCGTAGACGTGGACGGACAGCGCGGCTATTGGATGATTCACCCCGAATCGAACTGGACGCCCAAATGTCTGCAGGCAAACGCAAAGAACGCGACAGGTGTAGCCGACTTCGACATTACCAATTCAGCAGAGACACAACGCTGGCTGATTATGACAATGGAGCAGTCTAAGGCATTTGAACAGAAAGCAGTTGTAGAGATGAAGAAACTGGTAGATGCCGCACTTACCAACGCATCGAAACTGTTAGCAACACCACATGTCGCCCAGAACGAGGAAGGCGATGTGGAAGCTATAGACAATGAATTGGCAACACTGATAGCAGACATTACAACGGCAGAGGCCGGCTACACCTCGCCAACAGAAGTTCTGGCAGCCAGAGACCAATTGAAAGGAGCCATGATAAGTTTCCTGGGACAGGTAAAAGTAACAGATGCCAGCAAACCGTTTGAACTCTCGTTCTTGATTGTGAATCCGGGTTTGGACTCCAATTCCGATGGATGGAGCATCACTGCCACAAATTCATATTCGTGCTGCGAAATGTATGAAAAGACTTTCGACTTTAACCAAACGACGACCGAGAAGTTGCCCGTTGGAACCTATGAACTGCGCGTACAGGCCTTCCAACGTCCAGGTTCAGCAAGCGACACCTACACAGATTTCGTTACCAATGGCACAGACAACACCGTAGCACAAATCTACTTGAAGTCCAACGCCCAGAAGGTAAAGAACATCTGGGCAGACGCATATAACCGCTCGCTCGGAGGCTCCACCAGTAACAAGGGCGGAAAGTATGTGCCTAACGACATGCAGGCAGCTAGCAAATGGTTTGCCAAGGGATGGTACGAGAACAGCGTAATGGCCACCACCACATCGGCAGGTACCCTGAAAATGGGCATTAAGAGCACGAAGTCGGACACCAGCTACTGGACCTGTTTCGACAACTTCCGCCTATACTTCTATGGTAACTACACCCAGGAAGAACTGACAGGAATCCATTCTGTTGACAATGGACAACGGATAACGGATAATACTATCTACGACCTAAGCGGTCGAAAAATGGTAAATAGCAAATTACCTAAAGGGCTATATATCGTAAATGGCAAGAAACTCTTGATTAAGTAACCGTAACTCGTAATTCGTAACTCATAACAAAAAATGGCCAACGAAATAAATATACGTTGCAAAAACACGGGCAAGACATTCCCCATGCCCTTGGGTTGTTCCGTCAACGATGTCTTCCTGCAATCTGGTATAACCATGAATCATGGGCCGGTCTGTGCCAGCATCAACAACAAAGTACAGGGACTAAACTATCGTTTCTATAACAGCAAAGATGTCGAGTTATTGGACCTGACTACAGCCGATGGTATGCGAACCTACATCCATTCACTGTTCTTCGTGTTGGCCAAGGCCGTGGAAGATACCTATCCCAATGGGCGACTCATCATCGGCGCGCCCGTTTGTCGTGGTTTCTACTGCGAGCTATTCCTCGACCATCCCCTCGAAGAGACCGATGTCAAGCGCATCCGCCAGCGCATGCAGGAAATCATCGATGCCGACATGCAAATCCATCGCATTCAATGCCCTATCGAGGAAGCCATACGAATCTTCCGCGAACATGGCATGGAAAGCAAGGCTCAGCTGCTGGAAAGCCAGGGTAACCTGTATGTCCACTACTACCAATTGGGGGAAAGCATTGATTTTTTCTATAGCAGTCTGCTAACCCGGACAGGACAGATTCACCTGTTCGACCTGATTCCGTTGGACGGTGGCCTGCTGCTGCGTGTACCCTCGCGGAAAAATCCTTCCGAATTGGAGCAGTTTATACCACAGGAAAAGCAGTTGGGAGTCTTTCGAGAATACCATCGGTGGCAACACATCATGGGCGTGCGTAATGCCGGAGAGGTAAATGCCGCCATACGTGCTGGACGAGCTGCGGAAATCATCAACGTTGCAGAAGCCCTGCAAGAGCGCAAGATGCATAAGATGACCGACGAAATTGTGGAACGCGGTGCGAAATTGGTTTTGGTAGCAGGTCCCAGCAGCAGCGGTAAAACCACTACTAGCAAGCGACTAGCCATACAGATGATGGCCTGTGGATTGCACCCTCATACACTTTCGACCGACAATTACTTCGTGAATCGTGTGGACAGTCCCAAGGACGAAAATGGCGAATACGACTTCGAGCACATCGATGCTATGGACACAGCCTTCTTCCGCCAGCAGATGAATCAATTGCTCAACGGCGAGGAGGTGGAACTGCCACGTTACGATTTCGTCAGCGGAGAACGGAAATTCGAAGGCCGTAAATTAAAAATCGGAGCAGATGACGTCATCATTCTCGAAGGCAACCATGCTTTGAACCCCATCCTGTCAGAACAGATTCCCGATAATAAAAAATATCGCATCTATGTATCCACGCTGACCACCATTGCTCTCGATGACCACAACTTTGTGCCTACCGAGGACATTCGTGTGCTTCGCCGACTGATTCGCGATTACCGCTATCGTGGCTACACTGCCTTGGACACCCTGCGCCGCTATCCTTCCGTAACACGCGGCGAAGAAAAATGGATATACCCCTTCCAAGAAACTGCCGATGCCACCTTTAACTCGGCACTACTCTATGAACTGAACGTCATTCGCGAACAGGTGATGCCCATATTGGAGCAGGTGGACGAACGGGAACCGGAATACAGCGAGGCCAGCCGTCTGCGCAAGTTCCTACGCTACTTCACTCCCGTACCGGCTCGTCAGGTTCCGCCAACCTCACTGATTCGCGAATTCGCAGGCGGTAGTTCGTTTAAATATTAAGGATGATTGACAAACACAGCGACATAGAACATCGTTTGGAGCATCGTGGAGTGAAACTCACGGCTATGCGCCTGCTCGTCTACGAAGAATTAGAAAAAGCACGGCGTCCGCTATCACTTCGAGAACTGGAAGACCGTATGCCCACAGCCGAGCGTAGCACCATCTTCCGAACGCTAACCCTACTGCTCGAGCACCATCTCGTACATGCCATCGAAGACGGCAGCGGTTCACTGCGCTACGAGATATGCAGTGGGCACGATGAATGCACACCCGACGACCAGCACACCCACTTCTACTGCGAGCGATGCCACCGTACGTTCTGTTTCCGCGATACAAGAATCCCTCAGGTCGTATTACCCGAGGGATTCCAAATGACATCCATTAATTATATGGTAAAGGGCCTCTGCCCTGACTGTTCTAGGAGAGATACTCTGTAGGGTCGGGGATGCCAGCAGCTGCCAGTGCCTCGCGACGCTCCATGCACGTACCGCAGCGACCACAGTGTTTATCGCCACCTTTGTAGCAACTCCACGTCTCCGCATAATCCAGCCCCAATTGTTTTCCATGAGCGGCAATCTCACCCTTCGTCAGGTTCGTATAGGGTGCATCGATGCAAATACCGTCGTAGGTCCCCTCCTGTGTGGCCTGACTCATAGCCTGTACGAAAGCGGGACGGCAATCAGGATAGATGGCATGGTCACCCGCATGGTTGGCAATCATCAAACGCTTTAGCCCCCTACTCTCTGCCAGACCGCATGCTATGGATAGCATAATCCCATTGCGGAAAGGGACCACCGTCGAACGCATATTCTCGTCATCATAGTTTCCCTCGGGTATAGCATCGGCACCACTGAGCAACGATGATTGAAAATATTGCTGCATAAAATCCATCTTTATCACAATGTGCTCGATGCCCAAACGCTCACAATGCATCCGAGCCAAGGGAATCTCCTTCGGACCATGGTTAGCACCATAGTCGAACGTAACGGCCAGTGCAATTTGTTCGGCATACTCATATAGCATGGTGGTGGAATCCATTCCGCCCGAAACAACAATCAATGCATTTTTTTTCATATTTTACCGTCTTTTTAGGCTCAAAAATTGATATATATCAAGAAAAGAGCATTTTTTTACATAAAATTATTAGTTTTACTTGTTAATTTGTAAAAAACCCGTACCTTTGCATTAGTGTTTTTCATGGTATTAGATTTAAGGTTAATGAAAGATTGGTTGTCGTGAGACAACCTTCTTTTTTTATACCCATTTTGCACACGGGACACATTGGGCTCATAGGGTTTATGGGACTCATAGGTTAAAATCAAATTCCAGCTGTTTTGTACCCAAGAGGTTAAACGTCATACGATGGTATGGCGTAGTACCGTACTGGCGGATGGCTTCGCGATGTATAGGCGCAGGATACCCCTTGTTCCGGTCCCAATGATATCGTGGATATTCCTGATGAATCCGAAGCATGAAGTCGTCACGGTAAGTCTTAGCCAGGATTGAAGCCGCCGCAATGCTCATATACGTAGCATCGCCCTTCACAACCGTAGTATGAGGAATATCCTCGTAAGGTGAGAATCGGTTACCATCGATGAGCAAGTGCTGAGGACGCACCTTCAACTGATTCACCGCACGGTGCATGGCCAAGATGCTGGCCCGAAGAATATTTATTTTATCAATCTCCTCGTTTGTTACCACACCAACGGCCCAAGCCACAGCCTCGCGTTCAATGACCTCGCGCAACTGATAGCGCTGTTTCTCGGTCAGCTGTTTGGAATCGTTTAATAAATCATTCTGAAAATCCTTAGGCAGAACGACAGCAGCAGCATAGACAGGACCTGCAAGACAACCCCGACCGGCTTCATCGCACCCAGCCTCTATCAAATCATTATGTAAATATGGTTTCAACATCATTCAATTCCCTCCCCATTATGCGGGAGGGCTAGGAATAGGGTCTAAAACATTTGTTGAACACGCTGTATGCCAGCCACTAAGGCATCCACCTCCTCACGGGTATTATAGAGCGCGAAAGAGGCGCGACACGTACCTTCGATACCCAGTCTATGCATCAGAGGTTCGGCACAATGATGTCCCGTACGCACAGCAATACCCAAACGGTCGAGCAGGGTGCCCATATCAAGATGGTGTATAGCCCCCACCTGGAAACTGATAACCGCATCGTGCTTGTCAATATCCTTCGGACCATATATTTTCATACCAGGGATTTCCATCATACGCTGCATGGCATATTCCGTAAGCTCTTTTTCATAAGCCTCAATACAATCGATACCTATCGAACTGACATAGTCCAAGGCACGGGCAAGCCCGGTGCTGGCCACATAGTCGGGCGTTCCGGCCTCGAACTTATAGGGCAAATCGTTAAAGGTGGTCTGTTCGAACGATACAGTCTTTATCATCTCACCTCCGCCCATGTAGGGAGGAATGCGTTCGAGCCACTCTTCTTTACCATAAAGTACGCCTATGCCCGTAGGACCGTAAATCTTATGTCCGCTGAAGGCAAAGAAGTCACAGTCAAGATCCTGTACGTCCACCCGAAAATGGGGTGTACTCTGTGCTCCGTCAACTAAGACCGGTACGCCATGTTCATGAGCAATGCGAATTATTTTCTTGACGGGATTTACCGTACCCAGCACATTGCTAACATGGGTGATGCTGACAATCTTGGTACGTTCATTGAAAAAAGTCTCGATGTTATCGAGAATGAGTTCTCCATCATCCGTAATGGGCAATACGCGAATTTTTATGCCCTGACGGGCCTGGAGTAATTGCCACGAAACGATGTTCGAATGATGCTCCATCTCGGTGATAAGAACTTCATCGCCCTCCTTCATAAAAGCCTGTCCGAAACACGAAGCCACCAAGTTAATACTCTCTGTGGTGCCACGAGTAAAGACGATTTCACGGGTTGAGCGGGCATTCAGGAAGCGACGCACCGTATCACGAGCCCCTTCGTAGAGGTCGGTAGCCTGCTGCGAGAGAAAATGCACACCACGGTGGACATTGGCATTCACGTTGAAATATTCATCCGTCATCGCCTCAACTACCTGATGCGGTTTCTGCGTCGTCGCAGCATTATCAAGATAAACCAACGGGTATTTATCGTAGATTTTACGTGACAATATCGGAAAATCCTGTCTGATATTTATTATAGGACACATGGGGCTAATAGGGCGTATGGGATTATTTACAAAGCTTGCAACCTTCGCACTTGGAGAGTTCGCCACGAAAACGTTTCTCTACTAGATAGTGAAGACGGTCGCGCAAGGGTTCCAGGCAGATGCTGTCAAGCACCTCACCAGCGAAAGCGAATTTCAGCAACATACGAGCCTCATCGAGGGGTATGCCGCGCTGACGCATATAGAACAGGGCCTGCTCGTTGAGCTGACCGATTGTGCTGCCATGCGAACATTTTACATCGTCGGCATATATTTCCAACATCGGCTGGGTATACATATGCGCCGTGTCAGTAGCCACTAAGTTCGCGTTCGTTTCCTGCGACGTAGTTTTCTGGGCACCCTCACGAACCAGGACCCTTCCAGCAAAAGCACCTACGGCCTCACCGTCGAGCACATATTTATATAGTTCCGTACTCTGGCAATTGGGCACACGATGGTCGATAAGGGTATTGTTATCAACATGCTGTTGTTTGTCGGCAACAACGCAACCGAACATCCGCGTTTCGGCGTATTCACCGTTAAGTGTGACATCCGTTCGGTTTCGTGTCAGTCCATTATGCAAGGTAATACTGTCGATAGTGGTTGTACTGGAACGCTGCTGGTCGACATACATATTCGAAAAGCGATGATTCTTCACATGTGTTTCCTCCAGTTCGTAGAGTTCCAGATGAGCATTCTCGCCCACATAAACCTCGCTAACCTGCGTGGCTAGGAACTGATGGTCGTCGATAGCATGGTCACAAAACAAAACCTTAGCTTCAGCACCTTCCTCAACGACAATGAGCACTCGACGGTTCACCATCAGGTCAACATCGGCTCGCAGGATATTGATAATCTGCAAGGGACGTTCCAACACAGTATGCCTGGGCACATATATGAAGAGTCCGTCCTGACAAAACATCGTATTTAGTGCATTCAGTCCATCCTTACGGCTTCGTGCCAAACGACCATAGTGTCCAGCAACTAGTTCGGGATGGTCCTTTGCAGCCTCGGCCAACGACATCACCAACACGCCCTCGGGCAAAGAAACTTTGGGCAATACCTTATCATAGAAACGGTCGTTGACCACAAAATATAACGAAGTGCTCAGGTTGGGCACATCGCAACGGAACACCTCGTAAGGATTAACGGGAATCTCTATATGTCGTAAGTTCAGTCCATAGTCGGGCGCAAAAGCCTCTGCAACATTTGTATATTTGTAGCGTTCTTGTTTCTGAGTTGGGAAGCCCAATCGGCAGAAGTCCTCGTAGGCCTTATCACGTGGTTCATTCAGTAATGCTGCCGAATGCTCATTAACCATCGCACGGCACTGCTCATACAGCTCAATATACTGTTTCTCCACACTCATGACTCCTTGATGAATTGGTCGAAACCACCTTGTTCTATCAACGTTGCTACTTCGGGACCACCCGTATGAACAATCCGACCGTTTATGAGCACATGAATAATGTCGGGTTGCAAATAATCGAGTAAACGCTGGTAATGCGTAATGACCAATGCACTGGTCTCGGGCTTTCGTAACTTATTAAAACCTTCAGCCACAATGCGAAGAGCATCTACATCAAGGCCCGAATCCGTTTCGTCGAGAATAGCGAACGTGGGTTCCAGCATGGCCATCTGGAAGATCTCGTTGCGCTTCTTTTCTCCACCAGAGAATCCTTCGTTCACACTACGATTAGCCAGTTTGTTGTCCAACTCCACAATTTTGCGGCGTTCACGCATCAACTTCAAGAACTCCGTAGCAGGAATGGGGTCCTGACCCTGCACTTTACGTTTGGCATTCAAAGCGGCACGCATGAAGTTGTTCATCGAAACACCTGGAATCTCCACGGGCTGTTGGAAAGACAAGAAAATTCCGGCATGGGCACGATCCTCGGGAGCCATAGCCAGTAAGTTCTGCCCATTAAAGGTTATCGAACCTTCTGTCACTTCGTAGGCCGGATGTCCCACGATGATGTTCGAAAGAGTGGATTTTCCCGCACCATTCTGTCCCATCAAGGCATGTACCTCGCCATCGCGGACTGTCAGGTCAATTCCCTTTAATATCTCTTTGCCATTGATACTGGCATGCAAGTCTTTGATTTCTAACACTTTTTTCGTTATTTCGGTATTACGTTATTACGATTATTAGCCAACCGCTCCTTCCAGACTGACTCCAAGGAGTTTCTGAGCCTCTGCGGCAAACTCCATGGGCAGTTTGTTCAATACATCCTTGGCATAGCCATTGACAATCAAACCTACGGCATCTTCCAAGGGGATGCCACGCTGATTGCAATAGAAGAGCTGATCCTCGGAGATTTTACTAGTCGTGGCCTCATGTTCCACTACCGCCGTGGAATTTTGAACGTCCATATAAGGAAACGTATGGGCTCCGCATTTATCACCAAGTAGCAAAGAGTCGCACGACGAATAGTTGCGAGCGCCGTCGGCATGCTTGCCAACCTTTACCAGTCCACGATAGGCATTCTGACTGTAGCCAGCACTAATACCTTTGCTGATAATCGTACTCTTGGTGTTCTTTCCCAAATGAATCATTTTCGTACCCGTATCGGCCTGCTGATGGTTGTTCGTGAGCGCCACACTATAAAATTCAGCTTGAGAACCGTCACCCGAAAGCACACAACTGGGATATTTCCAAGTAATGGCACTACCTGTCTCCACCTGAGTCCATGAGAGACGACTATTTTTGCCACGCAGATGCCCACGCTTCGTCACAAGATTCAAAACACCACCCTTACCATCCTTATCGCCAGGATACCAGTTCTGCACGGTGGAATATTTCACCTCAGCATTCTCCATAACCACAATCTCCACAATGGCTGCATGCAATTGGTTCTCGTCGCGCATAGGAGCAGTACAGCCCTCAAGATAGGAAACATAAGAATCGTCGTCTGCCACAATCAGTGTGCGTTCGAACTGTCCTGTTCCACGGGCATTGATACGGAAGTAGGTACTTAGCTCCATGGGACAGCGAACGCCCTTGGGGATATAAACGAATGAGCCATCGGAAAACACAGCGCTGTTAAGTGCAGCAAAGAAGTTATCACGATAGGGAACAACAGTACCAAGATACTGGCGTACGAGGTCGGGATGTTCACGGACTGCTTCGCTTATGGAACAGAAGATAATTCCCTTTTCACGAAGGCGTTCGCGGAAAGTGGTCTTCACGGAAACCGAATCCATGACGGCATCCACGGCCATACCGCTCAGCGCCATCCGTTCTTCCAAAGGAATACCCAGTTTGTCAAAGGTCTTCATCAACTCAGGGTCTATTTCCCCTGATGAATTCGACTTTTTTTGTATCGTAGGGTCAGCATAATAAGAGATATCCTGATAGTTAATCTTGGGCAAATCGAGGTGTCCCCATGTCGGTTCCTCCAAGGTCTGCCAATAACGGAAAGCTTTCAGGCGGAAGTCAAGCAACCATGTCGGCTCCCCTTTTTTCTCAGATATCAGACGTACCACATCCTCATTCAGACCTTTTTCTAAAATATCGGTCTGGACATCCGTCGTAAAGCCGTACTCATATTTCTTCTCGGCTATTTCCTGAATAATGGCCTGCTCGTTATTCTTCTCCATGTTCATCCTCTTTGTTGATATCCGGGAAAAGGTAGTCAGGTACTACTTGCAATACCTTCATCATAGAACTTTCTTCTACCTTGTGCTTAACCTCCCGGACATAGTCAATAGCTAGCATTATGCAACCCAATAAGAAAGCATACTTTAGAAACCCTGCTGCTGCACCTAATATTTTATTGGTTGTGCCGATAACCTTCATCTTGTCAAAGAGTTTCGTTATCAACCAAGCCAGAACGCTCAATATCAAGGGTACACCTATCCAGATAAGCAGAAAACCCAATACCCCGACATCGGCCTGTTTGTAATAGTGATAGGCAATATAAAAACCTAAGAAGATTCCTGTGAAAGAAACGACCTCTTTAATTAGGCCGTTCTTCCACCCTCTCCATGCACCAAACAGCAGGATTGCCAAACAAAGTAGCTCAATCACAATTTTGCTTTAATCTCAATTTCCTGGAAGGTCTCGAGAATATCGCCTTCACGCAAATCATTGTAGTTGACCAGCGAGATACCGCACTCGAAGTTGGTAGTAACCTCCTTCACATCGTCCTTGAAACGCTTCAGGGCATTGATTTCGCCAGTGTGGACAACGATACCATCGCGAATGACACGGGCTTTGTTTGTACGACTGACCTTACCTTCGATAACATAGGCTCCAGCAACGGTACCCACCTTCGAAATATGGTAGACCTGACGCACCTCCACCTGGGCAGTGACTTCCTCCTTGATTTCGGGCGAAAGCATACCCTCCATGGCATCGCGAATTTCCTCAATAGCATCGTAAATGACACTATAGGTGCGAATGTCCACACCCTCCTGCTCTGCCAAGCGACGAGCAGCGGCTGAAGGACGAACCTGGAAGGCCACGATGATAGCGTCCGAAGCAGCAGCCAGATTCACATCGTTCTCGCTGATCTGACCCACACTCTTCTGAATTACATTAACCTGAATTTTTTCTGTAGAAAGTTTCAGCAACGAATCACTCAAAGCTTCGATAGAACCATCCACATCACCCTTAACGATAATATTCAATTCCTTGAAGTTACCCAAAGCAATACGACGTCCAATTTCATTCAAGTCAACACGCTTCATGGTACGCAGACCCTGTTCACGAGCCAGTTGTTCACGCTTGTTGGCAATATCACGAGCTTCCTGGTCGCTCTCCATGACATGGAACGCATCACCGGCCGTTGGTGCACCATTCAAGCCCAGTATGGTAGCAGCCTGTGAAGGACCAATTTCCTTGACGCGCTGACCACGCTCGTTGAACATAGCTTTTACACGACCATAATTCGTTCCAGCCAGCATAACATCGCCCACACGGAGGGTACCATTACTGCACAATACCGTAGCCACGTAACCACGGCCCTTGTCGAGCGATGATTCAATGACCGTACCCGTACCCTTACGGTTGGGGTTGGCTTTGAGGTCGAGCATCTCAGCCTCAAGTAGCACCTTCTCCAAAAGTTCCTTTACACCAATACCCTTCTTGGCACTGATGTCCTGGCTTTGGTACTTACCACCCCAATCCTCGACCAGGAAATTCATATTGGCCAGACCTTCCTTAATCTTCTCGGGATTGGCTGCAGGCTTATCTATCTTGTTGATGGCAAATACAATAGGAACATTGGCGGCCATAGCATGATTGATGGCCTCCTTGGTCTGCGGCATGATGTCGTCATCGGCAGCCACAATGATAATGGCAATATCCGTTACCTGAGCACCACGGGCACGCATGGCAGTAAAGGCCTCGTGACCAGGAGTGTCCAGGAAAGTAACATGTCGTCCGTCTTCAAGTGTCACGTTATAGGCACCAATGTGCTGGGTAATACCACCCGCTTCACCAGCAATAACGTTGGTCTGACGAATATAGTCGAGCAACGATGTCTTACCATGGTCAACATGACCCATCACCGTAACAATTGGAGCACGTGGCTGCAAATCCTCCTCGCTATCTTCTTCTTCGACAACAGCCTCACTAACTTCGGCACTGACATATTCTGTCTTAAAACCGTACTCTTCAGCAATGAGATTAATGGTCTCGGCATCCATACGCTGGTTTATGCTGACCATGATACCAATGCTCATGCAAGTACCGATAATCTGGGTGACAGGAACATTCATCATCGTTGCCAACTCATTGGCCGTAACGAATTCCGTCAGCTTCAGCACCTTGCTTTCTGCAGCCTGCTGCTCCAGTTCCTCCTCCATACCCTGACGGATGGCATCGCGCTTCTCACGACGATACTTGGCACCCTTGCCCAGCTTATTATCCTTACTGGTCAGGCGAGCCAATGTTTCGCGTACCTGCTTAGCCACCTCCTCCTCACTTACTTCGGGCTGAAGTACAGTTTGCTTTGGCTGGTTCTTCTTTTTCTTCTTACCACCCTGAGCCTGCTGCTGTTGCTGGTTGTTTTGCTGCTTATTACGATTTTGGTTATTGGCGTTATTTTGCACCTGCTGTTGATTGGCCACAGCGTTAACGTCGACACGCTGTTGACCGATACGGGCACGTTTTTTGCGGTCACCCTGCTTTTCCTCGCGTTCCTTACGTTTTTCCTCTTTCGATTTCTTTTTCGGACGCGTGCTTTGATTCATAGAAGACAGGTCAACATGCCCAAGAACCGTAATTCCAGGCGCAGCAACAGTATCCTGTTTTAGACGGAAAACACCATCTTCCGAAACATCGCCAATAGCAGCCTTCTCCTTTTTCTTAGGAGCAGTCTTCTCTTCTACTGTTTCTTCTGATTCAGAAGTTTCAGTCTGTTCTTTTTCCGTCACGACAGATTTTTCTTCTTCGATGACAGGAGTTTCCTCAACCTTGGTTTCTGGAACAACGAGAGTTGGTTCTGCCACAACAGTTTTTTCCTCGACCTTGGTCTGTGGAGTTGGTTTCGGTTTGTTCAATTCAATCTTACCCACAACCTTCGGACCGCTCACCTTCTCCACGGCTGTTTCCATGAGGACTTCTTCGCGGCGGCGTTCCTTGGCTTGCTCCTTACTGCTTTGGCGCTGTTGAATGAGTTCCGTTGCTTCCTTACGCAAACCCTTGTCGGGACTAAACTCTTCGAGCAATAAATTGTATTGCTCGTCTGTAATGCGGCTATTCGGATTTGCTTCCACATCGGAGAAACCCTTTTTTTGCAGGAACTCAACAGCAGTCTGCAAGCCTACATTACATTCTTTGGTAGCTTTATTTAGTCTTATACTCATCTTCTTAAAATTAAAAGTTAAAAATTGAATGTCTTGTACATCAGCGAAAACCTATCAATTTTTCACTTTTCACTCTTGTTCTTCGTCTTCGAACTCGGCAGCGAGGATGCGCAAGGTCTCGTCCACCGTCTCCTCCTCGAGGTCGGCTTCCTTGATAATCATTTCTCTGGGAGCATTCAATACCTGCTGAGCCGTTGTCAAACCTATCTTCTTCAACTCCTCGATAACCCAAGGTTCAATTTCGTCGCTGAATTCGTCCAGAGCAACGTCCTCTTCCTCTTCCTCGTTCAGTTCGCGGAATACATCGATTGTGTAACCAGTAAGCATCGATGCCAGTTTAATGTTGGCACCACCCTTACCAATAGCAAGACTTACCTGATCGGGATCCAAGAATACTTCTGCCTTGCGGCCTTCCTCATCCAATTCAACACGATTAACATTGGCAGGACTCAGAGCACGCACGATAAACAACTGTGGATTGGAAGTATAATTCAATACGTCAATGTTCTCGCCACGCAACTCGCGTACGATACCATGGACACGACTTCCCTTCACACCTACGCAGGCACCCACAGGATCGATGCGTTCATCGTAACTCTCCACAGCCACCTTGGCACGCTCACCAGGAATACGGGCAACACGATGAATAGTGATAAGTCCGTCGTTAATCTCAGGCACCTCAGCCTCCATCAGACGCTTCAGGAAATCAGAGCATGTACGGCTTAGAATAATCTTGGGATTGCCGTTGGCATTGTCTACACGTAAAATGCAGGCACGCACTGTCTCGCCTTTACGGAAGAAATCGCCGGGTATCTGCTCCTGCTTAGGTAACAACAGTTCATTACCCTCGTCGTCGAGCAGCAGCAATTCACGTTTCCATACCTGGTAAACTTCACCACTGACAATTTCACCTACACGATCCTTATACTGGTTGTACAAGGTATCATGCTCCAGTTCCAGAATACGGCTAGCCAAGGTCTGACGCAGAGTCAGGATGCTGCGACGGCCAAACGAACTGAAGTCCACCTGTTGACTCACTTCTTCACCTACCTCATAGTCGTCCTCAATCTGGCGAGCATCGCTCAGACTGATTTCGCGCTGTGGGTCGGTTACCTGTCCATCTTCTACCACGGTGCGGTTGTGATAGATTTCGAAATCACCTTTGTCTGGGTTTACAATCACGTCGTAGTTGTCATCCGAACCATAGGTTTTGGCTATGACACTACGGAAACACTCCTCGAGCACGCTCACCAAGGTGGCGCGGTCGATATTCTTCATTTCCTTGAATTCTGCGAAGGACTCAATCAGGTTTACGCCCTCCGGTGCTTTTGTTTTTGTTGCCATTATATTTATTTTATGATTTTATTTTACCTTTATCAAATACTTTGTGTAAGCCACCTCGTCGAAAGTGAAGTGCATACCGACAAGTTCCTTATGTGGACGCTTGGCACCCTCGGGCTTCACCTTGGTTTCTACCTCAATGGTAAAACCATCGTCTGAGACTTCTTTCAACGTGCCTTGATATTTATGTCCATCCTTTGTTTGGGTTTCCACGGGTCTGCCCACATGGATTTCATACTGCCGACGTACGCGGAAGGGTTGTCCAAGTCCGGCACTGCCTACTTCCAGTTCGTAATCCTCTGCATCACGGTCCAGACGTGACTCAATGAAACGACTCAGCTCTGCACAGTCCTCAATCCAGACGCCTTCGGCATGGTCGATAGTTACGACGATGCAGTCATCGGCCGATATGGTTACATCTACCAGAAAGTAGTCCTTACCTGTCAGCCACTCATTTACTACACTCTCTACAAGATTCTTGTCAATCATTTGCATCAGTTTTATTAACGAGAAGTGAGGAACTCCATCGGGCTCCTCACTTTCAACGCTGCAAAGGTACGAATAAGTGAGCAAAATACCAAATTTATTTGGATATTTTCGACCGAAGGTCAAAAACACGAAGAAAAAAGTTACTTTGCAGGCAATGCCCAATAAAGGAATAATCCCACCATGAGCATTACCATGATGGCCAAGGTGGCAATCCCCATAAGGAAACCGCGGTTCGCTGTGCGTATGTTTCTGCGTCGTCTCATTTTCCAAGTATTTTGTTGTATTCTTCTGTACTATTCAGCAACTCGACAGCCTTTTCGTATACCTTGTCGCTACGAAGCAGATGCTCGGCCCGTCCGCGCTGATAATAATAACAGCAAACAATCTCATCCTCCAAATACGGACGGATGTCATCGCGCAACCGCAACAGTTCTGCCTTTAGGTCAGTCTTTAGGCAGACCTCCAGTTGGTCTATCTCTTCTTTGGCACGGTCATAGCATCCCTCCAGTCTTGCAGCCTCTCGCAATAGTTTCAACACATCGTCGGTCCTACGGTGACTCTCGAAGCCGCTTTTTACCATCCAGTCGGCAAAAGCATTATACTCCTCGTCAGACATGGAATATTCTCCAGCCTTGGCGATGGTGGGGTGCTGTTGCGAATACAGCGCTGCATAAATCACGACTTCATCGCTCTGTGCCACATCGTACACCAATGAAGCCATACTGTCGGGGCGTGCCTCCACGTCAGGTTTGATGCCGCCACCGTCCCTTACCTCACGTCCTCCGCGTGTATGGAAAACATTTGTCAGCGAATCGGGCACAGTTCCCACTCGACCATCCTCTGTCAAATGCCTATAATCGTATGCCTGTATGCAACGTCCACTGGGAATGTAATAACGCGATATGGTTATCTTCAGGTTGCCACGGTCACTAACATCGTGAATAGCCTGCACCAAGCCCTTACCATAAGTACGCGAACCCATAACCACAGCCCTATCCATATCCTGAAGCGATCCGCTCAGAATTTCGGCAGCCGATGCTGTACTTCCATTGACCAGCACCACAATGGGAGTTTCCGTATCCAATGGATCCACGGTTGTATAATAATCACGATTCGATGAAGGCATCTTGCCCTTCGTATAAACAACCTTCTCACCTTTGCCAACGAAGAGGTTAACCATACTTACGGCTTCGTCTATCGCTCCACCTGGATTATCGCGCAAATCCAAAACCAAACGCCTCATACCCCGTTCCTTCATTTCCATCAGGGCATGGCGCACCTCCGAGGTCGCTCCCGCAGTGAAGTTTGACAAATACATATACCCTGTTCCATCTTTATCCACACCATAATACGGAACCGTAGGCAACTGAATAGTTTCTCGTTTCAGTTGGAATATCAGAGGCTTTTCCACATTCGGGCGTTTCACCTGAACTTCTAGGCCCGTACCTCCTTCTCCCCGCAACATATTGCTCACCTCATCAGTCATCTTCTTTAAAACATCCACACCATCGATACTCAAAATAACATCGCCGGCCCGAATTCCAGCCCGTTGACTGGGTGTCCCCTCATAGGGTTCTATGAACATCGCCCGCTGTTCCTTCCGATTGTAACGGATGATGCTGCCCACACCCGCATATTTTCCAGTAGCCATTTGTCGCAACTCATCGTTATCCTCCGGATAGTACTGCGTAAAAGGGTCTACATGACTTAACATAGACTTTATAGCCCATCCGATGGTAGTATCGGCAGAGAGGGTATCTACATAGTAGGCATCTAACTGACGATAAATATCATCGAAGAGTTCCAAATGCCGCGCAATGGTTGCATTGTGACTCTCCTTCGACTGCGCCTGGGCATGGCCAATTGAAAATTCAAAATTGAAAATTGAAAATTGGGCTGCGCCAATCAACAATATTAATATAAGATATAGCCTTTTCATTTTTAATTCTTCACTTTTTAATCGACTATGCCGCTTGATTTATTCAAGAATTATTTTAGCTGCTTCGCGACGAATCTCCTCCCATGTGGTTTCGGGCAGTCGCGTGCCAACGACCTGAATAATGTTGCTTGCCAATAACGAACCCATCTTCAGACAACGCTCCAAGGTTGCTCCACGGGTATAAGCATACAAGAAACCACCGGCAAAAAAGTCACCAGCAGCCGTAGTATCCACCACAGGCAGGCAGCGACCTGCAACCTGCACTTTCTGTCCGTTACTCATGGCTATAGCCCCACGTTTTCCCAGTTTCACCACAGCCACTTCGGCCATTGAACCAATATCTTGCAAAGCATCCTCGGGAACTTTCCTTTCAGTAAAAGCTGCGCTCTCCTCCTCGTTTGCAAATACAATGTCTATATATTTTGCCACTAAATTGCGAAGCATCTCACGGTTCTCTGTCACCACATTATAGCTGGCTAAATCAATGCTTGTCTTTAATCCGATTTCTTTAGCCGAACGACAAATGGTTTCTATGAGCTGGTGATTTTGCACCAAATACCCTTCGATGTGAAGCAACTGATAATCCTGGAACAGTTCAGGCGTAATGTCTGCAGCCGACAGTTTTCCTGCCACACCCAAATAGGTAGCAAAGGTACGTTCTGCGTCTGGCGTAATAAATGTATTAGCCACGCCACTATATCCATTAATGGTAAACAAACGTGCCTCGATACCATGTTCCTTACAATTATCGCGGAAGAATTGTCCCACTTCATCGTCACCGACACAACCTATGAAACCTGGTTCTGCACCCATATTTGCCAATGCCAGCATAGCATTACCCGCACTGCCACCCGTAGCCCTTGCTGGCTGCAAGTCCGCGATGCGCTTGGCTAACGCACATTGCTGTTCATCATCAATAAGGGTCATCCCCCCTTTGGGCAGTCCCAACTGGGTTAGCACATGCTCGTCGTCGAGACGTACCAATACGTCCACCAAGGCGTTTCCAATGCCTATAATTTTCATCTTTCTCTAATTTTTTTACAAAGTTAATGAAAATTTTTCACTTTTCATTTTTCACTTTTAATTTTTTGTTGTACCTTTGCACTCGCATTCGCAAAGAACCTGCTTCAGTAGCTCAGTTGGTTAGAGCACCTGACTGTTAATCAGGGGGTCGTTGGTTCAAGCCCATCCTGAAGCGCAAATCCCAGTCGAAAGGCTGGGATTTTTGTATTTCACAGGGCGCTCTCACCAAAGGTTTTCTCCCTCACTTATTCATTTACACCAGCTATGCTGACCGTAAACGTTCGGTCGAAGAGTCGATTCCGACAAATTTCAAGCCCATCCTGAAGCGCAAAAGCCTGCAAACCGCAGGCTTTTTCTTTTGGTATAGGCTTCTCACCAAAGGTTTTATCACGCTTTACATCTGCTTATATCAGTTTCAGCAATATAATGTTTATTTACTTACAATACATATCATATGAATTAAGACCGTGGTCCTATTTATGGAACGACACATCGCTGTGAAGGAAACGATTCGTTGCATCCAGCATAGCAACACCAAGTAACGGATTACACAACATAAAGAACAAGGGGCCGTGGCGATTGCCACAGCCCCTTGTTTATCAATTTTCCCTATTCAAGCCCCTCCCGATTCGGGGGAGGGACTTGGGGAAGAGGGTCCTTACTTACGCATAACCTTCTTGCCGTTGATGATGAGGACACCCTTGGCATTGCGGCTTACGCGGCGGCCGTTCAGGTCGTAGACAACTACGCCCTCGTTCTCATCGGCAATGCGGCTGATGGCAGTGTCAACATACTTGGCAATCGTCCAATGAGATCTCTCGACGCTTGCAGACTGGTTGGCAATCACGGCCTTGTCCACACCGTTCGTCTGAGTTCCCAGGTAAGAGGATGCGCCCGTGTTACCAGCATTCTTCAGCGTG
>JAFZWQ010000014.1 GCA_017617235.1 Bacteroidaceae bacterium | reverse complement strand
GGTATCGACAGGCATCCCGTCGCGATATACGAACACACGCCTGTCTGCTGTTACAGCATATCGATAGGTGTGGTACTGTCCGTCCGTATTGTAGAAAGTACCTCCGTTAGCGGGATTCGAAATTCCCTTTTCGCTTACGAACACGTCCCTTGAGTTCAGCATTCCCATGCTGGTGTCCTTGACGTATCCCATGAATCCGAGTCCCCCTTTGGTTACAGCATAGGGCAGAATCTGCATTGCCGGGTTCTCCGTCTTTGCCCGCACCTCTACGGTGTATCCGTTTTCACTGAGTTTCGAGGCATCGAACGAATGGTTGTCGTCGTCAGCGGCTCCCTTATAGATTGGATTCTGCGAAAGATCCTTTTGGGGAAGAGGTGTACCATAACTTATAATATTCACGTACGTGCGTATGTCGCCCGAGCGCAAAATGAGTTTACCTGTATTGTAATTTTTCGAGGAAAGGTTGGTAACCGTAATCTCCATTTTCTCGGTTCCTGCCTTTATGCTTTCAGGTGTTACGCTGAAACCGTTTGTTGCACTTACCTGAATGTCTTCTGTCAGTCCTGTGGCAACAACCGTAACAATTGCTGACTCGTTTGTGCCCCCGAGTCGAATTTTTTCGGACAGAGTGGCACTGGCCTTGCGTATAGGTGCGCCTGTCTCATCGACGAATCGGATGGTCATAGCCTCTTGGGCATAAACCGACAGACTGCCAAGGGTCATTGCTAGACCCAGCAGCATGCTTTTCATGAAGGATTCTCTTTTCATAAAGCTGATATTTAGTGTTTAATTTACGCGGCATCAAAGGTTTTCGTTTGCAAATATACACTATTTATCTGATAAAATAGGATTGAAATTCCTCCAAATAGGTAGAAAAATACGTAAAGAAGGATTTTTTCTATAAAGATTTACCTATCTTTGTACCCGCAATAACAACTACTTATAAAAATAAGAATATGAAAAGAATGGTTTTATTGGCTTTTGTTGCCCTGTTTGTAACCTTATCACTGAATGCTCAGTCACTGAAGAAGGTTTATAACGAGGAAATCAATCCGATTGAACAAATTGACCATGCTGTCAGTAAGGCAAAAGCCGATGGCAAGTTTGTGGTTTGTCAGGTGGGAGGAAACTGGTGCCCTTGGTGTCTGCGTTTTGCCGATTTCATCGCAAATGATACCACTATCAGCAAGGTTGTCAGTGAAAACTTCGAGTATATTCACGTGAATTATAATCCCAAGAAGTCTTTGGGGGCAGAAAAAGCGCAACAGGCTGCAATGTTGATGAAACGCTTGGACAATTGCGGTCGTTTCGGTTTTCCCGTATTTGTTGTCCTCGATGATACGGGTAAACTCCTTCACATTCAGGATTCAAGCTTTTTGGAAGAGGGGCAGGGGTATAATCGAGAGAAGGTTTTGCGCTTCTTCAAAAGTTGGACGCCTCAGGCTGTCCGTCAGTTACCATAACCATTCTTTGCCACTCTGCGAGTTTCCTTCCGTGCTTCTCTCCACAACGGAAAGAATTTGTCCATCAGCGCATGAAAACGGGCATTGTGGCTGGGTTCTAACAGATGACAAAGTTCATGAACCACTACGTGCTCGATGCACCAGTTTGGCAATAACAGTAGGTAGATGGAAAAACTGATACTACGGTCCTTCATTTTGCACATGCCCCAACGCGATATCATTGGCTTATAGTTGACGGATGATGGATTTACCCCCATCACCTTTGCATGCTGTTCTATCATTGGATTAACCAGTGCTTCCAACCTTCTAACAGCTTCAGCTTTTTGCTCTTTCGTCGTCAATTGGAGCTGATTGTAAAACGCAGCTCGCTGGTTCAGTCGTTCTGCGGTTTTCTTCCTTGCCTCAGCAATCCAATCTTGATGCTGGTTGATAAACCTTTCCACCTCCATCTTCGACATAGCGATAGGAGCCGATACATGCACATCACCATTCTTCGCAATGCGCATCGACAACCTCCTGGTCCTTCTGTATGTCAACATTATAGCCATTTATCCTATTTTAAACAGTTTAGTTGGGTTCCATTCTTATCCCCGTTGGAAATCTTTCGTTTTCCTTATTTGAGGATAAAGTTAGTGATTGTTGAGCGAAAAACCAAATTCTTGAGGCGAAATCTGAGGAAACGTCCCAACGCTACCGGCTTAGCGTCTCAACGCTAGGCGCCTAGCGTTGCAACGCTCCAACGGACGCGTTAGTAACCCTATGGACGAAGGAATAGTAATCCTACCCAAGGAGGAATAGTATCGCTCCGTGTGTAGGATTAGTAATGTATGAGGGTAAGATTATTGTTGCTCCTGCGCCTGGGATGCGAGCCATCGTTGGTAGTTACGCTTCCATCGTCTGTGAGTCCATAGCCACAACTCGGGTTGCTGGCGTATCTGTTCCTCGAGCATGCGGGCATAGAGATTGATGGTCGCATGTTCCGCCGTTTCATCGGCAGAAACCTGCATGGGGATGACTTCGGCCCGATAGTAACCGCGACGAGGACGGGTGACACGGATGTAGTAAGGAACTGCACCCACCTGTTTGCCAATTCGTTCGCTGCCTACGAAAAATGCGGTTTTGTGGTTCAGAAAGTCAATCCAGTAGTGAAGGGACTGTCGCTTGGGCTCCTGGTCGGCGATGAAACCTATGGCCAGGTGCTCACCATCGCGCTTGGCTCGGAGTATGTGTCGCAGGGTTTCCTTCATGGGGATGCATTGGCCACCGAATTTCTCGCGTTGCTGCAGGAAGTGCTTGTCCATCTTCTGGTTGTGCAGAGGGTGGTAGATTTGTGCTCCGTGCCAAGGTTCGCGGAACCACAGAGGGAAGGAGGCCATCCATTCCCAGTTTCCATAGTGTCCCAGATAGGCAAAGCAGAATTGTTTGCCTTCGCGCAGTAAGGTTTCCTGCATCTCGTCGATGCCCACAAACTCTACACGTCGTTTCATTTCGTCTGTCGACATGGTCTCGAGTTTCAGCGTCTCTACAATGTAGTCGCAGAAGAAGTGATAGAAGCGGCGTTCTATCAGATTCCGTTCCTTATCACTCTTCTCAGGGAAACAGCTGGTTAATTGTTCCTTCACCAGTTTCCGACGATAGCGGATAACGTGATAGACCAAAGGGAATAGCAGCCAGTCGGACAGGAAATAATGAATGCCCATTGGCAGATATGACAACAGACGTAATATGCCGAATAGAAGAGGGTACAAAGTCTTTTCGTTTTTAGGGTTTTTGTATCAGGGAATAGCTGGAATGCAGGATGGACAGACCCTTTTGGAGGCGTGCCTCGTCAGCTGGTTCGCCTATGGGGATGGGCGTTTGGGCACTGAGATCGTATAAGGTTTCACCTGTTTCGTCCTTGTACAAGAAGCCTGTCGGATAGTTGCAATACACGAAGGGCTTATATTCAGGACTGAACACATTTCGGCTCCAGGGGTATCCGTAGTGGGAAATCCCCATCTGTGCCAGCAGGGTCGCAGCGATGTCGCTTTGGTTCATGAGGGTGTGCAGGCGACGCGGACCTTTCACAGCGCCACCAATCCATAGCATGGGGCTGTGGAAGAATTCGGAACTGTCGTAGGTCTGTTCGTATAGGAATCCGTGGTCGGGGATGATAATGACGAGCAATTTGTCCCAAATGGGCTGGGTCCGCAGGCTGTCGATGAGGTCACCTACACATTGGTCGGTATATGCAAAGGCATTCAACTTCTTATCTTCTAACCGATGGTAGGGAACATCCCATGGTTCGTGGCTTGAAATGGTCTGCCAAACCAACATCCACTGTGCTGTTGTATCTATCTCGGCAATGGTGTGGTACATCTTCATAGCAGCCGTGCTGTCGTTTGCCCCCCAGCTCGAATTCAGTTCGTCCTTTGTGAAATATTGTTCGTCCATCAGGCATTCAAAGCCCATATCGAGCAAGTAAGCACGTTTCCCCATGTTGGTCATGGCGCCAGCATACATATAGCCTGCCTGGTAGCGCTCCTGGCGGAAACTTACGGGCAGGGAGGACAGCTGGTTGTGCATCCATGCATCTTTCATCGGGCTAATGTTGGGATAACTGATCCAGCCCGAGTATGCACATACCGTACCACGATCGGTGCGGAACGAATTGCTATAGTATTGATCCCAGAAGATACCCTCGGGAATGAGTCGACTAAGGTTGGGCGCAACGTCGGGTATGCCACCCAACTCTTTGACGAACTTGCCGCCAAAACTTTCCATCTGAATGATGAGTACGTTTGGACGGCGTGTCTGCAACAGGGTATCGGTGATTTCGCCATCGGTCTGATACATGGCAATGACCTCGTCGGAATTACATTCACTCTCAAAGGAACGCGTATCGTAGAATGAAGCGGCGAAACGGAAGACAGGGTTCGTCGCCGCATGGCTCATGAATAATGGCCCGCGATGGTAGCAATGGCTGACCTGGACAGGCACGATGGATAGGGCCAGGATTACTAGTAGCATCCAAGGACGCTGCTTGTTTTCGAAGTGCTTAGGCGTAAGTCGAATGGCAGGGATGGCAACGGCAAGAATGAAACCTAGGATGAGCAGGGCGCGAGTGGCTAGGAAACCGATACTTACGCTATTTGTCGTTCCTTCGGGCGAGGCAGCATAACTAAGGTGCACGGCACACAACTTGAATTCCCAGAACTCGTACATCGCCATATCGCCTACAATGATGCAGCCAATTACAACGGCTACTAGGCAGTAATAAGGCCACAACACCCAACGGGCGCCTCGCTTCATAAGGGTAGTGCAAATGGCAGGGATGAGCAGTAAAAGGGCAGATGTTCGCAAGTCGAGCAGTATGCCATGAAACCAAATGTTTGCAAAACTGCTTGGTATTACACTTTGGATGTCGTGGTTGTACCAAACGAAAGCAATCTTCCCAATGCTGAAAATCAGTGTCAGCAGCAATAACTGTGCCAGCAGATATTTATTGCGGTTTTTCATATCTATCCTGTTTTATCCCAAGATGTTACTATAGTTGTTGCATGTCGTGTAGACGCTTGTAATAGCCATTCTTGGCAATTAGTTCCTCGTGTGTTCCCCGTTCCACAATCTGGCCTTCGTGCAACACACATATCTCATCGGCGTGCTTGATGGTGGAAAGACGGTGGGCAATAGCTATGGTGGTGCGGGTCGACATCAATCGTTCCAATGCGTCCTGTACCAGTCGCTCGCTTTCGGTGTCAAGGGCGCTGGTAGCTTCGTCCAGAATCAAAATGGGAGGGTTCTTCAGTATGGCACGGGCAATGCTGATTCGTTGACGCTGACCGCCTGACAGTCGGCATCCTCGGTCGCCAACCATTGTGTCGTATCCATCTTCCATTTCCATGATGAAATCGTGAGCGTTGGCAATGCGTGCGGCCTGCTCTATTTCCTCTTGTGTTGCTCCGTCCTTACCAAAGGCTATGTTGTTACGGATGGTGTCGTTGAATAGAATGGCTTCCTGATTTACGTTGCCGATGAGACCACGTAGCGAACGAATCTTAAGGGTGCGAATGTCCTTGCCGTCGATTTCGATGTACCCCTCGCAGACATCATGATAACGGGGTATGAGGTCGACAAGTGTGCTTTTCCCAGAACCGGACTGTCCCACTAAGGCTACCGTCTGGCCTTTTTTGATGCAGAGGTTGATGTTGTGCAGAATTTCGCGGTTCTCGTTGTAACTGAAAGCTACATTCTTTAGCACGATGTCACGCTCCAATCCTTCGATGGAATAGGCATTCTCTATCTCTCGGATGTTGTTCTCGGCATCCAAGATGCGATTGATGCGTTCCATCGAAGCTAGGCCCTTTTGTATGGAGTAACCCGCCTTCGACAGATCCTTGATGGGCTGCAATGTGGTATACAGCAGAATCAGGTAGTAGATGAAAAGGTTGGCATCGATGGGACTGTTCCCATTGAAGATAAGCCAGCCGCCAAACCACAATACCAAAACAATCATCACCGTACCTAGGAATTCACTGACAGGGTGTGCCGCACTTTGGCGGATAGCCACGCGGCAGGATATGTCGCGATATTCATTCGTTACACGTTCGAAACGGTCTGTCATCTTTCCTTCTGCGATGAAGGCTTTGATGATGCGCAGTCCACCCAATGTTTCCTCGATTTGGCTAACGCTGTCCGACAACTTGTTCTGCATGGCTAGCGATTTTGACTTCAACTTTTTACCGATGCGTCCTATGCCAAAAGCCATCAGGGGTACTACTAGCAGGGTGAAAAGGGTAAGTTGCCAGCTGAGAGCTGTCAGCCAGCCCACGTACACCAGAATAAAGATAGGGTTCTTTACAACCATATCAAGGGACGAGGTTATGGAATTGTCTACTTCGTTTACATCGGCTGTGATGCGCGTCATGATGTCGCCTTTGCGCTCCTCGCTGAAGAAAGAAAGCGGCAAATGTACAATCTTTTGGTAGATGGCGTTGCGGATGTCGCGGACAATGCCAGTACGCAACGGGGCCAACATGGCTGATCCGCCAAAGTAAGATAATGTCTTAAACAAGGTTAGGCTGGAAAGAATCAGGCCCAACAGCAGAAGTGTGGTGGCAGGACCATAGGTCTCGATTAGTTGTTGGCTGTAGTAGTAGCCATTGTTTTTTGCCACATCGATGAGGTTGCCCCAGTCTGTTGTACCCCAAGGAATCAATTCGTAGTGCTGGTTGTTGATTTTGAACAGAATCTGCAGAATGGGCAGTATAATGGAAAATGAAAATACATTGAAGAGGGCCGCTAGAATGTTCATCACTAGAGTGCCTGCGATGAATCCCTTGTATCGGGCGAAATATTTGCCCATAACGTTATAAAACGCTTTCATCTGTTTTTCGTCTTTAGTCCTTCTTTTTTAGCCTTTTCGCCCGAAATCGGCAGGTATTTCGCCCCATTCCTCTGTATTCCACTTTTCGATGGGTACGGTGATAGGGTTTGTCCTGAGCCAAACTTCTGCACGTGCCACAAGGTCCAGCGCCTGGGCTGTTTGTTCTGTGCGGGCCAGTGTGGTCTTAGCCTTTCGGTTGCGCACCCAGGTCTGGGCTGTCTTGCTGTCGCTGTAGATAGGCATGCTGATGCCTTTCTGTTTCATCAAAGCCAAGCCATGTACGATAGCCAGGAATTCGCCGATGTTATTTGTACCCTGTATGGGGCCGAAACGGAACACCTCACGACCCGATGGCAGATGGACACCACGATACTCCATGGGACCTGGGTTCCCAGAGCATGCTGCATCTACGCAAAGTGCCTGTTTGATTCCTTCCATATTACATTCTTTCGGGCACTTCTATGCCAAGCAGGCCAAGACCGTTACGCACAATCTTGCTGACGGCTTCAGAGAGCGCCAGACGTACCAGCTGTTTGTCTTTGTCTTCTTCCTTCAGTACGCTAAAGTCGTGATAGAATTGATTGTATTCTTTTACCAAATCGTAGCAATAGTTTGCAATGCACGATGGGTTATAGTCGTTACCTGCTTGACGAATGGTCTGTGCGAAATCGTTAAGGTGCTGAATCAGGTTAATTTCTTTGTCGCTCAGCTCTGCGGTTGTTGGTAGTTGAGTGGGTATCTCGATGCCTTGTGCCTTTGCTTTGCGTAGAATGCTGCGGATGCGGGCATAGGTATACTGAATAAAAGGCCCTGTATTGCCGTTGAAGTCGATACTCTCTTCAGGGTTGAAGAGCATATTCTTACGGGCATCCACCTTCAGGATGAAGTACTTCAGGGCACCCATACCCACGATGCGGGCAATCTCCTGAGCCTCCTCTTCTGTGATACCCTCCAATTTGTTCACCTTGTCAGCACTCATCTGACGGGCATCCTGAATCATGGTGGCAATCAGATCGTCGGCATCCACAACGGTACCCTCACGACTCTTCATCTTGCCGTTGGGCAGTTCCACCATTCCGTAAGAGAAGTGTACCAGGTCCTTGCCCCATTTGAAGCCTAGCTTGTCCAACAGGATAGAGAGCACCTGGAAGTGGTAGTTCTGCTCGTTGCCCACCACGTAAATCATCTTGTCGATGGGGAAATCCTGGAAACGCAACTTGGCTGTACCGATATCCTGTGTCATGTAAACGCTGGTACCATCAGAACGCAGCAACAGCTTCTCATCCAAACCTTCCTTTGTCAGGTCGGCCCATACGGAGTTGTCGTCACGACGATAGAAAAGGCCCTTCTCCAAACCTTCCTCTACCTTCTCCTTTCCTTCCAGATAGGTCTCGCTCTCGTAGTAAATCTTGTCGAAGCCGACACCCAATGCCTTATAGGTCTCGTCGAAGCCGGCATACACCCACTCGTTCATCTTGCGCCAAAGGGCACGAACCTCAGGGTCGTTCTGCTCCCACTTCACCAGCATCTCATGTGCTTCCTTGATAAGGGGTGCTTCCTGCTTGGCCTGCTCCTCGTCCATACCTTGGGCAACAAGTTCCTTTACCTCTTCACGGTAGTGTTTGTCGAAGGCTACATAGTAGTCGCCAATCAGATGGTCGCCCTTCTTTCCGCTAGTTTCGGGGGTTTCGCCGTTTCCCCACTTCAGCCAGGCCAGCATCGACTTGCAGATGTGAATACCACGGTCGTTCACGATGTTGGTCTTCACTACCTTGTTGCCATTGGCCTGCATTACGTTGGCCAAAGCCCAGCCCAGTAGGTTGTTACGCACATGACCCAGATGCAGAGGCTTATTGGTGTTGGGGCTAGAATATTCTATCATCACCAATGGACTCTGTGCTGTTACTGGGATGAAGCCAAAGCGTTCTTGACTGTTAATCTCCTGTAAGAGGAGAACCCATTGGGCAGGGGAAATGACCAGATTTAGGAACCCTTTCACTACGTTAAAACGTGCCACAACATTGGGGACTGATTTTGTCAGGTATTCTCCGATTTCCTGACCTGTTTCTTCGGGACGCTTGCGACTCATTTTCACATAGGGGAACACTACAAGCGTAACGTTGCCCTCGAATTCGGCTCTGGTCTCCTGCAATTGTACGCTTTCCAAGGCTACTTCCTGACCATAGAGGTCTTTGACAGCAGCCACTACAGCTTGACTTATTTTGTTTGTTATTTCCATACTTATTCCTTACATATATTTAATTCATCGCGTGCAAAGGTACAAAATAATCCCGATATAACCAAAAAAGGGAAACCGCAATGCGGCTTCCCTTTGTTTGTTCATGAGTTGAGCTGATTACTTAACGGCAGCTGTGAGCTCAGAACCGGCCTTAACCTTAACTACCTTCTTTGCGGGGATAGTGATAACCTGCTTGGTAGCGGGGTTGATACCCTTGCGAGCATCGCGCTTCTCAACAGACAGTGTGATGATGCCGGGAACCTGTACCTTTTCACCTGCCTTCAGGGCAGCAACGGTAGCATCAATAGCAGCGTCTAATGCCTTCTTAGCATCAACTTTGCTCAGGCCAGCGCCTTCAGCAATCTTTGCAATCAATTCAGTCTTGTTCATAGTGTTGTTGGTTAATAAGTTAATAAAAAGAGTGTTATATTCTCGTATTGCGTTCCAAATTTAGATAAAGTTATATTACCTGCAAAGAATTTTGCTCAAAAAATCATGTTTTTGTGTAAAAAAAGTATCATTCAAGCCTTTTTATGCTGTTTTTATAGGGAAAATGCGTACTTTTGCAGTCTCAAATAACGACTTACAAAGACGAAAAGAACAAAATATGCGCGAACAGATGCCACCGGTTACTAAAAACCTGCTTATTATTAATATATTGATGTATGCTGCCTCGTTTGTACTGACAAGGTACGGCATCGACCTTAATGCGCTTTTGGGTCTACATTTCTTTATGGCTAGTGACTTTCGTTTGCACCAGATTATTACGTATCTTTTTATGCACGGGAGTTTCGAGCATCTTTTCTTCAATATGTTTGCTTTATGGATGTTTGGCCGCATAATTGAACAAGTGATGGGGCAAAAGCGTTTCCTTACCTATTATTTGGTATGTGGCATAGGCGCTGGACTGATACAAGAATTGGTACAGTATATCCACTATTTGACCATAGCTCCTGAACTTGCTGGCGTACCAGCCGATAGCCTAGCAAATGCGCTTAATGTATGGAATACGGTGGGGGCCTCAGGAGCTATATACGGCATCCTTTTGGCTTTTGGAATGACTTTTCCCGATGAGCGTATGTTTATCATACCCATTCCATTTCCTATCAAGGCCAAGTACTTTGTAGTGGGATATGCCGTTATCGAACTCCTTTCGGCAATGCTACGCAGTAACGATGGCGTAGCCCATATGGCTCATTTGGGTGGAATGCTTTTTGGACTTATATTGTTGCTTCATTGGCGTCATCCTGGAGGCTTGAAAAAGTGGTGGAAAAACAAATCTTCGAAGTGGCATAAGCCCAAGATGAAGGTGCATTCTGGAAAGGGTAAATTTTCCGATGAAATGGACTATAATGCACGTCAACAAGCTCGCCAGGAAGAGATTGACCGAATTTTGGACAAGGTTAAGGCTCATGGGTATGGTAGTTTAACGGAGGACGAGAAACGCAAACTATTCGATGCAAGTGGTAGGTGATGACAGATCGTAAGAAGGAAGAATCCTCATCGTGGGTTAAACATTTTTTGGTTAATTTGCTGTTGGGGGCAAATTTGGTAACTTTGGTCTTATTATGGACTTGTTGTGTTACTACATGGCTCGATCCGTCGCAGCATCCCCGCATTTCTGTCATAGGACTTGCCTTTCCCGTTCTTTTGATACTTAACTTGTTGTATTTGCCTATATGGCTGATTTTCAAACCTCGCATGTTGGTTGTGCCTGTATTTGGAATAATACTATGCGCAGACTATATTTTGGATTATTATCCAATAAGTATGCGGGGAAAGTCGGATGACGTTCCTGCGTTGACGGTAATGACATGGAATTGTCATGAAATGCAGTATTATCAGCATGATTCCATTCATTTTGCTACGGACTATATCTTGGAGACTGGTGCTGACATTATTTGTCTGCAAGAATATACTTTTGCCAGCGAACGGTATAAAAAACTTCATGATGAGTTGATAACACGTGGTTATCAATTGAACCATGTGGGATGTATATCTGTGATGTCGCGTTTCCCTGTTCTTAATGATGTCGCTGTCCCCATCGAGGTTGTCTTGGGAACTGGTGCCATGCAAGTTGACCTGCAAATGCCGGATAACGACACATTGTCTGTAATTTGTGTTCATTTGGAGAGTAACAAGTTATCCTCTGATGACAAAGATGAATATGATGCAGCCATCCGCAGCGGTGAACATGAGAAGATGAAGGATGAGGCGCATTATCTGGCTGGAAAACTGGCCGTAGCAGCCCAAATACGTGCCAATCAGATAAACCTCTTGGCCAAACGTGTAGATAGTATTGCAACTCATCACCCTGTTTTGATGTGTGGTGATTTCAATGATACGCCTATTTCTTATGCATATCAGCATATCTCACGTCGTCTAAAAAATGCTTATCGCAGTCGTGGATGTGGAGTGGGAGTGACCTTTAACGAGAAAAACTTTCCTGTTCGCATCGATCATGTTTTCTACACTTCCGATTTGACGTGTACGGATGTTATGATAGACCATACAATATGGGCTTCGGATCATTATCCAGTCATCGCCCGATTGAAAAAACGACAAAAATAGTTTCTTTTCTCGAAATAAAACGTAATTCGTGACTTGTATTTCGTATTTTTTCCTTACCTTTGTGCGCTATTTGCGCGTATACGTACGTAGAAAGCATATTGAATGAGTACAAATAATGTAAAATAACTAATAAATTTAAACAATGCAAAACAAAGGATTTATCAAATTGATTTTTGTCCTGCTTAGTGCGATTTGCCTCTTTTACATGAGCTTTAGCTGGGTTGCTAGCTATCATGAGAATAAGGCAGAAAAGATTGCTGCTGAGCAAGGTGAACAGGCAGGACAGGACTATCTTGATTCTGTACAGAACAAGAAAGTCTATGCGAATGTGTGGACCCTGAAGCAGTGCCGCGAAATGGGTCTTGGCCTTGGCCTTGACTTGAAGGGCGGTATGAATGTGATTCTGGAAGTGAGCGTCGCAGATGTGGTGAAGGCTTTGTCCGACCACAAGGAGGCTACCAATGCTAATTTTGCAAAAGCTGTAGAGACAGCTCAGAAGGCTACTTCGAAGGGTCAGGGCGATTTTATCACCCTGTTCATTAACGAATATAAGCAACTGGCTCCTGATAGTCCTCTGTCAGAACTTTTTGCTACACAGCAGCTCCGTGACAAGGTAAATACCAAGAGCACTGACCGTGAGGTTGAGAAGGTGTTGCGCGAAGAGGTGAAAGCTGCCATCAGCAACTCATACAACGTGCTGCGTACCCGTATCGACCGTTTTGGTGTAGTTCAACCCAACATCCAGGCCCTGGAGGGGCAGGAAGGCCGCATCATGGTTGAAATGCCTGGTGTGAAGGAGCCCGAGCGTGTTCGTAAACTATTGCAAGGTAGTGCCAATCTAGAGTTCTGGGAGACATATAATGCAGAGGAAGTTTACCAGACGTTATATGACCTTGATAGCCGTTTGGCTGCTGCCAATGTTGGTGGCGAAGAGAAGGCCGATACTGCAGTTGCTGCAGAGGAAATCACTCAGGACACTACAATGGTTGCCGCAGAGGCAGATACGACGAAGGCAGAAGCTAAGGTTGACCTTTCCGCGGCCATTAAGGGCGAGAAAACCACAACTCCTAAGACTGCTGGTGTTGATCGTGAACAGGCTCTGAAGGAACATCCTCTGTTGGCTCGTTTACAGGTGCAGCCCAGTCAGGGTTGTGTAGTAGGTATAGCTCACAAACGTGACCTTGAAACAATCTCAGCTCTCTTTGAGACTCCTGAAGCTAAGGCGGCCTTACCTGCCGACCTGCGTCTAAAGTGGGGTGTTAAGGGTATCAACGATCAGGATGGTGCAGATTATTATTATCTTTATGCAATCCGCGTAACTGAGCGCGATGGACGTGCCCCTCTGGAAGGTGATGTCATCACCGATGCTAGCGATGCCTTCGACCAATTGGGTCGTCCCTGTGTTAACATGAAGATGAACATTGATGGCGCTCGCCGTTGGGCTCAACTCACGAAATTGAATGTTAACCGTTGCATTGCCATCGTACTTGATGATAATGTTTACAGCGCTCCCAATGTCAAGGGTGAGATTACGGGCGGTAGCTCCGAGATTTCAGGCAGCTTTACAGCTGAAGAAACCAAGGACTTGGCCAACGTATTGCAGTCTGGTAAAATGCCTGCTCCTGCACACATCGTAAGTGAGGAAATTGTTGGTCCTACACTGGGTGCCGAGTCTATCCGTATGGGTGTTTATAGTGCTATTTTGGCTTTTATTATCTTGATGTTCTACATGATTGCCATGTATGGCTTCAAACCTGGTATGGTAGCAAACTGTGCGCTATTGCTCAACCTGTTCTTCACGGTTGGTATTCTTACCAGTTTCCAGGCAGCACTGACCATGAGCGGTATTGCTGGTATGGTGCTCACCTTGGGTATGGCAGTGGATGCTAACGTGCTTATCTACGAACGTACTAAAGAGGAGATGAAGGCTGGAAAGCGCCTCCGTGAAGCTCTTGAGGCTGGATACAGCAATGCCTTCAGTGCCATCTTCGACTCTAACCTGACTTCTATCATCACAGGTATCATTCTTTATTATTTTGGTACAGGACCTATCCGTGGTTTCGCCACAACGCTGATTATCGGTATTTTGGTTAGCTTCTTTACCGCTGTGTTCCTAACACGTGTATGGTACACGATGATGATGGATCGCGACCGCTGGCAGAACCTCACCTTCAAGACTGCTCTTGGTAACCGCATCTCTTTCAAGAATCCTAGCTTCAAGTTCATGCAGAACTACAAGAAGAGTTTCTTATTCTTCGGTGCTATCGCTCTTATCAGCCTGGCTGCAGTGCTTGGACGTGGTTTTAGTAAGAGTATCGATTTTACAGGTGGTCGTAACTTCGTTGTAACTTTTGACAAGCAGGTACAGCCCGAGGATGTTCGCGGTCTGCTGACTAATGCCTTCCCCGAGAGCAATACTAGCGCTATCGCTATTGGTACAGACGGACAGACCATCCGTATTTCTACCAACTATCGTATTGACGAGGATGGTTTGGAAGTGGATAGTGAACTGGAGGAAAAACTTTTCCATACGTTGCAGAATGCCGGCATGCTGGCAAGCGATTTGGAACTGGAGACCTTTATTAATCGTGATGTGCGTGAAGGTGGTTCTATTATCTCGAGTCAAAAGGTAGGTCCCTCTGTGGCTGAGGATATCACCAATGGTGCCATGATTGCCGTAGGCCTTTCCTTCGTTGCAATCTTCCTGTACATCCTGCTGCGTTTCCGCAACTGGGCATTCTCCATTGGTGCTATTGTTGCTTTGGTTAGCGATATTATCGTAATCCTTGGTGCTTATGCAATTCTTTGGGGCTTCGTTCCTTTCTCGCTGGAAATTGACCAGACCTTCATAGGTGCTATCCTTACCGCTATAGGTTACTCTATCAACGACAAGGTGGTTGTATTCGACCGTATTCGTGAGAACTTGAACCTTTATCCTAAGCGTGATCGTCAGCGCTTGTTCAATGACTCTCTGAACGCGACTCTGAACCGTACCATCAATACCTCCGTCAGCACATTCATTGTACTGGCTGTTATCTTCGGTATTGGTTTGGGATTCAAGGGTGCCGGTAGTATCATCAGTTTCTCTTTCGCAATGATTCTGGGTGTTATCTTCGGAACATTCTCTTCGATGTTGGTTGCAGCCCCCGTTGCATATTTGGTAATGGGTCGCAAGATTGCTGCAGAGGATGCTGAAGCAGAGCTGAAGTGAACAGAGCTATACAAATAGTGTAAAATGTAGGGGGCATTCCATGAGGGATGTCCCCTACATTTTATACCTATTATAATATATGCGCACATCATACGCGCGTGCGTAGAAGTCGTTAGAACGTTAAAAAAATAAAAAATGAAAGATGATGGGCGAAAAACCATGTGGAATAATTAAACCAAACAAAACATAGCCCGTCATAATAAGCGTGAAGATACAACAAATCCTATATATAAATAAGTAAAGATGAAGAAGGTATTGGTAAGCCTGATGCTGGCGATGATTTCGGTGGTTGCAATGGCGCAAAAGGCTATGGTAAAAGGTATGATTATGGACGGCGGACTCAACGAGCCGTTGCCTGGAGCGGCAGTGGTGCTACTCAACGAGAAAGATAGTACGCAGGTGACAGGCGTGGTAAGTGACACTGAAGGAAAGGTTACGCTGCCAGTATCTAAGTATGGAACTTACATTTTACGCATATCTTATATGGGTTATGTGACTCAATATTGTACCGTCACGCTCAGCAAGTTGAATAAGGAAGTTGACTTGGGAACAGTTACCTTGGAAGAAGATGCCAAGGTGATGAAGGAAGCACAGGTGACAGCTCAGTTGGCTCAGGTAGAGATGAAGGAGGATACCTTTATATATAACGCAGGTGCCTTCCGTGTACCCGAAGGCTCAAATCTGGAAGAACTGATTCGTAAGTTGCCAGGCGCAGAGATTGATGACGATGGAACCGTGAAGATAAATGGTAAGACGGTGTCGAAGATTATGGTTGGCGGTAAAGAATTCTTCAGTAATGACACAAAGATGGCTATGAAGAACATACCCACAAAGATGGTTGATAAAATAAAGTCGTATGATAAGAAGAGCGACTACAGCCGTATTACAGGTATTGATGATGGAGAGGAAGAAACTGTACTAGACCTTACTGTGAAGAAGGGTATGAAGGAGGGTTGGCTCATTAATGCCGATCTTGGCTATGGTACCGAGGATCGCTATACGGCAAAGGCTAATATCAGCCGTTATACCGACCATATGCAATTTACGCTTATTGGTAGTCGTAATAACGTGAATGATAATTCTTTCCCCGGTGGCGGTGGACGTGGCTGGGGTGGCGGTGGAGGCCAAGGCATTACGACTAGCGATATGTATGGTCTCAACGTCGCATGGGATAACAACAAGAAAGAATCGGATGCAGGTTATCTGGAAGTGGGTGGAAACGTTCGCTATAGTGGACGGAAGAATGATGTACAGACACGCTCGAATAGCGAGACTTTCCTGGATGGAAGCACTAGCACGTTCCAAAACTCGGAGAACAACAGCATCAGCCGCAATCAGAACGTTAATGCCGACTTCCGTTTCGAGTGGATGATAGACTCGTTGACTAACCTGACTTTCCGTCCGCGAGTCGGTTATTCTTGGAATGATTCGCATAGCAACAGTTTGAGTGCAACCTTCAACGAAAATCCGTACGACTACTTTACTGATCCGCTGAAATCGTATAATGCGGCTGAGAATGTGACTGTGCGTGACAAAATAACGGTGAACGATAATGACCGTACATCGAAGAGTGATGGTAAGAACATCAATACTAGTGGCGATTTACAGATTAACCGTAGGCTGGGTAAGGCCGGAAGAAACGTGACCCTAAACTTGGGTGGGAATTACACGAATAGCGACAATACATCCTGGAGCCGTTCGTTCATCAACTATTACCAGCAGGCTGATGCTACAAATACTACGGGACACAAAACGAACTTTACCAACCAGTATAACCTGCGACCTTCGACTTCGTATAATGCTCAGGGACGTCTGTCGTATACTGAACCCATCACAAAGTATTTGAACCTTCAGGCCAGCTACCAGATGCAGTACCGCTACTCAGATAGCGACCGTTCAATGTATAGTATTGATTCGTTGCTTACAAAACCAGAGTATGCTGGATTCTACACAGCCGAACAACTGTATTTAGGTTATCTTCCGGGATTGGATACACTGAACTACTTGAAGAATGTAGAGAACTCGCAGTATGCCACATACAAGGAATATAACCACGATGCCAGTTTAATGGCTCGATACAACCGCAAGTTCGATAACGGCCAGGAGATGCGACTGAATGCAGGCATTAATTTCCAGCCGCAAACAACCCACATGGACTATATGAAGAATAAACTGGATACTACAGTTGTACGCCATACTTTCAATTGGGCACCACGTGTGGATATGCGATGGAAGATATCGAATACCAGTCAGTTACGCCTTCGTTATAATGCTTGGATGTCGCAGCCATCAATGACTAACTTGTTGGAGGTTGTGGATTCGAGCGACCCGTTGAATATCTCGACAGGTAATGCTGGACTGCGTTCATCGTGGACCAACCGCGTCTTTGCATTCTACAATGGCTACAATATCGACAAACAGCGCGGATGGGCCATGAATTTAAACTACAGCAACACTAAAAATAGTATTTCTACAGCCACTATCTACGATACCCAGTCGGGTGCTCGATACTCGCGTCCGATGAATATAGACGGTAATTGGAATACAGGAGCCTTTGTAATGTTCAATACAGCCTTGGACAAGGGCAAACATTTGAATTTGACGAACAATCTGAATTTGAACTATGCAAACAATATGGGATACCTGAGCAGTAATGCTGATGGGTCAACCTGGGGAGATATCTATCGAGATGACAACCCCACCGTTGTGGATATGGACAAGGTATTCCGCAATGTTAGACTGGAGAAGGCTACGACTAGAAATACAAATATCAGCGAAAATCTTCGTATGAACTATCGCAATGACTTTAAAGAATCTGGAACTTACGAGATTGGACTGAATAGTGGATTTAATTACCAGCATGCCCGCAACAAGATGCAGAAGAATGCAAACATCGATAGTTGGACATACAGTTATGGTGGTAACTTCAATATTACGTTTCCTTTCAACTTATCGTTTGCAACCGATATTACGCAGCAGAGTCGTCGCGGATACTCAGACCAGTCGATGAATACCAACGAACTCATTTGGAATGCCCAGTTGAGTCAAAATTTGAAGAAGTGGCTCAAAGGACACGAACTAACTGTTATGGTGCAGTGGTATGATATTTTGCAACAACGTTCAAACATCAGCCGTGCTATATCGGCTACAATGCGCAGCGATACTTGGTCGAATGCTATCAACTCGTACGTTATGGTGCATCTCACCTACACGTTGAATCTGTTGGGTAACAAACAAGCTCGTAATGCGATGGGACCTGGCAGTTTCCCTGGCGGAGGACCTGGCGGTACCCCAGGTGGACGTAGCGGTGGCGGAAATCGTGGAGGCGGTTTTGGTGGCGGACGCCCGTTCTAATTACTGAAAGAAAGAGAAATTTACACTTCCGTATGCACGATGCTCTACGAAACGGGGATGATTTTTAAAATCATCCCTTTTCCCATGCTCCAGTATAAACAAACCGCTTGGCAATAACAGGTCGCGTTCCAATATCAGGTCGGGCAAATCGGAAATATTTGGGAGTGTATAGGGTGGGTCTGCAAAGATTAAGTTAAATTGTTCGTGAACAGTGGATAGGAACTTGAAAACATCACCTCGAATGAGAAATGCATTTTCGTCACCCAGTCGATATAAGAACTCTTCGATGACACGGTAGTGAAAGGGGTCTTTTTCCACAGATACGACGCGACTACAACCACGTGAGAGTAGTTCTAGCGTGATGCTTCCCGTTCCGGAAAAAAGATCAAGTGCATGTGCGTCTTCAAAATCCAAGTAACCTCGCAGAACATTGAATAGGTTCTCTTTGGCAAAGTCGGTAGTGGGGCGTGCTTTGAACGAACGAGGAATCTCGAAATGGCGTCCTTTGTATTTGCCTGTGATTATGCGCATACAATATTGATTATGTATTTCTTCAGTTCAGTTTCCAAAATTTTATCTTTACTTAATAGGATGCAGGTGTCGTTTTTTTGATCGAAACCCAGTTGTTTCCAAACGTAAAGCAAGTAATAGAGCTGGTTGTCAACACTGGTAGCTTCGAATGAATTCGCAAATTGTAGTTTCCCCTTATTATAGGAGAAAACAAAGAGCTGCCGACCGTTACAGTGTGCATAAAGCCTTCGCTCTTTACCTCGGTAACGTTTGTCTTTAGCCCACATTTTATTCATCAGCTGCCCAAAATAACTGTGGATGGATGCATGGGGATAGTGTTGTAGAATGGTCTCTTCAATGGTAGCATCCAGAGCAAATACTTCTATTACTTCCAAGGCCGGTAGCATTTCGTAGTGCATATTCATACCTTGCAGACTATCTTGTCCAAATGTCAGCCGATATAAAGCTTGTGCCTCTTCGCTACGGAACTCGTCTAATGGGATACGTGTGGAAGGATAGTCGGCATAGATGTTCACTTCGTCATAGTCGGGACGTAACAATGCATTTGTTTTGAAGGCATCCTCCAAGGCTTTCTCCAATGATTCATTCGGTCGTAATTTTACGTCCTTTTGGCTATGCGGAGTGTAAAAAGAAAATCCATCCGAATAAATCCGGATGGATAATTCTTGTTCCGTAAGTCTTTTATTCCCAGTTTCCAGCATTGTTGTTCCAGTTCAAACCTGCTTCACCAATCTTTAAACCAGGATAGTTGCCCATGCCATCAGCGATTTCGGTTTGGTTAGCAGCTTCTCGTGCCCATTGTTTACTGTCGCCTACCAGGTAGGTATCAAAGGTGGCACCGCATTCCATAACGGGGATAACTGCATCTGACTTAGTCTTAATCCATACTGCAATCAGTTCAAACTTCTTCTTTTCACCATCTTTTGCATCCGAGTGGGGGATATAGCATAGTTCATCAGGATTGAAATCGCTTCCATACAGAGAGTCAATGAGGGATACCCATGTGGTGTCGCGACGGAATTCCTGCAAACCATTGGCTGCAATTTCTGCGGCATTTCCGCGTGCTACAATGGCAGCAGCTTTTGATTCGGTCAGTCCCTTTTCCATTTGGTCTTCCGTGAGCACACCTTGCTTGATGATTGTGGGTAACTTGGCTTCCTTAACCCAGGCAATCAGAGAATCCCAATCGCCACAGAAGCCCTCATCTGGATGTTGCTCCTTGAAGGCATTCTCTGCATTGCGAATCTGAATCAGACGAGCCTTTACGTCTACTTCACGCTGTTTAACCTCGTTGTCGAAGTCTTGTTGGTCGGCAATACTGCGGTAGCAGATGAACAACATTGCCAGCGCACAAATACCTAAAACTACATTAATTAGCTTTTTCATGATGTTATGTTTGTATTTATTTTGCGTTTTACGTGCTTATTTGTACCTTTGGTCTTGCAAAAATAAAATAAAATAATTGAATAACCCACATTTTGTGCTACTTTTTATAGAAAGATGTCAATAAAAAATGAATTAAGAGCCTTAATCCTCGGGAAATTCCCTTATAAGGCAACTAACGAGCAGTTAGAAGTCGTTGAAAAGTGGTGCGAATTCTTACTTTCTACGAATCGCGACGATGTATTCATGTTACAGGGTTATGCTGGTACGGGAAAGACATCGTTGGTAGGTGCGTTGGTACAAACCATGATGGCGTTTGGACGCCCCGTCGTATTATTAGCTCCGACAGGGCGTGCTGCAAAGGTTTTTGCTTTGCATGCCGATCATGCTGCATACACGATTCATAAGAAGATATATCGCCAGAAAACATTTTTTGTGGATATGACAGGTTTCCAGTCGAATACCAACAACCATAAGCATACTCTTTTTATTGTTGACGAGGCGTCTATGATAAATAATGAAGGCGTTTCCGGAAAGATGTTTGGCACAGGTCGTTTGCTCGACGATCTTATTCATTATGTTTATGCTGGTGAAGGGTGCAGGCTAATGCTTGTAGGCGATTCTGCCCAATTGCCACCTGTGGGTGAGGAACTGAGTCCTGCTTTAAATGTCGTCTCTTTGGCTGGTTATGGTCTGAATGTGTATGAGGCTCAACTGACTCAGGTGATGCGTCAAATAGACGATTCTGGTATACTTTGGAATGCTACATTGCTCAGGAATTTGATTTCTTCCGATGAAATGGGTGTTTTCCCCCGTTTCCGAGTACAAGGCTTTCCCGATGTCAGGGTTGTACTTGGTGAGGATTTGATAGAAATGCTTGAGGAGAGTTACAGTCGTTGTGGTACAGATCAAACGATTGTAGTGACTCGCAGTAATCGTCGTGCAAATCTGTATAATAATGGTATACGGACTCGAATCCTCATGTATGAGGATGAATTGACGGGAGGAGACCAACTTATTGTAGTCAAGAATAATTATTTCTGGTTAAAAGAAGAAAACGACACAGAGATTGCAACTGATTTCATAGCTAATGGCGATGTGGCCGTGGTGTGTCGATTCCGTAATGAGCGTGTTCTTTATGGTTTTCATTTTGCAGATGTGACTTTACGATTTCCAGACTTCGATGATTTGGAACTGGATGCTACTATATTACTTGACACCTTACAAAGCGAAGCCCCTGCTTTGACGCAGGACCAGCAGATAGCATTGTTTGACGCTGTATGTGCAGACTATCCAGAGATTACGAATCGTCGTGATCTTATGAAAAAAATAAAGGAGGACATTTATTTCAATGCCCTCCAAGTGAAGTATTCCTATGCTGTGACCTGTCATAAAGCCCAAGGCGGACAGTGGCAACGGGTATTTATTGATCAGGGTTACGTGACAGAGGATATGTTATCTCCGGACTATTTTCGTTGGCTTTATACCGCTATAACTCGTGCGACAGAGGCTGTTTATCTTGTCAACTGGCCTCCGCAGCAAATTGTTGAGTAGAAACTTATTTGGGTTCACAGGTGTAAACGAACTCGTCGACGTCGATGTAACCGCCATCCTTCTTTGTAGCATAGTTGAAGATTGCGAACTTGCTTCCCATAAAGAAACGACGATAGTCGAAGGTCATACGGTAGTTCTTTGTGCCTATTTGTATCCATTTTTGTCCATCGAGACTATAGTAGAAGTTTGCAGCATCGTTATGACCCGGTTGGAAGTCACCGGTGATTCTCAAGTTGATAGCTGAAAGTTTTGAGTTGAGATTTACCGTCTCGATAACTTTTTCCTCGACGTTGGTTACAGCCTTTTCGCGGTCTGTCAGGCTCACTTTTTGCTCACTCATTTCGAGGGTGAGTTTCTTTCCTTTCTTCTTAATGGTTAGCACACCACTATCACCGTTGAAAGTTGCAAAGCCAGCACAATCACCATCCTTCATCTTGCTCAAATCGAGATATATACTACCGCTGCATGCCGGACCCTCCATGCGCTGTGTCAGAGTGTTGGGAGCTAAATATAGGTTTTGCACTATACGGCTTGTTTTCATACGCATAAAACCAGGACGTTCGCTGAGACTCCAGGCTTGGTCGATTGGATTATGGTTCCATTGCCAATGCAGGCCAAGTTTAGAGCTTGAGAAATCATCGCTTCGAACGATTCCTGTCTTTGGTTGCCCACTCTTGTATGGACGCATTTTTGTAGGAACCTTACCGCTTTCATCGCCAAGCATGGGCCAGCCATCAATCCAGCGTACAGGCGAAAGTGTCAGCACACGGCCTACGCCACCGCGGTCCTGAAACATAATGCCGTACCAATCGCCCTCATCGGTGTCAACAATAGTACCTTGTGCTAGATAAGAGAAACCACCAAAATCACTCTCCAATATAACATTCTTCTCCCATTTTGCATTTAAATCCTTCGTGCGGTAGCAAACTTCTCTGCGATGACGACCAGGGGCATATACATGACTGATGAGTAGGGCATAATATGTCCCATTGTGTTTTACAACGCGAGTCCCTTCTAGTAGTCCGCGTTCGTCAGCCTCACGTTGGAAGTAATGGCGGTTTGTTCCTTCAACTACGCTCTTTAAATCGCGTGAAAGTTGGCACATTTCGCCGGTTCCATAGAATACATAGGGTGTGCCGTCTTCATCAAAAAACAATGTGGCATCATGGAAATGGCGCAGACGGGAGTGGATGGTCCATGGTCCTTCGGCCTTTGGTGCAGTAAAGATATAGGTGTCACCCATTGGTCCACCCTCATTGGGTGCCAATAGCGCCCAAAATTTTCCATCATGGTATTTAAGTGATGTAGCCCACTGGCCACGTCCGTATACAGTACCTTCTTGCAGGTCGTATTTTGGCGAGTCTGTTAACTTGTCAAAGATGTAACCCACGGTCTCCCAGTTTTTCAGGTCTTTCGATGCCATGACAGGTGCACCAGGCATCAAGTGCATGGTGGTGGATACCATGTAAAACGTGTCATCTACACGAATAACGTCGGGGTCTGGAACATCAGCCCAAAGCATAGGGTTAGTGATATAGTCGCTGTTTTGGCTTTTTACATTGTCATTGTTCACGGTTAGCAATGCAATACAGAGCAATGTGCGTAGTAAAGTTCTTGTTGTCATAATATCATGGATATTTAGTTTATGGAAAGGGTGTAGGTTGTGCCAGGCTGGGTATCGAGGTCGTATTCGTATACTGGCCGGATGGATAAATTCTTGAAATCCTTTATTTCGCTGGAACGAAGGGGCTCCTTAATGTCTGCTGGTGCTAGCAACTCGTTGGGGCAATTACCAGCCGCCTTCCTAAGGTTCTTTCCTTTAAGGGGCCAATATGAGCGCAGGCGCAATACGCCTCCAATGGTGGAATGCAGTGTGGCTTGTTTAATTTCCCCGTTAGACCATTTTATGTCGACGATGAAGCCACCTCTCGCACGCAGCCCCTTGACCATTCCCTCTGCCCATATCTCGGGCAGGGCAGGCAGCAGGTGAACTGCACCATCATGACTCTGTACGAGCATTTCGCAAATACCTGCAGACACGCCAAAGTTACCGTCAATTTGGAAAGGCGGATGAGCATCAAACAGGTTAGGATAAGTGCGGCCGTCAGGATATTGGCGTGCCTTAGAGTCATCCGGTAGTAAATGTAGCATATTCTTTATAATCTGGAAAGCATGGTTACCGTCGAGCATACGTGCCCAAAAGTTTGTTTTCCATCCAAGACTCCATCCTGTGGCCATATCGCCGCGTTGGTTCAGGGTATTGGCTGCGGCAGTAAACAGGTCTGGATGCGAATATGGCGAAATTTGATTGGAAGGATAAAGCCCATAAAGGTGTGAGATGTGACGATGTTCATCCTTGGGATTATCTGCATCAATGAGCCATTCTTGCAATTGCCCATAGCGCCCGATTTGCATAGGAGGTAATTGAGTAATCGTTTTACGCAGTTCGTTTTTGTATTCTTCGTCAGTTATATTCAGAGCTTCTGCTGCTTTTAGTGTGTTACTTAATACATCGAATGCGATTTGGTTGTCCATCGTTGAGCCTGCGGTTACATTGGTTCGCTTTCCCATTGGACCATGTTCCGGTGAAACAGTAGGTACTGTTACCTTCCACCCTAGGCTTGGATGTATCTGCATATAGTCGAGCAGAAAATCGGCGGCCCCCTTCATGATGGAATAATTATCTGAAAGGAATTGACGGTCACCTGTAAAAAGATAGTGTTGCCAGATGTGTGTAGTCAACCATGCACCACCTGTGGGAAACATACCCCATGGTGTACCATCAACAGGCCCTGTAATACGCCACAAGTCTGTATTGTGGTGAGCAATCCATCCTTGGCAGTCGTACATCTGTTTGGCAGTCTGGCGTCCAGTTACATTTAAGTCGCGTATCATATCGAAAAGCGGGAATTGTGTTTCTGCCAAATTACCGACTAATGCCGGCCAGTAGTTCATCTCCGCATTGATGTTTATAGTATATTTCGAATCCCATGGCGCATCTCTTTTGTCATTCCATACCCCTTGTAAATTCGCAGGTTGTCCACCGGGTTGCGAGGAGGATATGAGCAGATAGCGACCATACTGCATCATTAACGAAACCATATCCAAATCGGAGGGCTTCTGTGAGAACGCGACCAAACGTTTGTCGGTTTCCATTCTGGAAGCATCGTTCTTCGGCAGGGTTAAGCTGACGCGGTTGTACTGCTCTTGATACTTCTTGATGTGGGAATCCAGCAGGCTCTTATAGGTTTTGCCATGCAGACTATCTAAGGTTTTATTATTCTTCTTAATAGGATTACCACTCACGTCGTGATAATTCACAAAGTTAGTAGCTGCGGTAATATAGAGTGTGGCAGTCGTAGCTTTGGTCACATTCAACGAATGAAGGCTATGCTCCAGTTGTCCATCGGTTTTCACTTTGATGCGGCACTCTGCCTTTAAACCAGCCTTGATGCCCTCTTGCTCCACACCATCAACGATGGCAGCCAACTCATTAACCGGCTGTTTCTCACGTTCAGAAACTGTAAGAATTTGGGATTCCAATTGGCTATCGAAACCAACTTCAAAAGATAGTCTTTTTTGCTTGCTAGCTGTCAGCTGGACTATGATTACATTGTCTGCCTGTGAAGCGAAAACCGTTCGTTTATACTTTATTCCATTATAGGAATATGAGGTAGTGGTAATAGCATTACCCAAATTCAACTCGCGATGATAGTTATTAACATCCGTATGGCCGAATTTCAATTTCACACTGCCTAATGGCAGGAAACGCATACCATGAGGACCTTTCATAAAATGTTTGTCCAATAGTTTCTGAGCATCCTCTTCCCGGCCTTCGAAAATAAGTTTCCTGACTTCCGGCAGGTACTTTAGCGCTTCGTCGCTGTTGTTAGAATAGGGTGAACCGGACCAGAAGGTTTCTTCGTTCAGTTGGATTTCCTCTGTGTTGGTGCCACCATATATCATGGCCCCAAGGTGGGAGTTGCCAACTGGAAGAGCTTCCAACCAGTGTGCCGCTGGACGACTGTACCAAAGTTTGTGCTGCTGAGCAGATACAGAAAGCGACAGCACGATGATAATTAAAGATAAGATACGTTTCATGGGGTTACTATTTTCTTGCCATCCATTATTCTTATTGATTTGGAGCGGGTTTTCCCTACCGTTTTGCGACCTTGCAAGTCATAGGTGGCTTTCGATGTCGGATAGAGACCAGAGGCATGTGTCTGTACGCCTGTCGTTTCTTCGTTGAAGCACCAGTTGTCGAATTCCATCAGCGAACTGCTACTGTTGGAACTGGAAAATGTGAAATAGATATCGCATACACCTGTAATGGGTGATGACAAGTCACACGAAAATTTTATCCATTCATCGTTTGTGGGCTCAAAACTTACTTTTCCTTTTATGGAGCCTGATTTACTACCTACACGCACTTGTAGCGTACCTTTATGGTTAGCTCGTATCTTTGCAGTGAATGACCGGGCTCCATTATTGCCAAAGTCCACATTACGAACCTTGATGTAATCACCTCGACTGATGTCGGTCACATAGCATTGTTGATAATTTCCTGTACAATGTATGCCTTCGGATTGATTAATGGTTTCAGCCTCCTGTAGCTCATATGGATTCACCGTTTGCAGAGGTTCTACTCCTTTTGTTGTAAAGGGGATAAACGGTAGAGTCCCATCCTCATTCGGCGTAAACTCTTCGATACAGGTGGAGCGTTTGAAACCACCTCCTCCAGGTAACTTTCCATTGTGGTAGAACATGTAGTGATGACCTTTGTATTCCACGCTGCCGCCATGAATGGTGAAACTACCATCTGCTTCTCCCATTACCTTGCCTTGATAGGTCCAAGGGCCCGTAATTTTGTCGGCAGTGGAGTAGGCCCAGTGTTCGGGCACACCGCCGGCAGCATATTCCAAATAATACTTGCCGTTGCGTTTGTATATCCACGAAGCCTCCTCGAAGTTGGTTTTGGGTGTTCCGTCGTCGTTATATCCTTTATAGGGACCAAAAGCATTCTCGTCCTTTGTTTTTACCTCTATCTCTCCACCCGTAATGGCCGTCATACTTTTTGTCAACCGGGCATACCATAGCATGTTGTTTCCATAAAACAGATAGGCCTTTCCATCGTCATCAATGATTACCGTAGGGTCAATCTTGAACCATCCTTTTACTAACGGCTTACCGTTGGGGTCTTTGTAGGGCCCAGCAGGATTGTCGGCTACAGCCACACCAATTCCAGGGTAGGCCTCTCCTTTGATTGTGGCGGTGCAATACCAATACCATTTGCCATTGCGCTCAATGCACTGACTGGCCCAGCAGTCGTTGTCCTGCTTGGCCCATGCAGAGAACGTGGCAGAGGTAAGTGGCGTGCCGCGATAGGTCCAGTTGACCATATCTACGGTGCTGTAGAGCAGCCAGTCCTTCATTGTGAAATAACCGTTCTCTGTCTCGTCTTCATCATGATCGACAAATAGGTAGAGTGTATCATTATGAACATAAGGTGCTGGGTCAGGGGTATATCGGTCGCAGATAATGGGATTTTGAGCCTTTGTACCATTTCCCCACAGGCAACTTATGCAAACCAGCAGTGAATGCTTTAATGTTATTTTCATTGCAGTCGTTAGTAGTTATTTTGTAATTTTCAGGACAGGAGCTATTTGATTACAGGGCTTAGGTAAAACTACTTCTAGCCCCTCAGACGTCTGACGGGCTTTAAGTCTTCCGTATCCCAAAAGCTGTACGCTATTGATGCTCTTCTTGAAGTTCTTGTTCCCCTTGCCCAACGATTTGACGATGAGTTTGCCATTTTCGGGCCAACCCATCGCGGTCACGTACAGGTACTTTGCTGTTTGGTTAAAGCGGATATCGCGATAGTCCATGCCGTTGTACTGCCCCTCGTTGAATCCCTGTGCATTGATTTCGATATTCTTCTCGGCCACAGGACCTTCACCGAATTTCACCCAAGGCCGTGTGCCGAAGATGCTCTCGCCATTCTGGGACATCCATGCTTCTAGCTCATCGAGGAACAGGGCTGCCTTTTCGTCGTAGGTTCCATCAGCCCGCAGGGGGATGTTCAGCAGTAAATTGCCATTCTTTGATACGATGTCAACCAGTTGCTTTACCAGATTTGTAGCTGTGCGGTAGCCGCGTTGATAGGTGCCGGTGTTGTAATGCCAGTCACCGATGCAGTTACAAGTCTGCCAAGGCTCGGGCATGATGGCATTGGGGGCACCGCGTTCTACATCCCACGTCAGGGCTTTCTTCTGCTCTTCGTTCAGGATCTTGCCGAAGACCACACCACGCGGATTCTTGTTATACATGTGTGCGGCAATCTTCAGTCCGCAGTCGCTGAGTGGATAGAAGGGCAGCACGGTAACATCAAAGTAGATAAGGTCGGGCTGGTAGCGGTTGATGGCATCAAGGGTACGGTCGTAGAAGTTGGTCACGAACTCCTGTGATGGTGGGCAGGCACCGTTTTCCCATCCCCACTGGGCATGGATGCGACCATTGTCCCACGAGCCTTGACTCATGGGGTGATTTTGCTGGTATAGCATTTGGGGATCGAGACCTTCCCACCATTTGCCCTTGCCGTCCTCTTTGGTCAGGTTCCCATCGTAATAAACACCTTTTTTGTCGCCTTTCAAATCGTAACGTTGTGAAGGCTCGAACCATGTCCAGGCATGATCGGCATGGAAGGAAATACCCAGTGGCAGACCTGCCTTCTTGGCTGCTTTTGCCCAACCCTCGAGGATATCTTTCTTGGGACCGATGTTCTGTGAGTTCCAGGGCTGGTACTGTGAATTCCACAGGTCGTAGTTGTCGTGGTGATTGCCCAATACAAAGAAATACTGTGCACCACAGCGTTTGTAGCGCTCCACCAGCGCATCGGGGTCCCAATTCTCGGCTTTGAACAGCGGTAAAATGTCCTTATAGCCGAATTCTGAAGGATGACCATAGTGGTCGCGATGGAAGTTATACTGTCCAGAACCCTCGAGATACAAGCCGCGAGCCATCCAGTCTCCGGAACCCTCCACACATTGGGCGCCCCAGTGAGCCCAGATGCCGAACTTGGCATCGCGGAACCATTCGGGTGTTTGATGGGTCTCCAATGACTGCCATGTGGGTTCGTATTGTCCCGTCTGCATTTTTTCGTGTTGTTCGCTGACAGGTACTTGATATTTGTTCTGTGCTGTTGCTCTTAGAGCAACCAACAACATAATGGCGGTTAAGCGTAAAGTTTTCATGGCAATAATAATTTTTTCCTGTTTTTTATATAGATTCCTTTGTTTAATTGCGTTGATTCATGCTTAATTCCTGAGAGTGAATATAAGCAAGTATCTTCTGTTGTCGTGCAGAGTGGGGTCTGAACATTGGAAAGTTCTTCTTCTGTGGCACTATAAATGCGGATGTCCGAAAATGTAATTTCGTCACTGGCTGATTTTCCGCTGAAACTAAGTTTATATTCTCCCCAACCATCCGAAACTATAAAGGGAAGGACGGTTTCTTGCCCAACCTTAACAGAGTCTCTCAAAAGATAATTCTTTTTACCAGTCAGTTTCTGTAATTTCACGCTGATGTTCTTCTCCAACGAACCTGCTGTCTTAAAACATAGTTTGTATATTCCTGTTGTCAACTGCAGCGAACGATAAACATTTTGTTTTCCTTCGGTGTTTTGGTCTCCTCCGAAGCGGAGCAGAATAGAGCCCGACTTCACCGTCCAACCATGCTGTTTGGGACTGTATCCTTCCGTTTCAATGCGAGGCATCCATTTCAGAGTCGTGTCGCAAGGAGTGTCCAGTGTATACTGCTTCATGAAATTCCACATGGTTTGCGAGGAGTTTCCATCTTCGGTATCCTCGGTAAAGTCGTTGTGTCCCATTGCATCCACTTCATAGTATATGTACGGGAAACTGCCCTCAGTGGCTTCATAAATACTCTTGTCGTATTTCCCACTCACATTGATCTTTTCTGGGACGGGGTTTGCACCAAGGCGTGCCACCATTTCATCGACAATTACGGGCATTAGGTCGTAGCGTACAAAATTATCTTGCTTGCCGTGAATGTGCAAAAATGGAACGGGACGTGTTCCTGTGTGATGGAAATGAAACTCGTTAAGCGGAAAGCCGCTGATGGATGCAAATGCGGCAAAGATGTCACTACAAGTGTTACTCATTGCATAGGTCATCATTCCACCATTGGAGAAACCGCAGCAGTAAAGTCGATTACGGTCTATGGTATACTTCGATGCAACATCCTCAATGACGGCTTTCAGGAATTCCACGTCTTCATTCATTTCACCCGAAGCATCCCATCCTGTTACGGTACCACCGAATACAGGGAAATTAATGAGCTTGCCTTGAGGAAAGGCCACGATGAAACCTTCTTTGTCGGCAATCTCTTTGAAACGCAGGGGATTCCATTCCATGTTCCCACTGGCACCATGTAGGGTCATTACCATGGGACAATTTTTCTTGGCATTGCTGGGAACGTATAGCCAATATTGGCGTGTTTCGCCATTCACAGTCACGTCAACAGCTTTATCCGCCTTTGCTGCATAAGAATGTATGGTGCAGCAAAGTACGAGGAATGTGGTAATAATTTTTTTCATTATTTATCTTGTCTTGTAATTTTATTTAACATGGAAGAAGTCAAAATCAGCCGTTCCGCCAGCCTGTTGTGTCGAGAAGTGGAACAGGGCAAACCTATAGCCACAAAAATCTGGCCAGTCGTAATACATTTGCAAGGTATCACCTAGAGGAAGCCAATGGTCGCCGTCGAGGCTATAAAAGAAAGTAGCTTTATCGGTAAGGTTGCGGAAATCCATGAATGTGCGCAGATAAACTTTGTCTTGCTTGAGGGGAACACGGGCAATCTCCTTGCCTTGGTCATCACCTTTCTTCATGGCGCGATGCATGACGATGAACATCTGCCCGTTTTCTTTCTTTACACCCACAAATCCATAGCGATTTTGGAAAGCGGACAAACCAGCATAGTCGCCATCCTTTAATCCAGAAGCATCAAGCAGGACTTCGCCTTGACATGTGGGTCCAAAGGCCCTTTGGGTTAGTGTGTTCCGGGCTTCGCGAATGCTTTTGACCACAGATGTCGTTGTCAGCCGCAACCATCCTTCCCTTTCTGTCAGGCTCCATCCTTTGGCATCGGGAATATGGTTCCACTGCCATACCAACTTCAATCCAGGTTTCCAGGAACCGAAGCGGCTTTTACTCTTTTGAGGCTTCCATATATCGAATTCATCGTTTTGAACAATTGTCATACCTTTCGATGCTGGTAAATCAACCCGATAGGGGGTAATCATGTTCCGGCCTTGAGGTAAAAGGTCCGTCTTCCCATTACCCACAATGGGCCATCCGTCGTTGCTCCATTCCATTGGTAACCAAATGGGCATACGTCCTACCGAACCATAGTCCTTGAAGAGAAAACACCACCATTTGCCTTCAGGCGTCTCGACAATGCCTCCCTGGCCAATACCGTTGGTGTGCATCACAATGTCCCCATTCTCATCCATCATTTCACCTCCAAAGACAATACGTCCTTCCCATTTTCCGTTGAAAAGGTCTCGTGAACGCCATACTATTTCCTGGCGCTGACCGTCGCACCCCTGAATCATAAAGATGTAATAGTAATCCCCAATCTTGTAGCCATGATACCCTTCGGCACGTAATCCGCGAGCCGGATTTTCCAACTGAGCATAATCAATTACCTTGCGGCGTTCGCTCACAGTTACATTCCAGTTTTTATCAACATGCATTTCGCGCAAATACATAGCGTGGTCGTCGAACGTGTCGGCTGGGTGCAAAACGTATTTTTTCATCTCTTTGCCGGTATCATCAAACAGCAGGCCCGGGTCGTAACATTTATCGGTAACGGAGCAATGCCACTTACCCTTCTCAATGTCATCTGTTACATAGAAGTACGTCTTTCCAGTGGTGTTGCAGGTCATTATCATATAGAACATCTTCTCGTAGGGGTCGTAGCGCAGATTGGCAGCCCACGAGCCTTGCGAGTATTCGTTCTTTCCGTTCAATAGACGGAAATTATCACCTTCGTCCAGCTCATCATAAGCATAGTTTATGATTTCCCAGTTCACCAAATCTTTCGACTTCATGATGCCACAGCCTGGTGCAAAGTGCATCGTTGTAGAGACCATGTAGTATGTATCGCCCACGCGGATGATGTCCAAGTCGGGAACATCGGCGAATAATACGGGATTCTCCATCTTTCCAGCGTCTGCGGCATCACCTACAATTACAAATCCTCCATTCTGGGGTATCGTGATGTCGAACTTGGCATTTTGGAATTTCGTTTCCTTTACGTTGCCTTGCAATTGTTGGTCATCCGTGTATATTTGCAGTGTACTGTTCTTTGCAAATAATGGTAAGGAAATACTCTTCTTAACGGGTTCGGTACTGGCATTGATGCCGACGACGTACCATTTCAAACCGCTGCGACGTGCTAAAATGACATATTGACCTGGATATCCGTCAATAAAGCGAACCTCGTCCCATATGGTTGGCACTTCCTTCATGAAATCCATCGCCCATCCAGGAGCATCTTCGAAATTATTTGGTGCAAGTGCAAAATGCTGTACACTACTTTGGAACAACACCGCAGTAGCCAAAGCATAAACATCGCTTGTTTTGCGCGTGGTACCAGATTTGTTATCGGCATTGTATCGTTTGTTTAGCGCAGAACCACCGAAGTCCATGGGACCAACGGTGTTGCGTATAAATGGGTGGATACAAGCAGCGCGTGCTTCTCCGTCGCAGGCTCCTTGTCCAAAGTGCAGGTTCTCGCTGGCAAGCACTGCTTCCGAGGCGACATAGTTGGGATACATTCTTTCCCACCCACGCGGCAGTGTGCAGCCATGGAAGATAACTTGCAGGCCAAAGTCGTTGGCATCGGTCAGGATGTCCTCATACAATTGCATCATCGGCTGTTTGTCGCCTCCGAAGAAGTCAACCTTTATGCCCAGGATTCCATTATCCTGCATCCATTTCATTTCCTTTCGGCGTGGGCCAGGACGGTCCATTTTGTCCTTGGGCGACTGGGGGGCATCGTTCCATGTACCGTTCGAGTTGTACCAAAGGAAGATTCCCACACCTCGGCTCTTGGCATAACGGGCAAGTTCTGCCATACGTTCATAACCGATTTGCACGTCCCACAGTGCATCGATGAGTACAGAACGGTAGCCCAAGGCTGCAGAGAAATCAATGTACCGCTTTTGCTCATCGAAATTACAGCTGCTGTCCATTCCGATAATCCACGACCAAGTTCCTTTGCCGTAGGTGTATTCCTTGCTGGCTTTGTATTTGGGTTGAACCAAGTCCGTAGCCACTGTCGTTTCCACGATGGGTGCAAGTGAACTGCCCAGGGTAATGGTTCGCCAGGGCGTTTCGTAAGGCAGCGTAATGGCTGGGGTGGTGGAACCGATACCATTCATCTCCCTTTCCTGTGGGAAACCAATTATATAACGGTTCTCCTTTTCATTTAGCAGACGGCAGCCGACATAACTTCCATCGGTTCCCGTTTCACTGATGAGAATCCAACCTTTGTCGCCATTCTTGAACAGGCAGGGGAAAGTATATCCTTCGCCCCATCCGTTTCTGCCCATCTGTTCATCGAGCGAGTAAGAAGTCTCGTAACTTGGCGAGGTGCGGGCAAAACCACCCATGGGCTTGGATTGCGGACACAGGAAGGTTGTACAACCCTGAGGCAGGACAAAACCGCTGAATTCGCGCTTTACGACTGATGCTTTCGTTCCCCTTCTGGGATAAACACGATAGCGGAAAGCCACGTCGCGGTTGCTCACGCGGAAAATCACATCAAGCACCAGGTGTCCCTCTTTCTCGAATTGACAGATGGCTTCAGTGGCTTGGTACGATACGTGACTTTGCTTCATTGTTTTTAGCCAATATTCATCTTTTATCATTTGAATATTGCAGTCTTTCATCTTCAGACCTTCTGATAGCGTAGCAAAGTCAGTTTGTAAACCTAAGGGCGAGGACTCCATAAAGACAACCCCATCCATTTTAATTTCATACGTAGGGCCATTACCCTCATCGCTTACAGTTACGGCAATCTTTCCATCTGGACTATTGAAAGTTTTGTTGGTAGCCGTTACGTTTAAAAGGTTGGCGAATAGCATGAACATCATGCTTTTGCAGAAAATCTTTCTGTTCATCTTCGTAATCTTCTTGTTTGGGGTTACTTTATCAAAATCTTTCGCGTCTTTCCATCTGCGGTCCGTACGATGTTCAGGCCTCGTTGCAAGTTTGCACGTTTGATACCGGACAAGTCATAAATGGCACTCTCTTGTTGTGTTGCAGTGTCAACCAGTTTAATGATACCATCTGGGATTTCTTTGTTAATTCGGCATTCCAGCAGTAGGAACTCGTCCAGTCCTCCAGAATTGGTTTCGTTGGTAAAACGAATCAGGTATTTCCCTTCTTCGGTAATGGTGAAGGACAACTCGCGGCTCTTTGACGAACTCAGATTTGCCGAAGAGTTCCCACCGGCATTGGGCGATGCCGTGTAAGCAGCAGATTTTGCAACCACATTCTCCGTTGCGGCATTCACTATGATGGCTCTGTATTTGGGCTGTCCCTGCCATGCAGCCATCGCATAGGTCAGTTTGTAGTCACCAGGCTCCAGATTTAGGGGATAGGCTGTCTGACTGCCATATTCCGCTTTTACCTTGCGCCAGTACAATCCCTTTCCTTGATAGCCAGTGAAACCTGCCATAATTCTTGCGCCCGAAGTGTAACTGTTGGGGTATTCGTGAATGTCGTTATTCTCCTGAGTTACGCGCCAACCTTCGGGCATTCCACCGTTCAGCGCGTTTACAAGATCCATTTTGTAAACAGAGGTTACATCTTCGAATACGGGTTGCAGGGTTACGTTGTCGTCGGGCATGACAAAGGTGATATTATCCTGCTCGTCGACAGCGATTGTCTTAGCCATCGTATAGTAAACCGAGTTGATGACACGCAAGGCCTTCAGTCTGTAGCCTTCAATAGGATCAACGGTTAGTGTTACGGTATCACCTTCTGCGGCTTCGCTTACATTGGGGGTAACTGTGCCATATTCCGACTGCCGCACACTGATAAGGAATTTCTCTGCGGGCATATCAGCGGGCATGTAAATAATTTGGTCGATAGTCATGCCTGTGCCACCCGTGTTGGTGATGACGAGTGTGTTCGTGCCGGCTTTCAAGTTGGCAGTTAGTTTCAGTTTATGCCAATCGTTTTTGGCAACTTTCTCGCAGGTAAGTGTCTTTGAAGTGCTGTTTGCTGCCACTTTTACACTGCCGACCTTCGTCGTGTTGCAATAGCGGATATAGATGTCGTATGTTCCAGCTTCTGCCAGCTTCAACTGGTGGCGCAGGGCAGCGGCTGTGTTTGTTCCCATCTCCACATATCCCATGCCTGCAAACTCCGAATAGTCAGGTGCGCACCATCCGCTGTGGGTCAGGGCAACGTTTTTCACGCTCTTGTAATCCATGTTCTCGGCTTCGATAACGATTGGGCCAACGAACGGATCCGGCTGTTGCGGAGTAGGTAGGTTCTCGGGTTCAGCAATAGGTGAACTTTCGCCTGCGTTGCTACGGTCGGCATTGCCTGTGCAATCCACTCTCAGACTCAACGGACCCATGTGTTTTACCCTAATGCTGTAGGTGCCGTTTTCTGCATTATATGTGGTATCGGTAATCGAGGCCGATTGACCGCTTGCACCTGTCGAATGCTTGGTCAGTTTGCTGGTTGGCTTTGCGGTAACGCCAGTCAGTAGGATGGTGTCGACCTGTGCTGTGGTCGAGTCACTGCGATAGTTGTTCAGGTAGAAGTCAATGTGGTCGGCATATTCGCGTATGACTCCGCCACTCAGTTTCCCGTAGCTCAGTTTCAGTGTGTCGCAGGTGTTGTACTGCAAGGGAATGCTGGCGCTGGCATGTTTCTTTTTATTCAAATAGGTGTATGGCGTGTAGGTTACCAGTTGATTGCGATTGCGGTTTACGTAAAGGTCGCCTTTCGACACCTCGGGGTACTGTTTGTCGAAATCGGCCGTCTTTTTGGCGATGGTGCTCCATCGTGTGGTGTAGGTCGACTTCTTCACAACCACGGGAATCTGCTTGGCCACATCGTCGTACTGGGATATGATGATGGGAATGGTTCCATATCGACCTGTACTCTTCAGATACCAGAAGTTGTCCATCCACTGACCGTTGTTGCGGTTGAAGGGGTCTGTCTGCTTGTACACTCCATCGTATAGATTGCCCCAGGCAGCATATTTGTCCTCATCACTCTTTCCTGTGGCAGTGGCAGAGATGTCATTCTGCACCACAATCTTGATGTTTCCCACTACTTCCTCGCGTGTTGGGATGTACATCTTTCCCGTGATAATCTGGCGGAACATATCAATCCATACTCCTCTGAAATTAGGATACATTCCCCAATTGCGACGGGTGTATCCGTCAACGGTGGAGTTAGACAGGTTCTGGAAGTCTTCGGTCCAGATGAGTTCTGGTCCGTCCCAAACTGCACCGCCATTCACACAGGTTTGCTCCATCACCGTTCCGATACCGGCCGAACCTGGGTACTTCTTTCCGTGGTTCTCGCCCAGAATGGCATCCAGGGCACCGTTGTATCCACAATTGTCGTAACGTACACCATAGTTTTTGGCTAGACCTGATACAAAAGGACCGAAGGTTACGCTCTCGTTGTTGTAGAAACACGACGAGGTGGTGTATTTGTATAGCCACAGGATGGCTTCTGGATACTCCTTACAAGCTTTCAGCAGGTCGGCATTGCGCTTCATCATTCCCATGGGGTTCAGGGGATGTGACCAGATGTTTCCGCAGAAGCTGACAGTGAGCACACCTCCGTATTTGTGGTGCATGGGAACCAGTTTGGCAAACAGGGCGATGCGGCTTACTTGTGTACTGCTACTCTCGTCGCCTGCTTCGTCGAATCCCCAGAACTGTTCGGCATAGTTCCAACCCAGGAAGTTGGGATAGGCCTTGAAGAAATATTCGAAAGTCTCCAAATCGTCGTCCTGGATATGGGTGTGTCCGCCGCTGGCAGGTTGACAGGTGAACCACATGCCGTTCTGCTGGCATACCGATGCCCACGACTTGTACGTGCGAACGGCGCAGCGTGGCATGCGATACATATTCAAATCTTTGTCGTATTGGCACGAAAGACTCAGATTCATACATACGTAGGGCTTGATATCATCAGGGATGAGATCGATGATTTTCTGTGGGTCGGCCGAGTTCCATACATCAACGTGGACCATCCACATCGGGTGTTGCGAGTCGATGGGACGACGGGCTTGTGCACCTACATTCAGAGTGAATAGCAGACTGGCCGCTGTCAGCAGTAGGTAGTTTCTAAGGCGTTTCATAATTTCTTTTATTTTGTGATTTCAATTTCGAATGGGGTAGCGGGCAGTCGGCTGTCCTTGGCGCGACAATCGGCCTCTATGGGATTGTTCTTCCAGGCATAACGAACACGATTCCCCTGCCCGTAGAGGGTGACTTGATTTCCTTTGGCTGTACAATTTACATTGTGGAAGGGACCGCCTTCCTCTGCAATTTCAAATCCTTGACTGGCTGTGACAGGTTGGTCGAAGGTTATCACCACCATGTTCTTGTCGACGCTTTGTGCAGAAAGAGGTTGTGGTGAGAGTAAGACGCGTTTACCAAACACCAGTTTGTCAAAGGCTAATCCCACACGTTCTGCTAATTCACTTTTGCGCAGTGGGTGGATGTCGTTTGCTTCGCCCAAATCTATGGCAACGGCCAATTCGGCCCTTGGGTCGGAGACGGCTGCACGGCGTTGACTTTCGCGTAATCTGGCCCATCCTGTTTCCTGCGGAGCGGTACTGGGCTCCATGTAATTAGCCAGTTGAACCACTACGAAGGGCATCTCAGACTGTTGGAACTGCTGGCGCCAGTCGTTCATCAGGCTGTGCAACTCGGCTTCGTAAATCACAGGACGGTCTGTGTTTGATTCTCCCTGATACCACACCATTCCTGCTACAGCATAGGGTGCCAAGGGCAGCAACATACCGTTGTATGCGGCAGCCGCCATGTTTTGGAATCCTGTTGGCATAGAGGGCTGATTGGGCATCGATGCTCCTTCGTGTACGAGCCATTCCGTATCGAGGGGCAGGGTAGTGTTGTCTGCCCAGCGAATCAGGTAGGGCTTGCCCTGCACGAATTTCGGTGCCATCCCTCGATTCACGAAACGGATGGTAATGACGTTGTCACCTTCGTGCAGCAACCCCTGTGGAATGGTGTATCGACGTGGGGGGTACTGGTATCCTGTTTGTCCAACCAGCTTGCCGTTAACGTAAGAAAAGTCGGCATCTATCAAGGTTCCCAATAGTAACAGAGCCTCCTGTCCGGCATGGGCCGCATCGATGTGAATATGTTGTCGCATCCAGAACGAACCATTGAAGGGTGCGCGAACGGGCAACTTGTCCTGCTGAACCTTTTGCCATTTGCTGTCGTCGTAGTTGGCAGCTGTCCAGTTTCCGCGAACTCCAGGGTCTGTCTCGTTGAGTAACGCGTTCCAGCGGTTGCCAGCCTGGCGGTTGGCCTCCAATGCGGCCTGGCGCAGTTTGCTGTCAGTATAATATACGGCTTCGCGGGCCTTCGAAGCATCGAAACGTTGCACTGAATCGCGTGGAATCCAAGATTCTATGGGGGTTCCACCCCAACTGCATTGAATTACGCCCTGTACTACGCCAGTCTTGGCCTGCATCTGCTTGCCCAGGAAATATCCCAATGCCGAGAATTTCCAGGCATTCTTTTTGGAAAGTGTCTTCCATCCGCTGGAGCGTACATCGCTTCGTGGACCTTCCAGTACGGCTTCGTTTTCCACTTTGAACAGGCGGACGCGGTCTGTCGAGTCGTTGTTTATCTCCCTTGGATATTGTGGATAGACGCGCTCGATGTTTGTGTCTATGTTCGATTGGCCGCTGCACAACCATACATCGCCCACCCATATATCGCTGACTGTCAGGACTTCCTCGCCACACTTTACTTCCAATACCAATGGCCCCTGTGGACGCATAGCGGGTAACTTGAGCATCCATTTCCCTATATTGTCAGCCACAGCGGTGTGATACACCTTTTTCCCCTTGCCTTTGCTGTCAGCGGGTTGTAAGGTCAGTGTTACGCTCTGTCCGGCTTCTGCCCATCCCCAAATGGGAATTTCGGCGTTGCGTTGCATCACCATGCCATCGGAAAACAACTTGGGCAGTCGCAATGCGGCTTGTGCCGCAGTCGTCATTGTGAATGAGACCAAAAGGGCCAATAAGGCGGTAAATAAGTTAAGACGTTTGTGCATGATCATAAAAATCTTTGATTTTCGTTACAAAGTAAGTAAATTTTCTGCAAACGTCTTTCTAATCATGTCTCAAAAAGGTGGTTTCAAGGTATCATTGCTTGAAAAAACGGTCGAAAATGCATGTTTTTTGCCAGATTCATCGTAAATTTGTATCACAAAACACATAAAATCAAAAACTCAACTATGGAACCACGTTATCTATTTCCCAGCGACTACATGGCCGACCCTTCTGTGCATCAGTTTGGCGACCGGCTCTACATTTATCCATCCCACGACCGCGAGGCTGGCGCAGCCTTCGACGACGATGGCGGTCATTTCCAGATGCGCGACTATCATGTGCTTTCCCTCTCTGGCAACCCCATGGAGGCAGAAGTCACGGATCATGGAGTAATCCTTGATGTCGACCAAGTGCCTTGGGCCGAAAAGCAGATGTGGGACAGCGATGTGGTGGAGAAAGACGGTAAGTATTACCTCATCTTCTCAGCGAAGGACTACAATGGTGTCTTCCACCTGGGTGTAGCCATTGCAGAACGTCCCGAAGGACCCTTCATTCCGCAGGAACACCCCATTCGCGGTTCATTCAGCATTGACCCTTGTGTCTTCAAGGACGACGATGGTCAGATATATTGTTACTTCGGTGGCTTGTGGGGCGGTCAGCTCCAATGGTATCAGTCGCCTCAGAAACTTGTCAAAGAAGGTATCGACTTGGGTCCTGCTGCAGACAAGAAGACCCAACTCTATTGCCCGGCTGACGTTCCAGCCCTGCCTTCTTATGTGGTACGTATGAGCGACGATGTGCTGCAGTTTGCTGAGGCTCCGCGTTCTGTCGTTGTCGTGGACGAAAACGGAGAACCCCTCCGTGCCGGCGACCCTCATCGTTTCTTCGAAGCTTCGTGGATGCACAAGGCCAACGGTCGATATTACTTTTCCTATTCAACAGGCGACAGTCATCTGCTCTGTCTGGCCGTGGGCGACAATCCCTATGGACCTTTCCGTTTCCAGTGTGAATTGCTGCAGCCCGTTGTTGGTTGGACTACCCACCACTGCATCGTCCGTTACCAGGAACGTTGGTGGCTTTTCCACCACGATTGCGTGCCCTCGAACGACATCACTCACCTGCGCAGCCTGAAGGTGAAGCCTCTCGACGACGCTCTTTTCGCTTAATCAGTATCTACTATACAAATGCAAAAACCGCGATGGATTCGCGGTTTTTTGCATTTACTATGGGTGTAGCTTTTGTCTTAATTCCTCTATCAGTGGAATCACTACTTTTCGCAGCACTTTCTCGTTCAGACGGTGTTCGCCATCGAAGCGAGTGGCGTGAGGATAGTGTTTGTGGAAGAGATCGTATGTGTTCACCACCGTATCATGAATGCCGAAGAGACCATAGCAGTTTTCTCGGTCCCAATCCGTGATATCCTTCCATTGCTGGCGCTCCATCTGGTTGTGATGCTGGATAATATCGCGTGTGATGCGGAACGTTTTCTGTCCGTCTTTGCGTCCGTTGAAAAACTTATGTTCACCCGTTCGCAGTGCACTGCTCATGGTGGACATATTCAAGGCTGGGTTGATGCATATACGTACGAACCCTCTCATTTGCTGGGCATACATTCCCCCCATGCTTGTGCCGATAACAATGTCCGGTTGCTCCTCAGCGCATAGCTGTTTCAAATAAGGCAGGGCCTCCACAGGGTCCACAGGGATGTCTGGTGCAATTATCTGGTCCTCTGGCAACAGATTGCGCAGGCTCTCCACTGTTCCACTTGCCCCCGATGATCCAAATCCATGAAAATAAATCAGTTTCATATTCCTATTTTGTCGTTATTATTCCCATACCCGATGCCACCCTCAAAATGCTGAAGTGGAATAAAGTAGAATCTCAGGACGGAACTCGAAGTGCATTGTATCATAGTGATACCACCTTCCACCCCAGATGAATCCGTGCCGTTCGAAAATTTCGACTAATGTCTTGGGCATCCGGTTTGCATACACAATCTTATCCGTTTCCTTCTTACCTGGATTCTTCCACAGCCAATAATCGCTTAGGGCAACACCTACGTCGATGGTCATTCCATAAGAATGAGCACTTTGGCGGTTGGCACCACGCACTTTGCGCCAATAAAACGAACCACTCGACTTTAAATATGGACGCAGCTTTGCAAAATCAGGATGCGATGCGATGTCCGCAGCTACAGCGCGCAGGCTATCTGCAGCTCCATTGACAGGTGTAAACAACACCCGTTCGCCAAACCATTCTACCGATATCAGTTTCTGTCGGACGGCCCCTTCGCTATTGCCATACATCATCTTGAACAAGGCCTCACAACGGCTTCGTCCAGCATCCTGCAAATAGTCCGGTTCTTCTGCAGATTGGTCATAAACGAAAGCAAACATGTCTTCTGGGTCTGCATCATCGAGTTTCTGCTCAAATGATTTCTCCCTGCCATCGTCATACACCATCCGCGTCCCATCAGCTAGCAGCAGGCTGTCTTCCTCATACCCTTTAATGAAATCGGGATAAGCCTTAAGCAAAGTCTTCGCACCTGCTGGGATTTGGGGCTCGATCGTTGTCTCAGTAACCAAAGTGTCGTTCTCCAGCGGCTTGTTAGAATCATTCTGCCCTTTCTCCGCACTACATTGTACGGAGAGAAGGCAGAACATCAATAGTGAAAGCGTCACAATCCTATTCATAACGCTTAATGAACTCGATGTTTTGCTTTTCAATACGGCTCAGTTGAGAGGTTACATCACTATATCGAGGATTATACCAGCCAAACTGCCCAAAATAATCTTTCAGATCCTGACTCTTGAAGATATAACCATGACGGGCAAATATCCAGTTTCGCATGATGCGTAATTCATCCTTCGACATATTAGCGAGGTCCGAAGCTGTGAGCTCACGTTCACATGCAAAGTCGTATAATGTCTCCTGCCAATCATCATCGTCAGACTGGAACTCATCCTCCTCGTTATGGTCATATTCATCTTCGCTCGCAAACGTTGCACCCGAAGCAACATCCGTTGTTCCCTCAGTCGCAACCTCTACTGTTTCTTCTTCTACTACACGCTCATCATTGCTCTTGCTACTCAATACTACTATCAGAATAACAACCAATAATACGATAATCGCGGCTAACACACCTAACAATACCTTATTTGTCCCAGCTTTGGGTGATGCGTTAGGGGCGGCCTCTACTTTGGAAATAATATTCTCAACCAGTGCAGGCCGAGGTTCAGGCGTGGCAGTATCGAGAATTTCCTCTGCATTTTGTGATACTGAATTCACACTTTTGGGCAATGCCTCCAATGAAGATCCGCAGTTCCAGCAATATGCCTGACCTACCATCTCAATCTCTGCGCCACACTGTGGGCAAGTTTTCTGCTCATTCATAATATAGAAAAGTTTTATTTATTATCAATCTTCATTTAATACGATGCAATAGCCTATTCCTCATAATATTTAATGACACGCTCTACGTCGTAATAATGATCCAGGAGGATATCTTCCCATGAGCCTTCCCCCAATTCACTCTTCTCCTTAAAACCATTGTCAATATTGGCACGTATCCAATTTCCATGTTCATCGAATTCCTCATAAGTATACTTCATTACATATAAATATTCATCCTCAGGGTCATCTAGTCCTTGTACAATAACCTCAGGAAGTCCCTTGCTATTACGTTTTACAATCGTAAAACGGCCCTCACCTTTATGGTCATACACTTTCAGTTTACCATTCTTATACACATAAGCGATTCCGCTTTTGCCTGGATCGTCTGCGTTAAATCCTATCCACAGAATACGTCCTTTTCTATCACGCTGAAGTGCCTCCCCAAATAGAACTTTACCATCAGGATATTCCTCATAAGATATAATCTCTTTGTGTTGCCTATCTGTTACGATGCCGTGCAAACGTGCGTTTTCATCATAGAAATAGACATACTTTTCATCGTAGACCTCTTTGACCGGACCTTTTAAATCAAACATGGTAAGGTCGGCAGGAGGGTCGAATGCTCCAGTAAAGAATCCAAAGACTAGCGGCAAAAGAATTATTAATGCCAAAACTACAGAGATGACAATTCTCTTCTTACGTCGTGACTTCAGGTATTCCTCCGTAAAAGGGTGTATGGCCAATGCTTCTTGTCGTGAAACGCTTCTCTCGGGCCTTCCGTTCCACAACTGCAGAAGCAATAGGGCTACAGGAATGGTAAAGAACAGTAAGTATGTGCCTATGCCGTCTCCCAAATCTTTCCCCCAGTCTACAGCTTTCAGAGAGATGAAAAGAAGAATAGCTACGATTACAGGACAAACAATATCGTACCAGCGCTTTTTTACGTTCTCTTTCCTGATTGCGTTTTTCGGTTGGCTTGTAGCAGCCATAAGGAACAGAATAGGTACAAAGAACAATATCATCGTTTGCAATGTGGAAGGATCCGGTCTATAGATATACCCATTTTTAAACCAATGGAAAGTGTTGTAGAATACATAATATCCGCCCACCAGATTCAGCATGAGTATTATTGCATAAGAATATGCCGCTATTTTTATCGTTTCATAAGCGGGCAAATCAATATGATACCTGCGGCGACTTAATAAGGAAGAGGCAATAATTAGGAAAGGCATCGAGAAATAAATGGAGTAACTCGCGTAGCGCTGCATCAGCAGAGAATCCGAAGTGGTGTTTTCTTCGCTAAATATAATCATAAATATGCCTTCTGCTACTATCATTGCTACATACAGGATTATTACAGCTACAGGTCCCCGTCTCTTTTGTCCTATCGAATATGCCAACAAGGCAAGAACAGGTGTAAAATACATTGCGAAAATCCACAAGTCTATCTGCACGTTGACTGCATCCCACGACGAGGGCTCATGGTTTTTCCCATAAAGCCCTAGCAAGGTACATACAACCAGAATCACGACAGAGGAAATAATGCCAAACTTATTTCCACTATTCGACTTTCGCTCAGGAATCGCCAAAAACATTGAAAGAGCAGCCAAAGGGAGAGTAAATGCTACACTGATGGCAAATCGGTATTCATATATTTCTCCCTTCCCATAATTCATCATGCACACCAGAATACCCCAAAGTACAATCAAAACAGGACGCATGACGAAAGACAGTGTGCTCATTTGCGGAGACACATTTATGTCTGCATTTACCGATATTTCTACGTTTTCTCTCAAAGCGGCCTTTGTATCCAACGGAGCACCGCATTTAACGCAAAATTTGTGATGTTCGACAGTTGGTTCCCCACAATGTGGACAGCATTTCACATTTTTCATGTTATTACAGGTTTTGGTTAATGATGACACAAAGTTAGCGAATTCGTTGGAAATAAAAAAGTAACGCATGAGTTTTTTGCTACAGGGCGCACCAAAAAAGGATGTGCCCCATTTGAGGCACATCCCTAAACGTTAAGTTTTCCGTATCTTACTTCACCAGCACCTTGCAAGTGGTACCGTTGCTGTAGCGGATGATGTTCAGACTCATTCTTTGCAATACCTGCTCACTCTGTGCGCCATGTCAATGGCTCATCTACGGAAAATGTGAAAACAGGCCTGCCTCCCTGATACAACGGCAAGTCCAACTTTATTACGTTTGCCTTTTTTGCTTTAGCTATGAAATCACTTACATTATTAAGAAATATCGTCTCAGAATCATAATCTGCCGAACTATTAAATGTGTATTTCTTAGGCGTTGCATCATCAAACCGTACTGACACATAGTTCGAACTCCCATAATTGTGAATAATCTGTCCCCGATCTATTTGTACCAAGACATCGTAACCATATTTCTTCATGTACCTCACAGTAAGATGGGCATAAGTGTCGCCTTCGTATGGAAAATCCTGGTTTACATAGTTGTCACTACGTAGGGAAGCCCAAATGTTTTTAGTATCCGTCATTTCGTCTTGACTAAAACTGAAATTCCATGTTTTCTTTGGCGTTTCTATTACCGCTAACCTATCATTACCCACTCCAATTGTATCAACTTCGACTTCTGGCGAATCCACATCCACAGTCGCTACAGATGTACTATTTTTGTCATCACACATTGATGCCATGACACAAATGACAAAGAAAACACACAAACCAATTAAAACTTTTTTCATTATTTTACTTTTAAGGTTATTAATAAAGTTTATAATCCAAGAATTATTAGAAATCAAAAAAACGTGGACTTGTTACTTCGTCTACGTTTCGGAGGTATCGGCAAACACCTAACTATCATATCCGAGTAAAAGCCTACGCCATCGACGTGAGCATCCGTGCCTTTACTCTTGATAGTTTCTTTAATTTTGCCGAATTTCCGAAACAAGAATCTAAGCGGACGCTTCTTCCAATATGTCCTTTTTATGTTATCTTAGCCCATAGGCAATTCTGGTTATTAGGTTAATCTGGTTTTGTTAGTATTCTGGTGCTTCGGACTCAGCTGCAAAAAGTGTGCTTTCTTCGTCGGCTCCATATTCATAAATAGTATCGCTGGGAAGGTCGATTCGCTCGTTCCAATAGATGCAGGTTCGACTTTGGTCGAGTTGTGCATTCTGGAAGAGTCCATACACCTTCTCCAAATCATCGAATGCAGGTATAGTGCGTATGTCATCCATCACGTTGTATTGTACAACGCGGCCATCGTCGAAGGTTACCCTCAACCAATAATCCTCCAAAGGCTCGAATGACTTAATACGCGGTATCATAGTATTATAAAGGCGGAAGTTGGACTATACGCTGTGTTTGCCACATTTTGAGCAATTCATCTTTATGTGCTGACAACCACTCACGCACAAGCTGCTGAGCACGTTGAGGCATATCGCCCTCAGTCATTTCGAGGGTATGGATATCAAACACGCCCACATATTCATTATATAGAGCATGTATATGCGCTGGATCATGTTCCTTCGGCTTAAAGAACATCTTTATGATTATACCATAAAATCGTGCTATCTCAGGCATGTTCCTTTTTCAATGGATTAGGTTTCTCGCGACAAAGATACGATTAAGTGAGTAAAAAGCCAAATATATTTGAGTTTTTTCGAGCGAGAGTATCTAAAACCGCAGGTTAAAGATACGTAATCGTTGCTTGCAACGCTTGCGTAATGCAATGGAGCAAGAATAAGCGAGTAAAAATGCTAATAAATATTTGGAAAAAGATGCTAACATAGTAACATCGAGGGGGCGTAATGCCGATAAATAGGGGGATGGAGGCCTGTTGCCCCTCGTTTAGATACTAACATAGAAACTAACATGATGTTAACATGACACTAACATCGATGTTTATCCCTGATAGAAGTTGACTCAACGGAAAATGTTAGTATCGTGTTAGTATCTCGAAATAGAAACTAACATCGACGAGCCCTGTATTTATGGGGCTTCGAGGGCTGTATGTTAGTATGTTAGTATCTTTTTTGAAAAACAAGTGAAGTTAAGAAGTTAAGAAGTTAAGATATTAAGAATTTCATTACATTTTACTTAATTATACTATATTTTTAGAATTTGCACTAAAAATATTAACTTCTTAACTTATTAACTTCTTAACTTCGTACCCCCATCTTCCCGTCTGCTGCAACCAGCGTCCCAACGCTAAAGGCGAAGCGTTACAACGCTAGGCGCCTAACGATGCGTCGCTCCGTCGGTAGGAATAGTAACGCTCCGTTGGTAGGGATAGTATCGCTAGGCTTGTCACACAGCTGTGTGTCAAGGGTAGCGTTGGGACGCTTCGCTTAAAGGGACGAGGGGCTAACGGCGAAGGCGGAAAAAGAAAATTGAAGAATGCCACGATCTGCCAGCTTTATGTGGTGGGGGTGACGATGAAGAGCTTGTCGCTGGGGCGTACCTTGACGGGAATGGGGATGCTGATGTGCCAGCCCTTCTTGGCCAGATCAACAGGGCGCAGGTCGTAGCGAATCTCGTCGGCTGTGGCGTAGACAGCGCCTGTGGTGGGGCCTGTGATGAGGATGCGGTCGCCACGATGCAGTTCGCAGGCCTCTATCTTGAACTCCGCCACACCCAACTTCGTGTAGTAGCGGATGCCGCGTCCGCAGTAGGTCTTCTTCTCCGTAGCGCTGGAACCTGGTTTCTTGGTCCATTCGCCCAGGAGTTGTCCCTGATAGTAGCCGTCCCAGAAACCGCGGTTGAAGACGCGACTTAGGCGTTCGTTCCAGTCAGCCTTTCGCTCATCGGTGAAGGTGCCGTCCTGAACGGCTTGAATTGCCTCTTTGTAGCAACGGACAACGGTATCGACATAATCAGCTCCGCGAGCGCGTCCCTCGATCTTGAAGACACGTACACCCGACTGCATCATTTTGTCGATGAAATCGATGGTTTTTAGGTCTTTTGGACTCATCACGTATTTGTTGTCCACCTCCAACTCGGTGCCGGTTTCCGTATCGCGAACGGTGTAGGAACGGCGGCACAGTTGCATGCATTCGCCACGATTGGCGGAACGGCCCATATTGTCGAGACTGAGGTAGCACTTGCCGCTGACAGCCATGCAGAGGGCACCGTGACAGAACATCTCGATGCGTACCAATTCGCCGCTGGGACCCTTGATTTGCTGCTCCTGAATCTGACGGTGAATCTCAGCCACCTGTTCCATCTGCAGTTCGCGAGCCAGCACCACCACATCAGCAAACTGGGCATAGAAGCGAAGGGCCTCGATGTTCGAGATGTTGAGTTGGGTCGAGAGATGCACCTCGAGGCCTATTTGGCGGCAGTAGGTCATGACGGCCACATCGGAGGCAATGATGGCAGAGATGCCCGCTGCCCGTGCTGCATCCAGTATCTGGCGCATGAGAGCCAGGTCCTGGTCGTAGATGATGGTGTTGACGGTGAGATAGCTCTTGACGCCAAAAGTCTGACATTCGCGGGCGATGCGGCGCAGGTCGTCGATGGTGAACACGGATGCCGAATGGGCACGCATGTTCAGGTGCGAGATGCCGAAGTATATGCTGTCGGCTCCGGCACGCAGGGCTGCAGCCAGCGATTCCGGCGACCCCACGGGGGCCATGATTTCAAATTGACAATTCATAATTCACAATTGATAATTGGCCTTACGGCATCTAAGATGTGGAAGAGGTCTTCCACGGTTTCGGAGCGGAGCATGCGGATACGGGTTTCGCGGAAGTTAGGGATGCCCTTGAACAGGGGCGAAGCGGCCAGATGTCGGCGGCTGTGCAGGATGCCGCGATATTCGCCCAGACGTTCCACACTGGTCAGCACCTGTTGGCGCAGCACATCGAGTTTCCAATCGGTAGTGAGCATTTCCTGCCTGTCATCCAGATAGTTGCGTATTTCGCGGAATATCCAGGGGCGACCAAAGGTCGCACGACCCACCATGATGGCATCGACCCCGTAGCGTTCGAAGCATTCGCGGGCACGTTCTGGCGTAGTGATGTCGCCATTGCCGATGATGGGAATGTGGATGCGTGGGTTCTGCTTCACCTGGCCAATGAGTGTCCAATCGGCCTCACCCGTATACATCTGGCTGCGGGTGCGACCATGAATGGTGAGCGCCTGGATGCCGCAGTCCTGTAGCTGTTCGGCCAGGTCGGTGATGATGAGGTGCTGCTGGTCCCAACCCAGGCGGGTCTTCGCCGTAACGGGTGTGCCTGGAACGGCATCCACAACGGCACGGGTAATCTCGAGCATGAGTGGGATGTTCTGCAACATACCGGCCCCTGCTCCTTTGCCTGCCACACGTTTCACGGGACAGCCGAAGTTAATGTCCAAGATGTCGGGGTGCGCCTGTTCCACCACAATTTGTGCGGCATCGCGCATGGCCTCGACAAAGCGGCCGTATATCTGAATGGCAACCGGACGTTCCTCGTCGCACACCTGCAACTTCTCGATGCTGCGGTTTACACCACGTATGAGGGCATCGCTGGACACGAACTCGCTATACACGAGGTTGGCTCCCATCTGCTTGCACAGCAGGCGAAAGCCAATGTCGGTGACGTCCTCCATCGGAGCGAGGAAGACGGGATATTGTGGAAAATGGATGTTACCTATATTCATGCTTTGGTAGAGAAGGCCAGAGCATACATCTTCATCTGCTTGAGCATTGCCAGCAGACCGTTCGAGCGGGTGGGGGAGAGATGCTCGCGCAGACCGATTTTCTCGATGAAATAAAGGTCGGCAGAAAGAATGTCCTGGGGCGTCTGGTCGTTCAACACACGCAGCAGCAAAGTGACGATACCCTTTACGATGAGGGCGTCGCTTTCGGCCTGGAAGTGAACACGCCCATCCACCAAGTCGGCCTGAAGCCATACGCGGCTCTGGCAGCCGTCGATGAGGTTTTGTTCTGTTTTGTACTGTTCGGGCAAGGCCGGCTGGTCGTTGCCCATGTCGATGAGCAGCTGGTAGCGGTCCATCCAGTCGTCGAGTTCCTGGAACTCTTCTATAATTTCGTCTTGTATTTCGTTGATTGTCATAGTTTATGGGGGTTATAGGCCTTATAAGCCTTATAGGGCGTATAGGGTTTATGGGTCTTATTTACCGTCGTTGTAGATGAGTTGCAGGACACTTTGGCCAACGGCTTCGAGCACGTTGGGGTCTATGTTCTCGGGTGTGTCCTGCAAGGTGTGCCAGGTCGGTCCGAAACCGCTGGGACCATCGGTGTGGTATGGAATGATGTCGATACATGGAACCTGGGCAATCTGGTTCACACACACGTGGTCGTCGGTAATGAACGTACCGTCGCGCAGGGGGAAATAGTGACCATAGCCCAATTGACGGGCGATGTGCCACAGCATTTCCACTACGGGTGTGGCGTATTGCATGGAGTAACCCTCGCGCGAGAAAGTGCTGCCACGACCGCCCACCATGTCGAAGAGAATGCCGAAGCGAGCCTGATAGCGGTTTTCGGCAGCCTGTTCCGACCAGTAGCGCGAACCCAGGCACCAACTGTTTTCCTCATAATCGCCTTCGTCCCACTGCGGTGTTCCACAATCCTCGACATCGAAGCATACAAAGTCGATTCCCGTCTTCAGGTCATCGGCTGCAGATATGATGCGTGCCAGCTCCAGCATGACGGCGACACCACTGGCCCCGTCGTTGGCCGCTGGCACAGGGGTGTGGTGGTTGCGTTTGTCGGCATCGTTGTCGGCCCAGGGACGACTGTCCCAGTGGGCGCAAAGTAGGATGCGGTCGGTATTGTCTGGATTGATATGGGCAATGATGTTGCGACAGGGAAATTGCGAGCCATCGTAGAGCGTGACGGTGGTCTCTTGCTCCTCGACATCGAGGCCCAAAGCCGAGAACCACGCTACAATGCTGTCGCCACAAGCACGCCAGGCGGCTGTGCCGGGCACACGTGGACCGAGCGCACATTGTTGCTGAATGTGTTGCATCGCATTTCCTGCCACGAATTTGGGACAGGGCTGCATGGGAATGGTGTCGCGTCCGCCTGCCTGCTTCGTCTTGCCACCACAGGAAACAAGGAGCAGAAGCAGAAGCCCCACCCCCAAACCCCTCCCGAGGGTGGGGAGTATATAGTGAAAAATGCTTGAGTTTATTTTCATATATAGAATGATATGATGTATGGTGAGTACCTACTCCCCTCCCTCGGGAGGGGTTGGGAGGTGGGGCTGTTGAACCTGTCGCATGACGCGCAGGAAGTTCTCGCTCCAAAGCAAACGCAATTGCTCTGCGCTGTAACCCACCTGTCGAAGCAGACGGGTAAGGTTGATGAGTTCGCTTGCGTTGGCAATACCGGGAACACCGCCGTCGCCGTCGAAGTCGGTTCCAATACCTACATGTTCGATACCCATAACGGAGACTGCGTGGTTGATGTGGCGTACGGCATCCTCGATAGTTGCCTGACCGTCGGTGCGTAAGAAACCGTTGTAGAAGGTTATCTGCATGACGCCGCCGGCATTGGCCAAGGCACGCATTTGTTCGTCGGTGAGGTTGCGAGGATGGTCGCACAACGCACGACAACTGCTGTGACTGCATACGATGGGCGTCTGGCTCACCTTCAGTGCATCCCAGAAACTGCTTTCGGCGGCATGGCTCAGGTCCACCATCATACCCACGCGGTTCATTTCCTTTATTACCTCGCGTCCAAAGTCGCTGAGGCCACCGTGTTCGGCTTTGCCTCGGGCAGAGTCGCAAATGTCGTTATCGCCGTTGTGGCACAGGGTCATATAGACGACACCACGCTGACGGAATCGTTCTATGAGCGACAAATCGTGTCCGATGGCATAACCGTTCTCTATGCCCATCATGATGGCTTTCTTGCCTTCGTGCTTCAGTTGATAGAGTTCGTCGGGTGTGCGGGCCAGACCAACATACTGACTGTTGGAAGCCACCAAACTTTCGATGCCGTCCAGCAGTTTATGCGTATGGGCCGTTATACTCTGGTAGGTTTCCTCGTTGCGTTCGCCTTGGGGCAGATAGGCCACCATAATGCTGGCATCGAGGCAACCCTCGGTCATTTTGTGTAAATCGACCAGTATCTTGTCCTCGCGGCGGTCGAAATGTATGTCTTGGTCGAAGAACATCGGTGTGTCGCAATGACTGTCGAGCGTAAGCAGATGGCGTTGCAGGTGTACAGCCTCGCGATACGATGTGGCCTCGCCTACGAACCATTGGAACAGAGAAATCATGGAGGTGTCGCCACGAAGGATGAAACATTCCGGATGCCATTGAACACCCAGGATGCTTTTGTGCTCGTTGCTCTCTACAGCCTCGATTACCCCATCGGGCGCTACTGCCGATACACGCAGATGCGGACCAGATTCGGCCACTGCCTGATGGTGGAAACTATTGACCTGCAATTCGTCGGTGTTCCCAAAGATATTACGGACAAGACTGCCCTCTGCTAATGTGACACTGTGCGAAGCATATTCGCGAGGCAAGTCCTGACTGTGTTTGAGCAAGTCTGCTTCGGGCATACTCTCTTTTAAATCCTGATGTAGGCGACCGCCCAGGGCTGCCACTAAGGTCTGTATTCCACGACAAATGCCCAGCATGGGAATCTGGCGGTTGTAGGCCAGGCGGACGAGCATGAGTTCGGGCAAGTCACGACGAGGATTGATGCTGTGCAGGGCAGGCGATGGCTCTTCGCCCAAGTAGAGCGGATTGATGTCCCCACCACCCGAAAGCAAAAGCCCGTCGATATGGTCGAGCGTGCCTATCAGGGCGTCTTTATCCTCGAAAGGTGGAATGACAACGGGAATGCCTCCAGCCTCTAAAACGGAACGGAAGTATCCTTCGGCCAGTTCACAACCTTTGTCACCGAAGTTGCCCGTAATACCAATCACGGGTCTACGTTTGTGGGTGGGGAAAGTGTTGTGCCACTCGTTGTAGGTTTGTTGCCAGTCGAAAGTCATTCTTCTTCAAAATTACCGATAGGTACTTCCTTTTTAATACCCTGGTCCAGAGAGATGAGAGTCTCTGTAGAAATGACACCGGGAATCTCCTGAATGCGAGCGTTGAGAAGCTCCATCAAGTGGGCGTTGTCGCGGGCATAGAGCTTGATGAGCATCGTGTAGGGACCTGTGGTGAAGTGGCATTCCACAACCTCGGGGATGTCCTCGAGTGATTTGCACACGCTGCGGTACATGGCGCCACGTTCCAATTTGATACCAACGAAGGTACAGGTAGCATATCCCAAACTGCCGGGATTTACGTGGTAACCAGAACCGATGATGACTTTCAGGTCGATGAGCCGCTGAACACGTTGGTGGATGGCAGCCCGACTGACTCCACACTCTCCTGCAACATCCTTAAAAGGAATGCGGGCATTCGTAGAGATGATTTCAAGAATCTGCTTGTCGAGTTTGTCGATTTTTTCCATGGATATATATGTTGAATTACTTAATAAACTTCACACTACGCTGTCTTCCTTGTATGGTCCATGACACAGTATAAAGACCGCGGGGAAGTCTTTGAAGACTGCATCCCTCGCTGGCACGGAATGTACGGACCAGACGTCCTGCCCCATCGTAGAGGTGCGCCATAAAGGTCAGTGCCGCAGGGTCTTCTGCTCCGAAATGGAGATAGTCGCCAGAGAGATTATATGCCAAAGCATAATCTGTTTCTGCAGGTTGGGGGGATTCTATGGCATCGACGGGTTCATCGGATTCGTCCGGAACATATGGAGAAAGAACCTCGTTTATATAGGCGATATGTTTGGTCACATAGTCGCGCAAATCATTGATATACTCATTGTAGGTGGAATGGAGTACCCGTTCGCGTAGCGTACGCTGATCGATACCCCATCGTTTATAATTGAGCTGTTGCGATTCGGACAGTAGACTGACCAAACTGTCGATTTGCTCCTGCATGTAGTTCTCTAGATTGTTGTTGACGGCTTTGTTGAATCGGCGCGCAATGAGGGTGGTGAACCAAGGGTCTTCCCACATGCGGACAATCCAATCGCGCAATATGCCGTAGCCCACGTCGCGCATCAACTGACGCGAGGTGCTGCCTTTGCGACTGTCATTGCCGTAGGCGATATCGTAGTCCCACAAGGGACCCCAAAAGAACCGGTCGTCGTCGCGGTCTTTATAGAAAAAGGTAGAGAAGAAGCCATCGATGTTTCCGCTTATTTCTGTAGCCAGATACCAGTTTGCCAGTGATACGCTGTCCACCAGCGGACGATAGCCTTCCGTCGCATCTTTGAAGTCTTTACCAAAAAGCCTTTGTTCAAGGTCGTAGGTATAGTTCCGGATTTGCTTGTATTGTGCAGATATAATATTGTCGTCTTCGGGGTAGTGGATACGGATGGGTACGGCCTTGACAGGCGTATAGAATCCCGTTTTCCCGTTTTGGAAATCTTTGAAGCCATCGGCTTCTAACAGATAACCTCCCGTGATATTGCTTTCTTCGGTGATTACGTCATCCTGCTCTGTCACGTTGACGCGATGGGGACGTACATCGATTTGGTCCGAAATCTGATAGTTCCCTACGTATTCGTTGTTGAGAGTTAGGTCTATGAACTTGGCTGCAGGATTGAATTTCAGTCCCAGCCATTCGCCTAGCTGACGAGTAAGGGCATTGCGGATAAGTGTCTTGTCGCCATGATTGGCCAACAGAGTCCATTTCTTGGCTTTAGCATAGCCTTTGCCTAAGAATTTCTCTTTCTCTTGGAACTTGATTTTATATGGTTTCTTGGCCAGTCCCCAAGTGGAATTTCCACGACCACGGATTTCCAGAGAATCGTAGAAAGCCACACTGTCTTGTTCATCGACATACCACATGCGTGCCAGTACATAGTTGGTCTTGCTTGTGATGCTGTTTCCAGTGAACGTGTTGATATAAACATGAGGCAGGTTGGTGAGGCGAACGTGCGTCTCATCAACCTGCGCATAAGTGGATAGGGCTACAATAAAGCCCAACAGGGTTGTTATAAGTTGTTTATTTCTCAATACTGAGCAGTTCTACGGTGAAGATAAGTGTCGAGAAGGGAGGAATCTGTCCACTTTCACGGTCACCATAGGCCAGTTCCTGAGGGATGTAGAGCTCCCATTTCGAGCCTACAGGCATCATGGTCAGTGCTTCGGTCCATCCTTTGATAACCTGGTTGCAACCAAAGGTTGCGGGCTCGTTACGCTTATAGGAACTGTCGAACTCTGTACCATCGATGAGGTGACCCTCGTAGTTCACCTTCACACGCTGTGTGGCAGTGGGAATCTCGCCCTCGCCCTTTACAAGAACCTTGTATTGCAGACCGCTGGCGGTGGTTACTACATCCTTCTTCTTGGCATTCTCCTTCAGGAAGTCCTCACCAGCTTTGCGGTTGGCGCCATATTTACGCTCCAAACGGGCATTGTGGTAATAGTCCATCTGCTTGCGTACAACATTTTGTGTGCTGTCCATCGAGATGGGTATAATGTCGTATTCGCCAGAAATACCAGCGCGGAAGCCTGCAAGGAAAAGGTCGGGAACCAGAATCTTCAGGGAGTCGTCGATTTGTTTCTCCATCTGGGGAATAATCTGTTTTTCCACCTGCTCGCGGATTTCCAGACCTGCCAGACGAGCCTTCATGCGACGGTCGGCCTCGGTCATATTGGCAGCATCAAATCCCTGAATAAAATCGGCAATGAAGGCGGTATCAATACCCATACGTTGCACCAGATACTGCTTCAAACCCATAGTATTGGCTTTGCCAATGAGGTAGCTGAAATCGCGAGCACTGATGGTGTCCACCTTTTCAACCACTACAGGTTCCTTCTTCGTCTTTTTCTTCGAGCCAGCCGTTACGCTAAGTGTGCACATAACGGCGGCTGCGAAGAGAATATACTTCAACTGTTTCATGTCTTTACTTTTCAATGCTCAGCAACTCGATGGTGAATACCAGTGTAGAGAAGGGCTTGATGGTGGCACCGGCCTCGCGGTCACCGTAAGCCTGATCCTGAGGAATGTAAACCTTCCACTTAGAACCTACAGGCATGTGTGTCAGAGCGTTGGTCCAACCGGGAATAACCTGGTTGCAACGGAATGTGGTGGGTTCGTTACGCTTGTAAGAGCTATCGAATACTGTATCGTTGATGAGCTTACCCTCGTAGTGTACCTTTACGCGGCTGGTGTCGGCAGGTACATCGCCCTTACCTTCTTCGATAACCTCGTAGTAAACACCGTTCTCCAGCTTGTTGATGCCTTCTTTCTTGGCAATCTTAGCCAGGAAAGCCTCGTTTTCCTTCTTCCAGGGGCCATAGACCTTTTCCATCTGGGCCTTCTTGATTTCCATCTGCTTGGTACGAGCTGTAGCCTGAGCCTCTTCGACAGTCATCAAACCACCCTCTTCCAGAGTACCGCTTACGAAACCTGCCATAAAGTTCTTCAGGCTGATGGTCTGGGTGCTGTCCTCACCAAAGAGTTCGTAGTTGATGCCCTTCAACATCTGCTGACTGATCTGCTGACCAATCTGGATACCAGCATAATAAGCGGTTTTCTTCTTGTCGTCGCCTGCGTTGGCACCAGCATTCAAACCCTTCACGAATTCGTCCATATAGGCGCTGTCCACACCGATGCGAGTCAAATATTCTCTCAGACCTTGAGTCTGTGCCATACCGATGGCGTAGCTCAGTGTGTCAACATCGTTCTTGAGGTCAGCCTTGGGAGTACCGTTGCCACAAGATGCAATCACGGCAGCAATTACTGCTGCAAATACAAAACTAAGTTTTTTCATTGTCTTTTTTGAATTTATAAGTTTTTATTTAGGTTCTTGAAATTCTAGGGTTAGAGCACTTTGATGAGTTCAACATCAAAGATGAGCGTTGAGTAGGGAGGAATACTGCTTCCAGCGCCCTGTTCGCCGTAGCCTAGCAAATAGGGAATGTAGAAACGGAATTTGGCACCTTCCTTCATCAACTGCACACCCTCGGTCCATCCGGGAATAACCTGATTTAGACCAAAGTCGGCAGGTTGGTTGCGCTTGTAGGAACTATCGAAAACATCACCGCTGATGAGACGACCTTCATAGTGGCAACGTACCTTGTCTGTGGCTTTGGGGCTGCGACCTGTACCTTCAGTAAGCACTTCGTACTGCAAACCGCTCTTTGTGGTTACTACACCCTCGCGCTTACCATTGTTCTCCAAGAAGGCTGCACCTTCGGCGATGGCTTTCTTTGCATCCTCGGCAGCTTTCGTTGCAAAATATTCGTTCAGCATTTCCTGAGCCTCACGGGCTGTCATTTGCGTGGTCTCACCATTCATGACATCGGCAATGCTCTTTGCAAAGTCTTCAATATTGAAATTTGTAATGTTCATGCTCTTGAGCTGTTGGCCAATGCCAAGGCCCAATGCGTAACTGATTTTGTCCATAATATGAAATATTATTATAATATAATTCGATTTTCGGAGTGCAAAGTTACACAAAAAGAACGTAACCCAATTACCTTCAGGACTTTTTTTACGGAAAAATAACATAAAAGATTGTCAGTGTCGGAAAAAAACAGTAAGTTTGCATGGATAAAGTTATCGCATGGAAAAGCAAGAAGTAATTTTAAGCGAGGACCTGGAGCAAAGTCTGTCAGTAGCTGTTGGTAAGGTACCATACGACAGGCTTTTTGTATTGACAGACGAGACCACGTTGCAATTGTGCTGGCCACTTGTGGCTGAAATGCCCTGTTTGCAGGGAGCAAAGATGATAACTATCGGTGCTACGGATGAAAACAAGACACTGGAATCGCTGGCACACGTTTGGAGTGAACTGCAACAAGGCGGAGCAACGCGGCATTCCCTCCTTGTGAACTTGGGTGGCGGTATGGTGACCGACTTGGGCGGTTTTGCGGCATCGACATTTAAACGCGGCATCGCCTACATCAATGTTCCTACCACGTTGCTGTCGATGGTGGATGCCTCAGTAGGTGGCAAAACGGGTATTAATTTCGGAGGATTGAAGAACGAAGTGGGTGTATTCAATTGTGCCCGTTCGGTCATCTTAGATACGGAATTCCTACGCACCCTCGACTATGGGAATCTGGCTTCAGGTTATGCAGAAATGCTGAAGCACGGGCTCATTAGTAATGTCGAGAATTGGGCCGAACTGATGCGGTTCGATCTGCAGCAGGTGGATTATGACGTATTGCAGAAACTGGTTGCCAAGAGCGTAGCCATCAAGGAGCGGATTGTCGAGGAAGATCCCTTGGAACATGGCATCCGTAAAGCATTGAACCTGGGACATACCGTAGGGCATGCTTTCGAGTCGTTGGCAATGGCTGAGAATCGGACTGTCCTGCACGGATATGCAGTAGCATGGGGATTGGTTTGCGAATTGTATTTGAGTGCAAAGCGTATCGGTTTTCCAAAGGATAAGTTGTGGCAAACCCTGCAGTTTGTCAAGGAAAACTATGGCACATTTGCCTTCTCCTGCAAGCAATGCGACCGTCTTTTCGAATTGATGACCCACGACAAGAAAAACACGGCAGGCGAGGTGAACTTTACTTTGTTGGGCGAGGTGGGCGACATTCGTATCAACCAAACTGCAAACCGCGACGAAATTATGGATATGTTAGACTTTTACAGAGAAAACTAAGATATGAGAAGAGTGATTTTATTGGCGCTGCTGCTGGTGGTTGCAGGCGCACAGGCAAAAGACAAGAAAAAACAGTCAAGTGGAAATCCTATTTTGCCGGAATTTCATGCCGATCCCGAGGTAATGTACAGTCACCAGACGGGTCGTTTTTACATCTATTCGACCACCGATGGAGCTCCTGGTTGGGGGGGATACTATTTTACAGTATTCAGCAGCAAGGACCTGACCAATTGGCAGCACGAAGGTATCATGCTCGATTTGGGTACGAACCAGGTTGCATGGGCTACAGGAAATGCATGGGCTCCATGTATCGAAGAAAAGAAGCAGTCAGATGGTTCGTATAAGTATTATTTCTATTATAGTGGACACGACCGCGAACGGAACCGAAAGTCGATAGGTGTGGCTGTCAGCAACAGCCCTACCGGACCGTTCGTCGACCACGGACAGCCCATTGTTACCGATGCCGACCGTCCTGAACAAGCACGAGGCGGACAAGCTATTGATGTCGATGTTTTCACTGACCCTCAATCGGGTAAAACATATCTCTATTGGGGTAATGGATTCATGGCAGGGGCGGAATTGAACGATGATATGGTGTCGCTGAAGCCTGGCACAACGACTTTGCTCACGCCCCAAGGTGGTTCCTTGCAGGACTATGCATTTCGCGAGGGGGCCTATGTGTTCTATCGCAAAGGACTTTACTATTTCCTATGGAGTGTAGACGATACGGGGTCTCCCAATTATCATGTTGCTTACGGCACATCGAAATCACCACTGGGACCCATCGAAGTGGCCAAGGAACCGATAGTCCTCATACAGGATCCTGAAAAAGAAATCTACGGGCCGGCACATAACAGCGTGTTGCAGATTCCTGGACGCGATGAATGGTATATCGTTTATCATCGTATTAACAAGAACTACCTATTGCCTCAACCTAATGGTCCTGGTTTCCATCGACAGGTCTGTATCGATCGTATGGAGTTCAATCCAGATGGCACCCTTCGTCGTGTAAAACCCACACATGAAGGTGTAGCCCCTATAAAGAAGGTGAAGTGACCACTCCTGTGCGTGTTGTTCTTTGTTCTTTGCTGACCTGTATTCTGTCGGCATCACTGTCTGCACAAAAGACCAACGAATGGGAAGTGGAGACTGAAAATGCCGATACGCATCTTGTGTTTGTTGGCGATTCAATAGAAATGTGGACATCGGCTGGACTGACTCTTTGGCGTGTTCAGCCGATGTCTGTTCCTTTTACTATCGAATACGAAGCGATGGTCGTTTTGCAAGATAGCACAGATCGGCTTTCCGACCTCAATTGTTTCTGGTTAGCAACAGATCCCAACGAACCAGACGGCAGTATTTTCCCTCGCCTGAAAGAACGGAATGGCATATTTCGCAATGCGTCGTCGTTACAGCTTTACTATGTGGGCTATGGCGGCAATTGGAATACAACAACACGCTTCCGTAGATATAATGGCCGGCCCCAACCGCCTTTGCTTCAAGAATATACGGATTCATGCCACTTGTTGCAACCCAACCATTGGTATCGTATTCGTATAATGGCCGATTTTACCCATACGTGTTATTATATGAATGGCGAACTGCTTTTCGAATATGCAGACCCGCAACCCCTGCGGCGTGGTTGGTTCGGTTTTCGAACAACCAAAAGTCATTGTCTGCTTCGAAGTTTCCGTATCATCACCAGCACGTAGTTCCTCCTAAATCTGATATTTTCCGTCTTATTCCTTGCATAGACGAGAAAAAATGTATAGTTTTGCTCCATATAAAGCGACTTTAACTTAATATTTAAATACCATGAACAGTATTCCTTTTGCTTTTTGGTTGGTGCCTATAGCTTCGGTAGTGGCACTCGGTATGGCGTTTGTTTTCTTCCGCTCAATGATGAGCGCGGACGAAGGTACGCCTCGTATGCGTGAGATTGCCGGACACGTTCGTCGTGGCGCTATGGCCTATTTGGCTCAGCAGTACAAGGTTGTGGCCATCGTCTTTGTCGTGTTGGCATTGCTCTTTGCTTTTATGGCCTATGGACTGCATGTACAGAACTCGTGGGTTCCATTTGCTTTCCTTACGGGTGGTTTGTTCTCCGGATTAGCTGGTTTCTTCGGCATGAAGACGGCTACCTATGCCTCGGCTCGTACAGCCAATGCTGCGCGAAAGAGTTTGGACGGCGGACTGAAGATTGCCTTCCGTTCAGGTGCTGTCATGGGACTTACGGTTGTAGGTCTGGGTCTGCTTGACATAGCTTTGTGGTTCCTTATCTTGAACCGTTTCGATCCCAATGGCCTTATTTCCATTACCACTACCATGCTTACCTTTGGTATGGGCGCTTCCACGCAAGCCCTGTTTGCCCGTGTGGGTGGTGGTATCTATACGAAGGCAGCAGATGTGGGTGCTGACATTGTAGGAAAAGTGGAAGCCGATATTCCTGAGGACGATCCACGCAATCCTGCAACGATTGCCGATAATGTGGGCGATAACGTGGGCGATGTGGCTGGTATGGGTGCCGACCTGTACGAAAGCTATTGTGGCAGTATCCTTTCTACAGCGGCCCTTGGTGCTGTGGCTTTTGCCGGTTCATCGGTCGAAGGTATGCAACTGCGTGCCGTTATAGCCCCTATGCTTATTGCGGCTGTTGGTGTGTTCCTGAGCATTTTGGGCATCTTCTTTGTACGTACCAAAGAGGGAGCCACTATGCGTGATTTGCTGCGCTCGTTGGCCTTAGGAACTAACGTGTCTGCGGTATTCATTGCTGCTGCCACTTTTGGTATTCTATATTTCTTGGGTATCGAAAATTGGATGGGCCTTTCGTTTTCCGTCATCACAGGCTTGGCTGCAGGTGTCATCATCGGACAAGCTACAGAGTACTATACATCGCACTCCTATAAACCCACCCAGAAAATCTCGGAGGCGGGTCTTACGGGCTCGGCCACTGTTATCATCAAGGGTATTGGCACGGGTATGATTTCGACCTGTATTCCTGTTATCACTGTTGGTGTGGCTATCATGCTTAGCTATCTGTGTGCAAATGGTTTCAGGGCTGATATGTCGGCCGAAGCACTTTCTCATGGATTGTATGGAATTGGAATCGCGGCTGTGGGCATGCTTTCCACTCTGGGTATCACTTTGGCTACCGATGCCTATGGTCCCATTGCCGACAATGCAGGAGGTAATGCCGAGATGAGTGAATTGGGCGAGGAAGTTCGTCATCGTACGGATGCCCTCGACGCACTGGGTAATACTACTGCTGCTACGGGCAAGGGCTTTGCCATTGGTTCGGCAGCTCTCACCGCTTTGGCCCTGCTGGCTTCGTATATAGAAGAGGTGAAAATTGCGATGGAACGGGCCGGAATGACACTTACGAACCTGAAGGGCGAAGCCATTAATGCAGCCCAAGCCACCATTCCCGATTTCATGAACTACTTCCAGGTGAACCTGATGAATCCTCGCGTGCTGGTTGGTGCTTTCATTGGTGCCATGGCGGCATTCCTGTTCTGTGGACTGACGATGGAGGCCGTTGGCCGTGCGGCTCAGAAAATGGTGGAGGAGGTGCGCCGGCAGTTCCGTGAAATCAAGGGCATACTGGAAGGCAAGGCTACACCCGACTATGGTCGTTGTGTGGAGATTTCCACTCGTGCGGCTCAGCACGAAATGATATTCCCCTCCCTTTTGGCTATTGCCATTCCCATTGTAGTAGGTTGCGTTTTGGGTGTTGCCGGTGTGTTGGGCCTGCTGGTAGGCGGACTGGCCGGTGGCTTCACGTTGGCTGTCTTCATGGCCAATGCTGGTGGTGCTTGGGACAATGCCAAGAAAATGGTAGAGGAAGGGAACTTCGGTGGCAAGGGTTCGTTTGCCCATAAGGCAACCATCGTAGGCGATACCGTGGGCGACCCGTTCAAGGACACCAGTGGTCCCAGTCTGAACATTCTCATCAAACTGATGTCGATGGTCAGCATTGTTATGGCTGGCCTCACCATCTTCTTCTCTTAGTTCCGCAGGACGATATCCCTACGAAACGAGGATACTAATCCTGTCGACGAAGGATTAGTAATCCTACAGGGGGAGGAATAGTATTCCTATTGCAACAGGGATAGTATTCCTCCTTCAATAGGATTGTAAGGTTTGTGTGGGAAGGACGTAATCCTTGAGCTAAAGGATTACTGGATTTGGAAGCGGAGAGCGGAAGGGTCGAAGGTAAGATGCGGACTGGGGAAATAGAGCGGAAGTTTCTCTGCCAGTTCGCGTGGCGTGCCTACTGCGATTTCGCCCTTCGACATAGATGATGGCATCAGCCACAGGCGGTCGGCTGTTTGTAAAGCCAGGTCCAGGTCGTGGGTAGATAGAAAGATGGTCTTCTGCAAATCGTGGGCCAGACGGCTTAGGAGCAACATGGCCTCGACCTTGCTGGGGAAATCCAGGAACGCTGTCGGCTCGTCGAGCAGGATAATGGGTGTGCCCTGAGCCAAAGCCTTGGCTATCATTACCTTCTGCCGCTCACCATCGCTGAGGGTCGACACCTGACGGCTGGCAAAACCATCAACACCCACCAACTGCATAGCCTCGTCTACCAGACGATGGTCCTCTTGGGTTAGCCGCCCCCAAAAGTTGGTATAGGGACTGCGCCCCATAGCCACCATATCTCGTACCGTTATACCGGCTACGCGAACGCGTTCCGTAAGCACAATTCCTATCAGGGTGCTCAGTTCTCGCGCAGATATATCGGAAATGTCACGTCCGTCGAGTAATATCTGCCCCGACAGAGGAGGCTGGAAGGCTGCCAATGTGCGTAACAGGGTACTCTTTCCAGCACCATTGGAACCTAACAGACAGCAGAGTTCGCCTTGGTGTAAAGAAACGGTCATCGGTCCCGCCACCTTACGAGTGGGGTAACCGATGACCAGATTATTCAATTCAAATGTCATTCGAACTTACGGCAATAGGTGTAACCTAGTTTATCGTAAAGCTTCAGCATGCGAGGCAGACGCGTTTTAAAGGCGTCGAAATCTTTTTGACCTTTGGGTGCCCACTGCACTTCGCTGATGGCATCCAGACGGGGCAGCAGCATGTACAGAGCGTGCTGGGGATAACCCACATACTCGCACCACAGGTTTACCTGAGCTCCCATAATGTATTTGGCCTCTTCCTCATTCAATTCATCAGTAGGTTCAAAACTATACACCTTCGATACGGGCAGATAGCCGCCAATACCTAAGGGTTGCCCCCATTGGTCCTTCAACTGATAGTAGTCGATGTAACAATACGTGGTCGGAGTCATAATAACTCGATGGTGTTGACGGGCAGCCTGGATGCCACCACTGGTGCCACGCCACGACATCACGATGGCCTTTTCGCTCAAACCGCCTTCCAGCGTCTCGTCCCAACCAATCAGGTCGCGTCCCTTCTTCTGCATGTATGCCTCCAGCTCCTTGTTGATATAGGTCTGCAGCTCTGCCTCACGGGTAAGTCCCAGCTCGCGCATCTTGGCCTGACACTTCGGACACTGCTTCCAGCGGTCACGTGGACTCTCATCGCCACCAATATGGATGTATTTCGAAGGGAATACTTCGGCAACCTCGCCAAGCACCTTCTTCAGGAACTCCAGCGTCTTGGGATTGCCGGCACAGAGCACATCATGGGAAACACCCCAATGAGGCCACACCTCGTAAGGACCACCCGTGCATCCCAGTTCTGGATAGACATGCAGAGCACCCAGCATGTGACCAGGGAGGTCGATTTCAGGCACTATGTTGATGAAGCGCTTGGCCGCATAGGCCACAATCTCGCGGCATTCCTCCTGCGTGTAGTAGCCACCATATTCCTGACCGTCATATACACCAGTGTTACGACCAATTACGGTCTGCTTGCGGATGCTACCTTTCTTGGCCAGTTCTGGCATCGACTTTACTTCAAAACGCCAACCTTGGTCCTCAGTCATATGCCAATGCAGATTGTTACAACCATGCAATGCAGCTACATCGATGTATTCTTTCAGGAAATCGACAGGGAAATAGTGACGGGCACAGTCCAACATAACACCACGATAGGAGAAACGCGGCTCGTCCTTGATGGTTACATAGGGCAGGGATATGCTTTCGCCTCCCTCGGTACCAATGGCCTTGCGCAAGGTCATGATTCCTCGGAATACGCCCTCTTCGGAAACACCCTGTATCACGATTCCCTTTTTGTTAACCGTCAATTGATATGCTTCATGGTTATCGTTCTCCAAACCCAACGAAAGGGTAATGGGTATAAATTGTTTCTTTGCGGGTTTTGCATCGGCCTGTGGCACAACTTCGAAGCCTGCGTCTGTCTTTAAGAACTCAGCTAGTAACTGAGCATTCGAAGCCATTGCTTCATTACCACTGGCATAGGTGACCACAGCCCCTTGCGGAAGCTGGTAAACCTCACCCTTGGGGCTCAGTTCGATACTGCGCGGCAGGGGAATCACATCGTAGGAAACTTGTGCCCATGAGGCAACAGCCAACAAGGCAACACTCAGCAAACATAAGATTCTTTTCATGATTATTGGTTTTTAGGGTTCTATCTGCCCACAAAGATAATATTTTATCCCCAACACACCAACCCTTTCGTCATAAATCTCACTTTTCCAATCGCAGGATGACCCACAAAACGACGGGAGCTCCGATGATGGGAGTGATGACGTTGATGGGGATGACACCCGATTCACCGGGCAACGTGCTAATGAGGTTGCACATCAGCGCCAAAGCCGAACCCGTGAGCAATGTGGCGGGCAGGAGCACCCTATGGTTAGCACTGCCCAGCACCAGGCGTGCGATGTGGGGAACCGCCAGTCCAATGAATGCGATGGGACCACAGAATGCTGTGCTGGCTGCCGTGAGTACCCCTGTGGTAAGAAGAAGTAAGGTGCGTGTGCGACGAATGCTGATACCCAGGTTACGCGCATAGTCGTCGCCCAACAACAATGCATTCAGAGGCTTGATGAGTAGGAAGGCAAGAAACAGGCCAAAGACACAAATACCTACCATATAGGGCAGACGGTCGAGCGAGACGCTACTGAACGAACCCATGCCCCACAGCGTCATTGCATGCACGCCTTCGGCTGAGGCCTTGAAGTTCAGCAGGGAAATCATGCTGGAGGCAATATACCCCACCATCATACCGGCAATGAGCAACATCACATTGTTTTGCAGCAGACGGCTCAGGAACAATAAAATGCTCATAACTGCCAACGCTCCTAACAGGGCGGCAACAATAACGAGTGCAAAGCCTCCCAGCGTAAGGATGCCCGTTGTCAGAGCACCACCAGCCACCAGTATGACCAGCGCGACACCCAAGTGGGCACCACTGTCGATTCCCAGCACAGAAGGACCTGCCAATGGATTACGGAAAGCCGTCTGCAGGAGTAAACCGCTGACCGCTAACGAAGCACCGCTCAGCAATGCCGTAACGGCCTGCGGAATACGATTCTCTAAGATGATATACTGCCACGAGGGATGGTCTGCAGAACCGCGTCCCAACAGAATGTCGGTGATAGTGGACATGGGAATGCTTACACTGCCGTTGTACAGCGATGCCACAAAAAGCAGCATCGTTGCCAAGAATAGACCTACTATCGCAACGGTATTTTTCATTCGACGGGATAAAAGTACTGCTTTTTGTGCTGAATTCCAAGTTCTGGATGAATTATTCGCACCAAATCGGCCAAAAGTCGGTCGGGATGATAGGGGGTTTCCTCATAGAAGCGTGAACTGGCTTGATTGCAACCATAGACGCGCCCCGTCTGGAATGAACGGAAATGGGCAAACGGCGGATAGTCGGATTGCAACTGAGCCAGCGTGAGGGGTGTGGGCTGGTTGTACTTGATGAGCCAAATGTCGGCTTGTTGGGCTACTTCGAAAACGGTCTCGACTGACAGGGCCAGCGAACCATTCTTCTTGCGGTCGGCAAAGAGATAGTCGGCACCTGCATCCTGATAGAGGATACCCATGGCGCTGTTGCCGCCTGGCACATACCATACACCGCTATAGGGCTTCTCGGCAATGAGGGTGGGGCGTTGGCTTACCTTATGGGTCTTTTCGCGTAGGGCCAGATATCGATGTTCTACCTCAGTAAAGAGGCTGTCGGCCCGTTCGCCAACCCCAAACAGACGACCATAGAAACGCATCCATTCGGCACGGGCCAATGGACTGAATTCCATGTAGTCGGCACACTCTATGATGGGAATTCCCAGTCGCTCTACACGTCCGTAGCCCCCTGAATTCTCGAAAGGCGAGACCAGAAGTCCGTCGGGTTGGGCGTCCATGATGGTCTCGATGACGGGTTCCATCGCGCTGCCGAAGTTGGCTATACGGCCTTCCTTGACAGACTTGCGGATGGAGGGAATGTTGATGTATTCTATCTCACAGATGCCGCGAATGGCCGATTCACAACCCAGTTCCTTTACCAGTCCGCAATGCACGGCGGTGAAAATGCCCGCCCGCTTCAACGGCACGTGAACCAGTGTCCCCTCCCCTCGGGGAGGCTGGGAGGGGGCTAAAATATAACGATGGAGGACGGCGGTGGTGTCCCACGGATTACGGATAGTTACCTCAGTGTAATCCTTGTGCTGCACTATCGTCAGGTTGCGGGCATAGTGCATAGGGATGGTGTCGCCGTCTGCTTCCGACTTGTTCGTTCCGCTTCCGCCACAGGCCGCAAGTACAAAAATCATCGGAATAACGGAATAACGGAATAACGATATAATGGTGTTATAAAGTTTTAATGTTTCCATTGCGGTTTAATTTCTATAAAGATTTCAAAGTTGCGACCCGGCATCGGACGTGACAGGACGGTAACGTATTCCGAACCAAGCAGGTTGTTGACAACCCCTTTTATCGATGCATGTACTTTCTTCCACTGGAACGTTTTTTCCAGCGACACATCGTTCATGTAATAGGGCAGTAATCGACCTGTGATGTACGATACATCGTTGCTGGTAGTGGTAAATCGCTCGCTGTAGAATGTCCATTGGTAGCGAAGCGTCCAAGTGCGCCACGAAAGCCGTCCGCTGATGTTTGCCGAATGGCGCGGCACATAGACCAGCTGTTTGCCATAGGAAGCATCGTCATCGGCCAGATTCTCGCTTTTGTTGATGCTGGGAGTAAAGGCATAGTTTCCCGTCACTCCCAGTTTCCATTGATGCTTCATCTTCACCTCGACAGATGTCATTACTTCCGTTCCGTAGCTATGTACACGCTTCAGGTTCGATGGTTGCCAGTATCCTTTGGCATTAGGCGTCCACAAAATCCAGTCGGTAATGTAGGAGTCGAATGCAGAAATATTCGATTTCATCGAGAAATCTTTTCGTTGTACAACGCATTCCAGACCACCATCGTAGGTAATACCCCGTTCCGGGCGCAGGTTGGGATTTCCGCCAGGTTGGAAGTATAGGTCGTCCATTGACGGGTATCGGTAGTTCCTGGCTACCGAGGTCTTCAGAATCAGGTGTCCTCCTGTCTTTTTCTTCTTTGCTGCAGGCGTGATGACGTACTCTGCGAACAGCGCAGGAATTACGGGTACGAAGTCGCGCCGATAGCACTCTTCGCGCAAGACGGTGGAAAGTGACAGATTCTTCACGGGACGCCATTTCGCCGACAAACTAAGGTTGTACTCTGCTCGTCCCAAGTTGTAATTATCGCCTATGTGGAAAGGGCTTTTATCCTCGCTGCGCACATGGTTGTAATAGAGTGCAAAGTCCGTTGTCAACAACCAGTTCTGGCGCGGCATCCAGTCGGCATTGGCCTGTACATAGCCTTGCTGACTGCGACTGCGGGCATGGGTGATGTCGGTGCTGTACGACTGCCTCGTCGTGTAGTAATCGTATTGATTGTCTTGCCACACGTATCCGCCTCGCGCACCCACATTCCAGTCATTAATTGTACGGTCCCAACTGACTACTGTACGGGCTGCATCCAACAGGTGTTCGTTTTTGAAGTCCGTGTCGTTCTTGTAGTCCACACTCAGGAAAGGCAGTCCGCGCAGGCTGTGTGTGTACCATCCTATCAGTCCGATTCTGTTCCCTTTCCCGTCGCGATAATAGGCATCCTGCATCAGGTGTAAATCGTCGAAATATCCGCTGCGATTGCGTTCTGTGGGACGTCCTATCTTGTCGTAGTTGGTGTACTTGAAATCGTTTTTCGAAGTGGAATAGACGGCACGTGTGCTACTGCTCCATCGCTTGCCGCCATAGGTGTATCGCAGAAATTGGTCGAAGGTTCGGAACGACCCCACCCCCTGGATGTACTGCATGGTTTGTCCCTGGTCGAAGAGAGGCTTCGTGTGCAGATCTACAGCACCACCCAATCCGCCTCCTGTTCGGGTGAGCGATGAGGCTCCATGCAACAGCGTGGCCTGATCTACGAAATAGGAAGGAATGGTGCTGAAGTCCACCGTGCCTATCATGGGCGAATTTATCTTCATGCCGTTCCACAGCACCTGTGTATGGCTGGGCGATGTACCTCGGAACTCGGCAGTCGACTCTGTGGCGCGACCATAGCTCTTGATGAACAGGGTGGAATGCTGGGTGAGGATGTCGGACATGCTGAGGGCTACGTTCTGGTGCAGCACGGTCGTATCCAGTACTGTTTGCTGCAGGCCTGTGTCCTTCATGCGTCGGAATGCTGTGACTTGCACTTCGTGCAGTTGTTTCTCTTGTTGCGCAAACATTGCACAACAACCTAACAATTCCAGAAGTGTCAGTCTGATTCTCATTCCAAATGACAGTCGCTGATATAGTAGACTTCCGTGCTGATTTCACCCAGATTGGGTGTCGAGCCCGTTTGGGCCGTTTGAATCTTCACGAAGTCGATGTACTCGAGGTTGGCAGGCTTCCCGTCCCACGTGCGTGCGTTACTTATCTTATAGTATCCCATCTTGCCGGCAGGTCCGTCGATAAGGTCGCCCAGATTGTCGGCATAGCCCCAGTCGTAAGGCGGAATGTCGGAGATACCGTTTTTGTAGGTACTGCGGTCCCTGAGACGTGAGCCGAAGAAGGTCATCTCCGTTCCCAGCTGCCAGGGCTGCCAATAATAGGTTGACGGATTCCAGTAACTCATGTAAGGAATGTAGCCTGTTTCGTTGTTCGAGTCACGCCATCCCACCGCCGACTTTGCCTTGTCTGGGCGGAAATAGGTAATGGCATACTCTGTCCAATGGTTGTCTGTACCATATTCTGAACCCGCTAGTTCGAACCACTGGTCGTTGGGCAGGCCGTCGCCGTTATCGTCCTGACTGACCCAGATGATGCCGGGTTCCGACTGATAGCTGAAGGGATTGCCCTTGATGCAGAGGTCATAGGCAGCTCCGCCAGATGGTACGCTGTGG
>JAFZWQ010000013.1 GCA_017617235.1 Bacteroidaceae bacterium | reverse complement strand
GGCCACCTCAAGAGAAAATGGAATCCCGCTATGGCTCCCTATATCTTCATGGAGCGCAATGGCATTCACATCATCGACCTGCACAAGACCGTTGCTAAGGTTGACGAGGCTGCTGAAGCCTTGAAGCAGATTGCCAAGAGCGGCAAGAAAATCCTGTTCGTTGCTACGAAGAAACAGGCCAAGAGCGTGATAGCCGAGAAGGCTACCGCAGTTAACATGCCCTACGTTATCGAGCGTTGGCCCGGTGGCATGCTCACCAACTTCCCCACCATCCGCAAGGCTGTGAAGAAGATGTCTACCATCGACAAGCTGATTGCCGACGGCACATATAGCAACCTGTCTAAGCGCGAGTTGCTGCAGGTTACCCGCCAGCGTGCCAAGCTGGAGAAGAACCTGGGTTCTATCGCCGACCTGAATCGTCTGCCCAGCGCACTGTTCGTTGTGGACGTGCTGAAGGAGCAGATTGCCGTTCGCGAGGCTAACCGTCTGGGTATCCCCGTATTCGCTATGGTTGACACCAACTCTAACCCTGATAATGTAGACTTCGTAATCCCCGCAAACGATGACTCAGCAAAGAGCATCGAGGTGGTTCTGGATGCCTGCATCGCTGCCATTAGCGAGGGTCTGGAAGAGCGCAAGGTAGAGAAGGCTGATGCCGACGCTGCCGCTGCCAGCCAGAAGGACGGTAAGAAGGCTGAGGCTGAGGACGACGAGGAAGAAGCCGAAGTAGAGGCTCCCGCCGCTGAAGCTGACGAAGAAGAGGCTGCAGAGTAAGTAAAAAATGATTTTTCATTTTTAATTCTTAACTTTTAATTAAGATTGTATTATGGAAGTTACAATGAATGATATCAAGAAGCTCCGCGAAATGACGGGCGCTGGTCTGGCCGACTGTAAGAAGGCTCTGGCCGAGAGCGACGACATGGACGGTGCTGTTGCATACCTCCGCAAGAAGGGTGCTGCTGTTGCTGCCAAGCGTAGCGACCGCGATGCCGCTGAGGGTTGCGTACTGGTGAAGGCTGCCGATGGTTTCGGTGCCATCATCGCCCTGAAGTGTGAAACCGACTTCGTGGCTAACAACGCTGACTTCGTAGCCCTGACCCAGCAGATTCTGGACGCTGCCGTTGCCAACAAATGCAAGACACTGGACGAGGTGAAGGCTCTGCCCATGGGCGAAGGAACCGTACAGGACGCTGTTGTTGCACGTAGCGGTATCACTGGCGAGAAGATGGAACTGGATGGTTATCTGACCATCGAGGGCGAGGCTATCGCTACATATAACCACATGAACCGCAACGGTCTGTGCACCATGCTTGCCCTGAGCAAGAAGGTTGACGACGAGACCGTTGGCAAGAACATTGCTATGCAGATTGCCAGCGCATCTCCTGTTGCCGTTGACGAAAGCGGTGTTCCCCAGGAGGTTAAGGACAACGAGTATAACGTAGCTGTTGAGAAGACCAAGGAAGAGCAGGTACACAAGGCTGTTGAAGCTGCTCTGCGCAAGGCCGGTATCAACCCCGCACACGTAGATAGCGAAGACCACATGGAGAGCAACATGGGTAAGGGCTGGATCACAGCCGAGGATGTTGCCCGTGCCAAGGAAATCATCGCTACCGTTAGCGCTGAAAAGGCTGCCAACCTGCCCGAGGCTATGGTTCAGAACATTGCCAAGGGTCGTCTGAACAAGTTCCTGAAGGAAAACTGCCTGCTCAGTCAGGAGTACATCTGGGACAAGAACCAGACCGTTGAGCAGTACCTGAAGTCTGTTGACAAGGACCTCACCGTCCTCGCCTTCAAGCGCTTCACTCTGCGTGCCGAGTAATCGCGGACTTTGAAATTAAACAGAAAGCGTCTGACCATCGTGCCGGACGCTTTTTTTGTACCATAAAAATACAAACATACGTTTGTTTTTTCGTTCGGTTTGCACTATCTTTGCAATAATTATGAAGATATTTGGTATTGGATTCAACTACCTGGAGCACAATAAAGAGCTCGAGGAAACGTTAATAAAGAGAGAGGAGCCCGTGATTTTCACCAAAGCGGACTCGGCTTTGTTAAGCGGTGGAAAGCCGTTTTTCATTCCCGATTACACGCAGCGGTGCGAGTACGAAACGGAACTGGTGGTGAGGATTTGCCGGTTGGGCCGAAGCATTGCGCCACGTTGGGCACACCGCTACTACGACCAGGTGACGGTGGGTATCGACTTCACAGCCAGGGACTTGCAACAGCGGTTCCGCGCCAACGGAATGCCCTGGGAACTGAGTAAGGGATTCGACGGCAGCGCAGTGATTGGCGAGATGCAGCAGTTGGCGGACTACGGCGATGTGCAGAACCTGCATTTCCGACTGGACAAAAACGGCCAGACGGTGCAAGAAGGGTGGACGGGCGACATGCTGTTTCGGGTGGACGAGATAGTGTCGTATATCAGCCGGTTCTTCACCCTGAAGATGGGCGACCTCATATACACAGGCACACCCGTGGGCGTGGGCCCTGTGAGCGAAGGCGACCATTTGGAGGGCTACCTGGAAGGAAAGAAAGTGCTGGAGTTCAACGTGCGATAATTGCACGCACAGAGGATATAGAGAAAAAATGAGAATAGGAAATACTATACTATATAGGTGTAGAAGGACATACAGAAAACTCTGTGTCCTCCTTTTCTCTGTGTTCTCCGTCTTCTCTGTGTGCTCTGTGTCGGCACAAATTGTGACGAACCTTGATTGGAGCGAGCTGCGCATAGACACCGTGTTGCCCGTATATTCCGAAGTGGTACCATTGGAAACCGACTATCGGCTCTATGACTACCGCGTCGCCATAGAATATCCCGAATGGGCCCCTCTCAAACAGGACGAGGTTCGTCGACTGGAACGCTTGGGAGCCTCCATTGCCGAGGACCTGCAGGTGGAATCGTCCGTCAGCGTCAGTCGCAAGCAGGGCATGCTGGACATTGCCTTCGTGCCCATTGTCTGTCGCGAGGGCCGCTACCTGAAACTGCTCAGTGCCGACATCACCATCACTCCTGTGGCAAAAGGCAAAGGGCAAAAGGCAAAGAGGGTGGGCGCTGCGGGCCCTGCAGAGAGATACACCCGAAAGAGCGTGCTCAGCGAGGGGAAGTGGGTGAAAATCAGCATTACGAAGGACGGCATCTATCGTCTGACCCGTTCCGCTCTGAAGAAGATGGGCTTTGCGAATCCCGATAATGTGCACCTGTATGGACACGGCGGCTACAGATTGAGCGAGGTGTCGGACCCTGATAGCGAATACGACGACCTGCAAGAAGTCCCCCTCTACAAATCGGGCAGCGACACGTGGCTCTTTTGGGGCAACGGACTGGTATATTGGACGGGAAACACGCGGGTGTTCAACCCCTATGCCAACCAGGCCTGCTACTTCCTGACCGAAGAGGCTGCACCCAGCAGCATCGCTACGGAAAAGGCAACGGCAGAACCCTCGCAGACCTATACCACGTTTACCGACCACGTGCTCTACGAAAAGGATGAATTTGCGTGGTACCACGGAGGACGTAATCTCTACGATGGCACAGATTATGCCAACGGAAATATTCATACCTATAAACTCAGCACCATCAACAGCAAGGGCAGCGAACTGCTGACGGTATCGTTTACGGCAGCCGACGAGTCGAAGCAGACATCGGTATCGGTAACGGTAAACGGCACGCTTCGCGATTCGCTGAAAATCAGTACTCTTCCCAGTTACAATGCTGCAGTACAGAGCACGAAGAATATCGATGTGAAGGCGTTGGCCAACGGCAGCGACTGGACCATCAAACTCATCAGCACAGCGGGTCAGTCGGCTCGGCTCGACTATCTGGCGATGCACTACGAACGTCTGCTTACCCCTTTGAACGAGGGCTTTGTGGCATTCTCGCAAAACAGCGCTGCTCCTGCCAAATTCCAGATTGCCGGTAGTGACGTACAGCTGATGCGACTGGGGCAACCCGGTAGCCCGGCAGCACTTGTCGCAGGAACCCAGAATGGTGCGAACTACGAGGCAGATGTCGATGATGCGTCGCTTCGCTATGTGGCTTTCGACCCGTCGTATGCCTTCCCGCAACCTACGGTGGTGGGCAGCATCGACAATCAGAACCTGCACGCCCTCGACAGCTTGGATATGGTCATTATCGTACCCACCAGCGGTAAGCTTACGACCCAGGCCGAACGTCTGGCCGAGGCCCATCGCCAGTACGACAACTTGCGAGTGGCAGTGGTGCGTGCCGACCAGGTTTACAACGAATTTTCCAGCGGAACCCCCGATGCTACGGCCTATCGTCGATTGATGAAGATGCTCTACGACCGTGCCCAGAGCGACGATGTGGCACCCCGCTACCTGTTGCTCTTTGGCGATTGTGCCTGGGACAACCGTATGCTGAGTACCGCATGGCGCAACTATAATCCCGACGACTACCTGCTCTGTTTCGAAAGCGAGAACAGCTTCAGCGACACCCAGAGTTACGTGATGGAAGACTACTTCGGACTGTTGGATGACGGTGAAGGCAATAACCTTCTGAGAGACAAGTCGGACTTGGGTGTGGGCCGATTCCCTGTGACCTCGGCTGCCGAAGCCAAAGTCATGGTGGACAAGTCCATCTCCTTCCTCACCAACGCCAATGCCGGCAGTTGGAAGAATGTGGTCTGCATGATGGGCGACGACGGCGACAACAACCAGCACCTGGAAATGGCAGACGATGTGGCAGAACGCGTGATGAGCGACTATCCGGAAATGGAGGTGCGCAAGGTGATGTGGGACGTTTACGAGCGTGTTTCCACACTCAGCAGCAATACCTATCCGGCTCTGAATAAGCTGCTTACGGAACAGAACAACGAAGGCGCTTTGGTGATGAACTACACGGGTCATGCCTCCACATACACGCTGTCCCACGAATTCGTGCTCAAATTGGAAGACTTCATGGCTTTCAAGGGCACCAAGTTGCCCCTGTGGGTAACGGCTGCCTGCGACGTGATGCCCTTCGACGGACAGTCCACCAACATCGGCGAAACGGCTGTTCTGAATGCCGATGGTGCAGCTGTGGCCTTCTACGGCACCACGCGAACGGTGTATGCCCACCGCAATCTGACGATGAACCGCTGGTTCATGCACTATCTGTTTGGCACCGATGCCGCTGGTCGCCGCTATCGGGTGGGCGATGCTATCCGTCTGGCCAAGAACTACATCATTGCGAACGGCCTGGAACTATCGGAAAACAAACTCCAGTATGCCCTTCTGGGCGACCCGGCCCTCACGTTCGGTGCTCCTGCCAACCGTGTGGTGCTGGACAGCATAAACGGTGTGGAACTGGCCTCTGCAACGGGAACCATTCAGTTGCAGGCCGGACAGCAGGTGCGTCTGAGCGGACACCTGGAAAACGGACAGGGAACGTTGCTTTCCGATTATAATGGTATCCTCTCGGCTCGTGTTTACGACAATGCCGAGACCATCCGTTGCCTGAACAATGCCAACGTGTCGGTTGGCCCCTTCGAATTCAAGAACCGCGAGAATGTGCTCTTCTACGGACAGGATTCCGTGCGTGCGGGCACGTTCATCATCAATTACGTAATGCCGGTCGATATCAACTACAGCGACGAAGGGGGCAGGGTAGTGTTTTACGCCATCAACGACAGCCTGTCCGTCGAAGCCAACGGCTACAGCGAGGCCTTCACGGTGGGCGGCATCAGTCCTTCGATTGGCGGCGATACCGACGGCCCGCAGATATTTGCCTACCTGAACACCGAGGATTTCGAAAACGGAGGTACGGTGAACAGCACGCCCTATTTCGTGGCAAAGCTTCAGGACAATAGCGGCATCAGTTACAGCGGAAGCGGATTGGGACACGATTTGTTGCTCACTGTCGATGGCGATGCCACGCAAACCTACATCCTCAACGATTACTATACAGCCGATTTCGGCGACTTCACTCAGGGCACTGTGGCCTACAGCATTCCCGAACTGGAGGAAGGCCGCCATTCGCTTTCTTTCCGTGCGTGGGATGTGCTGAACAATTCCTCTTCCACCAGCCTCGACTTTGTGGTGGATGGTTCGCTGAAACCCGTCATGCTCAACCTTGCAGTCAGTCAGAACCCAGCCCTCACCAGCACTATCTTCCTGGTTTCCTACAACATGCCGGGAACCGATTGCGACCTACTCATCGAGGTGTTCGACTTTGCCGGTCGCCGCATGTGGTCGAAATCTCTTGTTGCCAACAGCGGCACGGGCACCTACAGCGTGCCTTGGAACCTGACGATGTCGGGTGGCGGACGTTTGGGTGCCGGCATCTATTTCTATCGGGCCACAATGCGTCAGGGAGGCAGCAAAAAGACCTCGAAAACGCAAAAAATCATCATCCATGGCAATAAATGACCTACGCCTGGCGTTTTATGTAGTGGATAATGAACAATTGACAATTGACAATGAATAGGGTAAAGAGGATATTCTTGACGTTGACTGCGTTTATCGGCGTAGCCCAATTTTCAATTTTCAATTTTCAAT
>JAFZWQ010000012.1 GCA_017617235.1 Bacteroidaceae bacterium | reverse complement strand
GGGTGAACGGCCGGTGTAGATACCAGTCATTACGTTAACAGCGTCCAACTCGGTGTTCTGACCCTTGTCGAAACCAGTCAGACCAGCCTTTGTCTCCTCCTCGAAAAGGAACTCGTAAGAAGGATTGTGAGCAATCACGGTGCTGCCAGTGATGCCGTACTGAGCTAAATCTAATTTTGCCATGTTTTTATGAATTTGTTTAAATTAAAAAGTATCTCTTACATACATGCCCGTTAAGGCGCTACAAAAATAGTGAAAATTTACGAGATACGAGACAGGTTTACCATTTTTTTATAACTTTTATTTACTTTTGAGAAGTAGAGTTGGCAAATATGCCGACAATTTACTAACTTTGGCAAAAATTCAGTTATCATGAAAACCATAAACCTGAGTGAACAGAACACCGTCATGAACCATTTCATGGCAGAAATCCGCGACAAGAGCTATCAAAAGAATCGTGCACTTTTCCGCAATAACATCCGTCGAATCGGCGAGGTTATGGCCTACGAAATTTCGAAAGTTCTAACCTATAAGACAAAGGCCGTCACTACCCCACTGGGAACTGCCGACATTCCTATTATTAAGGATGATATATTGCTGGCAACCGTACTGCGTGCCGGGTTACCCTTCCACGAAGGGTTCCTTCATGTGTTCGACCACGCCGAGAATGCCTTTGTTTCTGCCTTCCGCATGTACACCAACCGCGAACACACAGAAGTGGGCATCCATACGGAATACATGGCTTCGCCCAGCGTAAAAGGAAAGACGCTGATTATCGTTGACCCCATGTTGGCAACAGGCGGCTCGATGGTAGCTGCCTACGAGGCCCTACTGAAGACGGGGAAGCCCCATCAGGTACATATTGCCAGTGTGATTGGCACTCCCGAAGGTGTGGAAATGCTGCAAAAAAACGTAGCAGAGGACACCACCCTTTGGTGTGCCGCCATAGACCCAGGAATGAACGAACACAAATATATCGTTCCTGGTTTTGGCGACTGTGGTGACCTCTGCTACGGGGAAAAACTCTAAGAAGAGCCTACTTTACCGTCCAGATATCGTTGGTTTCCAACAGTTCTGCAAAAGTATGGTAAGGCTTCTTTGCCTTAACATCCTCGATTTGAGCCTCAACAGCCTCATTGTAGGTAGGTGCATCTACATCGCGGATAACGCCCAAAGCAACAGGGAAACCGTCGCCATCACCCATCAAAGCCAACTTCAATTGTAGAGTGTTGTCCTGACAATGGGCATCGTGGACGAGGATATCGTCAATGGTGTAGCCGTCCTTACCAATCTCTACCTTCTTCAGGCCGAAGCCATCCTGGACGAGGCCGAATTCGTTATTCTCGCCAAATACCAAAGGTTTGCCGTGCTCCACGTAAATGGCGTTCTTTGCACGACCTTCTTTGCTGTAAACACTTTCGTGAGTTCCATCGTTGAAGATGACACAGTTCTGTAAGATTTCACATACAGCAGCACCTTTATGGGCATGAGCGGCCTTCAACACGGCAATAGTACCTGGAGCATCCGTTGCCACAGCACGGGCAAAGAAGTGTCCGCGTGCACCGAAACACAATTCTGCAGGGCGGAAGGGATCTTCCACCGTGCCATAAGGGCTGGACTTTGATACAAAGCCACGAGGACTGGTTGGACTGTACTGACCTTTGGTTAAACCGTAAATGCGGTTATTCAAAAGAATCATATTCAGGTCGATATTTCGACGATTAGCATGGATGAAATGGTTACCGCCAATAGCCAATCCGTCACCATCGCCACTCACCTGCCAAACATCCAGTTTTGAGTTTGCAATCTTACAGCCTGTAGCAATAGCCGCTGCACGTCCGTGAATGGTATTCATACCATAGGTCGCCATATAGTGGGGCAAACGGCTCGAGCAGCCGATACCACTGATAACTGCGATGTCATGAGGTGCTACGCCAATCTCGGCAAGCGCCTTATGAAACGATGCCAGGAAGAAATGGTCGCCACAACCCGGGCACCACCTGGGCTGCCCCTTCTTATAATCGTTATTTGTATATGCCATAGTTAGAAGAGTTTACTGAATGATTCTACCAATTCGCTGACAACAAAGGGCTGACCCTTTACCTGATTGAACTGCTGGGGAACAAAACCATCGACATTCATACGCAAATAGGCTGCCAGTTGTCCCATGTTCTGCTCGGCAACCACCACCTTTGGATACTTCAATAGCACTTCGGCAGTATTCTTGGGCAGAGGACGGATATAGCGGAATTGCGCCATCGCCACCTTCTTGCCTTGAGCACGCATTTCATCCATAGCCGTATGCAAGTGGCCATAAGTAGAACCAAAGCCCACGATAAGCAACTCTGCATCGTCCTTATCGCCCAATACCTCCAAGTCGGGCACTTGAATATTATCCACCTTCTGCTGACGCAGACGGGTCATCAAATCATGGTTCTCCGGATTCGTAGAGATAGCACCTGTCTGGTTGTCCTTCTCCAAACCACCCAGGATGTGTGTAAAGCCCTCGCGACCAGGAACGGCCCAGTAGCGCACGCCCTCGGAATTACGCTGGTAGGGAGTCCATGTACCGCGAAGTTCCTCTGGTACATATGGAGGCTGAATAGCAGGATATTCCTTCAGGTCGGGAAGGCGGAAAGCAGCCGAACCGTTGGCTATGTAGGCATCCGTGAGCAACACGACGGGCGTCATATGCTCCAGTGCCATCTTCGAAGCCTCGTAAGCGGCATCAAAACAGTCGGCAGGGGAAAGGGCTGCCATCACGGGCATGGGACTCTCACCATTACGGCCGAAGAGTACCTGCAAAAGGTCTGTCTGTTCAGACTTCGTAGGAAGTCCCGTAGCAGGGCCACCACGCTGAACGTCGAGCACGACCAACGGCAATTCCATAATAACAGCCAGATTCATAGCCTCGCTCTTCAGGCAGATACCTGGACCACTAGTGCTGGTTACAGCCAGAGCACCGCCAAAAGAGGCACCCAGAGCCGATGCACAGCCACTGATTTCGTCCTCACATTGAACAGTAGTAACGCCTAAAGACTTGTGCTTCGACAACTCGTGCAAAACGTCTGTAGCAGGAGTGATGGGATACGAACCCAAATACAGTTTCAAGCCTGCTTTCTCAGCAGCGGCAATAAAGCCATAGGCCGTAGCCTTGTTACCTGTAATGTCCATATAGCGGCCAGGCTTCTTCTCACGTGTCTCGATGCGATAGACATTCATTGCACTGGAGTGAGTGTTGTGTCCATAGTCGTAACCAGCCTGGATTACCTTGATATTGGCTTCGGCAATAGCAGGTTTCTTGGCGAATTTCTCGCGCAGGAAGTTGAAGGCAACCTCCAAATCACGATCGAATAGCCAACAAACCAAGCCTACGGCGAACATATTGCGACATTTGAGCATAGACTTGACATCCATACCTGTGTCTGTCAAACAATCTTTCACCATCGTGGTAAGTGGACAAGCAATGACACGATCGGGGTCGACACCCATCTCACGAACAGGGTCGTCCGTCGTAAACTGAGCCTTCTCCAGATCCTTGGGACCAAAAGCATCGGTGTCGATGATAATGGTTGCCGTAGGCTTCGCATAACGCAACTGGGTCTTCAGCGCAGCTGCATTCATAGCCACCAACACGTCGCACTTGTCACCCGGAGTGTATACCTGACCGGCTCCGATATGCACCTGATAGCCACTGACACCTGTCAGGGAACCCTGCGGAGCACGTATGTCGGCAGGATAATCAGGGAAGGTGCTGATACTGTTTCCCACAGTAGCCGATACCGTGGAAAAAATGTTTCCGGCCAACTGCATACCGTCGCCAGAATCACCTGAGAAACGGACAACCACACTGTCCAGCTCCTTAATCTCCATCTTTTTACTTTTTAATATTAACTTTTTACCTTTTACCTTTCACTGTACCCCCGCCGGGAATCGAACCCGGATTGGCGGTTTAGGAAACCGTAGTTCTATCCATTGAACTACAGGGGCTACACAAATCGTTTGCAAAGGTACGATTAAGCAAGCAAAATGCCAAATTATTTGAACATTTTCGCACCAAAAGATACCTATTTTATTCATACGCATGCATATGCGTACGCGCACAAGGAATCACACTTCTTCGAAATCAACATACTCGCCTTCGTCATCCGCGAAATGTTTCTTTTGCGGCTGGGCATCGGAACGAACATCGGTATCATGCTTCTGTCCCATTTGAGGTAGTTTGATGCCGAACAACCGAAGTATCGCACTTAGCAAGCTCACTCCAAAGGCTAGCACAGCAAACAAAACAACAAATACTGCCATTAAAAGGCATCCAAGAACATTCATATGACGAGGGAATAAGGATTAATGTTTGTTTCTGGCAATCACCAGAGACAGGGCCACATACCACACAATCATGCCTGCCAACGCACTAGCACCCAAGGGCAGACAAGCTAAACAACCCAGCAGAAAAATATACTGAACCTTGTTATGTGCCCACGATAAATCCTTGAACTTCAAAGAAAATAAAGGGACCTCTGCCACCAACAACATGCAAGAAAGCAGCATAAAAAGGAAAAGGAACACCGCATTGAACTTCAGCGAAACGAGGAAGGCATGTTGACCCACGACCAACGAACCCCAGAAGAGGGCATTCGCAGGCGTCGGAAGGCCAATGAAAGACGAAGTCTGACGTTCGTCAAGATTAAACTTCGCCAGACGCAGAGCCGAGAAAGCCGCCATAAGGAAAGCTGTATATGGAATGTAACCGGCAAGCGGCATCAGTAACTCAGGATAGTGAACCTCGCAGAACAAACCAAAAATAATGGCAGATGGAGCCACACCAAAGGTTACAACATCTGCCAGGGAATCCAACTCCTTGCCAATGGGCGATGACACGCCCAAAAGACGAGCTACCATGCCATCGAAGAAATCAAACACGGCACCTGCAACAATCATAAGCAGGGCCCATACATAATGCTGATGGAAAGCTGCGCCCGTAGCCATGCAGCCACAAATCAAGTTGCAGCAAGTCAGTGAATTGGGGATATGTTTTTTTATCATTTCAGTTTTGCAATAACGGTTTCGTTTCCCGTGGTTTTGTGTCCGAGTTCTACAAGAGGCTCTGCATTCAAAGGTAGATAAACATCGACACGAGAACCCAGTTTAATGAAGCCCAAATGCTCGTCTATCTCATAATCCGCGCCCTCTTCCAGATAAGTAACCACACGACGTGCCATAGCGCCAGCCACCTGACGTACAAGTATTTCCTGTCCGCTTGGTGTCTCTATGACAATCGTGCTACGTTCATTTTCAATGCTGGACTTTGGCAGCCAAGCAGCACGATGATTACCATTGTAATGGCGCACATATTTCACATGTCCGTCCACAGGAATCCAGTTAGCATGAACATTCAATGGGCTCATAAATATGGATATCATCAAACGACGCTCGTGGAAATATTCGTATTCATCGGTCTCTTCAACTACCACGACTTTACCGTCGGCAGGAGCCACCACTATGTTGGTCGTGTCGAACTCAAACTTACGAATAGGGCAACGATAGAAGTTTACAATTAATATGTAAACCAGAGAACACAGAACCGTAACCACAATGAATGGGACACGAGACTGAAAAACATAATGCAAGGCGGCACACAATGCAGCCATAACAATAGCAGAAATGATAAGGATATGAGTGCCTTCACGGTGCAGCCTTATCTTACGTATCTTGCGTAATTTTCTGAGTCTTTTTCCCATTCGGTTAATTACTGGAGGCAAATAGGCCCCTACAACGCACAAAGTTAACCTTTTTATTTCAATAATCAAAGAATATGCACACAAATTGCCACATTTTATCTATCAAGATAACAAAAACGCACCACATTTGTTGCTATTTTCGACAAAGTGACGTACCTTTATACCCAGTTTCCATTTTTACAATACACCATGACCGACTTTGTACATCTACATGTTCATACCCAATATTCGTTACTCGACGGGCAGGCCAGCATCTCCAAGTTGCTGAAGAAAGCCATTGCTGATGGTATGCGGGGCATGGCTGTGACCGACCATGGAAACATGATGGGAATCAAGGAGTTTGCTAATGCCTGCAAGAAACTGAACAAAGAGCGAAAGGAGCAGGGATTAGAACCATTCAAGCCCATCATCGGCTGCGAAATGTACGTTGCCCCACACCGTAAGGAATCGAAAGAAAAAGAGTTAGGCGACAATGTACGTTACCACCTTATCGTGCTGGCAAAAAACCTAAAAGGTTATCGGAACCTTATCAAGTTGGTATCCAAATCGTGGATTGAAGGATTCTATGGCAAGCCCAGAACGGATCGTTACGACCTGGAGCAATACCACGAGGGACTTATCATCTGTTCGGCATGTATTGCAGGCGAAGTTCCACAAAAAATACTGAAAGGGAATATTGCAGGTGCCGAAGAAGCCATACAATGGTATCATCGGGTATTTGGCGAGGATTATTATCTGGAATTGCAACGTCACGAGGTAAAGAATCCCACCCAACGTGCAGAACGCAGCACATTCCCTATGCAGCAGCAGGCAAACAAAGTGCTCATCGAGATGGCTAAGAAATACGGCATTAAATTGGTCTGCACCAACGACGTGCACTTCGTAGACGAAGATGATGCCGAAGCCCACGACCGTCTTATTTGCCTGGCGACAAACCACAACCTGAACGACTCGAACCGTATGCTCTACTCAAAGCAGGAGTGGTTCAAGACAAAAGCCGAGATGAATGCCATCTTTGCCGATGTGCCAGAGGCTCTGGCCAACACCTGCGAAGTGCTGGATAAAGTGGAAATCTACGACATCGACCATTCCCCCATCATGCCAAACTTCGAGATTCCTGAGGAGTTTGGCACAGAAGAAGGATACCATCAACGATTTACAGACCAGCAACTCTTCGATGAATTCACGCACGACGAGTATGGAAAAGCCGTCATGAGCGAGGAGGATGCCAAGAAGAAAATCCAAAAGATGGGAGGTGTCGGAAAGCTTTATCGACTGAAGCTGGAGGCTGATTACCTGGCCCACCTTACCTACATTGGCGCCAAACGGAGATATGGAGACCCTATACCCGATGAAGTCAAGGAGCGATTGAACTTTGAACTGCACGTCATGAAATCGATGGGTTTTCCTGGCTACTTCCTCATTGTGCAGGACTACATTAATGCCGCTCGACACGAGCTGGACGTCAGTGTCGGTCCCGGGCGCGGAAGTGCCGCTGGTAGTGCTGTAGCCTACTGCCTAGGCATCACCCAAATCGACCCCATAAAATACGATTTACTGTTCGAGCGTTTCTTGAATCCCGACCGAATCTCGTTGCCTGATATAGATGTCGACTTTGATGATGACGGACGCAACAAAGTGTTATCATGGGTAACGCAAAAGTACGGAGAAGAGAAGGTCGCACACATCATCACCTACGGCACCATGGCCACGAAACTGGCTTTAAAAGATGTCGCACGTATCGAGCAGCTTCCACTTGATGTAGTTAACAGACTCTGCAAACTCATTCCAGACCGAATGCCGGAAGTGAACGGAAAGGCCATGAAGATGAACTTGCCGAATGTCATCAGCATTGTACCAGAACTGCAACAAGCCGAAAGTTCAAGCAACAAGGTGCTGGCAGATACCATCCGATACGCCAAGAAGTTAGAGGGCAACGTACGCAATACGGGTGTTCATGCCTGTGGTGTTATCATCTGTCGCGACGATGTCAGCAACTGGGTGCCTATCAGCACAGCCGACGACAAGGAAACAGGAGAAAAACTGCTTTGCACACAATACGAAGGATCGGTAATCGAAGATACGGGTCTCATTAAAATGGACTTCCTGGGTTTGAAAACGCTCAGCCAAATCAAGGAATGCCAACAGAACATTCGAGACAGCTTGGGCATCGAAATAGATGTTGACAAGTTGGATATCAACGACCCTGCAACCTACCAGCTATACTGCGATGGCCGAACTGTAGGTACGTTCCAGTTCGAATCAGCCGGCATGCAAAAATACCTGAGGGAACTGCAACCTTCAACTTTCGAGGATCTCATAGCGATGAATGCCCTTTATCGTCCAGGTCCTATGGATTACATTCCTGACTTCATTGACCGAAAACAAGGACGCAAGCCTGTGGAATACGACATTCCATGTATGGAGAAGTATCTAAAGGACACCTATGGCATTACGGTATATCAGGAGCAGGTCATGTTACTCTCGCGTCAATTAGCGAACTTCACCCGTGGCGAAAGCGACACCCTGCGAAAGGCTATGGGTAAGAAACTGAAGGATAAACTGGACCACATGAAACCCCAGTTCATTAATCAGGGAGCCTCCAATGGGCACGACCCTAAAGTACTGGAGAAAATATGGGCCGATTGGGAGAAGTTTGCTTCGTACGCTTTCAACAAGAGTCATGCTACGTGCTATTCTTGGATAGCATATCAAACAGCCTACTTGAAGGCGAACTATCCCGCTCAGTTCATGGCAGGTGTAATGAGTCGAGCCAAAGATATTGCCGAGGTCACAAAGTTCATGAACGAATGTAAGGATATGGGGATCGCCACCTTAGGCCCCAACGTCAACTATAGCCGACATAAGTTCAGCGTTGACCCAGAAGGTAACATTCGTTTCGGATTAGGAGCCATATCCGGTTTGGGATTCAATGCCGTAGATGCTATTGTAAAGGAACGCGAGGCCCACGGCCCGTACAAGGATATTTTTGATTTTGCCAAACGCATACCCATTGGAATTGTCAAACGAAACGGACTGGAAAGTTTGGCTCTAAGTGGTGCCTTCGACGATTTCTCCGATCAATTGTCTCGCGAACAATACTTTGGAGTAAACAACAAAGGGGAAGTATTTTTGGACACGCTGGTAAAATTCAGTATGCAGTACCAGCAAGCAGAGCAAGAGGCACAAAATTCGCTTTTTGGTAATATGGATGCTATAGACATTACTGTCCCATCCATTCCAGTAGCCGAAGAATGGAGCACTTTGGAGCGTTTGAATAAGGAAAAAGAGAAGATTGGCATATACCTTTCTGCCCATCCTTTGGACGAGTATGCAGTCATCATGCAAAAAGTATGCAACGTAAGAGTCAATGAACTCGAAGACCGTGCAAACCTCGTTGGACAGGAACTTCACTTTGGCGGCATTGTCACAAATGTTCGGAAAGGTCTTTCCAAGAGAGGGCTGCCCTATGGAATCGTCACTATCGAAGACTATGAAGGAGCCGGAGAATTACCTCTATTTGGCAATGACTGGGCAAAATGGAGCAGTTTCATGGATGTCGGCAACTCGCTCTATATCAGCGCTAGCGTACAACCCCGACAATATAATGCATCGCAATTAGATTTACGTATCGAGTCTGTTGATTTCCTGGCAAATGTCAAAGACAAACTGGTACATGACCTTACCATTTCCTTCTGGCTGGAAGATTTGAACGAAGATACGGTATTCACCTTGGCAAACTTCGCTAAGGAGAATCCTGGGAAGGTTCAACTGAACTTCCAGATTCGCGAAACGAACAAGAACATTAACCTGCAGGTCACCTCCTCGAAGCACAAGATAAGTGTGAGTAAAGAGTTGATTGATTATTTGGACAAACAAGATTCACTAACCTATAAAATCAGTTAATATGGCATTACACATTTCAAACGAGAATTTTCAGGAGCTCCTTGCCAGCGGCAAGCCTCTGGTGATTGATTTCTGGGCCACATGGTGCGGTCCTTGCAAACGTCTGGCTCCCACTATTGAAGAACTGGCCACAGAATACGAAGGAAAGGCAAACATCGGTAAGTGCGATGTTGAAGAAGACGACGAACTGGCCATGCAGTTCCAAGTTAGCAGCATTCCTACAATCGTGTTCTTCAATGCCCAAGGCGAAATGGTTAAGCGCCTCGTAGGCCTACAGACAAAAGCCGTTCTTCAGCAGCAAATCGACGCACTCCTTTAATCCCCTACTCCTATGGCAAACTTTGAAGACGAATTGCTGCAAGATGCAGAAGACGATGCTCGCACCGTTGAATTCATCAAGCATAGTCTGCCTCAGGAACTGAAGGATAAGTTCACAGACGATGAACTATACTATTTCCTGGATGTCATAGTCGAGTACTATACCGAAAGTGGCATTCTGGAAACAGAACCTGACAAGGACGGCTACATTGACATCGACGTAGAAGCCATCGCACAATACATGGCCAAACAAGCCAAGAAAGACGGAATAGGAGTCTTCTCGGCCGAAGACCTAAGATGGATTGTCGAAGGCGAAATGGAATACGCCGAGAGTCTGGAAGAGTAATCAGGAACACTTTCCTTTTCAAACGAAAAACGAGGGCAGAACCCTCGTTTTTGTTTTTATCTTACGGCATCACCATACTCGTTTGGTTCGGGGTCGCCCTCTTGAAACAGCAGGAACAAGCTGTAGAAAGGAATCAACTGCCACCAACCCGAATGTCCCAGGTCGTGACAGCGTTTACAGCACTGTGCAATTATAAACCACATTATCGGGACGAAGGATACGAGGACAAATACGGCAACTCCCTCCGATATTTCAGCACCGTCCCCCAACACTTTTATGGTTCTATACCATACAATATAAATCAGATAAGAATAGATGAATTCCTTGCGGCCGATACGACCTTCGAAAGAGAAAGGCTGACTGAAAAGACCCCGATTTGCCGGTGACTCAACTGTTTCCTCCTCATATTGTTCCTCATTCTGCGGTTCGTCTTCTTTGGCCGTTCTCAGTGCTTGTAAAATATCCGAAACCGTGGCCTGTTCTTCACCATCCGGAGCAGGTTGTTCCTCTGCCGCGCCTGAATAACGTTCGTCCTTATTATATTGCCCTTCGTTATGCAAGGGATTGGAGAAATAGGCCTCTTTCCTGTCACGAGCCAACACACGCATAATATGCCGGTGACCACCCACCCATACGTAGATGCCTAATGCCAAGAACACCATGAGGGCCAGCCCCATCACTTCCTCTGACAAAGGCATTGCCATCAGACAGGCATCATAGATTCCATGAAGGACAACAGGAGCCAAAAGAATTAACACCAAGTTTTGGTTACGCCTTCCTGACTTTCCCCAGAAGTATAGCGACATAAAATAGCCCATGAACACACCAAAGAAGAAGTGTCCGGGCACACTGAGTAAGGCACGAGTTATGGCTACGGATGCCAAATCGTCCATATTATCCAACAGATAAAGAATATTCTCGAGCCCCGCAAATCCCATACTCACACAAGTGGCATAGACGATGCAATCCATACGTTCGTCGAAATAGGGATTCTTGCGCAGCAGCAACCACAGGAACAGCAGCTTCATACTCTCCTCGGAAAGGGCTGCTACCACAAAAGCATCGTAAAGCGCACGTGGCAATGTATTCTCAGGTATTGGAGCATGCACCAGCACTTCCTCTATGAGGACTGCGGGTATTGCGCACAGCACACCATACCAAACAGCCTTCAATATCCATGGGATAGGTTCACGTTGATTCTTATCCATCAGATAGATATAAAAGACTAAGACTACGGCAGGCAACACGCCTACAAGACAAGCTAAAAGGATCTCCATATGTGTTGGTATTAGTTATCGGTTGTTACTCGTAAGATTCGGATTCCATCTTCACCCTCTTCTATTTCCACACGTGCTGTGTTCTCGGGCAAAATGGGTTCCACCAGTTCCGGCCATTCCAGGAAGCAGAAGTGTCCTGAATAGAAATAATCCTCGCATCCCATATCGTACGCTTCCGACAGGTTCTTCAAACGATAGAAGTCGAAATGATAGATGGGACCATCCGAGGATTCGTATTCGTTGACAATAGCAAACGTGGGCGAAGCCACCACATCTTCCGTCACACCCAACTCGGCACAAACGGCCTTGATGAATGTGGTCTTCCCGGCTCCCATACCGCCATAGAATGCAAAGACTGTCCGATTGCCAATGGCTGCAACGAACTTACGGGCAGCCTCCTGTATAGCAGATAGTTGAAAAGTAAATGTTAAACACTGAGACATTTTATCTTTTTTTCGGGTGCAACGTAATCAAGGGAATCAGCATCTCCTCCATAGAGATTCCCCCATGCTGGAACGTATTCTTATAGTACGAAACGTAATAGTTGTAGTTATTGGGATAGGCAAAGAAACTGTCGCCCTGGGCAAAGATGTACGCCGTACTGAGGTTCGGCGCAGGCAACTGAGCCTTCAGCGGGTCGCGGATTTCAAAGACCTCCTTAGTGTTATAACTCAGATTCTTGCCCAACTTGTATCGCAGATTGGTATTTGTGTTTCTGTCACCCACCACCTTAATGGGTGTATTGCATCGGATGGAACCATGATCGGTGGTGAGGATAATGGTATAGTCGCTAGCGGCCAAGGCTCGGAACAGGTCCTTGACTGCAGAATGGCGGAACCAACTGAGCGTAATGCTACGGTATGCAGCCTCATTATTGGCCAGTTCGCGCACCATACGACTCTCCGTACGGGCATGACTGAGCATATCAATGAAATTCAGCACCACGACATTCAGGTCGTAGCCAGCCAACGAAGGCAACTGCTGAACCAGTTTCTCTGCCGATACGGAATCATTTATTTTATGATAGGTAAAGGTATTCCGTCGACGATATCGGTCGAATTGTGTCTTGATGAGCGGGGCTTCATTCAGGTTCTTACCCTCCTCGCTGTCCTCGTCCACCCACAGCTCTGGGAACATCTGCGCAATGATGTTAGGCATCAGTCCCGAGAATATGGAATTACGTGCATATTGGGTGGCCGTGGGCAGAATGCTGCAATACAGATCCTCCTCGATGTTGAACTGGTCGGCAATCTCGCCCGAGAGCATCCTCCACTGGTCGAAACGGAAGTTGTCAATCACGAGCAGGAATACTTTTTCTCCGTTATTCAGGGCTGGGAACACACGGCTTTTGAAGATGTCTGGACTCATCAGCGGACGTGTATCACTACCCTCAATCCAATTCATATAGTTCTTGCGAATGAACTTTCCGAATCCCTGGTTTGCTTCGTTCTTCTGCATAGTGAGCATTTCGGTCATCTGACTGTCGGCAGCCGTCAGCTCCTGCTCCCAATACGTCAGTCGTTTGTACACCTCCACCCAATCCGCGAACGTACGGGCATCGTCCATCTGCATACCGATCTTGCCAAAGTCCTGCTGGTAACCAGATTGCGATACTTCCGTTACAATTTCCTTTTGATGGATGTTCTTCTTCAGCGTCAGCAATATCTGCGTGGGATTAACGGGTTTTATCAGATAGTCTGCAATCTTTGAGCCGATGGCCTGGTCCATAATATTCTCTTCCTCGCTCTTAGTCACCATAACAACCGGTATTGCCGGTCGCATTTCCTTTATACGAGCCAATGTCTCCAATCCGCTGATGCCAGGCATATTCTCATCAAGCAAAACCAGGTCGTATGGTATCTGTGCACATTGTTCCAGCGCATCGAAGCCATTCGTCACGGTGTCCACTTCATACCCCTTCTTCTGCAGGAACAGGATATGTGCCTTCAGCAATTCAATCTCGTCGTCAACCCAAAGCAGTTTGTATGTACTCATATTTTAAAAACCATATGGGAAATCGTCATTATCTTCTGTTTCTTCTTCCTCTTCCTTCGGCTGCACATCGTCGGGGTCAACATAAGGCAGGTCTAATTCATCGATACGTAAATCCTCTGGAACGTCCATCGGTGCAAACTGCCGGTCGAAGAATTCCTTGTATTCATCGAAACTGAATGAAGTACCCAAACGAGCCAGGTTCTCGTCGCTTATCAGCAAGGTTCGGATGCCTTCTAACACCTTAAACATATGCGGGTCGGAATATAGGGCCTGGGCATAGGCGTGCACCTCGTCGTAACTGAGGAATCCCCTGATACACATCATGGACAAACCGTTGTCATCCATCACCTCTATCTCGAAGTTTCGCACCATGTAGCTGGTGAAGTTATAGCGAGCCATCTCGTAGAGCAACTGGTCCTCGTCGAGACTATTCGTGGGATAGGCCAACACAAAATTGAATGTCGAGTAACGCTCTGCACTCAAGGTATCAGCAACCTGTGTCGAATCACCATTCACCCAATCCGACTTGCGTCGCTTCCATATATCGCTCGAATTGTATTTATCGTCCGACAGCAGACGGCCGTCCTGCAGTCCCTTCACGATGTAAGCCGCCATCTCCGCAATTTCCTCCTTGCTGTAATCCTTCACTATTTCCTTCAGCATGTCCAGGAACTCCGTACGATGCCCCCTGTATAGCAGACTCATTGCCTGGATGAACATAATGCGGGCCTTGTGCTTCCCCTGTTCAAAATTCTCGGTATGATAACGGTAGTTGCTGTCCACCTCCTCGTATCGGTTCTCCTTATATGCCTCGTAGGTTGCAGCATACAGCGAATCTTCGAGATGACGTCCGTAACGTGCAATCATCTCATAGTTGGGATTAGCCACGCGAATAGCATTCTTGTCCTCGGGGAAGGCCGTTATCAGCGAATCACGGAACACCTGTGCCCGTTCTGTGCTATCCATACGTCCATAGAGCAGGAACAGATGATAGAAAGTATCAGCCCGTTTCTCCGTCTCTGGGAAATCTTTAAGCAGACGCAACAGCAGGCGCAGGGAATAGGGATAATTCTGTATTTTCTCCATCACCTTCACGCCACCTTCGTACAATGCAGCTTCCACCAATTGGTTCGAGGCAGCCATTTGTTCCTCGGTGAATGGTATCTGTGCCAGGTAGTATTCGCGATGATGAGGGTCGTTCGCCAGCGAGTCGCGCACGCGCTGTTCCTCAGCTTCCTGTTCGGCATCTTTTACGGCATCCAGCGAATCTGTATTCTCGTCATAGTTGTAATCCTCGAACTCGCCACCCGAAGCCACGGTTTTATTCGAACGTCGCCAGTTATCCTCATTCTTTCGGTTACCCCAACGGCGCTGGAACTCCTGTTTACCCGTCATCACCGTCTGTGGATTATAGAAATACCACGCACCTTTGTTATTCGATATCTGCGTTTGGTTCTGTGTATTTGTCCTGTTCGTCTGCTGATTGCCGCCAGTATTCGCATTTCCCGTGTTATCGGTTCCATTGGCAGCAGCCTTCTTAGCCTCCTCCTTTTCTTTTTTCTTCAGTGCCTCAATCACACGGTCGATGGCAGCCAGACGTTCCGCCTCAGGCATCTTGGCCAGCGCCTGTAAGCTGTCCTGCAACTTAATGACACCCAATGGCGGAGCAGCCTCGTCCAACGCTTTCGAACGTGCCTCTGCCTCCTTGTACGCGTCATGTTCCTTGTTCAGAATAGCGATGCAAGCCGCATACGTGCGCTGGGCATCGACATAGTTCTCGCGTTCCCAGTAAAGCTGAGACAATTTCAGCAACAATACGGCTTTGGCAATACCGTTTCGCGTACTTTCCTCAGCACCTTTCTCGTATGCCCCGATGCAACTAAGGGTGTCTCCCACATTCAGGTAGATATTTCCTACGGCATAATACAATTGGTCCAGATAATCCTTGTTCTTGTCGTTCTTAGCCATTCGCAACAGCTTCTTAATCATCTGTTTGTGTTGCGTTCCCGACATCACCTCGGTTTGCAGGATGCGGGCATTGAATGCCAATTCATAGGGAGGATTGCTGCGGATGACCTTCGAAAACGACTTGTATGCGTCCTTATTCAGTCCCGTCTCGCGCTGTAATTGTCCCACCAGGAAGTTCAGTCGCGAACGCTGAATCTTATGGCGTGTATGCTTGATGGTCTGCTGTACTTCAGGAATGGCATCGGCATATTGTCCCGTCTCTATCAGGTATGCCGCCCGCGAAGCGACCATCTCGCGCCGTCCTTCCGGAGTTATGCTGTCGCGCTGCATTTTGTCCAGGATATCTTCCGCATCGTATGGCCATTCCAGTGCCACATAGCAACGGGCAAGCCAAGCCTTTGCCACACTGTTAACTTCGGGCTGTGTGGCATACAGACGGATAACGTAGTTGAATGTGGAAGCTGCTTCTATAAACTCGCCTTTGTTGAACTGCGATTTGCCCAACATCAGCCAGGCATGCTTCAAATAGGGGTTAAACTCCTTTCTTGCCAGGAACTCCTTTTGCTTGGGCGACTTCTTTTTGTTATTGCTCGTCTTCGGACGTTTTTTGATGCTATGCAGTTTGATGGCCTTCTCGCATTTCAGGATGGCGTTGTCGAAACTACCCTTACCCATGTTGGCCGTACTCTTGTTGGTACTCAGGTTCATGGGCAACAAATCGGTGTAGTCGTCCTGATGCCCATTCTCCTGTGCCTCCACTCCTTCGGCATAGGCTACCTGTCCGTTGTAGAGAATATTGAAACGCGACGTTGTAGCATGATAGAAGCGAGTGGCCGACGTATTCTTTTTCGTGGAACAGGAGGTAATGAGAAAATGAGAAATTAAGAAAATGAGAAAATGAGATAGCAAACGCCATCCCTTTTCATGCATTATATGATATTCCCTTCCCAACTTCACATTAAATATAACGCACGCGCGAGTATTTTATTGCCCTCCTCGGCTTCGACGTTCATTAATTATCATCAGCACCTCGTCTTTCACCCCATCCGGCAACTCCACGCCACGCAACTGCAAACTGCGCACCCAACCAGCCACTTCGTCCTCGCGCATGGTGTATAGGATTTCGCGAAATTCCTCGGTTTCATCGAGGGAAAAGGCATCCGACGGACGACCACGATAACGGTCCAGTTCCTCGTCATTGTAGTACTCGATTTGCTTGCTCAGGGCGGCCAAGAGGCTTTCTTTCTCACACACTTCGTGCTGCCCGCAACATTCCATATCCACGGGATTCAGCACAGGCTCGTCCTCTGGCATACGCCGATAGCGCCACCAGCCCAAAACGGCAGCTACGCCTCCCAACAGGCACAGCGCCACAACAATGTATATCGCTAACTGCATACGTTAAAACCGGCTTTCTCCATATCATTCCAAAACGAAGGATACGACTTGCTGACGACAGCAGGATTCAGTATGCGCACCTGAGGTCTTTTACAGCAGGCGGGAGCAAAGGCCATTGCCATACGATGGTCTTCATAAGTATGGATGACGGGCAATTCGGTCTCGCTTTCGTCGTGGGAATAAAAGCCGCCCCACTCCAGACAGCAGTCCGATTCTTTCAACCTGTATCCCAGCACATCCAGTTCATTACGGACAGCCGCCAAGCGGTCGGTTTCCTTGATGCGCAGGCTCTCCACCCCCGACAGGCAATAGGGAATCTCCTTCAACGCACACGTTACGGCAATGGTCTGTGCCAGGTCGGGACAATCCGTGAAGTCGCAATTCAGGTAATCCGTCTCCTTCCCCTGTTTGTACAGACGTATTCCTTTCTGTCCGCTGGTGCACACACATTCCTGCGTGCCTACGCCCAACTCATCGAAAATCAGTCGCACGCAACTGTCGCCCTGCAGACTGTCTATCGGCAATCCGGGCAATTCCACCCAGGCTCCCGGGTCGTTGGTCAGGGACACCACTTCGTACCAGTAACTGGCGGCACTCCAGTCGTTCTCTATCACGTAGGGCGTGGGAGTGTAGTTTCCGTGTTCCACACATATGGTGTCGTCACTCTCCCACTCCACTTTGGCACCAAAGGTGCGCATCATCTGCATCGTCATCTCCAGGTAAGGCCTGCTGGCAATACGCCCTGTCAGTTTCAACGTCAGTCCGCATTTCAGGGTGGGACCAATCATCAGCAAGGCCGATAGGAATTGTGAACTGACATCGGCAGCCATCACCACGTTGCCCCCTTCGAGGTCGTTGCGTCCCTCGATACGCAGGGGCGGAAAACCCTCCTCACCCTCGTACTGCACGTCTGCACCCAGCTGTCGCAGCGCATTCACCAGAATGCCTATGGGACGGTGGCGCATGCGTTCTGTACCCGTAATCGTGTGGACACCCGGTGTCACGCAGAGGTAGGCCGTCAGGAATCGCATAGCCGTACCTGCAGCCCCGATGTCTATCACCTCGGGCATGTTACGCAGGGCTGCAATCATCACTCGTGTGTCGTCGCAATCCGACAGATTCTGCGGTTCCATCTCGCTATGACTCAACGCATTAATGATGAGTGCACGGTTCGAAATGCTCTTGCTCGCAGGCAGGTTAATCTCGGTTCTAACAGCCAGAGAGCGCTTGATGTCGATGTATTCGTTTGCCATAAAAATAGTTTTCAGCGAACAAAATTACGAAAAAAGTTTGGTCATAACAAAAAATCGTTGTACCTTTGCACTCGCAAACGCAAAAGCGGAGCAAGAGCGGGATGTAGCTCAGCCCGGTAGAGTACGCGTCTGGGGGGCGTGTGGTCGCAAGTTCGAATCTTGTCATCCCGACTCAAAAAAAAGTAAGCACCGAATCCAACTGAGGGTTCGGTGCTTCTTTTTTTTCGATTGTTTTCAGGTTTTACTTCACCAGGATGCGACGACCCTGATGGATGTACATGCCGCGCTGTGTGGGTTTGGCATTCAGTCGGCGACCATTCAGGTCGTACCACCCGTCACCCTTCGTCATCGGACGGTCAACTGCAGAAATGCCAGCAGGAACATAGCCTTCGTACGGCATCCAGTCAGACTCGTTGTAATCCCAATGCATCGCCTGCCACCCTCTTTCTTTTGCGGCAGCCACCTGTATGGAGGACAGCACGTCGTCTTCGTTGACGACTGCAGCGAAAAAGCCCATCTCTTCGCCAGTAATCACGGGCAGACTTGCAATCAGGGAATCCAGTCCTTCGCTCGAAATCGGGTTCCTGTAACAATACAATGTTGTCAGTCTTTTGTTTGGCGACATGTCGAGTGACGTCAGCTGGCACTCGCTGCAATACAGGTATTCCAGCTTCGTATTCTTCACCAGATTCAGCTCCGTCAGCGGGATGAAGCCGCAATCCAGTGATTTCAGTTCCGGGTTTCGCGACACATTCAATTCCGTCAGGGGGTTAAAACTACAATCCAAATACGACAGTTCATGGTTCTTCAGCACGTTTAACTCCGTCAACTCATTAGTGAAGCAGAACAACCACTCTAGGCTCTGGTTATACTTCAGTTCCAACGCCGTCAGCTGGTTGCTATTGCAATACAAGTACTGCAGCTTTGTATTCTTCGTAACGACCAGTTCCTTCAGTTGGTTTTGTCCGCAATCCAGGTCAATTAGTTCCTTGTTTTTTGTCACGTCTAACTCTGTCAGTTGGTTGTTACTAACGCTCAAGCCCCTAAGTATCAGATTCTTCGATACATCCAGTGCCGTCAGCTGGTTGGAATAGCAATACAAATATTCCAGTTGCGTGTTCTTCGATACATCCAGCGTCGTCAGCTGATTGTAGCCGCACATGATATCATATAGTTGCGTGTTTTTCGACACATCCAACTCCGTCAACTTGTTATCGTAACAGTTGAGGTACAACAATGCCGTGTTATTCGACACATCGAGTTTTGTCAGTTGGTTGTTGTTGCACATCAAGTCCAGCAGGGCCTTGTTTGCAGAAACGTCGAGCGATGTCAGTTTGTTGCTCGTGCAAAACAGATACTGCAACTTTGTGTTTTGCGACACATCCAACTCCGTCAGTTCGTTTTGCGACACATCCAGCTCCGTCAGTTCGGTGAAATACTCGATACCCTTCAGACTCTTGATACCCAGCTCTTTCAAATCGAGTTCCTCGAAAATCGCGAGCTCATCGTCCGTCAGGATGCCGTCGCGGGCGATGTACCTGCCCATCAGCCAGTTTCGGAACACTTCGTCGGGGAACGTCTCTTCGTTCACCTCCACGTCTGCCCAGGCTGTTGCTGTCATCAGCAGTGCCAGGCACGAAACAAACAATCTTCTTACTCTTTTCATCTTTTTACGCTTAAAAAATGGTTAGTTGTTAGTTAATAAAAGGTTAGTTATTAATTGTCTCGCACAATCGTAAAGGATAGTTGTTTGCGTTCCAGATTTGCTGATGCTATTTTTATGCGGACTTCGTCGCCCAGCGAATAACGTTTGTGGTTGCGACGTCCCCATAGGCAGTATTGTTTTTCATCGAACTCGTAATAGTCGTCGTCCAGGTCGCGCAGGGGAACCATACCCTCGCACTTGTTCTCGTTGATTTCCACATACAGGCCGTATTCCGTAACGCCCGATATGGTGCCGTCGAACTCCTGTCCGATGCGGTCCTGCATGAACTCCACCTCCTTGTACTTGATGCTGGCTCGTTCAGCCTGTGCAGCGGTCTGCTCCATGGCGCTGGCGTGCTCGCACAGTTCCTCGAACTTGCTCTTCATCACGCTTCTGCCGCCCTCGGCATAGCGGTAGAGCAGTCGGTGCACCATCAGGTCGGGATAGCGGCGGATGGGACTTGTGAAGTGGGTGTAGTAATCGAATGCCAATCCGTAGTGACCGATGTTCTCGGTGCTGTACTTGGCCTTCATCATGGCTCTGAGGGTAACCATTTCCACCAAGTTGCAGGCTTTTGTTTTCTTGGCATCGTGCAGCATCTTGTTCAGGCTCTGTGCCACCATCGCGTTCGAGCCCGTTGGTTTCAACTTCAGTCCGAAACGAACAACGAACTCGGACAGGTTGATGAGTTTGTTCTGGTCGGGCTGGTCGTGGATACGATACACGAACACCTTGCTGGAATTGTCTTTTGTCTTTTGCCCTTTGCCGTTTTTGCCACGTTTCCCAATGCTCTCGGCTACGGTGCGGTTGGCCAGTAGCATGAACTCCTCGACCAGTTTATTGGCATCCTTGGCCACCTTGAAATACACGCCCAGGGGCTTGCCGTCCTTGTCGATGTCGAAGCGCGTTTCCTGACGGTCGAAATCCACGGAGCCCTCGGCAAATCTGCGACGGCGCATAGCTTTGGCCATACGGTTCAGGGTGATGAGTTCCTCAGCAAAATGTTCTGCCGGTTCGTATTCGGGTCGCTCTGGGTCAACGTGGTCGCCGGGGTTCTTGTAATCCTCGGGACTGGCCTCGCCATGTGCCTCCAACACCTGCTGCACTTCCTCGTAGATGAAGCGGCGGTTGCTGCGGGTTACCGTCTTTGCCAAGTGCCAGTCCTTCACCACAGCCGCCTCGTCCATGAGGAAAATGACGCTATAGGTCAGTTTGTCCTCGTCGGGCCTAAGCGAGCAGATGTTGTTGCACAGACGTTCGGGCAACATGGGAATGGTGCGGTCCACCAGATAGACGCTGGTGCCTCGCTTTTGGGCTTCCTTGTCGATGATGCTGCCTTCGGTGACGTAGTGCGACACGTCGGCAATGTGCACACCCACCTCCCACAGCTTTGTGCTGACTTTGCGGATGGAGATGGCATCGTCGAAGTCCTTCGCGTCGCGCGGGTCAATGGTAAAGGTCATCGCGTCGCGCATGTCCTCGCGCCTGCGTATTTCCTCTTCTGGAATCTGGTCGCTGATGCGGTTCGCGGCATCCTCCACCTGCTGGGGATAGGTATAGGGCAGTCCGAACTCGGCCAGGATGGCGTGCATCTCCGTCTCGTTCTCGCCCGACTGTCCCAACACCTCCACCACTTTGCCGATGGGGTTCTTGGCGTCGGCAGGCCATTCCTGAATCTTCACGATTACCTTGTCGCCCTGCTTGGCGCCCTTCATGTTTCGGCGTGGAATCAGTATGTCGTTGGCCAGCGTGCGGTCCTCAGTAACCAGATAGGCCAGGTCGCGATGAACCTCCAAGCGACCCACGAACTGTTTGTCGGCACGTTTCAGGATTTGGGTCACCTGTCCCTCGCGCACATGGTTGCGGCGACGTGCCATCATGGTCACACGCACACGGTCGCCATCCATGGCGTGCATCGAGTTACGTTCGGCCACCAGTATGGGCTGTCCGCCCTCGTCGGGCTGGAAGGTGTTCTTGCCGTTGGCCTTGCGCTGGAACACGCCCTCCATCACCTGGCTCTGCTGCTTCAGTCCGTAGTTGTACTTGGGCTTCTCGGTCAGGTAGTCGTCGGTGAGCATCTGCTCCAGCACATCCATGCACAGCATCTTGGCCGGATGGGTGTCCAGGCCCAGGAGCCGGAAGACTTCCTTCAGTTCGTATCGCTGCGTGGGATGCCCCTCAAACAGGCCCATCACCCGCTCTATCATCTGTTTCTTCGTGATGCGTTTGGCACCTTTTTTCTTGCCTTTGCCCATAGTACGTAAATTTTAGGTTTATGGTACAAAGATACGATTTTAAGTGAAAAGTGAAAAGAGAAAAGTGAAAAATTATTTGTAACTTTGCGGCAATTAAACATTTATTAAGATATATATGACGATTCTTATTACGGGAGCCTCGGGCTTCATCGGGAGTTTCATTTGCAGCAAGGGGTTGGAGCAAGGCTACGAGGTGTGGGCCGGTATGCGCCGCACCAGCAGCAGTCAGTATCTGAAGGACGAGCGCCTGAAATTTGCCGAGCTGGACCTTTCCGACTTCGACAAACTTTGTGCCCAACTGCGCGATTACAAACAGCAGCTAGGAGGTCGCGGCTGGGACTATGTGGTACATGCTGCCGGAGCCACTAAGAGTCTGAAGCGCGAAGGATTCTTCCGCACCAACACCGAGGGCACGAAGAATCTGGTCCGTGCCCTGCAGGCCGAGGATATGGTGCCCCGACGTTTCGTCTTCGTATCGTCGCTGAGCATCTTCGGTGCCATCCGCGAACAACCCGTTAGCCTTTCGCCCTTAGCCGTTAGCCATTATAACCCCATCCTGGCTACCGACACGCCTGTGCCCAACACGGCCTATGGCGAGAGCAAGTGGCAGGCCGAGCAGTTCCTGCAGACCGTCACGGGGTTCCCCTACGTCATTCTGCGCCCCACAGGGGTTTACGGGCCTCGCGAGCGCGACTACTTCATCATGGCCAAGAGCATCAAGCAGCATGTGGACTTTGCCGTGGGCTACAAGCCGCAGGACATCACCTTTGTCTATGTCGACGATGTGGTACAGGCCGTTTACAAGGCTCTGGACGCGCCCAATGCCGTGGGCAAGGGATACTTCCTCAGCGATGGGCAGGTTTACGACAGCCGCCGTTTCAGCGACCTGTTGCAACAAGAGCTGGGCAATCCCTGGGTGCTGCACATCAAGGCCCCGCTATGGTTCCTGTGGCTGGTGTGCGCCATCAGCGGCACCGTTTGCGGTTGGATGAAGAAACTCACCACCCTGAACCTCGACAAATACCACATCCTGGCACAGCGCAACTGGCAATGCGACATCGAGCCTGCCCGTCGCGACCTGGGCTACGAGCCACAGGTATTGCTCGAAGAAGGCGTCCGCCGCACCGTTGCCTGGTACAGGGACGCCTCCTGGCTATAATCTTTCTCCCTTACGGGTAGCAGCATCCTATCCGCGTGCTCCGCGATGAACGGTTACGCCGCCATTCTGGCTGGGCTGACCGCCACCGTTGTTGCCACCGTGGTTGTTGCCGCTGTGACTGGACTGTCCGCCGCTGTGGTTATTACCGTTGTGGTTGTTGCCGCTGTGACTGGGCTGTCCGCCGCTGTGGTTATTACCGCTGTGGTTGTTGGCGCTGTGGATGGGCTGGCTGCCGTTGTGGTTATTACCGCTGTGGTTGTTGGCGCTGTGGATGGGCTGGCTGCCGTTGTGTCCGTTGCCGCGCGTCACACGCACCTCACCGGGATGATTAGGATAGGTCTTCGGATAACTCTTGTATAAATGATTGTGATTGCTGTAGTGCGAGTACACGTTGAACATCCAGCCACCGTTCTTCCAAGTCAGCGGACGGTAGAAGTAGCTCAAACCCTTGTACTTGTTATACTGCCAGACAGTCAGAACGTATTGCAGATCCGTGTTGCGACGGTTCCACCAGGTGCCATAGGCATCGTATCGGCCGTTCACACTCATCAGGTAATCCAGATTGATTTCGTATACTGCATCGTACTGATCGTCTGTCAAGTTCAACTCATAGGCCATTTTGTCACTCAGGAACAGAGCCTCGCTCCTGGCCTGGCTGAAACTCATTGCACTGGCAGAGATGGCTATCGTCATCATCATGGCCAAAATCGTCATCTTTTTCATAATCGTTCTCCTTACATTAAAGTTAAACATCTGTGTCACTAACTTGTTTGCAAGGGCAAAGTTCGGCATTATTCCCAGCCATGCAAAGGGAATCTTCCTAAACCCGCAGGAAAAAATCCCTAAACCTCATCGGCATTTCCCCCGATAAAGATTCCTTTAGAACGCTTTGATTCCGTTTACAGTCCACAGACTGTTACCTCTTTTAATATATATACGGCCATCGATGATTACTTTCCTTGCCGGCGTGTTGGTCGATTCAGCCATCGCATCTTCGACGCCGGAATAATTGATGCGTTTCGACGTAACTACCTGCTCGACAGACAGATCTACATCCGTGTAGCACGAATACCACCAGCAATAAGTCTGCAGCAGGTCTATGTACATCATGCCAACGCTGGTGGAATAAGTCATGTCGATTCCTTTCTGAACGACCACCAGATTGTCGCTATAGTTGCCAAAGTAGTTTCCGTTGCGGTTGCTGTTTTTATAAGTAACATCCACGGGCACCCATCCGAATCCCTGAATGTAGAACTCGGCCCAGATATGGTACCTATTGTTGGCACCTATCGCAACGACATGTCTCGCAGGAATGCCCTTGGCCCTCAGCAGGGAGATGTAAATGGATGACAGGTTTCCACAGTCGCCCCCACGCCAACTCAACAACGTTTCCAGCGGGTGTATTCCAGTCAACGGATTCAGGTATTGATAGTGGCTGGCCACATACTCATAGCACTTCTCCGCATAGGCCAGGCGGCTGCCGTAGCAATCGCGATAGACCTCCTCGGAAATACGCTGGATGGTGCTGTTATCCGGAACAATGAATTCACCACTCTGCTTACAGTTTTCCTGATATTCGACTGTCGTTGTATCATAATCCGGCAAATCCTTCCACTGCCCAGTCGGCTCCTTGAACTGCGAGAAATCCGTCCGAATGGTCTTGGGATGCTGTATGAAGGAATATCCCACAGAAAAATCCTGCTGATATTCTTCCAGTTCCGTTTCATCGAGGAGAAGCTCGAAAAACTGATTGTTGTTCTCCTCAATACTATTCTGTATCCAATCGCCAGCAGACGTGTAATCCAACTCGTATATGTCCTGATATTCGTTCGATTGCGGACAAGGAGCTATGATAAAAAGCGACTCGAACCCCGTCCTGCTGCTTCTGGTCACATCGAACTGGTTGCTATAGTAATAGAAAACATCACTCTGTCCGTATCCAACCGTAACAAACAGCGTCAGCAACGCAAATAAAACCGTTTTCTTCATGGTCTTCCCTCCTTTTTGTTACATGATTTTCATTATTTCAATTTAGCTCTTTGCAAATTTCCTCTGCCATTGAATTGAGAGCAACACATTCCGAACGGCGAATGTGACGTTTTCCTCCGTCATAAGACCAAGGGCTGAGTATTAGTAAACGACCGGCAGCACATGCGTCGAAAAGCATATCAGCAGGTTTATAATAATTACGGAAGCCATTGTCCGTGAGGAGAATGAAGGGGTGTTGCTCCTCTAACAACACCTGCATTACCCGTTTCTCTTGCGAGGAGATATAGGGCGAGACCATCACCACGCTCTTACGAGCCATCAGGACACGACTATTCATGTAGTCGCGAAGTTCCTTGTCGTTGCCTTGTTCTGCAGCCTTCACCATCGTACTCCGAACATGCACGGTATCGAATTGCTCTGCCATCAGCAACGCCACATTCCCCACACCGTCATATTTCCTACCTCCAATCTCTATATCTTTCTGCACACAGAAGTAGCCAGGTCTCAGGCGTTTGATAGCCAGCCGTTGCGGATTCATCTGAACATACCGAATCATCGTATGCAGCTGCCCGCGGCGGGACAGGGGACGAATGAATGGCCGCTCGGTAAAAATCGGAAAAGAATAGCCCGCTTCGTCAATTGTCTTCGAATTTAATTCGTGAGCAACAGACAAAGTATAAGCCCTGCCTAGCTTTTTCACCCCTTGCCAATATCCGCGAATCACGCTGCGGATGCTCGTATCCATCACCTGTGTCACATGGATAACAGCATGCAAGTGGTCTGGCATCAGGCAGAATTGGAGAATGCGGATTGCCGGATAGTGCCTACACATCACATATAATTCATCAATAACAGCATTGCCCAGGTTCGTCCGCTCTATCCGCGCGTTCGAAGGCTCATTCTCCGGAATCGTCAATGTTCCGAACAATGGCTCACGAGATGGCACCGTTAGCGTGATATGATACACCCCGACACCCCTCCATGCTGTTCCTGGCTCCTGCCATTGCCATTTCCCCTGCTCCATCATCCGCTATAGCTCTTTTATCATGATATTGAATTTAACGCCTATTGGAATATCGCTGCTGCAAAAATACGAATAAGCGAGCAAAATAACAAATTTAGAAAAGAGAATCAGGCTGTACAGACCGCTCGCTAAGATACAAAAAAAGCGCTACTCCCCAAGGAATAGCACCTTTTCTTGTGATTTAGTGATTTAGTGATTTAGAAGTTTAGAGGTTTAGAAGTTTAGTGATTTTGTGATTTCTCTCTGTCAATTGACAATGCAAAGTTACCACATGCTCATTGCGGTTCACGAATACGAGGGCGAAATATTTGAATATTTTTCTCGACTTTTATGCAAAAGAAAGAGACCGCTATCCATCGCGGACAGCGGCCTCCAAAACAAAAATTACTCAAATCACTCGTGCTTTCGCACGGTGCGGGTCAAAGCCCACTTAGGGGCTATAGGTTAATCTCCCCCTCGCTCGAGCTCTGCTCGCTTGCGTAGCGCAGAGGAGCAAGAAAGGGGGGCGGGGGGTCTATTCGTCCCAATCATCGTCTCCCGTTCCCCAAATGTCCCAGCTGTTGTCAATATGAGTGTAGTCGACATCGTTAGAATTATATTCTTCTCCAAGTGATTTTCCACTTATGCCCAACAGAGCATTGGTAAGTTGAACATTAACTACATTCACTTCGGGCTTAATATATTTTTTCATAGCGTTTTCCTCCTTTCTTTACTTTACCAAAATCTTCTTTCCGCTCACGATGTTGATGCCTTTCTGTATCTTGCTGAGACGCTGACCAGCCAGATTATAAATCTTGGCATTTTCAATATTCAATTTTCCATCTTCAATCTGAGAAATGGCGTCCGTATCGTCATCGCAGAACAGGCTGAATCCCTTGACCGGAGCAACTGCATCAGGTACAGCCAGATATGCCTTATGTGCACCAAGGTCGAAGGCCGCACCACTTGCAGCACCCCACCAGAAGCCAAGCTCCGTTCCATCGTGCATCGTCAGACGGTAGAACTTTGTATTGGCAACTGTCATGTTAGCAGCTGTAATACCAGCATCGCCTGAGGGTTTCAGCAGGTTATCAGTACCAAGTACCGATGTACCAGATTCACCTGAGATGGTAACCGTTTTTGCACCAGCAGTTGTGGAAGAAACAAGAACACCAGTGTTTGCGGGTACCACATTGTGTTCTTCGTAATCTGTCAACTTCAATTTACCTCCCTCAACTTGAATTTCCGAAACCTTCAAGCCAGCAGGAACTCTGAATGCATTACTGCTGCTATAAGTTCCATATATATTCTCACCATCCGTACATGCAGCATTAAGTGTGATGGTTTCAGTCGCAGCAGTTATTCCTATCGGGCCGACACCAACGTTATCACCAGTTTTGTTAAACAGCAATTTTATAACTCTTGTACTAGAAGTGAAATCTTCTGATGTTTCAAGTTCGACAACTGCGTTAACATCGCCACTTATATTAAGTTCCTCAACGTCAGAGAACTCTACACCATTTGTAGACTCTTGTACTTTGATTTTAGAATTTGACGCACCACCAAGTTTTTTTACACCTATAGTTACTTTTACAGGCTTCTCGTCAACAAAAATTTCAATATAATCACCACTACCGTCAAATTTTACTCGATATGGGGCATTAGATTCTGCATAGTTAGTGCCTAACCCGTTTCCAACAACACCTGTTAAAGCCATGAGATCGTCTTTAACTCCTCCGGCCCAACTAAACGGCAGGAAAGCAGGTACTATACCAGTATAAGTACAAGTCTTCACACTACTAGTATTGCCATAAGTATCATAAGCTATAGCCTTGTAAGTTACTTTTCCTGCTTCCATTGAGACAGGGACAGTATACTCTGTGGTGGTATTTGAGGGGGCAGAACCATCGGTGGTATAATATATGGTATTACCAGCAGATGTCAGCGTAAAGGTTACTCCTTGCATATAACTGCCAGCATCCAAACTAAATGTTGGAGCGGCAACACTAATAGTATATGCAGCAGATGCCACTTCACTCGCAACACCATTCTTTACTGCAATTGCCTTAATGGTTGTTGGTGCTGTAATTGCAATTGGAGTAGAATAAACGTCTCCCGTTGAGATTGTGGGATCTGTCCCATCTGTCGTATATCTGATTTGATCGGCAGCAGCTTGAGTCAGTGTAACTGTTGTTCCTGCTGTTACAGCACCAGCGGAAGTGCCAATTGTAGGAGCATCAACAGTGATTGCAGCCTGATTGATAGTGATTACTGACGAATACGTTGTTCCAGAATAAACTTTCAAATAGGCAGATCGAGCAGCTCCATTGTTTTCGTTGACCTCAATATCTAATGTATTGCCAGAAAACTCAACATCGCCTAACCAAGATGGCTTTGTGGTTGTTTCGTCTCCTGCTGATGTTGTATAGTATGCTACAGAGTAGCTTGGTGATACAATATTTGTTGATAATTCAAACTCCGCCACATCGCCTACAGTAGCAATGTCTACTGAAGTCGAACTTGCTGTGATGTATTCACCAACAATTTCCTCAAAGTTTGCCGTAACCGTAGCGTTTGCCGTACCCATCGTGAAAGTTGTAGGGTTGGTTCCTGTGTCTGACAGGGATGAGTTTGTTCCTTCTACACTCCAACCGGTGAATGTATAACCTGAAGTGGGAGTAGCTGTCAGGGTTACTTTACCGCCCTCTGCAACAGATGCACCAGATGCAACAGCTGTAGATGTATTATATACTACGCCACTAATCGAACCATTTGAAGCTGAGTATGTGAGGGTGTGAGTTGGGACATCAAAGTATACTTTTACAGAGGAAATCTGTGCATTATAAGCATTTGTCATCTGTATTTTATACACATTTCCTGCTGCTTGATATGAAGATCCAATAGAATGACTGTTTGTAGAGCTTTTCTTTGCTTTCTGAGCAGTGCTTACTGCTGTTGATCCCACATAAATATTTACATTTACGTTCTCAGACGTACCACTGGAGTATGTAACATCAATTTTTGTAACTTTTTTAGTAAAAGATGGTAATTCTATATAGGATCCACTTTTTCCTATCAGTAGGCAACTTTTATCGGAGTAATAATAATAAGCATTGGCTGCGTACAAATATACTTTTTGGTTTGTTGATGAATTAGTGTATTGGGTTCTGGCTGTTGTTCCAGAGGTTGTGGGAAGCCCCCAATTGTTGCTTGTAAAATCAAAAGTTTCAGTATCATCTGCCCACACACTTCCACTACCTGCTACCAGAGCGAATAGCAGGAGGAGGGTTTTTAGTAAAAGTTTTTTCATAGTTGTTTTGTTTATTTAGTTTAGTTTATCGTTTCCAGTCTTTCAAATGATGGAACCCACACTAACCGTGTAAACAAAGAAAGCGCAGGTCTTCACCATACGCTACTCAGGTCTAGGCCAACCCTCAACTCACTATGATGAGCCTGCGCTAATGCACAAGCATCAAGTGAGTTAAGTATTGCTCTTTCTGTATTCGAGGGCCTAGTTCGAGTAGCGATTGAGCAAATAAAGTGTGTACTTCCGCTGAAGTACGCTGACAAAGGTACGAATTAGTGAGAACAAAACAAAATAAAAACAGTTTTATTTTTTTTGTCGAACGGTAGTACCTTCGACCGAAGGTCAGAATTACTACATTATTTTATATAAAGCAAAAAAATGGCGTTAAATTTGCGTTTTTGATTGCTTACTCGCAGCATTAGCCATTAGCCGTTTGCCATTAGCCGTTTGCCCTTCGCCCATCCCTACCCGCGGAGCGATACTATCCCTACCCGCTTAGCGTTGTGACGCTCCGCCCCTAGCGTTGGGACGCAGGTCGGAGTCAGTCATTAGTCAATAGTCAATAGTCAATAACGTTTTTGAGGGAGGCGAAAAGTGCTCATAAAGATATATTATAATATAATATATTCTTTATGGCATGAAATCCGTTTGTCTGTTTTTCCTTATTGACTATTGAATATTGACTATTGTCTATGTTGCTCCTAAAACGCATTTTTTTTAAAAAGTGTTGTTTGTACGCAACATTTTTATTATCTTTGCCGCCAAAGTACCGAAAAAGGGCAAAACTCCCACTAACTCCCACCCGACGGATATTTCTTCCGCCGGGCTTTTTTTTGTACCTAACTTTGCGATGTCAACCTCTTAAAAGCACAGAGTGCACAGAGGTTGGCAAGCGGTCTCATATTTATTGCAACAAAACAACATCACGCGGAAGGCCGCGATGATAACCTGGAAAAACAAAAACCATGAAAACCGCTTCGAGAAAGCTTAGCACTTCGTGCTTGTCCAGCCATTGTCACGAATCTGGTCGAAAAGTAAACTTTTCACCATCTTCCTGCCAACAACTGAATATCCTGCGGATACCTAAGCTTCCCCGAAGCAAAAACCCCGGCTCTACGAGCCTAAAAAATTATTACCTTATTAGTTTAGGTGCTTACAGCTTAGACTGGTGAAACGGAATTGTTTTTTAGTGAAACGAAGTGGAACGCGGTTTTTCCTTTTGGGGATTTCAAGGCGCAAAGCGCTGCGATGATGGTGATGATGGATGATGAAAGCTGCTTTCAAGCAGCCATCATCAACAATAACGCAAATCTTGACTAAGATTGAAATCAACAAAAGGGGTTTTATCGGTTTTTGTAAAATAAAAATAAAAAGAACAATTAACAACCCGCTGAAAAGGCAGCGGGATGTGGAGTGAAGTGAGTGGAAGAAATCTCCGCGGAGACAGCTGGCCAGCGTTTCGGAAACTTCTTCCTCACTAAACACTCAAACAAAATGAAAACTATAGTATTAAACACACAAAACGTCGGAAACGACATTCAACACATGACGTCACTCGAGGTTGCCGAGCTGACTGGTAAACAACACAAACACGTCATGGAGGCCATTCGAAAGATGGAGCCCGCATGGACGAAAATATGTGGGTCGAATTTTCGGCTGACATCACTCGCGTGTTCTTCACGACATCGGACAGCGACGAGGACCTACTGTATCTTGATGATGAGATATTCAATCGGCAAACGGCTCATGGCAAAGGGCTAACGGTAAACGGCGAAAGGCTAAGGGCTAAGGGCTAATAGCTTAATAGATTAATAGCTTAACAGCAACCTCTAAATCACTAAATCACAAAATCACTAAAGAGAAAGGCGCTGTCCGGGGATGGCGTCTTTTTTGTGTAAAATATTCAAAAAAGTTGCATATATTCATAAAATTTGCTATCTTTGCGCCCGAATAATGAATAAATAGTGAATATATGAGGAAGAAGCAGAGCCGTTTGGAGGTCATAAAGATGATTATCTCGAGCCAAGAGCTGTCGAAGCAGGACGAATTGATGGCTGAACTGGAGAAGGTTGGCTATGTGAGCGCACAGGCCACGCTGAGCCGCGACCTGCGCCTGTTGGGCGTGGTGAAGGCACAGAATGCCGAGGGGCGTTACGTGTACATGTTACCCAACAATCAGGCCTATCGCAACGTGAGCGACAGCCACGTGACGGTGATGGCCATGAACCGGCTGGGAGCCCTGAGCATTAAGTTCTCGGGCAACATGGCGGTGGTGAGGACGCTGCCTGGACACGCCTCGCACGTGGCCGGTGACATAGATTTGGCCGAACTGCCCTGCATATTGGGAACGGTGGCCGGCGACGACACGGTGATGGTGGTGCTGGAAGAGAATGCCGACCGCGCCGAGGTGCTGGATGCCTTGTCGCAAGTGCTGCCGATGGGGCCCAATGAAAATTGAAGATTGAAAATTCTTGCTCCATTGCATTACGCGAGCGACTACGTCGATTAGTGAATTGTGAGATTTGTCGAAGACCCATTGACCGAAAGGGAGATAATTAATTATGGAATATAATGACGAAATAAAGGTGATGGTGGCGGATGCCAGTCACGAAAAGTATATCGATTTTATTCTGCAGACCATTGCCGATGCAGCAAAGGTTCGCGGAACGGGTATTGCCAAGCGTACACACGAGTACCTGGCGGTGAAGATGAGGGAGGCGAAGGCCGTAATCGCCCTCGAGGGTGAACGTTTTGCCGGTTTCAGCTACATCGAGACGTGGGGCAACAAACAGTATGTTACCACCAGCGGACTCATCGTGCACCCCGACTTCAGGGGTCGTGGCGTGGCCAAGCGCATCAAGGACCTGACATTCTCGCTGGCCCGCATACGTTGGCCGCACGCCAAGATTTTCTCGCTGACCAGCGGTGCTGCCGTCATGAAGATGAATACGGCCCTGGGATACCAGCCTGTCACCTTCAACGAGCTGACCGACGACGAGGCTTTCTGGCGCGGATGCGAGGGATGTGTGAACTACCCCGTACTGAAGGAGCGCAACCGCAAGTTCTGTATCTGTACGGCGATGCTGTTCGACCCCGAAGAGCACCTGCCTGCCAAGATTCCCGAGGACGTATTGGAACGCATCAGGAAGATTGACGGAAAATGAGAGACCCCTCCCTAACCCTCCCGAGGGAAGGAAAGAGAGAGGAGAGAAAAATAATAAAGATAAAAGTAAATAACAAATATAAACATAATGGAAAAGAAGAAAGTAGTGGTTGCCTTTAGCGGCGGACTGGATACCAGCTACACGGTGATGTATCTGGCCAAGGAAATGGGTTACGAAGTGCATGCTGCCTGTGCCAACACGGGCGGTTTCAGTGCCGAACAGCTGAAGACGAACGAGGAAAACGCCTACAAACTGGGCGCCACAAAGTATGTAACGCTGGACGTTACGCAGGAATATTACGAGAAGTCGCTGAAATACATGGTGTTCGGCAACGTGCTGCGTAACAACTGCTACCCCATCAGCGTGAGCAGCGAGCGCATATTCCAGGCACTGGCCATCGCACGCTATGCCAACGAGATTGGTGCCAGCGCCATTGCACACGGCTCGACGGGTGCCGGAAACGACCAGATTCGTTTCGACATGACCTTCCTGGTGATGGCCCCTGGCGTGGAAATCATCACCCTGACGCGCGACAAGAACCTGAGCCGACAGGAGGAAATCGACTACCTGAACAAGAACGGCTTCCCTGCCGACTTTGCCAAGCTGAAGTACTCGTACAACGTGGGCATCTGGGGCACCAGCATCTGCGGAGGCGAGATTCTCGACTCGAAGCAGGGTCTGCCCGAAAGCGCCTACCTGAAGCACCCCACAAAGTCGGAACCCGAACAGTTGAAGCTGGGATTCGAGAAGGGTGAGCTGGTAAGCGTGAACGGCAAAAAGTACGATGATAAGATTAAGGCCATTCAGGCCGTAGAGGAGATTGGTGCGCAGTATGCCATCGGTCGCGACTGCCACGTGGGCGACACCATCGTAGGCATCAAGGGACGTGTGGGCTTCGAGGCCGCAGCACCCATGCTCATCATCGGTGCACACCGCTTCCTGGAGAAGTACACCCTCAGCAAATGGCAGCAGTATTGGAAGGAGCAGGTGGCCAACTGGTACGGCATGTTCCTGCACGAGAGCCAGTACCTGGAACCCGTAATGCCGGACATCGAGGCTATGCTCACCAGCAGCCAGCGCCACGTGAACGGCGAGGTAACGCTGGAACTGCGTCCCTACTGCTTCCAGACAGTGGGTTGTGACACGCCCGACGACCTGGTGAAGAACAAGCTGGGCGAATACGGCGAGGGTGCCAAGGGTTGGACCAGCGACGAAGCCAAAGGCTTCATCAAAGTCACCTCTACCCCCCTCCGCGCCTATTACCTCGCACACCCAGACGAAAAAAGGTAAGACCCCTACCCCGACCCTCCCCGAGGGGAGGGAGAAACATTATTAATATGGGAAGAAATGATGGGAACTATAATACGGCATCACCTGATAGGTATTTACTTTTGAAGGATTTCGCTAAGAAAAACAAACAATTCCCTACAGATGCTGAAAAGCTACTGTGGGAATATATCCGGGCAAAACAATTATCCGTCAAATTCAACAAACAACACATAATCAGGGATTATATCGTAGATTTCGTTTGTATTGAAAAGAAGCTTGTCATAGAGGTAGATGGAGGATATCATTCTGAATACGAGCAGATAGAAAAAGATGAGTTCAGAACAGAAAGGCTGAGAGATATGGGGTATAATGTTATACGTTTTAAAAATGAAGATGTCATAGAAAATCTCCCAGAAGTATTGAACACAATTAAACAACAACTTAGTCAAAGGACATGAACAATATAAAAACATCCTCCCCTCGGGGAGGAATAAAGGTGGGGATCCTAGGGGCAGCAGGATACACGGGTGGAGAACTCATCCGGGTGTTGCTGGGACATCCACAGGCAGAGATTGTCTTTGCTAATAGTGAAAGTAATGCGGGGAATCCTGTTAGTGATGTTCACGAAGGTCTTATTGGTGAAACTGATTTAAAGTTTACTAGTGAAATGCCATTTGACCAGGTGGACGTGGTATTCTTCTGCTTTGGTCACGGCAAGAGTGAACAATTCCTGAAGGAACACACAATTCCGGCAAACGTGAAGATTATCGACCTTGCTCAGGATTTCCGAATAGCCCCCTCCCAACCTCCCCGTGGGGAGGCTTCCCAGTCTTCAGTTCTCCCCCTCGGGGGAGTTAGTAGGGGGTCGTTTATTTATGGACTTCCAGAAACGCATAGGGAGAGTATTCGCGGGGCACAGCATTTAGCGAATCCGGGGTGTTTTGCGACGTGCATACAGCTGGCCATGCTGCCAGCGCTGAAGGCCGGACTCATCGAGGGCGACATCCACGTCAGCGGTGTGACGGGCAGCACGGGTGCTGGACAGAAGCCCGGAGCAACGACACACTTCTCGTGGCGCACGGACAACGTGTCGCTCTACAAGACCTTCACCCACCAACATCTGCTGGAAATAAACCAGACGGTGCAGGAACTCCATCCCGGCTACAAGGGTCGCGTGCTCTTCGTTCCACAGCGAGGCTGCTTCGCACGAGGCATCTTTGTGACGGCTGTTGCAAAGTGCGACAAGCCCATCGAGGAGGTGCAGCAAATCTATGCCGACTATTACAAGGATGCGGCCTTCACGCACTTCGTAACCACATCGCCCGACATGAAGCAGGTGGTGAACACCAACAAGGCGCTGGTGTACGTCGAGAAATTCGAGGACCAGCTGCTCATGGTTTCCACCATCGACAACCTGCTGAAGGGTGCTGTGGGTCAGGCCGTGCAGAACATGAATCTGATGTTCGGGTTGGACGAAAAGGCCGGACTGATGCTGAAAGCAAGCGCGTTCTAAATTGAATATTGAAAATTGAATATTGAATATTGAAAGTTGCGAGTAAGCGAGAGCAGACGAAAACTTGTTTTCAGTATGCCGAGCGAGAGCAGGTTCGAACGAAGTTCAAAATTGAAACTAACATAACTAACTAACGACATGAAACGAATCTTATTTATCCTTCTGGGTTGCATCCTCGCTTACGGGGCTGTGGCACAGGAACTGACTGTAGGCAGCTACAACATCCGCTACAAGAACAAAGCCGACAGCACCTGCGGCAACGGATGGAAGGACCGCTGCCCACGCATCTGTAACCAAATCAAATGGGAACGCCCCGACATCTTCGGTGCACAGGAAGTGCTGCACCCGCAGTTGCAGGACATGGTGGACGGGCTGGGAACCTACCAGTGGATTGGTGTAGGTCGCGACGACGGCAAGCAGGCTGGCGAATATGCCGCCATCTTCTATAACACGAATCGCGTGGAACTGGTCGAGCAGGGTCACTTCTGGCTCAACGAGACACCCGACAAACCCGCACTGGGATGGGATGCCGCCTGCATCCGCATCTGCACCTGGGGACATTTCCGCGACAAACAGACAAAGAAGGACTTCTACTTCCTGAACCTGCACATGGACCACGTGGGTGTAAAGGCCCGCAGCGAAGCTGCCAAGCTGGTGATGGAACGCATTACGCAGATGACCGACGGCGGCAAGAAGCTGGCCGTGCTGACAGGCGACTTCAACGTGTCGCAAAAGAACCGTCTGTACAACCAGTTCACCGAATCCGGTGTGCTGAAGGACTGCTACACGAATGCTGCCTGGCGCTTTGCCGAGAACGGCACGTACAACGGGTTCGACTACCACTTCTGGACCGACGACCGCATCGACCACATCTTCGTAACCCCCGCCACCACGGTGGAGGCATACGCCATTCGTACGGATGGCTACTGGAAGGAGGACATGAATGGCCGTATGTCGCGTTGTAATTTCTCGGATCACTATCCCGTATTTGCTCGCATCAAATTCTAATGCCGCATGAAAAGATTAGGATTCTTCGTATTGGTTTGCTTGGCTGCACTTACAGCCACAGCACAACGTGCAAACTATAATATCATACCTCTGCCCAAGGAGGTAAAGATAGACGCCGACCATGTGTTCACCCTGAAGGACGGCATGGGCATCGCCTACGACAGCAGCAACGCCGAAGTCAGCCGCATTGCCCAGTTCCTGCAGCAGTGGGTGGACGAAAGCACAGGCATACAGCTGAAGCTGACCCCTGCCGATGCGAAAGCCGCCATCCGACTGGTCATCATGGTGCCCGGCAAGAAAGGAAAGAAACCCAGACAGGTGGCCGAACCTACCGAGCAGGGCAAGGAGAGCTACACGCTGGACGTCAGGAAGGACGGCATAGAGCTGGACGCGCTGGCACCCGCAGGTCTGTTCCGTGCGGCACAAACGCTGCGCAAGAGTCTGCCCGTAACCAAGGGACAGGTGGAGATGCCCTTCGTCAGCATCGCCGACCAACCCCGCTTCTCGTATCGTGGTGTGCTGCTGGATTGTGGTCGTCACTTCTTTACGGTCGAATTCATCAAGGAATTCCTCGATGCGATGGCCCTGCACGGATGCAACCAGTTCCACTGGCACCTGACCGAAGACCAAGGGTGGCGCTTCGAAGTGAAGGCCTTTCCCGACCTGGCTAAGAAAGGTAGCGTGCGCGAGAAGACCGTCATCGGTCCCGGCAATATGCGCATCTACGACAACATCCCCTACGGCGGATACTACACGCAGGAGGAATGCCGCGAGGTGGTTCGCTATGCTGCAGAACGCTACATCAACGTAGTGCCCGAAATCGATATGCCCGGACATATGCAGAGCGCCCTGCATGTATTCCCCAACCTGGGTTGTACGGGCGGTCCCTACCCCGTTGCTCCCCACTGGGGCGTGATGCGCGAAGTGCTGTGCGGAGGTAATCCCGAGACGCTGGATTTCCTGAAGACTGTCTTTGGCGAACTGTGCGACGTGTTCCCATCACCCTACATCCACATCGGTGGCGACGAGTGCCCAAAGGAACGTTGGCAGAAGTGTGCCAAGTGTCAGGCAAAAATTAAGGAACTGGGACTGACCAGCGACCCCAAAGATACGGGCGAAGGCGGCAGAGGCAGTCAGGATGGCCGTAGTGCCGAGAACAAGCTGCAGACCTACATCAACCACGAGATTGAGCAGTTCCTGGCATCGCGCGGACGCAGCCTCATCGGTTGGGACGAAATTCTGTCGGGTGGACTCACGGACAACGCCATCGTAATGTCGTGGCGCGGCACCAAGGGTGGCATCGCTGCTGCCAAGCAGAACCACCGTGTAATCATGAGTCCTAACGTATTTGCCTATATCGACCATCCTCAATTGAAGGACTACAGCAAACAACCCCGCACCACCGACAGCTACCAGGTATCCTGTTCGAAGATGTACAGCTTTGAACCCGTGGTTCCCGAGGAACTGACCGAGGAGGAGCAGGACTACATTCTGGGTGTGCAGGCAAATCTGTGGACAGAACAAGTAGCCTATCCCGAACACGCCTTCTACCAGCTGTTGCCCCGTCTGGCCAGCATGTGCGAAGTGCAATGGTGCAATTCCGAACAGAAGAATTTCGACGACTGGAAGAAACGCCTGCCGCAGTTGCAGAAACTCTACGACAAACTGGGTTACGTATATTGCCATCAAGTGGAATAAAAAAATAATCACACACAACTATGAACAACATAAGGGGAATTATTAAGCTGCTGTTTGCAGCCATCGTATGTGGCGGTCCTGTCAACATGTGGGCCGACACCGAAGTTCATGTGGAAACAGCAGGAACGCTGGAATCGTTACTGCCATCCACCGACAAGAATCTGAAGATAACAGGCTTCATCAACGGCACAGACATCAAGTATGTGCGCTCGCTGGTGAATGCCGGTACGGTGACCTCGCTCGACTGGTCGGGCGTACGCATCGTAGCCGGTGGCGAGGCCTACGTCAGCAACTACAAGACATCGAACGACATTATCGGCGAACAGATGTTCTACCAGTGTTCGAAACTGCAGGCCATCGTGCTGCCAACCACCGTTGCTACCATCCAAAAGAACGCCTTTGCAAACACGGGACTCAAAAAGATTGACATTCCCAATAGCGTGCTCAATATTGGTGAAGACGCCTTTGCCTATTGCAGTTCCCTCACCACCATCGTTATCGGTAAGAAGTTGAAGGCACTGAGCAAGGGTACATTCTACAATTCTCCCGTGTCGAAAGCCTACGTAAAGCCTATGACACCTCCTTCCGTGGCCTCGTATTTGTTCTCTTCAAGCCCCACGGTCTATGTCTACAAGGAAGCCCTGAACGACTACAAACAGTCGGGCTGGAAGGAATTCTACGGCAGCATCTCGGGTACCCTGGAGAAATATTATCCGCAGGAACAGGACGAGGACTACAGAGCCAAGGAGTTATGCAACAAATACTTCGAGGATGCCGCCTGCACGCAGCTGAAGGCCGAATATCAGGCCATGAGCGACGAGACGCTGAACGAGGCTATGGCCCAGGACAGCATGCCGGACTTCCTGGCTGCCATTGCCCTAAAGATAAAGAACCAAACCTGGGCAGAATACGAACAGGAGTTCCGCATCCACAGCTACAAGGCCTATAGTGATGCGAATTACTGGAACGACAAACTCTGGATACGATCCGCTTCCTTTATGGGTAACCCCACCGGCATCTACACCAAGAACAACGGCGAGCCGCTCTATGTCTTCGTGGACAGCGACGTCCCGGAGGACGCCACATTGTATTTTGCAGGCATGGGAGTTGACAAGATGGTATCCAATGCCAAAACGGGTCAGAAACTGCAGAAGGGTCTGAACATCGTTGACAGCGAGGCCGACAAACTCTATTACATCTTATATACCGCCGACACGAAGAGCATGACCAAGCGCCTCAGCGAGTGGCCCGAGATGAAGATTCATATCGAAGGCGGTATCGTGGATGGTTACTACGATGCCAGCCGCCACACCGATGCCGACTACAAAAAACTGCTGAAGGCAGCCACCAATTCCACCCTAGTCATCAAGGGTCTGCATTCGGTAATGAACATCCGGACTTCCGTCCTCAAGCAAACATATCCGAGTAAAATCGCAAAGTCCATTGAATGTCTGGACAGCCTTTCGGTATGGGAAAAAGACCTTTCTGGAATTTGCGAGTCAGTGGCTAATGGAGAAAAAGCAGGCGCTCCTTTCTATCTCTCAGGAGGTGATGCCTTTTACCCTGGCTATTTCAATAATCCCACATACACGGATAACGACTCACCGGGATCTGTTGCCCACGCTACCCAATATGGCATCCACATCTCCCTCGATGCATCCAAGACCTTCCTGAACCCATACGTGTCGAATTACGACGAGAATGGCACAGCACATGAGTTTGGACATCAAATGCAGTATCCCATCATGCTGTGTGGCTTCACAGAGGGCACCAACGACCTCTTCTCCAACTATTGCCGGTTCCATGTAGGTCATAGGATAACTTCGGGCAACCCGTTAAGCACCACCATGCAGGAGTTCGTGAATCGCGTGCCTTTCAATATTCGCAATGTGAACAACAGCTGCCTGCGTCTGTTCTTCTCCCTCTACCTCTACTACCACCAGGCACAGAAGAATACCTCGTTCTTCCCCGAGCTCTTCAAAGCGCTGCGTGCAGACAGGATGGAGTCGATGGGCGATGGGGCCATCAACAACAACAAATCTACCCTAAAATTCGTCCGCAAGGTGTGCGAGGTGGCCCAAGAAGACCTGACAGACTTCTTCACTGTCTATGGTTTCTTCGAACCCACCAACAACCTCTACGTCCAGGACTACGGCGACCATTATGTCACCACCAGGCAGGCCGATATCGACAAAACCAAGGCCACCATTGCCCAATACCCCGTGAAGAACCGCGAGATTATCTTCATCGAGGACCGCGCGGAGAGTCTCCCCACCACCGGTTTCGTTACCACGGCAGGGCAGAAGCGAATAGGGCAAGATGACAACAACTGGGGCGACGTCGGTCAGTTCACCAGCTATCTACCCGGAGCCTGCGAGCCCTCGGACTATGTCTATCTGCAGGCTGACAGTCTCTATGCCTTAGAAGGAAAGGGAGGTCTGGGCTTCCTGATGCTCGATGCAGAGGGCAACATCCGGTATGCTGCCAACGCCAAGGACATCTGCATCCCGACAAGTGTGGAACGCGACTTCACCATCTATTCGCTGGATGCTGACGGTTCGCTGCACGAAATCTCGAAGATTGACGGTGGTTTGGAAAGTGTAGAACTGAGCAGACCGGGTCAACTGTCCAAGAACATTTCGGACCAGGTTATCAAGCTCATCATTAACGGAAATGTAAACGGCACGGACATCAAGTATATGCGCAAGCTCATCACAGAGCACCATTTGGCTTCGATAGACCTTGCACAGGCGCAAATCGTCAAAGGAGGTACTGCCTACTATACGTCAGGCAGCAACTCCTACAGCACCGAAGACAACATAATGGGCGCCTATGCCTTCCAGGGCTTCGCCAAACTGGTTTCGATGCGTCTGCCGCAGACCATCAAGAGCATTGGCTCGAACGCCTTCGCCAGTTCCAGTCTCAAGATGATTGACATTCCCGACAAGGTGACCAATCTGGGCGAAGACGCCTTTGCCTATTGCAGCCAGCTGTCGACCGTAATCATCGGTTCTGGTATGAAGTCGCTGTCGAAAGGCGCATTCTACGATGCTAAGGTTAAGAATGTCTACATAAAGGCGATGACACCTCCCAGCATCAGCAGCTATCTCTTTTCCAGCGAACCCATCATCCACGTCTATGCCGATGCTCTGGCCGCCTACAAGGCTTCGGCTTGGGCAGAGTACGGAACTATTGTCGGCGACTTGGATGATTGCGAAATTATTACCGATGTGCAGACACCTGCCGAAGACATGCTGCTTTCAGGCAAGCCCCAGACCGAAACACCCTGCTACGACCTCCTTGGTCGCAAGGTTACCCGTCTGTTGCCCGGAACCATCTACATCCGCAACGGAAAGAAGTTCACCATCAAGTAAGATTGCTAACATTGTAAAACAATATTATGAGAAGAATGAGCAAATGGTATAGGCTGGCAGTGCTGGCTGTTGCCGCACTCGGTTTTGTGTCCTGTTCCTCGGACGAAGACCTCGTCAATGACCCTGCCCTAAAACCAGGCGACGTGGTTACCGACTTCACGAAAGTGACGAAATACGAGGAGAGCCAACAATTCCAAAATGACTTAGATGCTTTCAACACCTATGCCTTTGCCATTCGGGCACTGCGCTGGGACTATTGGATGTTGGCATCCGACAACCTGAAGAATCCTGAAGACTTCTTCACCGTAGCCCCCGAAAATTTGGGTAAGAACAATCCCGCTGCACTGGACAAATTCTTCAATATGCTGACGGAGATGTATGACAATCTGGATACCTACGAGGCTGCCATCCAGAATCTCGAGGACAATGGTATCCTCACCCCAAGTCCGGAGACAAGAGGCAACATTAGCGATGGCCTGAGTTTCGGACTTGCCTGCAAGTCGTCGGCAACGATGGGACGAATGACCGTAATGAGCATCATGCGTTCCGAGGGTTGGACCACCAACCAGCATATGATGGAAGAGTTGTACAATTCGCTGTCCGATGAGCAGCGTCGCGGATACTCCGATGCCATCTCATTCTGGCAGGACTTCAGCAGGGGAAAGCTCGACAACCGTTCGAACCAGATATTCAAGACGCTCTACGACATGCCCATAGGACTGGACGCCGCACAATTCCGCGAAAAGTGCGACGAGATAGGTATATCTCCCGCTACCAATATGGCCGTTGCCGGTCAGAAACTGGCACAGGCGGGTATCAGTCTGGTCATCGATGCCTGTCCCATCAACCTGGGATACGGTGTTGACCTGTACAATACCAGCGACGCACAACTCGAAGTGATGCTCAACTCCCTGAAATTCAACAAAGAGACCGGAGAATACGAGGGTATCAATACCGATGCATGGAAGAACTGGGCACAGGTATGGGGACACAATGTGGCTAACTACGGACGCGATTTCGAGAAGATGTTCGACAAGTTCCAAGCAAATTTCCAGTCCGAATTCTACACCAACTGGGACGAAGCAAAGGATTGGTGGATTGACAACGTCTTCAAGGATGCCTACGACTTCACGGCCAACGAGGTCCTCTTCTCCGACAACCTGCGTGAGGCTACCGCCGACCACGGAAAGTCGTTGGGACTGGAGACAAAGGTGGTCATCCGCACCGTCAACGACCGTCCCTATGAGTTTGTCTATCTGGTAGATCCTGCCACCGGCAGAATCCGTCTGGGTTTCGTAAAGGACGATTACGGCAATATCGTTATGTTCCCTGGGGCCGAACCCACCACCAGAAACGTCACCGTAGTTGACCGCCTGACGGGTAAGCGCAAAACGAAGACCATTACCATTGAACCAGGAAAGGACACCGAGGTGGAAATTGACTTGGATTTAAACGAAGAACAACTGGAAGAGAATCCCGAGAACGGCGAGCTGACCCTAAAGCCAACCTTGAACTACGAGGACAAGACGGGCGAGGGTGGCAGCAAGCGCTTCACCATCGTCACCAACTACATGTATTATACCAGTAAGACCAAGGACGACTGGATTTCCACCACGATTCCGTCCGATGCCAACTTCATGTACGTGAAGATGACGAAGAACGATACAGGGAAACCACGCAACGGCGCTGTAACCCTGGCGGCTACGGACTCGAAGGGTAAAGTGTTGAAGACCGTAACCCTGAATATTACCCAGCAGCCTTATGTGGACGAAAACGGTAGTGTATCGGCTTCGCCCTCGTCGCTGGTATTCGACAGCAAGGGCGGTAAACTGACGTCAAACATCACTTACTCCCGCGGTGCCGTATTCACAGGTATCGACTACGATAGCGAACTGGCAGGATGGCTCACCATCGATACAAAGGATGCCTATGATGGTTTCTTTACCCTGGTGGCCGATGCTAGTGCCAACGATACCGGTAAGGAACGTTCCGGCACCATCACCATCTATGCCGCCTACAACCAGCAGGCTTTAGACAACGCTATGCAGGGAAAGGTTGACCCCACCCTGGTGCTCTCCACCACCATCCTGGTGAAACAGTCTCCAACAGAAGAAGCAAAATTGAGAACTGATCCAAGTGCCATATACTATAATACGTCCTTACATTGTCAATACGACAATGGAGAAGTTTCTTTGGTTCTTCCAGCTTCAGTTGAATGGAACAAAGACTTTGATAACTGCACATACAATATCACTCAGAATGGTAAGAGTTTTAGTGCAAATGCAACCCTTACACTTACGGAGAAATCGACAAAACAATATATGTATGACTATGAAATACACAAGATTTCTTTCGATGTCGGTCAACCTAAAGACGGAAAGTATGGGCCTGTCAATAATCTGGTTGTAGAGTATTATGGATCTAACAAAAGTGGCGATTATATGAAGTGGACGCTGAAAGCTACAGCGATACCTTGTTCTACCACGTATTTCAATGCAGAAGGCACAGGTCGTACCACTTGGGAAGCATCCGCGAAAAACGGGGATCTTCAGATTACCAGTCTGGAAGGAGAACGTTACGCAGCCACTGCTGCTATACCCACTAAGAGAACTTTTAGCTTAAAGTCTGATAAAGATGATAGTATTACGCTTCGTGTTCTTTTCAGTAAATAGAATTTCTACTCGTAATTCATAACTCGTAATAATAACAATGAAACTATTCGACGTTTATCCTTTATTTAATATTGCCATTACACGCGGCAAGGGATGCCACGTGTGGGACGACAAGGGACAGGAGTATCTGGACCTGTATGGCGGACATGCCGTAATCTCCATCGGACACGCCCATCCGCACTATGTGGAGGCCGTAAGCCGTCAGGTGGGCACGCTGGGATTCTACTCGAACTCCGTCATTAACCCCCTGCAACAGCAGTTGGCTCAGCGACTGGGTAAGGCCTGTGGCTACGACGACTACCAGTTGTTCCTCATTAACAGTGGTGCCGAGGCCAACGAGAATGCCCTGAAACTGGCATCGTTCCACACGGGTCGCAAGCGCATTCTGTCTGCCGAGAAAGCCTTCCACGGACGTACGAGCCTGGCTGTAGAGGTTACGAACAATCCCAAGATTATTGCTCCGGTAAATGCCAACGGCCACGTGACTTACCTGCCGCTGAACGACCTGCCCGCCTGGGAGGCCGAACTGGCAAAGGGTGACGTGTGTGCCGTGATTCTGGAGTGCATCCAGGGCGTGGGCGGCATTCGAATGGTGACATCCGAGTTCGCCCAAGGACTGCAGGCCGCCTGCAAGAAATACGGAACCGTGCTAATTTGCGACGAGATACAATGCGGCTACGGACGTAGTGGTAAGTTCTTTGCCCACCAGTGGCTGGGCATACGTCCTGATATGATTACGATGGCCAAGGGTATCGCCAATGGTTTCCCCATGGGCGGTGTGCTGTTCTCGCCTGAGTTCGTTCCTGTCTATGGTCAGTTGGGTACCACATTCGGCGGCAACCATCTAGCATGTGCTGCCGCATTAGCTGTATTGGACGTGATGGAGGAAGAGAAGCTGGTGGAAAATGCCGATAAAATCGGTAATTACCTGATGGCAGAGCTCAAGAAGATGCAGGCTGAAGTACCTCACATCGTGGACGTTCGCGGACGAGGTCTGATGATTGGCATCGAACTGGATATTCCGCATAAGTCGGTACGTGAGCCGTTGATTTACGACGAACACATATTCACAGGTTGTTCGGGCACAAACATGCTGCGTCTGCTTCCACCCTTGTGTCTGACGAAGGCCGATGCCGACGAGTTCCTCACCAAACTGAAAAAAGAACTTAATAGCTTAGTAGCTTAGCAGCTTAATGGGTTAATAGTAAAATTAAAATATGATAGAGATGAAGATAGCAATTATTGGAGCAGGAGCCATGGGCGGTTCCCTGGCTCAAGGTATGCTGAATGCAAAGGTTGTGCCTGCCCAGAACCTATTCGTTGCCGACCCCTCACAAGAAGCTTTGGAGCGCTTTGCCAAGCAGGGTGCAAAGGTTACCACCTATAACCGCGAGGCCGTAGAGCAGGCCGATTTCATCTTCCTGGTCGTAAAGCCTTGGTTGGCAGAAGATGTGTTGGAGGATATTGCCGACTTGCTGACTGCCGAGAAGTGTCTGGTATCGGTGGCTGCAGGTGTGGGTAGTGAGAACTTGAGACAATGGGCAGGCGACAAGTGTTCGTTGCTTATGGCCATTCCCAACATTGCTATTGCACATAAGGCCTCTATGACCTTCCTAGCCCCTGTAAATGCTACGGATGAAGTAACCGCACAGGTGAAAGCTTTGTTCGATGAAATGGGCAAAACCTGTATTTGCGACGAGGCTCATCTGTCTGTGGGTATGGCGCTAGCCTCGTGCGGTATCGCCTACGCGTTCCGCTATATCCGTGCCGCCAGTGAAGGTGGTGTGGAACTGGGATTCAAGGCCAGTCAGTCGAAGGAGATTGTGATGCAGACGCTGAAGGGAGCTATCGCCCTACTGGAAGCAGACAACGTGCATCCCGAAGAGGCCATCGACCGTGTGACCACCCCCGGCGGATACACCATCAAAGGACTGAACGCCATGGAGGAGGCTGGATTCACCAATGCTGTCATCAAAGGCCTTAAAGCCAGTGTAAAGAAATAAATAACCTTAAAATCATAAGACTATGAAACGATTTCTATTATTAGCCATCAGCACATTGTGCCTGACTCTGGGCTGCTGGGCACAGACAAAGCCCGACAGCATACGAAAGAAGCTGGAGACCACCTATTTCTATTTCGATAATCCGGACGGAACGATCGAGTCCTATCCCGAATATTGCTTTAAGGGACTTGAACAGCGCATGATGCAGGTGTCGTCGAGCAAGTATGTACTGTTCGATACTGCCGTTAAGGGCCTGACATCCGAGATGCAATATTACACCGACCTCTTCTTCGCACGTAAGACACGCACAACCGTGTTTGTTTTCGACGGAAAGGAATCGGCACAGGGAGCCTTAGTAGCCGGTGCCACCTATGCGGGTTCACAGGTAGGTCTATGGGCTGCCATGTGGGAAGGGCTGCGCGACAAGGTAGGCAGTGCTCTCGACGAGGCTAATATCGCTCATAGCAAGACAGGCAGCTATAAGGACTACATCAAACAGTCGCAGCCCGAGGAACTCATGTTCAACGGGCACGAGGGAGGCCACATCACGTGGAGGATGGATATGAGCAACTCGCTGCTGACCCTGATGACCGGCGTCAACATAGAACAGGTGTTCGACATGTACAGCTATTACGATGAGGACTACGACAAGATAGTTGTGGTGGTATTCTCCTATTCCGAGACTAAGGAGCCGGCAGGTCTTGATGTGGCCGCGTTGGGTAAGGTACTGGGTGTCTTGACAGAGATACAGAATTTCGGTTCATCCAACGATAAGTTGGCTAACGCCACCGAGTATCAGCAGGCAGCAGCAGAGCGCTTCAAGCGTGTGGACATGATAGACTATTTCAAGAAACACTTCCACCTAAAAAAAACGCCCAAGGGTTGCATAGCCACTACCACTGGGAAGGGAAAGGATATAAAACTACATCTCTGCGACACGATTATTGTGATTATAGATACTATTCCACCTAAAGAGCCACCTACAGAGCCAGAGGATACTACAGTTACCAAGAAGCCCGAGAAACCCAAGTATGACCACGGTCTTGTGGGAACTAAAGTCCATGCCCGCTTTGCTATCATTGAGCACGGCGAATACTTCGATCAGCCCTTCGCTGAGGATGCCGAAAATATCTATATGCTACAAGACCCCAACGGTGAGAATGCCATTATTGCCGTAAACAAGCCGTCGGGTACCATCAGTACCGTTATCAAGGGAATGAGTGGCGGCAACCGACCCAAAATCAAGGCTTTCAATGTACACGATGGTACGCTCTATCTCGACGTTGCCGGTCGTGGAATTGTGAAGTACGATGGCAAGAGCGTAGAATCATCTCCGCTCATCGGTGAGGTCAAGCACGGATGGCTGTCAACGGGCATTGCCAAACCCTTTGTACTCTCACCCAATGGTCGTTATCTGGCTTACGGCGACGCAAACATCACGGTCTATGACCTGAAAGACGATAATAAGGTTATAAAGAAATGTGGCGACGACTTGCTGCAGTATGTCGTAACAGACAAGGGCGACCTCTATGGAGTGAATGCCTACAATGCGACCATGAGACAAAACAACGGTGATGACAACGGTTACGACACGCAGGGCGACACACAAATCTCCGGACTCGTCAAGGGTAAGACTCTCGAGATTCAGCAGATAGGCGACAGCATCTTCCTTGTAGGAGAGAATAAGATTGCCAAAACGGCTGCCGACAAGTTCGAATGGACACCGGCCTCTACACTCGCCAACATCAAGATGAACGCGGCCGGACTATCTCAAGCCAAGAGCGGATTTGCATGGATAAGCAATGATGCCGCCGGCAACAAATTTGCATTCTTCAACGCCAACACCGGTAAAACATCGTTGCAGAAACAAATGCCGACAAACATCAAGATTCCACGCTACATGGGCGGATACATCGTACAGAAGGCCGACAATATCCATATTGACGACATGGGCAACATCTGGATGCGAAGCGAAGAGGGCGGCCGCTGTCTCATCGTCGTGTACAATCCGGATGGCATCAACGGCCTGACATCGCTTGCCGGCAAATATACAGAGGTTAAGAAATAACATGAACAACAGAAGAATTGTCATAAAGGTAGGCAGCAATGTGCTGACGCGTAGCGACGGTAAACTCGACGTCACCCGCATGTCGGCCATCGTGGATCAAATAGCCTGTCTGCGCCGTCAGGGCTACGAGGTTATCCTGGTGTCCTCGGGTGCTGTGGCTTCGGGACGCGGAGAGTTGCGAATCGACCACAGTCTGGATTCCGTAGAGCAACGTCAGTTATTCTCTGCCGTAGGACAGGTAAAATTGGTGGGGCTCTACTACGACCTGTTCCGCGAGTTCGGCATCCACGTAGGTCAGGTGCTGACGATGAAGGAAAACTTCCAGCCCGGTGAACAGTACGAGAACCAAAGGGCCTGCATGGAGGTGATGTTAGAAAACGGTGTGCTGCCCATTGTGAACGAAAACGACACCGTTAGTGTTACCGAGTTGATGTTCACCGATAACGACGAACTGAGCGGACTGATGGCCGAGATGGTACAGGCCTCGACGCTTGTGCTGCTGTCGAACATCGACGGGGTCTATACCGCACATCCCGATGCTCCTGATGCCCAACTGATACGCAGTGTGGCACCCGACCGCGACCTGAGCGAATATATTCGCCCAGAACGAAGTGCTTTCGGCAGAGGCGGCATGCATTCGAAATACCAGACCGCCAGCCGTATGCAACGGGCAGGCATTCGTGTGATGATTGCCAACGGTGAACGTGACAATATTCTAATTGACTTGATGGAACGTCCCAAGGACGTACCCCATACTGAATTTATTCCTGTATGCAACTGAAAGACGTATTTGAACAAGTGAAAGTGGCCAGTCGCGGACTTGGGCTGATGACTGACGAAGAGCGTAACAATGTGCTGAATGCTGTTGCCGATGCCATAGTGGCTCGTCAAACAGAAATTCTGGCAGCCAATGCCGAGGACCTGGCCCGTATGGAGCCTACGAATCCGCTATATGACCGTCTGCAACTGACACCTGCCCGACTGGAAGGTATTGCTGCCGACATGCGTAATGTGGCCACATTGCCCTCGCCACTGGGTCGCGAGACGAATAAACGCACATTGCCAAACGGCTTGCGTCTGCGTCGTATCAGTGTACCCTTTGGCGTGGTGGGTGTAGTCTATGAGGCCCGTCCCAACGTCACCTTCGATGTCTTTGCCCTCTGTCTGAAGAGCGGAAATGCCTGCGTACTGAAGGGCGGACGTGATGCCGAAGCTTCAAACATTAAGGCGGTTGCTGTCATCAAAGATACATTGCGCCAGTTGGGTGTCGACGAGAATGTCGTGGCCCTGCTTCCTGCCACTCACGAAGCAACAGCTGAAATGCTATCAGCGGTGGGGTACATAGATGTATGCATTCCACGTGGCGGTCGTCGTTTAATAGACTTCGTACGCGACAATGCCCGTGTGCCTGTTATTGAAACGGGTGCCGGCGTGGTGAACACATACTTCGACGCAGAAGGCGATTTGGAAATGGGAAAGGCCATCATCAAGAACGCCAAAACCCGTCGCGTCAGCGTCTGCAACGCCCTCGATTGTTTGCTTGTCCATATAGAAAGACTAGATAATCTAGATAAACTAGTAGGACCGTTGGCGGAGAAAAACGTCATTCTTTATGCTGATGAGCGGGCATACGCAGCCCTTGACGGCAAGTATCCATATCTGGAACACGCAACAGAGGAAAGTTTTGGTACAGAGTTTATGGACTATAAGATGGCGGTGAAGATTGTGGACACATTTGACGATGCTCTAGAGCACATCGCCCGTTATGGCAGTGGACACAGTGAATCCATCATCACTGACAATAGTGCTTTTGCTCATGAATTCCAGGCCCGTGTGGATGCGGCTTGCGTCTATTGGAATGCCCCCACCTCGTTTACTGATGGAGCGCAATTCGGCTTGGGAGCAGAGATAGGTATCTCGACCCAGAAACTCGGCCCTCGCGGTCCAATGGGTCTCGAAGAACTCACCACCTACAAGTGGCTCATCGATGGCAACGGACAAACCCGACCCTGACCCATGAATTTCAACAATAAATACGCTATTGTAACAGGTGCCGCCTCAGGAATGGGGCGGCACTATGCCATGCAACTGGCAGAAAAGGGGTACGGTGTAGTATTGGTGGACATCAATGGCGATGCCGCACAGGAACTTTCCCAACAACTTACTCGTGAATATGAAGTGCCTGCACCCGTGCTGTGCATGGACCTCACACAGGCCGATGCCGCCCAGCAGATTACCGACCGCTGTCAGACAGAAGATTGGAACGTGGAGATACTCATCAACAATGCCGGAATGCTCATTACCACGCCCGTCGAAGAAACCGAGCCCGAACGTCTGCAACGCATTGTTGCCCTGCATTGTACAACTCCCCTGCTGCTCTGTCGACTGTTGATTCCTCTCATGAATGAACACGGGAGAGGCTACATTCTCAACATCTCCTCTATCACAGCCTGGATGGATTGGCCCGTCATCGGCATGTACGGTTGCACCAAGCGATTTGTGAAAGGCTATTCAAGGGCCCTGCGCATCGAATGTAAGGGAACACCCGTTAGTGTCACCACTGCCATCTTCGGAGCCGTAGATACCCCGCTTCTGGGCAATCTACCCTTCATGCGCTGGCGCAAACTCATCATGAGATTGGGGTTCATGATAACGCCAGAGAAGGCAACACAAAAGGCGCTGAAGACCATGTTCCGTCGTCGCTCCACCCTTATCCCCTGCCTTTCCGACCGCCTCATCATCCTACTCTGCCCCCTCATCCCTTCCTGTCTCCTTCACTACCTCTACACCCGCATCAAGCTGTAGAAAGAATCCCCGCAATGTCCTTACCTATTTATTTTATGCGGGTAAGTTCGAAATCACAGGCCGAAAACCAGTGACCGAGCCATGTGCTGTGGGTGATGTTGGGATCGGTGGTGACACCGTAGTGCAGACGGACGGGTTCTTTAATTCGGATGTCCCTAATGGTGACGCGGTTCCAGCCATATCCCTTACCGTCGTTGGCTTGGGCCAAAGACGTTATATGATCGTAATCCGCAGGACGGTTTTCTTCGGGATTGGGCGTAACGTAGGCATCGATGCTGTCCTTACGCGCCTTTGCCTCCTGCCAGATGCCACCGCCCTCATTACCGTCGGCTGGAATCTCTATGGTCCATGGTGCCTGGGCATATCCATCGATATAGGCGTGGATGTATGCCCCCTGACCATCTGCACGGACACAAGCCGTAAGTTGGTAACGACCAGGCTGTAGGGAATCGGTGCGTTCGATGGTGAAAATCTGACGGTGACGCTCATCGTAGGTGTCGATGTAACGTTCCCAAGCATCCTCGCCATAGTACTGACCATTGTTGGTATAGCGGTCGTGACAGTTTTCAGCTCGCTGTACAAGCCAGCCTCGCTCCGTGAGGAACTCCCACTCGTAGGGCTCGTAGAAGATTCCGGCATGAGTGTTCTCCTCACGCCATTCGGTGTCGATGCGCTCACCTTTATGTTTCTCGGCTTCCTTCACTTTACCTGCCAAACCCGTGCCGACAACGGCTGACACGACGAAGGCTACAAGCCAAATAACGAGCATCGATACACGTTGGCGGAAACCCATTGGCTGAAACTGGCCAAACTCATGGAACAGACTGTGGATGATGCAGTAAGCGGGTATGGTCAGGGTGAACAGAGTTGTCACCGCAAAAATTGCAAGGAGTGTGTAGTTGCCGTCAAAGAACTGCCAGAATTCTTGATTATTCTCGTGAATGACACTGTGCGGCATCAACATTACGGCCAAAATAAAGATGATGCCTGCCAACATTGTAATGGCCAACGTGATACCTATTATATATATGAAACCGCGGAACAGGTTGCCAATCATCAGGAAAATACCGTTGATGCAGCCCTTGGGTCCGTCGCCCGGCACATTCGCGGGCTGGGTCTGACTGACCTCATCGGCCAGATTCTGTGGATTCACCTCCTTGCCTTTCATGCGCAGACGATCCTCGGGCGTATCGGCAACTGGCATCAAAATGCCCAAAGCTATGTAGAGGAAGAACAACGAGAGATTAAGGCTGATGCCCCAATTCCAATAGTTCCAGGAAAGCATACGGGCCACAAAGCCACCAGGAGTAAAGAAAAGCAGAAAAACGAAGCCCAATCGCCACCACAGCACGTCTCCGCCAAAATAGGCAGCCAAACCGGAGAGCACACCCATAAACTTACGGTCGGACAAATTGCGATACAGACGTTTAGTCCGCTTACCTGATTCTTCCGCAGTAGTTTTCTTTGCCTCATCCTTTTGGGTGGAGTCGGGAGTTGGCTGTTCGGAGGCATCCGTTTCCATTTCATCTGGTTCACCGATGCGATGGATGATGTCCTGAACGTGTTCGATGGTGATGGCTTCAGTACCACCGGACTTAACCTCGTCAAAGAGTTCGGCAATGCGAGCCTCGATGTCATCGACTATCTCTCCCCCACCCTCACGACGACCAAAATAATTGCGCAGCGAATCGGTATAGCGCTTCAAGAGTTCGTAGGCATCCTCATCAATGGCATAGAGGCGCCCCAGCAAGTTTATGGTAATATTCTTTTTCATTGTTCTTTTTATTATTTATGAGGCCTAATAAGGCATATAGGGCATATGAGTCTTATGGGTCTTAGGAAATTAATGGCAATTGACGAGGAGCCTGTTTCAAGAGAGATACCGTAGTGGCGAGTTCATTCCATGCCTGGTCTAGACTTTCTAGGAAAGCTTCGCCCTCATCGGTCAGGGCATAGTACTTACGAGGCGGTCCTTGTGTGCTCTCCTGCCATTCATAGGACAGCAGACCGTCGTTCTTCAGACGCGTAAGCAGCGGATAAAGTGTGCCTTCCACCACCAACAATTCGGCTTCATGAAGCTGACGAATGATGTCGCTGGCATAGGCCGGTGCACGCTTCAGCAGCAGCAAGATACAGTATTCCAGCATCCCCTTGCGCATCTGCGATTTTGCATTGTTAACGTCCATGATAACAAATAATAAACAATGTAAAATGTAGATTAGTAGCGATCTGGATTACGGGGAGCCAAAATCCAAAGAGCAAAATACGCAAACAGGCCCATACCAAGTTCGAGGACGGCTACCAGAAATATAATGCGCACTAGTAGCGGATCGATATCGAAATACTCGGCGATACCACCGCAGACACCACCAATCTTCTTGTCTTTTGCAGACAGATAAAAACGCTTGCCATTCATAGTTCTTTTACTTTTTATAAGGTTATACAATGTCCATTTTATGGCTTCACGATGCAAAGTTAAGCAAAAATATAATACCTTGCAATACATAGTACTATATTTTTCGCAATTTTCTTATCAAGACGAGGTTATAAATAGGAAACAGGCCCACGCGCAAACGCATGAGCCTTATCAATATTCTTAGGGTTGAAAGAGATTAACGGGCAGATTCGGAAGCCCAAAGTTGCATGGCCCGTTCGATGGTTGGAGCCATGTCATAGTAGCGATATTCAGCCAATCGACCGGCAAAAATGACATTCTCCTCCTTCGCCGCCAACGCCTGATATTCAGCCAGCAATCGGCTGTTCTGCTCGTCGTTTACAGGATAATAGGGCTCCATGCCAGGTGTCCACTCGGTGCTATACTCACGGCTGATGACAGTCTGCGGATTCTGGTCGACAGCAGCACCGAAGGATTCGAAATGCTTGTGTTCGATGATGCGCGTATAGGGTACTTCGCGCTCGGTGTAATTCACGACGGCATTACCCTGATAATTAGACTGTTCGAGGACCTCGGTCTCGAAGCGCACGGTGCGATAGGCAAGATGCCCCAAACGATAGTCGAAATAGGCATCAATAGGACCCGTATAGACGATGCGCGAAGCCTGAGACGTAAGTTCTTGACGATGCTTCAGAAAATCGACATCGGTACGTACCTCAATGCCCTCCAAGAGCCCATCAATCAGGCGGTTATATCCACCGATGGGGATTCCTTGATAGGGGTCATTGAAATAGTTATTGTCGAATACCAGGCGAACGGGCAGACGCTTGATGATGAATGCCGGCAATTCCGTACACGAACGTCCCCATTGTTTTTCGGTATAGCCTTTGATGAGACACTCATAGATATCGTCGCCCACCAGCAATTTGGCCTGCTCTTCAAGGTTAGCTGGTTCACGACCATCGAGCATGCGGCGTGCCTCGGCACATTGTTCTGCAATCTTTGCTTGAGCCTCTGCCGGAGTAGTAACACCCCACATCTGGTAGAAAGTATTCATGTTGAAAGGAAGGTTAAAGAGCTTCCCCTTGTAATTTGCCACAGGACAGTTGGTATAACGGTTGCAGGGAGCAATATGGTTCACGAAATCCCACACCACCTTATTTGCCGTGTGCAGGATATGCGCCCCGTACTGATGAACATTGATACCAGCCACCTCCTCGCAATGGACATTACCTCCGGTGTGACTGCGACGTTCCACGACCAGGCAACGCCGTCCGGCCTTGTGGGCTAGATGGGCAAAAGTGGCCCCCATCAACCCCGATCCCACTATCAGATAATCATAAAGCTTTTCCATATCTTCCTTGCATTGTTCTTTCTACTTGTTGTAAAATTACAACAGTTTTTTTATCTCCGCAACATTTTGTACCAATTTTCCATAATTTAACGTACTTTTAGGGCTTTTATTATTGAGAAAATGTATAAAAACGTACAATTTCTTTGAAAGGTCAATTGAAATTTGTAACTTTGCTCGCGATATAGGAGTAATTTTTTCAAAATTAAAATAATATGAATACTAAAAAATTCTTTTTTGCCGTTGCAGCATTGGTAATGCTGATGGGCGTAGGTTTTAGTTTTACTGCTTGCAGTGACGATGAGAATAATTCAGAGGGTAATGCTGCAGTAACTGAGCTTAAAAACATGTTGCTGGACGAAGACGGAACACCCGCATTCCTCTATAACGAGAAGGATGGTGTGTACGAAGTAGGCGTAAGCAATCGCGAGAATGCATTGGAAATTGCAGGTAAATACCTCGATGTTAAAAATTATGCTGGTGGTCAGAAGACCCGCACCCTGCCCGACGGCATGGGAAGCATCACTGCTACCGATGGCGAAACAGAAGGTGTTTTCACCAGTATCCTCTTTGCCATAAAAGATATCAAGTCGTTCCGTTTGAATATTGTTCAGAGCGAGCGTCTTGAAGACGAGAACGGTGTAAACCATAAGGTTATCTGCTATATCCATTGTAACAAATGCTCAATGAATTGGACAAGTGGTCCCATGACTAAGGCATGCATCAGATGTGGTTCGACCAATATTTCCATCGCCTATGATTTCGAAGGTGAAGATGAAGTTGCAGAAGTTAAAGAAATGGTGTTAGACTTACAGGGCAATCTCATTTTTGATGAAGACCCGAACGTAGACGGTTTATACAGAATCGGCGTAGAAGACCGTGCAGCAGCTCTGGATTTAGTAAAGTTATACGTTGGTAGCGACTATAATGGCGGTAACTTTACTCGCGTGCTGGATAACGGCAACGGTTCTATCAAGGTTGCCCCAGGTGAAAATGGTATTTTCTTCACCGTAACCTTCAACGTAGAAACCATCAAGCCCTTCACACTGGACATTTGGGCAGACAACGATGAAAACGGTCAGGGTACCTATCAGAAGTGCCCCATCTGCGGTAGGACATGGATGGGCGCAAGTTCCAAGTGCCCCTGGACAGCCCAGCACCCCGCATAATCGATGAATCTGCTGCGGAAGCCTCTCCTTTGGATACTGCTTGGAATGGCAGTATTGTGTTCCTGTTCTGAAGACGAACCAGAGCAGGACGATACCAAGCACATCATGCCCGAGATGATGGTCATCTTCTCGCCCGACGGTTTGGGAGACGGCTGTTACAACGACCAGATACTGCGTGGCATTGAACTGATGTTGAACGAACACGAACAGGACGTAAACATCATGTTCATTACACCAAACGACCTGGAAGATGTGGCATTCCTGACCCAGTACTGGCTGGAAACCCTGGACGAGCCGTCTGACGAAGAGGGGAACATCCCCCGCAAGTTGTTGATTTTGGCATCGTCGGAATATGCCGACATTGCACGAGGATTGCTTGGCGATACCCAATTAGACATCAACCGTTCAATACTGGCATTCGAGGCTCAAGACAATGGAGACGAGACGGAACAAATACGCACCTTCGACTTCAGCATGTACGGAGCTTCGTGGCTTGCTGGTCGAACGGCACAACTTCTGGGATGTCAGAAACCACTCGTGCTGCTGGGAAATGGAGATAACGCCACCACCTTCGACGGACGCGACGGATTCGTAGACGGATTCAAACTGGCTGCCGGAGAAAATGCGACAGTGGATGTAGGTGCCATTGCTATGGACTGGAGAGGATACGGCATGCCTACCGAAACCTACCAAAAGATGTACGAATATGACGGAAAATACGACTTCATCTATTCCATATCCGGTGGGTCGAACATGGGCATTTACCGTTACCTGCGCGAATTTCCTGAATGTGGCATCTACACAGCCGGAATGGACATCGATCAAAGTCCCTACTCCACCCTCATCGTAGGTTCGATGGTAAAGCGCATCGACTTGGTGCTCCACGACTATCTGCTAAATTGGTATAACAAGGTCGAAGTTCCACGTTACCAACATTTTGGCATGGAAAGCGGATACATCGACTGGCAAATTGCCGACCGATATAGCAAAGAGTTGAAGGAACAAGTTGATGCCCTGAGACAAGAAGCTATCAAGAAAGAGAAAGAACACGCGAATGATCAAAAATAAGAAGCTGATATTCATCGCACTTTGTGCCATCAGCCTCTTCGTTTCGTGCGCCGACAACAACGAGAACGAGGAGAAGCCCGAAGAACATATCGACTGGCAGATACGTAAGATTGCCATGGTATTGCCCATGAGCTATGGACAGCAATTGCACTGGGAACAAACCGTACAAATGGCATCCGCTGGCATACAGGACGTACAGAAACAAAACATCCTGAACGACCCAGGCAAGCCCGATCCCCAGTTGATTAAAATGGAGTTCGAGTGGTACGACGAAGAAACGGTAGATCTGGACAAATTAGGCGAAGAGCTGGCGAGCCGCGATGAAATTGTCGCTGTAATCGGTGGTAAATACAGTGCCGATGCAGCCAAGCTGGCAAGCCCGCTATGCAGAGCCAGGAAACCATTCTTTACCATTGCCACCACAAACGAGTTGGTACGTGCCTATGCCGGAACCGGTTCATTGTGGGCCATGGTCGAAACAGACATCACGCAGTGCGAAGTCCTACTTTCGCGTGCCCTTTTCTATGGGGCAAAAAGCGTTTCACTGCTAGCCAATGGCGAAACGCTTTATGGGAAGACCTTTGTAGACTGGTTGGGATTCCAGGCTGAGGAGTTAGGATTGGAGGTGAAAGCTATTTACGATTTTCGTCCCGAGACATTGGAACAATCTGCCGATGAAGCAGCACACGGCGATGCCGATGTAGTAATTTGCGTATCAAACGCCACCAAAGATGTGGCAACGATGGAAAATGCATTCCGCAAAGCCAATAGCCGCTCGCGTCGTCTATACAGCGATACAGCCTATGGTGAAGAACTGATTGAGCGCTTCGGTTCCGAAGTTGAAGGAATCGAAGGAGTAACCTTCGGAGCGGCACCTGAATCCGGTTTTGACATCCTTTACGAAATTAAATATGGTTCACAACCATCACATGGTGAACCACAGATTTACGATGCCATCATCATGCTCGGCTGGGCACTTATCAATCAGCTGAACGCAGATGAAGAAGCCCCCATCAATACGTTCTTAAAAGAGGTAGCCACATCGGGTATTGCAGGAGCCTGTGGTCCCATCGAGTTCGACCATGTGGTGTACACCAACGTACTCTCTACTACCTACTACCATTACATGCTCTATCAGGGACGGTTCATTATCCTCGACTACATATCTTCGACTGGAAGTCACCGTACCGACCCCACACTAGGTGCATGGAGCTGGAAGGCAGAACAGATGCAGGATTTCAAGGATGAGGGCAGCAGCATCACCTATCCCGAACTCGACAAAAAATGGGCGTTATTAGTGGCAGCCAGCAACGGATGGAAGAATTACCGTCACCAGGCCGATGTACTGCAAATGTACCAGATATTGCGTCAACAAGGATATGATGACGACCACATCGTACTCATTATGGAGGACGACATCGCCAACAACCCCAAGAATCCCCAACCGGGAGTCATAAAAGTGCGGACGGAAGAAGATGCTCCGAATGTTTATAAAGATGTCGTTATCGACTACAAGACATCCAGCTTGGAGCCGGAAGATATTACCCATATATTGTGTGGTGAAAAGAGCGAGCGCCTTCCCCACGTTATTCAGGGTGACTCGGACGACAACGTACTTATTTTCTGGAGCGGTCACGGTTCACCAGGGCAGATGATATGGCTCGACCGCGAAGAAGGCTTCACTACGGAATTGGCACAGCAAACCTTTGCTGCCATGAACGGACATTACCGCAAACTTCTTTGCCTTATCGAAGCATGCTATTCGGGCAGTGTAATGAAAGCCGCAGAGGGATTCCCCGGTGTATTAGCATTCACAGCCGCCAGTCCAACGGAGACCTCGAAAGCCGACATCTACTCTACCGACCTGAACGTATGGATGTCAAACCGCTTCACAGCTACGTTGCAGGACTGCATCACAAATTCACCAGATATTTCCATGCGCGACCTCTACTACCGTCTGTTCATCAACACCGTTGGTAGTCACGTAATGGTTTACAACGCATCGAACTACGGTGATATCTACCTCGATTCGATGGAGGAATACCTTAAATAAGGATAAAGGATTTTCCGACCTGTTTTTTACTCCTTGCGACCGGCGCGTTTGCGTTCCAGATGGTCGAGAATAATTTTGCGCAAGCGCATCGACTTGGGCGTGACCTCCACGTACTCATCTTCCTTGATATACTCAAGGGCTTCCTCCAGCGAGAAGACGATGGGTGGAATGATACGCACCTTCTCGTCAGAGCCGGATGCACGCATGTTGGTGAGTTGCTTAGCTTTGCAGACATTCACCACGAGGTCGTTCTCGTGGACATGTTCACCCACCACCTGTCCAGCATACACCTGGTCCTGCGGATCAATGAAGAACGAACCGCGATCCTGCAGATTGTTGATGGCGTAGGCATAGGCCGTTCCGCTCTCGAGGGCAATCATGGAACCGTTGACACGACGCTGGATGTCGCCCTTGTAGGGTTGGTATTCTTTGTAGCGGTGTGCCATGATGGCCTCGCCCTGAGAGGCTGTCAGTACATTGGTACGCAGACCGATGATGCCACGAGAAGGAATATTGAACTCGATGTTGACACGCGAGCCCTGCGTCTCCATACTGGTCATCTCGCCCTTACGACGAGTCACCATATCAATCATCTTCGAAGAGAACTCCTCGGGCACGTTGATGGTCATTTCCTCGATAGGTTCACACTTCACACCGTCGATTTCCTTGTAGATTACCTGCGGCTGACCCACCTGCAGTTCGTACCCTTCGCGACGCATAGTCTCGATGAGCACGGAGAGGTGCAGCACACCACGTCCGGAAACGATCCAACGGTCATTGTAACCCTCGGGCTGCTCTACGCGCAAAGCCAGATTCTTCTCCAGTTCCTTCGCCAGACGTTCACCAATATGACGGCTGGTGCAGTATTTACCCTCTTTACCGAAGAAGGGCGAGTCATTGATGGTGAAGAGCATTGACATCGTGGGTTCGTCGATGCTGATGGGAGGCAGCGGTTCGGGATTCTCGAAATCGCAAATGGTGTCACCAATCTCGAAGTGTTCCAAGCCAATGATGGCACAGATATCGCCACTCGACACTTCTTGAATCTTTGCCTGTCCCATACCTGTGAAGGTATGCAGTTCCTTGATTTTCGTTTTCTCCAACGTACCGTCGCGATGGGCGATGGTGATGTTCATGCCTTCGCGGATGGTGCCACGATGCACGCGGCCCACAGCGATGCGGCCTGTATAAATCGAATAGTCAAGCGAGGTAATGAGCATCTGCGGGGTGCCATCCAACTGCTCAGGAGCAGGAATGTGTTCTAGAATCTGGTCGAGCAAATACTTGATATCGGTAGTGGGATTCGAATAGTCGGGACCCATCCAACCATTCTTGGCAGAGCCGTAGATGACAGGGAAATCGAGCTGTTCCTCGGTGGCATTTAGGTCGAACATCAGGTCGAAGACCATCTCGTACACCTCTTCGGGACGACAGTTCAACTTGTCCACTTTGTTCACCACCACGATAGGCTTTAGGCCTATCTCCAGGGCCTTGCGCAGCACAAAACGCGTCTGAGGCATGGGCCCCTCAAAGGCATCCACCAACAGCAAACAACCATCGGCCATGTTCAATACACGCTCCACCTCACCGCCAAAGTCCGAGTGACCCGGAGTGTCTATGATGTTAATCTTTGTACCTTTGTAGTTGATGCTGACGTTCTTGGAAAGGATGGTGATACCGCGTTCGCGTTCCAGTTCGTTGTTATCGAGCATCAGTTCACCGGTCTGCTGGTTGTCGCGGAAGAGATTTCCTTCCATCAGCATCTTGTCCACCAACGTCGTCTTTCCGTGGTCGACGTGGGCAATAATGGCAATATTTCGAATATCTTGCATGGGTTTCTTTTAAATCGGGCACAAAGATAGTGCAAATCGAGCGAAATACAAAGAATTTATTCTTTTATTTCCAAGATGAAGCCTATCTTCGGTTCTTGAAAAGGGTTCAAAGGTAAAAAATCTCAATCCCATGCTAAAAACACTAGTGTTTTTTACGTAAAGTGCGCAAGCCGGCTTCTACCGAACGCAGTAGGTCGCGCTTTGATGAGTTGGGGGAGAATACAAAACTCTCCGTCACCACCACCTTACGGGCAACGCTATCAATGCTTACCAACGATACGAAGGGGCCGCCCATGAAACCATTCTTCATCTCCCATAGGCCACGTACTTCGTATTGTTCCTTGCCTGCAATCTTGCGCAATGCAGGCCACAACACAGGAGTTCCAGTCTCGCCGCGCGTAGTTACGACCCACTGATCAGGCAGACTGCCCGGGATATTGGCCTTCAGGACCGAATCACGCTTTGCGACAAACAAAGCCGTATCTGCTATGCTTTCACCATTCCAAGGATAGGTGTAGAAAACGAAGTTGATATCCTTGTCACCACCACGGTTCGACGAAGCCCACAGGAAATTCTTACCAGGTTTAGCAGAACCAATGTCGGAAGGCAAATGCACATCATAACCCAATTGGGTCAGAGCTTTGCTAGCTTTCTTACTATACTTTTTCTCCAGGAACTGGGCATAGCGGTCGAGTTGGAAGTCCAGAAACATACGCTGAATACGTTCTCGATTCTCGCTCAAGAACTGGGATACATCCTTTTCCGAGGCGCCCTTTATCAAGACTTGTAACTGCGGACGGGCATAAACATCGTGAGCCACCCCCATCACTGTTTCTTTTTGTGCTGGGTCAATCTCGATGAGCAACTGACTATGCATCAACTTATAAATCTTTTCATAGCCCTTAGTTCCGATGGTCATCGTGCGGAATATGCGCTCCGTTGACCCCAAACCCGGAGCATCGCAATCCACCACCGAATTCAATGAATCGGCATACTCTCCATGTAGCATCTTCGACGGGGCAACCACCAGCAGTTCAGCTGGTTGGCCCTTCGACTCTGCCAACCGGACTGTGTCTTTTTTCTCTTCACAGGATGAGAAGATACCTATAAGGCATATAAGGCTCATAAGGCCTATGAGGCTAAGAGGACGAATGGGGCTTTTCATAACCATTAATTTTTCACTTTTCACTTTTCACTATGCAGTCAGCGCTGTGTCCCTGAAACTCATCGGCATATTCGCAACGAATTACGGCAATGCCCGAGTGGTACTTGCCATCGCGTTCCACATACAAGGTTTCCTCAATAAGGTAGTCGCCACGCGGAATTCGATGGAAGCTAAGTTCCGTTGTGACATCGTGCACCTGACGATAGTAGCCTAGGCCACCACCCCACCGATAACCCGAACGTACGTCAACAGGTTCGGTAAAGGCAGGACGAGGCACGATAAGGGTCACGTATTCATAGTCTCGATCGGCAGAAAGATAGTAGCGCACCTTATAACGGTTGCCAGTCTTGGCCGTCTGCGGATATTCCTGACGGATGGTCAGTCCCTCGCCCTGCGCCGCAACCTGATCGAAGCGCTGCTCGAAGTCGGCAAACACAGCACCCCAACTCTCGTCACTGGAGAACTTATGTACACGCAGGCTCTTGGGCTGACTCTTATCTTCAACCTCCATGGAGTCGCGCAGATAACCCAGTTTGTCGTTCGTCGGGATGAAGTTCACCTTACTGCCACTCACGGTGGTCAGTGTGAGCAGGTCTTTCAGTGATGTCTGCTTCTGTTCTTCGCGTCCATACATCAAGGCAAATATGGCATTGGCCGAATTGATAGGTGTCGACCACTCCTGAGTGCGTTTCTGCTGGAGCAGGTAACGACGCATGCCACTCAGCAGTTTCGTTTCTTCGGGCATCACGGTCTTCAGTGCTTCCATCAGCTGCACGTGGATATGCAGTTTGCGGTCCACACTGGTAAAACTACCCTTGGGGAACTCGATGTAACTGCCACGTTCGGGACTCGACACCAGATATTTCTTGAACAGCTCGACACATTTCTTGGCTTTTTTCTGTTCACCTGCTTTGTTCCATACGAGGGCCAGCAAGGCCTGTCCTTCGTAGCCCATCTCTTCAGGCTCTGCTTTCTTGGCCAGACGCAACAGGAAGTCCACCTTCTTCTGCTCTTCCTTGGTCAACTTCACATCGCTCCACAGAGCAACATAAAGATTGCGCAGATCTCGGTAACTGAAATAGGTAGAATCTATGCGCTCGGCAAGCAAATAACGCACAGCCTTGGTATTTACCTGCTGAGCGGGATTCTTGCCTGTGAGCATGTGCAGTCGAGTGAGCAGGTACGACACTTCACGAGTCAGATACGGACTCGTAGGCATCGAGGGATACCAACGGAAGCCGCCATTGGCATCCTGCAGGCCTTGCAGTTTTGCCAGATATTCCGCGGTACTGTCGGGCATTTCCACCTTCAACGCCTTTCCGAGTGCACCGGCATAATAGGCGGCGGCTATGGAAAGCACATCCTCACGCTTGGCCTTTGCCAATATGGGCAGTGCCTGCAGGGCATACTGCTCGGGATGGGTGGTGTATTCAACCGTCATCTGGCGGTCCGAAACACCATCCGGGAACAACATTGACAGGTCGATGTTCGTTACACCAGGATTATAGACGGTGATGGGAATCGTATTGGTAATGTGTTCGGTTGGCGACAATACAGGCAACAAGCGTTGCTCGCCATCGCTACACGTTGTTCCCTCCACAGCCCAACGGATTATCAAGTCACCCTCTTTGGCTTCGTAGTCGAAGTGCAGGACGGTATCTTTTTGAGCATCGAGAGTAATGTTTGCCTTCCACGACTTCAAAACTTTCTCGGTCTTGGCATCGAGAATCTGCAACAGACCTTTACCCCGCTGAGGCTGTTCTCCGACATTGCGGACGGTAGCCGTCAGCACCGCCTCGTCACCAGGACGCAGGAAGCGAGGCAGATACAACTGAGCCATCATGTCCTTGCGTGCCTCAATCTGTTCGCTCAGGTTTGTGTACATCATATCCGACGTATGAGCCACGCCCAGCAGGTTCCAACGGGTAAGGCTTTCGGGCAGGGTGAATGAGATGACCACCTGTCCGTTCTTGTCCGTACGCAGTTGCGGCAAGAAGAAAGCCGTTTCATTAAAGTTCTCGCGTATAGGCACAACGAGACTCTCTTCTTCTGAAGCCTCTTCTTCCTTCGATTCGACAGTAGACTCTTTCAGTGTCAATCCTCCAATCTTTCCTTGCAGAGATTCATCGGCAAGTCCATCATATGAGGCCATCTCCACCGAACCTGTACCCCTCACCCTCACTGAGGTGTTTGACTTATAAAGAATAGGTGCGCTTCCCAAGGCTCGTGTATAGGCCTTTACCTGGAATAGGTTGTCGTCAATCTTTGTGAAACTGAGATCGCGCACCTTCTTTGTCTTCTGGTTATACCAACCGCCAAAGTTCAGCAGGCCGGTGTTGATTCGTGCGATTACCTGGAAGGGAACGCCGAATACGCGGTGTCCACGTCCCCACTCGAAGCGCCATCGATGGTTGGTAAAGTAATCAAGCGAAGCATCGTACATAGCTACCATCAAATTAGCATCGGCAGGTGTTCCGTCGGGCCGGCGCAGGGTCAGTCGCCATTCTTCCTGCTGACCAGGTTGCACCAAATCGCGGAAGGTGTCCCAATGGGCACGTAACTGATTATCGGGCCGTACCAGCCGTATGGTCCTTGCCTCGGCATAGACATGTCCCTCCTTCACAAAGCAGAACGAAGCAGTCAGGCTTTGGTCGTATTCTTTTTTATAAGGAATGTCGAGGACAAAGGTCTCGCGACTGATTTTCACCATCTCATCCTTCCAAATTCTTCCGGCAGCAGATAAGGTGTAGAACAGATAGACATCGCTGAGGTTGGTAGTTACCTCGATGCGACCAGGGCGGTCAACAGCAAAACTGTCAACTACACAACGCACCAGGAAGGTGCTGTCCACCTTCACGGGTTCGGGATTGGGCTTGGGCTCGTTAATCCGCCAATACCAATGACTTGCATTGTGGCTCTCGCCTGTCGCACTCAACACATCGACGTTTACCGACAACGAAGGCCGCCAGTTGTAGGTCGTCATGGCCAGGCGATAGGTAAAACGTCCCTGGTCGTCAGTCTCCAAAGTATCCAACTTCAGGTTCTCGTCCATCCTGGGCAGGTGTTTTTCCCTATATATCCACGGGGTGCGCCAGAGGTAGGTTCCTGTGACGCGAGCCCCACGCAGGGGAGTGCCATCGTAGTTGCGGGCCGTACCACGCACCTCGCAACTGCCGTCCTGAACATACAGGCTATCGTCGAGCAGCACCTCGAAGGTGGGCCGTTTGTATTCCTCGACACGGAAGTAGGTTCGTACTTTTTTATCCACTTCGATGGTGAAACTGCCATTGCGGCGACCGGTTGGGATAACGAATTCGGCACTGAATACGCCCATATCGTTGGCATCCACCACACGTTCCTCTATGAGTTTTCGATTCGAATCCAGGAAACGCAGGGTGTGTCTTCCATCGGCCACCACGTGGGCGTCCCAATCCCGTTGAGCAAAATCGATACCGCTTACACAAACCGTCTGTCCGGGTCGGTAAATAGAGCGATCCGTAAACAGTTCCGTATGGTTGACGAAACTCGTGGGAGCACCCTCCCACTTACCTATATTATAGAAGTAGCGCGTGGCTGCCACCCAATCCACACCATCTGGCGTACTGATTTTATACATCAGTTGATTACGCCAATTGCGGTTCAGGTCTGCCTGATATGCCGGGATACGCAGTTTTCCATCCTTTCCTGTGCGTCCCTTGAAGTAGGAAACGCTATCCTTCCACTCGGTGCCGGGTTTGTAGGCCGTTACCTCGATATCGGGTTTCGGACATCCCGTCTCTGGGTCTACCACCAATATCCGGAAGCTGTTATCGGGCATCACTTGGAACACCTCCTGAAGGGTGGTAACGGTCACCCACTGCTCCAGCGGCTTCACCTTCTCCGTCAGCTTTGCCTTGGTGCGAGGCACGAAGGTGAGTTTGTAACGCCCAGGCTTGGGAGACTTCCACGTCATCGAGTCGACAAAGGTCTCTATGTCATCGTGCCCGGCGAATACATGCTCCTCGCCATTGATGATGACGGACTGCACGTTGCGGACTGTGAAGCGCCACGTGTACTGTTTATCCGGCGATACGCACGTCGGACCGTTCCATTCGAGGAAAGGGTCGGAAAGTTCTGTCAGGGCATTCTGCAAGGCGGCACGCCGCTTGTACTTCGGGTACTTGGTCAGTCCTTCCTGCAACCACTTACGGCATCGCTGCGCCGCTTGGTTCACCTCTGCTATCTCGTCCTGTCCCACCTCCCTATATCCAGGCAGGTCCTGGGTCATCGAACCCAGGCGCAGATAGACTTCGGCACAGATGGGAAGGTCGGCATACTGGTCACGTATGGCAAGGAGGTCGGCTTCGGTCACGTTCTTGTTATTGTCGTCGAGTGAGTCCAGTGCCAACAGGAAAGCTGCCTCGCGCAAGCCCTTCTGCCGGTAGAATGCCACCATATCGCCGTACTTCGGCAATACCTGGGCTGTATCGCGGACGGACTTGCTTACGTCCGCCGCCATGCTGCGCCAGACGACATTCAGCATGTCGCCGCCGAAGTAACTTTCATCCTTACCCACAACAACGAAAGGTTTCCAGCGCTTGGCCTTTGTCTGGGCCAGCACCTGTTTGTCGGCCAACGCATAGCCATACCACGTTATCATGGAATCGCGAAGGTCGTTACCCACGCTGCGCCAATATATTCGCTCTGCATAGAGTTTGGCAATGGCAGCGGCATAGACAGCGCGCTCGGCAGGATCTGCCGACTGCAGCCGGCATAGTTTCAGGCTGTCGATGTTGCGTTCCAGACTGTCGGGATGAACCTCTTCGAGTTGCATGAAGGACAGCAGCAACCCATTGAGTTCCTGTCCCTGTTTCTTTGCGGATAATGAAAGGGTAAAGAACAAAAGCAGCCCCACCCCCATTCCCCTCCCGATGGAGGGGCATATATAGCGTATATAGTTTCGCCAATTGAACTTTCTCTTCATATTCCTATTATCTATTTATTTCTATCATATTATATCTTTAACCGTATATACTCCCCTCCCTCGGGAGGGGTAAGGGGGGTGGGGTCTCTCCCCTCTATGGAGGGGGTAGGGGGAGATTTTTTTAGATTTCTTCAAGTAACTTGGTTAGGAATACCCAGAACTTCTCTACGCTGGGTATCAGGCAACGCTCATCGGGCGTATGGGGCGAACGCAACGTCGGGCCGAACGAGACGAGGTCCATCTTGGGATACACACCACCGATGATGCTGCACTCCAGTCCTGCATGGCACACTTCCACACGGGCAGGGGTTTCCGGATACATGCGGTTGTAGACCTCGACCATCTTGGCGGTAATGGGGCTGTCGAAGTTGGGCTGCCAAGCTCCGTACTGTCCGCTGTAGGTTACCTTCATACCAGCCATCGAGAAGCACGATTCCTGCATTTCCTGGATGTACTCCATCATGGTCTCGCTGCTCGAGCGAGCCAAGATGAGGATGCTGGCCTCGCCTGCTCCTATCTTCACGATGCCCAGGTTCGAGCTGGTCTCTACCACCGAGGGAATCGAGGGGATGTTACGCAGAACACCATCATGACAAGCCACCAGAGCGTCCAACACATTGTCCTGAATCTCGGCAGGAACGACACCTGCAGGAAGGTCAGTTTTTTCGATGAATAGGGTCAAATTCTCCTCTACGCCGCGATATTCGGCTGTAAAGGTCTCGCGACAATAATCGACGAGTTCCGACAGGTCGTCGTAGTTCTCGGCAGGAATCGTCAGCACCACCTCTGCCGTACGGGGAATGGCATTGCGCATGTTGCCGCCCAACCACGAAACGAGTCGTGCATCGTCGTCGATGATGGCCTGGCGCACCAGTCGTGCCATCAGTTTGTTGGCATTGGCGCGTCCCTCGTTGATTTCCAGGCCACTGTGTCCGCCGCGCAGGTTCTTCAGGGTTATCTTGACGGCCACATCGCCTTCGTCTGGAGCCACTTCCTTGTAGCCCAGCGAACAGTTGATGTTCACGCCGCCAGCGCTGCCGATGACGAACTCGCCCAGTGTCTCGTTGTCGATGTTCAGCAGGATGTCGCCTTTCAGGGTGTCGGCTGCCAGATGGTTGACACCATACATGCAGGTCTCCTCATCGGCGGTAATCAGGGCCTCCAGCGGTCCGTGCTTCAGGTCCTTGCTTTCGAAGATGCCCATGATGGCGGCAACGCCCATACCGTCGTCGCTGCCCAGGGTGGTTCCCTTGGCACGCACCCACTCGCCGTCGATGTAGGTCTCGATGGGGTCGGTCTCGAAGTTGTGCTGGCTGTCGTCAGTCTTCTGGGGCACCATGTCCATGTGTGCCTGCAGGGTTGCCATCGGGCGGCCTTCCATGCCGGGTGTGGCGGGTTTGCGCATCACGATGTTTTCGGCATTGTCCTTAAAGGCCTCGATGCCGCGTTCTGCAGCCCACTGGAGCAGGAACTGTTGTACTTTCTCAAGATGTCCGCTCGGACGGGGCACCTGGGTCAGCAGGTAGAAGTTTTCCCACACTGCCTTGGGGTTGAGTTCTCTGATTGTCATAGTTTTCTGTATTAATTCTTAATCTTCAATCTTCAATTTTCAATTTTCAATCTTCAATCTTGTTTGGGGCCAAAGTTAACCATTATTTATAGATGGCGCAACTTTTGCATGTTAAACAATCCTAATCGCCGGCATTCGCGTGCCGTTTGCGGTCTTCCTCCAGTTCGCGCCTTATCTTCTCATTCTCCAGGCGTCGCGCCTTGCGCTGTTCGGCCCGGTTGGCAATCATCGTCAGCGGGGTGTTCTGCATGGATGCGTCCATTTCGTGCGAGACACGCCAGCGGATGTTGATGTGGTCGATATAGCTGGGGTTGAAGTCGGCAGCCTGCGACACACCGCGACTGGTGAGGGTGGTGTAAAAGGCGCCAAGCACCCCCAGGTCCACACGGGCGCCCCGTTTCAGTTGTTCCACGACACATCGTTCGAAGTCGGTAAGCAAGCCGATGATGGTGCCTTCGGAGAAGGGGGAGTTATGACTGGCCATGTGGTGTGCAATCTGCTGGAGGCTGACGGTCTCCGTGCTCTGTGCGGCGGCATAGATGAGCCATTTTGCGTTTTCGTCGGCGAGGTTCGATGTCCTCGGTACAAGGCTGTACTTGATACTCATAATGGTTTCGTTTGGTGCTTAGTAAAGTTCTGTCAACTGCAAAGGTAGGCAAAGCGAGGGACATCTGCAAGCTTTTGGCGGAATATCTGCAGGCGGGGCGTGCAAGACGCGCGTCTTGTCGATGTAAGACGCACATCTTACAGCCGAAAGACGCGCGTCTTTCGGCCCAAGCATCGTGCCGCGTCCGCAGGAGCATCGTGTCGTTTCCTTCGGAACCTTACGTCGCATGGCCAAAAACATCCTGTCGCGCCCCAAGAAATATCCCGTCGGATTGGCATAGTTGGCGCAAAAATGTTATCTTTGCACCGCAAAACAATAAACAAAACATACAGTCACAATGAAAAAGAACCTCGAAACCATCTGCATACACGGTGGATGGAAACCCACGAAGGGCGAGCCTCAGCAGCTGCCCATCTACCAGAGTACCACCTTCAAGTACGAGACGAGCGAACAGATGGCCAAGCTCTTCGACCTGGAAGAGAGCGGATACTTCTACACTCGTCTTGCCAACCCCACGGTGGATGCTGTGGCCAAGAAAATCAACGCATTGGAAGGCGGCGTAGGCTGCGTCCTGACCTCATCGGGACAGGCTGCCAACTTCTATGCCGTATTCAATATCTGCCAGTCGGGCGACCATTTCATCACCTCCTCGAACATCTACGGCGGCACGTACAACCTCTTCGGCGTGACTATGAAGAAGCTGGGCATCGAGTGCACCTTCATCGACCCCGACTGGGACGACGAGCGCATAGAGCGGGAGTTCCGACCCAACACGAAGTGCTTCTTCGGCGAGACTATCTCGAACCCAGGCGGCAACGTGTTCGACATCGAGCGATTCGCCCAGATGGCCCACCGTCACGGTGTTCCCCTCATCGTCGATAACACCTTCGCCACACCCATCAACTGCCGTCCCTTCGAATGGGGCTGCGACATCGTCACACACTCCACAACGAAATACATGGACGGACACGCCACACAGGTGGGCGGAGCCGTCGTCGACAGCGGCAACTTCGACTGGACAGCCCATGCCGACAAGTATCCCTGCCTGTGCGAGCCCGATGAGAGCTATCACGGCCTGACCTATACGAAAGCCTTCGGAAAAGGAGCCTACACCACCAAGCTGGTGGCCCAACTCATGCGCGACCTCGGCTCTATCCCCGGCCCGCAGAATGCCTTCCTGCTGAACCTCGGCCTCGAAACCCTGCACCTACGCATGGCTCGTCACTGCGAGAACGCCCAGAAGGTGGCCGAGTGGCTGGAGAAGAACCCCAAGGTAGGTTGGGTGAACTACGCCGGCCTGCCCAGCAACAAATACTACAAACTGGCCCAGAAATACATGCCCAACGGCACCTGCGGCGTCATCGCCTTTGGCCTGAAGGGAAGTCGTGAGGAAGCCATCAAGTTCATGGACAACCTCGACTTCATCAGCATCGTAACCCACGTGGCCGATGCACGCACCTGCGTCCTCCACCCCGCCAGTCACACCCACCGCCAACTCAGCGATGAACAACTGCGCGAGGCAGGCGTCGCCCCCGACCTCGTCCGTCTGTCCGTGGGCATCGAGAACGTCGACGACATCATCGCCGACCTCGCCCAGGCCATGAACAAAATGTAAATACCTCGAAGGCTGGACGCTACGGAGGCGGCACATTCGCCCATAGTCTCCCGCAGTTGCCATAAATGAATAACCTTTAATTAGGATTAGATTGAGCGGACAGACCAATAGACATTAAAACGGCTTTGTCCGCTCTTTTCTTACAAACAGAGAAGTCTTGTATACAAAATATGAGAAAAGCAAATAATTTTCAACGACTTGGTGCATTTGTGATAGATGCCCATGCTATCGTCTTTCTTTTTCAAATTGTAGCATTTTTGATATCTCCCTTTTATTTCTTACCTTTATCCCCTGGCCTTTGGATATTGTGGATAATGTATTATATCGTATCATACAATACATTCAGCAATACTTTGGGAGAATCCTT
>JAFZWQ010000011.1 GCA_017617235.1 Bacteroidaceae bacterium | reverse complement strand
GATGGCACCCTCGGCGCGGACACTCGTCAGCTTACCGCCGGCAGTGATGTAGTACTTCGTGCCGTTGACGTCGGTCGAGATGAAGTAGGTACCACCCTCACCAATAGCAGCAATAGCAGCATCATAAGCAGCATCAGGATCGGGAGTAGGATCGGGAGCCTCTGTAGCTTCGAGAGACAGGTGGCTGACATAGAGAATGGGGGTATTGGCAGAACCAAAGTTGTTGGAACCAGTGCCATAACCCAAGCTAACAGTAGCCTTACCAGCCTCGGTAACCTCGAATACAATGCTGTGAGTGGTCCAGGCGCTCTTGCCTCTCATCCACTCGATGCTCTCATCCGTGTAAACCTTATCACCTACGGTAACCGTGAAGCGGTTCTCGTAAGAGGCAGCGGTAGTTTTGCCATTAACGTTTTCAACGTCATACTGCAACTTGTAGAAGCCAGGGGCCAACTCGGCAGTCTCCTGAGTATAGGAAGCAAAGTTGGTATTCCAGCGGCACTCGAAGCCGAAGCAGTACTCGGTAGCCAGATGGGTCTCGTCTACTGTAGCAGCATTATCGCCATAAACCTTATACGTACCTATCAGGCCATTACCATAGTCACGGTATTCACCGGATACTACAGCAGTCCAACCCTCTACAGAGGAGAAGTCCATGTTTTTCAGCAATCCATCGGAAGAACCTTTCTTGACGGCCTTGAGGCACTTTGCGTACCAGCCTTCGCCACCGTCGAGGTTAGGACGGCAGTAGATGGTGTAGTCACCAGCCTCGGTAATAGCATAGTTATCGCCTTCTGCGGGGAACCATGACTTGACGGTAGAGCCGTCGGTGCTGGAAGCAACCTTAAACTCTGCACCAGCAGCAAGAGTCATGTCGAGAGTGAACTCCTTGATGTGCTGTTCGTTCTCAACGATTTCCTGCATCGTCATCTTGTTGGCCTCGGCAATCTTCCAGTCGCTCATGCTACCAACAACATAGAAGTCGGGATCGGGTTCGGGAACATCTTCTGCATGTTCCTTAATCTCGATGGGCCAGAACTGCAACTGGTCGTTATACTTGCCAACAGCTCCAATGATATCGTAGAGCTTGCCTCCTTCAGCGGCGGCAATGGTTATTCCGAACTGGTTGTAGCCTTTAGTGCCGTAAGCCTCATCTATGTTTTTGTCATCTCCTTGAACATGAATGGTGATGTTCTTTCCACTAACAGAGTATGAATCAACCTTCTTCAGCGTGATAACGCTGTTTACGGCTTCTTCAGAGAAAGGTGTCTCGGGATAGAAAACAGGCTGAGCGGGGTCAGCATTCACTGCGATAGCCTGGTCGGGAACAAGTTCGAACAACTTGTTGTAGATGCTTACCTTGCCTGTCCAGTTGGCAGTAATGTATTTGCCAACCTCGGCGGCGGCAGTCTTCTCACCGCTAGCGTCATAAATCAGAGAGTTGCCAGAGTTGTCGTGGATATAAACATACTTGGCAGTGGGTTTGGCAACAACAAATGCCTCGCCAGTGAAATTGAACGGGGTGTTGTTCTCCAAAGCGTTCAGCGCAGCAAGAGTTGCATAGCTCTCAATCTTAGTGAAAGTAGCTGATGCAACAGCGCTCTTAACTTCGCCCTTTACGGCGATAGCCTTCAAGGTCAAAGTCTCAGAGATGGGGAGAGGACGACCATACATTGGTGAGTTGGTCGAGTTTGGATCTTCTCCATTCATTGTGTAGAAAATCTGAGCTCCCTCAGTCTCGCAAGTGATAGTGGCCTGCGTCTGGGTAAAGAACGTGCCACCATTAGGTGTGATGACGGGTGTAGCAACTGTAACGGCGCCTTCAAGAGTCGCTGCAATTGACTTCACACGCCAATGCCCAGAACCACTAGGACGAGTGAAGACGACAGATTCATCACTGCCAGTCCATACGCCTGTTGCTGGATCGTAAGTACCTACACTTACAACTTCAGCTGCATCTGGTTTGTAGCTACCATCATAGGTAATTGTCAAAGATGCAAGCTTTCCGGTTTTGGCTGCAATTGTCATTGTGCCACCTCCATAGACTCGAATGCCTGCGCCTGTTGTGTAGTACTTGCCATCGTTGGCTGATCCTCCAAATGTAACAGTGAAGTCTCCTCCATCGAATGGGTCAGTGTACTGCGTACCGTTTGTTAGTTCCAAATCACCAAAGGTGATGGTACCGCCAAACGCAGTTCCGCACAACATCATCAGCAAGCTGACAAATGAAAGTAAAAACCTTTTCATGATGTTTGTGTTTTTGGTTAGTTAATAAAGTTAATTAATTAAGATTGGTTTTTAAGTTTGTTTTCGTTGCATTTTCACACAATACGCCACAAATATAGCGAAAGTTTGTGTAACGCGCAAGAAAAGATTCGCGAAAATGATAGAATAGTTCAAAAACGAGGGTCTTTATGCTATCCTATCAACACCATATAATTAAGGAACACGAGTACGCACGCGCGTAAAGGAGCGATACTATCCCTACCGACGGAGCGTTGCAACGCTAAGCGCCTAGCGATACTATCGCTCCGCGGGTAGGGATGGGACGCTAATTCGGTAGCGATATTTTTTGCCATGCGCAAGATTATTTGTATCTTTACGCCCAAAATTAACGAAAGATGAAAGTTATTGAACTGATTCAAGATAAAACCAGTGTGCCCTTCTCCTTCGAAGTGCTGCCCCCGCTGAAGGGCAACGGCACAGAGGGACTGTTCCGCACCATCGACCGCCTGCGCGAATTCCAGCCGCGATACATCAACATCACGGCCCACCGCAGCGAATATATCTACCACGAGGTGGAGGGCGGACTGATGCAGCGCCAGCGCATACGCCGCCGTCCAGGCAGCATTGCCGTTGCCGCAGCCATACAGCGCCACTACAACATCCCCGTGGTGCCCCATCTGGTATGCAGCGGAAACACGCGCGAAGACCTGGAATACACCCTCATCGACCTGCAGTTTCTGGACATCAGCGACCTGTTGGTTCTCAGGGGCGATAAGGCTCGCGACGAAAGGATGTTCGAACCCACAGGCGACGGTCCTGCACACGCCACAGAGCTGATTGAGCAAATCAACCATTTCAACGAAGGAAAGTTCTACGACGGCACACCCATCAAGCACCCAGGACCCAAGTTCCACTTCGGTGTGGCCTGCTATCCTGAGAAGCACGAGGAAGCCCCCAATATGGAATCCGATATGGAGGTGCTGAGACAAAAGGCAGCCATGGGAGCAGAATATGCCGTAACCCAGCTGTTCTACGACAACAAACGGTACTTCGACTTCGTCAGGAAAGCACGCGAACTGGGCATCAACATCCCTATCGTGCCAGGCATCAAACCGTTGACACGTATGGATCAATTGAACCTAATCCCAAAGACCTTCCATTGTGACCTGCCCGAAGCCCTCTGTCACGAGGCGCAAAAGTGCAGCAGCGACGAGGAGGTGCGGCAAGTGGGCATAGAATGGGCCGTAGCACAATGCAAGGAACTGCTGCAACAGGGTGCGCCCAACCTGCACTTCTACACCGTAAGTGCCGTAGAAAGCATACGTGAAATCGCAAATAAAATATACTAAAAGACCCCTACCCCAAACCCTCCCCGAGGGGAGGGAGTAGATACAGACATAAAGGTATAGATGAACGATAATAAGCATACAGGCAGCCAGACATATCTCTCCTCCCCCTCGGGGGAGGTCGGGAGAGGGGTTCTGGGTCAAGAAGAGACCCTGAGGCAACTGACAGAGATGGTGGACCAGGGGCGACTGCCCCATGCCCTGATGCTCTGCGGACCTGCAGGCAGCGGGAAACTGGCCATCGCCCTGCATCTGGCACGCTACCTGCTGTGCGAGCAACCCCAAGAGGGACAGCCCTGCGGCCACTGCCACGCCTGCCACATGACAGAAGGCTGGCAGCATCCCGACCTGCATTTCTCCTTCCCCCTAATCAAGACGAAAGCCACCGATGCACCCGTATCGGACGACCGCATGGCGGAGTGGCGCGAACAACTGAACTATACCCCCTATTTCACTGCCAACGACTGGCTGGCCGACCTCAAGGGTGAGAACCAGCAACTGCAGTTCTATGTAGGCGAGAGCGATGCCCTGCAACACAAACTTTCGCTGAAAGCCAGTCAGGGCAGCTATCGCGTGGTAGTTATCTGGCTGCCCGAAAAGATGCCTGCCGCCACAGCCAACAAACTGCTGAAACTCATCGAGGAACCTCCCCAGAAAACACACTTCATCCTGGTAAGCCAAGAACCCGACCAAGTACTGGGCACCATCGTCAGCCGCACCCAACGCATTATGGTACCGGCCCTCGGCGAAGACGTCATTGCCGAAGCGCTAATTCGCGAATATGGCATAGAGCAAACCAAGGCACACGACCTTGCACACATTGCACAGGGCAACTACACACAGGCCGTAAAGCTAACCGAGGAAGACAATGAACGGAAAGAATATTTCGAGATGTTCATCGAATTGATGCGACTCTGCTATATGCGCAAGGCCAAGGAGATGCGGCAATGGTCGGAACAAGTAGGTTCACTGGGACGCGAACGCCAGAAACACATGCTCGACTACTGCCAGCGGTTGGTGCGCGAGAACTTCATATACAACTTCCAAAACCAGCAGCTCAACTACATGACCGAAGAGGAACGGAACTTCGCCAAGAACTTCGCACGGTTCATCAACGAACGCAACGTCATCCCCATCATGGACGAGCTGACGGCCTGTCAAAACGAAATCGAACAGAATGTAAATGCCAAGATGGTCTTCTTCGACCTGGCGCTGAAAATAACTATATTACTGAAACAATGAGATATATCTGTGGAAACAACGACCGAGGACTGACAGCACGTGGCTGCGGACACGACCAATGCCAGCTGAACGTTCACGACTACCTGGCCGACCTGCCCGATAACCAGGACGCATCCGATCTGGTAGAGGTGCAGTTCAAAAATACACGCAAGGGATATTACCGCAACGACAACCACCTGGCTATCCAGAAAGGTGACATCGTAGCCGTAGAGGCCTCACCCGGACACGACATCGGTATCGTGACCATGACAGGTCGTCTGGTAGCCCTGCAAATGAAGAAAGCCTACATGAAACCCGGTGAGGAAATCAAGCGCATATACCGTATTGCCCGACCCACCGACATGGAGAAATACGAAGAAGCCAAAGCACGCGAACACAGCACCATGATACGCAGCCGACAGGCCGCCAAAGACCTAGGGCTGGAAATGAAAATTGGTGATGTGGAATACCAAGGCGACGGCAACAAGGCCATTTTCTACTACATTGCCGAAGGGCGTGTCGACTTCCGCGAACTCATCAAGGTGCTGGCCGAACTATTCCATGTGCGCATCGAAATGAAACAGATTGGCGTACGTCAGGAAGCTGGACGCATCGGAGGCTTTGGGCCCTGTGGACGCGAACTGTGCTGTGCCACATGGATTCGTTCGTTCCAAAGCGTAGGAACCGCAGCTGCTCGTTTCCAGGATGTGAGCCTCAACCCCCAGAAACTGGCAGGACAGTGTGCCAAGCTGAAGTGCTGCATGAACTATGAGGTCGACCAGTACATCGAAGCCGGACGCCGACTGCCCAGCCGCGAGATTACGTTAGAAACCATGGATGGCGAGTTCTTTTTCTTCAAGGCCGACATCCTTTCGAATATGGTTACCTACAGCAGCGACAAACGCATGGCTGCCAACCTGACTACCATCCCCGCCCAGCGAGCTTTGGACATCATTGAAATGAATCGTCGAGGCGAGAAACCCGACAGTCTGGAGGAAGGTGGAAAGAAACTGCCCGTACGTCCAGTAGACCTGGCAGCCCAGGACGACCTGCACCGTTTCGACAAAAAGAAAAAGAAGAAAAAGCACAAGGACGGAAGAGGCGAAAAGAGAGAACATAAAAACGAGAAGGGTGAGAACTAAGACTTTGTTGCTTAGCATGATAGTGATGATAGCTGCTTGTACACAAAGCACCATCTATCACCACTATGAACCCGTGGACGACAATGGTTGGAGCCGTACAGACACCATCCAATATGAACTGCCCACCATCCCCGAAGATGGCGACTACCATATAAGTCTCGGACTGCGCTACAACGAACTCTTCCCATATCAGGGACTATGGATTGTAGCCGAGACCTCCCTGCACCACCCTACGGCTAGTTATCTCGATACCTTATATTTCCGAACCACCGATAAGGATGGGCGCCCCACAGGCAAAGGTTTGAGCCTGGTACAGGCAGATACCCTCCTGACTACCTTGCATATGCAAAAAGGCCAAAAAGGTCAAGTTTGCCTGCGCCACATCATGATACGCGAAGTGCTGCCCGGAATAAAAGATATCGGGGTAAAACTTGAAGTAAAAAAATAAAGCGTTAACTATGGACGAAGTGGTTACGGGCCGCATCCATACGCAGGAAAATAAACAGCAGTAGGGTAAATCCCCACAACGACGAACCGCCGTAACTGAAGAAGGGCAACGGAATTCCGATAACCGGGGTCAATCCCAACACCATACCCACGTTGATGAAGACGTGGAATAAGAAAATACTCATCACACAATAGCCATAGATACGTCCCGAAGCATATGGTTGTCGTTCAGCCAACTGTATCAGTCGCAGTATCAAAGCCAAAAACAACAATAAGACCACAGCACAACCCAGGAAACCTTCCTCCTCGCCAACGGTACAGAAAATGAAATCCGTTTCTTGCTCAGGGACGTATTTCAGTTTCGTTTGCGTACCGTTCAGAAAACCCTTTCCACGCAAGCCTCCCGAACCAATGGCAATCTTGGCCTGAATGACGTTATAACCAACGCCACGAGGGTCATCCTCGGTACCCAAAAGCACGCGGATACGTGTCTGCTGGTGGGGTTGCAACACGTGATTCAGCGCAAAGTCAGCCGAATAGTGAAGCATCAGCGAACCGATGGCAAATATGGCAATGAGAGTATATCGGGAACTATGATGCTTTACAGCCAACATAAAGAGGTAGGCAATCATGCCGAGACACAAGGCCAACTGCACCCAGGTTATATCGAAGGGAATCACAAACTTGCTGAACAACAATGCAGCCAAAGTCAGTCCGAGACCATAACCAGCGACCCTCAGTATCGGTGCCCATCGGTCGGTATATACCCGCATCAATCCAATTGTAAAGAGCATCGTCAGCAAGAGCACAAGGAACTGTCCCAAACTTATGATATGAAGATGCCACAACGGATCCTCGCTGAAACGCACTCCCACCACAAAATACACCACTGCCGACACACCTGCAAAAAGTACTGAACCCGGCATTCCTTCGCGATAAAGCATTAGGAAAAAGGCCATGTAAACCAAGGCACTTCCCGTTTCTTTCTGCATGATAATGAGCCCCATGGGAAGCATTATGAGGAAGCAAGTCAACAGGAATTTCCACCATTTGGCAATGCTGTAATCGTTTCGCCCCATATACTTAGCCACACAAAGTGCGGTGGCAAACTTGGCAAACTCGGCTGGCTGCAGACTGAATTTGCCAATCTTAATCCACGACATAGAGCCCTTGATATCGTGCGCTAGGAAAGGCGTAGCCAACAACAAGAGCATGAAACCGGCATACAGCACGTAGGCAAAAACATCGTAAAAACGTTCATCGATGCTCAGCAACAAAGCAGCCAACACGAAAGATGTGCCAATCCACATAATCTGCATGCCGCTACGTGTATCCAAGTCGAAGAAATTGCCAGCCTGTCCGAAGTCGTAGGTTGCACCACACACACTCATCCATCCCAACCCCAGCAGGGCGATATAGATGACGATGGTCAACCAGTCCAGGGAGGCCAATATGCTACGTTGCTTATCGTTCGCTGTTGCCATAATTTATGGTTCTATTGGCAAAGGCCTCGGCCTTCGCTTCACTTGCTTCTGAGAGCTTTCCATTAATGAACTTTTCCATTATCAGGGCACCGAAGGGAACACCATAGGTAGCACCCCAACCACCATTCTCGACGTATACAGCAACGGCAATTTGGGGATTCTCCCTCGGAGCAAAGCCCATGAATACAGAATGGTCGTGTCCACGATTCTGTGCCGTTCCCGTCTTTCCACACACCTCGTACCACTCGTTGTTAGCCGAACGGCACGTACCTCCGACTACAGCCTGCCGCATGCCTGCAACTACAGTCTCGTAGTTCTGGCGCGACACTTTGGTGTAGTGACGGGTCTTGTACAAGGTATCTATCTCCTCGCCCTGCACCTCCTTCACCACATGCGGCGTAATGTAGTATCCGCGATTGGCAATGGTGGCCCCCAAGTTGGCAATCTGCAGCGGTGTCAGGGTTACCTCGCCCTGCCCTATGGCGATAGAGATAATACTCAGCGCACTCCACGACTTTCCCAGATGTTTATCGTAGAAGTCAGCATTGGGGATCAGTCCACGTTTCTCGCCCGGCAGGTCAATACCCAGCGGATAGCCGAATCCCATACTTACCATATAGTCCTTCCACGTCGTCATAGCCTCCTGCACGGTAGCATACTTCTTACGATTGCCCAGCATATAGTAGAGTCCCCAGCAGAAATAGCCATTACACGAAGTGGCAATGGTGGGAATAAGAGGGATGGGCGAAGCATGACCATGACAACCCACTTTCAATCGTCCGAAACGGAAACCTCCGCTACACGGATACGAGGTCTGGGGGGTAATGATACCTTCCTCAAGGAAAGTCAGTGCCTGGCTAGTCTTGAAGGTGGAACCTGGGGGATATGTTCCCATGATGGCACGATTCAGCAGTGGCTTCATGGGGTCGTTAGTCAGAATGCGGTTGTTCTTACCACGCTGTCGGCCCACCATGATACGCGGGTCGTAGGTGGGCGACGAAACCATACAGAGCACCTCACCCGTGGAAGGTTCGATAGCCACGATGCTACCCAACTTACCTTGCATCAGGCGCTCGCCCAACTGCTGCAATTCCAAATCAATGCTCAGCGTCAGGTTCTTACCTGGAATGGGGGCACGGTCGAACTTTCCATTCTGGTAATTTCCTTTAATGCGTCCTCGAGCATCACGCAATAAAATCTCCACACCCTTTTCGCCACGCAACTGTTTCTCGTAACTGCGCTCCACGCCCAGTTTACCTATATAGTCACCACTCTGGTAATAATCATCAGCCTCAATGTCGGCCGGACTTACCTCACCTACATCACCCAGAATATGGGCAGCATTGGGATAAGCATATTGCCGGATGCTACGCTTTTGAATATAGAACCCGGGGAAGCGGAACAGTTTCTCCTGGAACGTCGAAAATTCCTCGGCCGACAATTGGTTCATAAACAGCTGTTGGGTGTAACTGCTGTAACCGGGATTACGGTTGCGGTCCTTGATTTCCTCCATGCGCTGATCGAAGATTTCGCGGGTAATACCCAGGCTTTCGCACAGGTCCAATGTATCTACATCATTCATCTCCGACATCACTACCATAATATCGTAGGCGGGTTGGTTATAAACCAACAGCTTACCTGTACGGTCCCGCATGGCACCACGTGCAGGGTACTGGATGCGCTTGAGGAAAGCATTTGAGTCGGCATTTCGCTTAAAGTCATCGCTCATGAGCTGAAGCGTAAAAAGGCGCACCAGATAGACCAAGACGATGCCGGTGGCTATAAACCCCAACACGTACTTGCGATTGCTGTACATGAGGTTATTTTCCATGGCGCAATGTCTCCAGAATCAAAATCATGACGAAGGTGAGCAAAAGGCTCGACCCATAGGTAATCAACAGTTCGGTGAAGTGGAAGAAGGAGAAACTCTCCAACACATAAAAAGCCGTGTGGTGCACCAACACCAACACAAATACATAACGGATATGATTCCATCGGCCCATGGTCTTGTAAGAGGGAACCATATCCTCGAGGCATTCCTTCGGAGCCGAAGCTTGTAACAGCGGCCACTGGACAAAGGCCGTTAGCGTAAGTGCTCCCGTGGCCTCGCCAGGCGTATTCGAGAAAGCATCGATAATCAGTCCCAGCAAAAATGCCCAAACCATATTCCCGATGCGATTACTATTCAGGGGGAAATATACCAGGAATAATACGTACAGCATGGGAGTGGCATAGCCCATGAGGTGAATGCGGTTACATACCATCACCTGAACAACCACCAGGACCAGCATCTGCAACAACCGTTTCAGTAAAACCAGTATCATTCTTCCGCTGAATTATTTTCACTTGCCCAATCAATCACACTCACCTCCCGCAGACGGGCAAAATCGGTACTCAAACCAATTTCCAACTTATAGGACAGACCGTCCTCGGAGTTCAGTACCCGCTTCACACGTCCTACAAAAATACCTGCTGGAAAGACACTGCTATATCCGCTCGTCTCCACCATCTCGCCTTTCTGCACTTTGGCATGGCGTGGAATATCGTCGATGAAGGCACGTAGCGGATTTCCGCCCTCCCATTTCAGATAACCGAAGTACTCCGTACGTTTCAGCCTGCAGCTGACACTGCTGTTCGAGTTCAGCACAGGCAGCACGATGGAAAAATGCCGACCCGTTTCGCAAACGATGCCAACGATGCCCGTACCACATACTACTCCCATCTCCGTCCGCACGCCATCGGCTGAACCGCGGTTGATGGTGATGTAGTTGTCCCTGTCGCGAATACTGTTGTTGATGACTTGGGCAGGGATGCGCCGTATACCAGCTAATCGTGCCGACAGTTCCCGCTCGGTCTGACTGGAATCGTGTTCGAGTATTTGCAAGCGATGACGCAACACGTCAACCTCGTTCTGCAGGTCGATGTTAGTTTCTGTCAACTCTCGGTTCACCTCCCTAAGCTGGGTATAGGCGATAATGCGGTTCTGTTGTTCCAATACTCGCCCTACAACAGCATTGGCTTGCGTAAACCAAACACTCCCCTGATAGGCATTAAAACGAAGCAGGAGCACTAGGCTCGTCATCTCTAACAGGAGAAAGACAATCCAGTGCCCCCACGTCCTTATTCTGTCTAACAGGGTGTTCACTTACTTCGACATCAAGAATGAGAATGCGTGAATATTCTTGAGTGCTACGCCCGTACCCTTAGCTACACTGTGCAAGGGGTCTTCGGCAACATGGAAGGGGATGTTAATTTTGTCAGTCAGTCGCTTGTCAAGTCCGCGCAACTGTGCACCACCGCCGGTAAGCCAAATACCGTTGTGGACGATGTCGGCATACAATTCGGGAGGTGTTGCCTCGAGCGCGTTCAGCACGGCAGCCTCAATCTTTGCTATCGTCTTTTCCAGACAGTGAGCAATCTCCTGATAGCAAACGGGCACCTCCATAGGCAGGGCTGTAATACGGTTCGGTCCATATACCACATAGTCTTCGGGAGCATTTTCACCCAGATCAGCTAATGCGGCACCCACATTAATCTTGATGCGCTCTGCCATACGTTCCGATACACGGAGGTTATGCTGACGGCTCATGTAGTCCTGAATATCGGCAGTAAGGTCGTCACCGGCCACACGTTGACTCATGTTTACCACAATACCACCCAGCGAGATAACGGCAATCTCTGTGCTACCGCCACCAATGTCCACCACCATGTTTCCCTGAGGTGCCAACACATCCAAACCGATACCGATAGCAGCTGCCATGGGCTCGTAAATGAGGTATACTTCGCGACCTCCGGCATGTTCGGCACTATCACGTACGGCACGCAATTCCACTTCGGTACTGCCACTGGGCACACCGATTACCATTTTCAATGATGGGCTAAAGAGGCTGTGTCCTGTATGTACCATGCTTATGAGTCCGCGAATCATCTTCTCGCAGGCATCAAAATCCGCAATCACGCCATTGCGCAGGGGGCGCACGGTGCGAATGTCGGAGTTCGTCTTTTCGTGCATTTCCTTGGCACGCTCACCGACAGCTATCATACGGTCGGTTCTGCGGTCAAGAGCCACTACACTGGGCTGGTCCACCACAATCTTCCCATTCGAGATGATGATGGTGTTGGCCGTTCCCAGGTCCATGGCTATTTCTTTACTCAATGAAAACCACTTCATATCATTTATCTATTTATTTGGGCTAAAGGCTAAGGGCTAAAGGCTAACGACTTTTGCCGTTTGCCGTTCGCCATTTATTTCTCAAACCAGCTGTGAATGGCAGTGTCATAGTGGCTGCTCACAGCAAAAGCCTGCGTGGCGAACCAACGGCGCTGCTCCAAGGTCGTCTCAGCACCCTGCTCACTCAGAATTTCTGCCAGGCGGCCATACTGAGCCTTTGAGGGTACAATCACAACGTCCTGGAAGTTCTTAGCAGCGGCACGGATAAGGGAGATGCCACCGATATCTATTTTTTCGATAATGTCAGCCTCACTGGCACCGCTTTTCACGGTATCCTCAAAGGGATAAAGGTCTACTATCACCAGGTCTATTTCGGGAATTTCGTACTTCTGCATCTCCTGCTGGTCGCCCACCAAGGCACGACGGCCCAAGATGCCACCGAACACCTTCGGGTGCAAGGTTTTTACTCGGCCACCAAGGATGCTGGGATAACCTGTTACATCCTCAACTTTCTGACAGGGAATGCCCAGACTTTCAATGAAAGACTGTGTACCACCGGTACTCAACAGTTCCACGCCCTGGGCATGCAACGTACGCAAGATTTCGTCCAAACCATCCTTGTGGTAGACACTTACCAAGGCCTTGCCTATTCTCTTTTTTTCCATAAACTTATGCTCTTTATATATACGCGTGCGAAAATCGCGGACAAAGATACAAAAATTTTCCTGAATGATTGAAAAAATATTAGCGAAATATTTGGTTATATGCCATACTTTGTATTAACTTCGCCCCGGAATTCAAATAACACACATTAAATGGACGCAAAAGAATCATTAAAAACCATACTTGATACCCTGCACGAACTAAAGAAACAACATCTTGACAGACAGTGCCTTATAGACTACGTAAGGGGCAACGAAAGCAAGGCCATAACAGAGAAGGGGCTCGATACTTTGGAGTCGTTTGGCTGTGGCGATAAACGCGAGGATGCACACTACAACCTCGTCATCGACCAGGCCCTTGACGAAAAGATGCTGAAATTCTCGGACGATGGGTTCCATATTACTGCCAAAGGCGAACGCTTCCGTAAAAATCCCACCAGTTTCCTATTAAAGGAAGAGAACGACGATGTAGAACCTGGGGAAAACGACAACGCTTTGTTGGACAGCCTGGTGGAGAGTGCACTCAGCGACAAGGACGAGGAAGAAGACGACACCACCATCGCTATGCCCTCCTCTACGGCGCGTTCGCAACAGATGATTCACCTGATTCAGGCCATAGACCGCAAAATTCCCCTCGACGACTATGCCGAGCAAATGCAATTGGGATTCGATGAAGTTCTTGACAGCTTGGACCACTTAGTAGAACGTGGCACAAAGTTCGACATCACCTATTTCGTCGATGAAGTTATGGAAAAGGAGTGTCAAGAAGAACTGCTCGACTACTTCGACGAAGTAGATGGCAATTTGGAAAAGGCCTTCGACGAATTCTACGGTGTTTATCGTCCTGAGGAAATCCGCCTCGTACGTCTTATCTGGAAACCTTAGTCAGGAAATCGCGCGTGATGCCGAACGAACGGTCGGCCATTGCGCCCCAGAAATCTTCATATTGCTGTTGATGCCCTTCGGCTCCGGGTGTGTCACTGATGACACGGAAGGAGATGAAGGGTACTTTTTGTAGATAGCAAACCTGGGCAATGGCTGCACTCTCCATGTCCACAGCCAACCCGTCGGAGAACTGACGCTTGATGCCATCCAACGTTTCGCGACGTGTGATGAACTGGTCGCCCGTCAGAATGAGCCCTGCATGAATCTTTGTCTCACCCTCTACGGACAATGCTGACTCCAACAGGTGGCTGTCACCCTCAAAACGTTCCGGCAAGCCCTGCACCTGGCCTGGAGTGCAACCGAGTCCCACACCACAGTCCACATCGTGGTAGGCTAGCTGACGGCTTACCACCGCATCCATCACCGCTAAACGCTCATCAATACCGCCGGCACAACCTGTCGACACCACGCACTGCGGTCTGTAATGCTCAATCATCAGGGTTACGCCCATAGCTGCATTCACCTTTCCGATGCCACATTGCAGCAATACCACTTCGTTCCCGCCAATCCGTCCCACGGTGAACTCCAGTCCTCCCGCAGTCTCTTTACGAGACTCTTCCATCAGCTTAACCAACTGTCGGAACTCGACCGACATGGCTACGATTACGCCTATCTTCATTCGTTCTTTGTTTTATCTTTCACAAAAGTACGAATAAATTACGAATTAATCCAATTTTTTCGTATCTTTGACCCATAAATCGAGAAAGAGGAGCCATGCACATCGTAATTGCAGGAAACATCGGAAGCGGAAAGACCACACTCACGAACTTGTTGGCCAAGCACTACGACTGGGAGCCACGTTTCGAAGCTGTGGCGCATAATCCCTATCTCGAGGACTATTACAGCGACATCCAGCGATGGGCTTTCAACCTGGAAGTTTACTTCTTGAAGGAACGTTTCAAGGACTGCCTCGATATCGATAAGAGCCCCAAGACTATCATTCAGGATCGCAGCATCTATGAAGGAGTGTATGTTTTTACAGCCAACAATCGCAAGATGGGGCAACTCAGCGACCGCGACTACGAGACCTATATGGAGCTATTCGAGCAGATGCTTACCCAGTTGCGCATTCCGGACCTGATGATTTATCTGCGTGCTGATATTTCCCACTTGGTAGAGAATATCCAAAAACGTGGCCGCGACTACGAACAGACCATCCAAATCGAGTATCTGCAGGGGTTGAACGAGCTCTACGAAGAGTTCATTTACCAGAAATACCCAGGTCGGGTTCTCACCATCGATGTCAACACCCTCGACTACCTGCACCGCAAAGAAGACCTGAAACAAATAATCCAACAAATAGACAGCCTGCTCTTCGGACTCTTCCCCATAGAGGGCTAAAGACAAAAGGCAAACGTTAGACAAAAATAGTAAATAGTAAATCGTTAAATAGTAAATCTATATCATGCATATCGCGATTGCCGGAAATATCGGTTGTGGAAAGACCACACTGACCAAAATGCTAGCCAAGCGCTACGGCTGGACACCCCAGTTCGAGCCCGTCGACAATAACCCATACCTCGAGGACTACTACGCCGACATGGCACGATGGTCGTTCAACCTGCAAATCTATTTCCTCAACAAGCGTTTCCGCGATGTAGTGGAAATATCGAAATCAAAGGACTACATCATCCAGGACCGCACCATATTCGAGGATGCCTGCATCTTTGCCCCGAACCTGCACAACAAGGGACTGATGAGCGACCGCGATTTTGCCAACTACAGCGAGCTCTTCAATCTGATGATGTCGCTTGTGAAACTGCCCGACCTGATGATTTACATCCGCAGCAGCATATCGAACTTGGTGTACCAGATTCAGAAGCGTGGAAGAGCCTACGAACAGTCGATACAAATCGACTACCTGCAGGGGCTCAACGAGTTATACGAAGAATGGATTAGCACCTACAAAGGGCCGTTGCTTATCGTGGATGGCGATACCTGCAAGTTTGGCGACGACCCTAAGGCCTTCCAGACCATCACCGACGGCATCGATGCCAACCTCTACGGTCTCTTCCCGATAGAAGGCTAAGGGCGAACGGCTAAAGGCTAAGGGCAAAAGGCAAAAGGCAAAGGGCAAAAGGCAAAGGGAGAAGGGAGAAGGACGAAAGAAATAAAAAAGAAATGGATAAAAGAGAATTTGAATCGCTGAGAGTTTGGCAAAATGCCAGAGTTTTTGTCAACGCCATTTACGACTTAATGGCTGACAATAAAGATTGGAGCTTTCGCGATCAAATACAGCGTGCTGCGGTAAGTATTATGAACAATATAGCGGAAGGTTATGAGTCGGGGTCAGATGCCAATAAGAATATCATCTCAATTATATAAATTATTAGAATATTTAAATAACAACGATAAAAAGCTTTAGCCTTTTACCATTAGAAATTAGCCTATGCAAAGCATTATTATTACCGGTGGTGCCGGATTTATTGGAAGTCATGTAGTTAGACTTTTTGTGAACAAGTATCCCGAGTACAAGATTATCTGCTTGGACAAACTGACCTATGCCGGAAATCTGGAAAACCTGAAGGACGTGGAGCAGGCTCCCAACTACAAGTTCGTTAGGATGGACATCTGCGACTTCGAGGCTTTCTACAAACTTTTGCAGGACGAGCAGGTCGACGGCATCATCCATCTGGCTGCCGAAAGTCATGTAGACCGCAGTATCAAGGACCCCTTCACCTTTGCCCGTACCAATGTGATGGGTACACTCAGCCTATTGCAGGCTGCCAAGCTGTATTGGGAAAGTCTGCCCGAGAAGTACGAAGGTAAGCGTTTCTACCATATTTCCACCGACGAGGTGTATGGGGCCCTGGAAATGACACATCCCGAAGGCATTCCTGCTCCCTTCACCACCAAGGCTTCTGCCGACTCTCATCCGGCTTATGGCGAGAAGTTCTTCACCGAAGACCTGAAGTACATGCCCCATTCCCCGTATTCGGCATCGAAAGCTTCAAGTGACCACTTTGTGCGTGCATTCCATGATACCTACGGTCTGCCCACCATCGTTACCAATTGCTCGAACAACTACGGTCCCTATCAGTTCCCCGAAAAGTTGATACCGCTGTTTATCAACAATATCCGTCATCGCAAACCCCTGCCCGTATATGGTAAGGGAGAGAACGTGCGCGACTGGCTCTATGTAGAGGATCACGCCCGCGCTATCGACCTGATTTTCCATAAGGGGAAGATTGCCGAAACCTACAACATCGGCGGTTTCAACGAGTGGAAGAACATAGACATCATCAAGGTTGTCATTAACACCGTAGACCGCATCCTGGGCCGCAAGGAAGGCGAAGATATGGACCTCATTACCTATGTTACCGATCGTGCCGGACATGACTTGCGCTATGCCATCGACTCGCGCAAGCTGCAACGTGAATTGGGTTGGGAACCCAGTCTGCAATTCGAGGAAGGTATCGAGAAGACTGTCCGTTGGTACCTCGACCATCAGGAATGGATGGATCGCATTACCAGCGGCGAGTATGAGAAGTACTACGACGATATGTATAAAGGAAGATAATTGAAAGGCAAATGGCTAAAAATTAACGTTCGCCGTTAGCCCCTCCCAAAAAGAATGAACATATTAGTAACTGGTGCAAACGGACAGCTGGGAAGGTCGATAAGACTCGTTAGCCAGCACAGCGAAGATCACTACATCTTCACCGATGTGGTGGAAGCCGAAGATGTGGAAACCACCCTGCTCGATATGACGGATGCCAAGGCCGTAAATCATATTGTAGATGCAAAAAACATCGATTCCATCGTAAATTGTGCCGCTTATACCAATGTCGATAAGGCAGAGACAGACGATGTGTTGTGCCGCCGTTTGAATGCCGAAGCACCCCGCATCCTGGCAGAGGCTATGCAGCGTGTTGGGGGATTGCTGGTGCACATCAGTACCGACTACGTGTTTGGCGGCGACCCATACAACACGCCCTGTCGCGAAGACCAGAAAGGTACACCCACGGGCGTCTATGGACGAACGAAATTAGAGGGTGAACAGAACATTATCGGTTCGGGCTGTCGTTATGTCATCCTGCGCACGGCTTGGCTCTACAGCGAATATGGTAAGAACTTCGTGAAGACCATGCTGAACCTGACGGCTACCAAGCCACAATTGAAGGTAGTATTTGATCAGGTAGGCACTCCCACCTACGCCCACGACCTGGCCGAAGCTATTGCCGTAATTCTGGCTAAAGACAAAGGGCAAAAGGCTAAGGGCGAGGTGGTGTCCTCGGGAATTTATCATTACTCGAACGAAGGGGTATGCAGTTGGTACGACTTTGCTAAAACCATCCAGCAAATAGCATCAGAACTTGAAACGCCTGAAAACGTTGAAAGTTTTGGGCCTCACGCATCTTGCGAAATTTTGCCATGTCACAGTAGCGAATTCCCCAGCCCCGTTCGTCGCCCCGCTTTCTCCGTTCTCGATAAAACAAAAATAAAAGAGACCTTCGGCGTTTCTGTCCCCTATTGGACGGCGAGTCTTCAGATTTGTATTCGTAATCTGGCCATAAAGGCGAAAGGCTAATGGCTAAAGATTAACGTTTGCCCTTTGCCGTTTGCCCTTTGCCGTTCTAATCCAGTTCCTCGCGGCCGAAACGGCGGACATCATCGATCACCTTCAGCAGGTATTGCCCGTACTGATTCTTGAGCATGGGCTGTGCCAACTCGCGCATCTTTTCTTCACTAATCCAGCCCTTGCGGTAGGCAATGCCTTCCAGACACGCCACCTTCAGGCCCTGACGTTTTTCCAGCACCTCGATGTAGGTAGAGGCCTCGCTGAGCGAATCGTGGGTACCCGTGTCGAGCCACGCAAAGCCGCGACCCAGCGTGAGCACCTTCAACTCACCGTCTGCCAGGAACTGCTGGTTTACCGTCGTTATCTCCAGTTCGCCACGTGCCGAGGGCTTGATGTTGGCTGCCACATCCACCACTTTGTTCGGATAGAAGTAAAGGCCTACCACAGCATAGTTCGACTTGGGTTCCTTGGGTTTCTCCTCGATGCTGAGGCAGTTGCCCTGTTTGTCGAACTCGGCCACACCGTAGCGTTCGGGGTCACTCACCCAGTAGCCGAATACGGTCGCCTTACCTTCCTCCTCTGCCGTACTTACGGCCTGGTGCAACAGTTGCGAGAAACCTGCCCCGTGGAAGATGTTGTCACCCAGCACCAGACATGCGGCATCGTCCCCGATAAAGTCGCGCCCAATGATGAAGGCCTGTGCCAAACCGTCGGGACTTGGCTGCTCGGCATACTCGAAGCGTACACCATAGTCGCTGCCATCGCCCAACAAACGACGGAAACCCGGCAGGTCGTAAGGTGTGGAGATAATCAGAATCTCGCGAATGCCTGCCGTCATCAGCACGCTGATGGGATAATATATCATAGGTTTGTCGTAGATGGGCAGCATCTGCTTCGACACTCCCTTGGTAATGGGATACAGTCGGGTGCCACTCCCCCCCGCCAATACGATTCCTTTCATAGCCTTTTCCTTGCTTTATATATAATATTAGGTCGCAAATATACTAAAAAATGTAGTTATCGTGAAAATTTTTACTTTTTAATTTTTAATTTTTAATTTATTATCGTATTTTTGCAGCCGCAATTCGGAGAGATGCCAGAGTGGTCGAATGGACCGCACTCGAAATGCGGCGTACGGGCGACTGTACCCTGGGTTCGAATCCCAGTCTCTCCGCAACCAGAGATGGTTACTGAAGGGGACATCCGAAAAGGGGTGTCCTCTTTATTTAAGTATGGCCCGAGCCAAACTTGTTTGAGGTTGGGTTATACTTAAATAAAGAAAGGTAGCGCATTGCGCAATCCCCTCAGTAATCATCTCTGGTTGCAAGGGCCCCCGCGGCAAGCGGAATGGGATCGACAAAGTCAATCATAGGGCCCCCGCGGCAAGCGGAATGGGATCGACAAAGTCAATCATAGGGCCCCCGCGACACATTCCTCCTCTTGACACACAGCTGTGTGACAAGCGAAGCGATACTATCCCTACCCGCCCAGCGTTGCAACGCTCCGCCCTTAGCGTTGTGACGCTGTTGCAGCAGACGGGAAGATGGGGTACGAAGTTAATAAGTTAAGAAGTTAAGAAGTTAATATTTTTAGTGCAAATTCTAAAAATATAGTATAATTAAGTAAAATGTAATGAAATTCTTAATATCTTAACTTCTTAACTTCACTTGTTTTGCAAAAAGATGCTAACATCTACCCTGATGGCCACACATCCCTTTATTCATCGGTCCTCAACCCGCGTTAGGTGTTTCTCCAACATCTACCTGACATCTACCCCACACCTACCTCTCTTGGCCTTTCGATTATTGAATTCTGTGATACAGGGGTATATGTTAGGGTAGGTCTAAGGTACTATGCTTTGTATTGACGAACTTCACTATGCAGTCAATACATATAGGACTTTCGGTAATCTCGTCAATGAAGACATTTGCTGGGTGCATATCTTCGAGGGCCAGGCGGTCAGAGATATAGTTAACGCCTTGGCCGTTCCAGTTATCCCTAAAGCCCTTGGCAGCCACCATATTATCAATCTCTTCCTTAGTTGCTAATCGTCTGCAATTTACATAGGGTTGTGTAAGCACGATGCGCAGCAGTCCATCGCTGTCGCGTGTGTAGCCAATCACTTTCATGGCAGTTTCTGGGAACAGGTAATTGTGGAGGACAATGGCATCAAGAGCTTTTTGTGTAGTGGAATAGATAGAAGCTCGCTCTTTAACCACAGAAGTGTCGCCCTCACGATAATACACTTTTGCCTCTGCTCCTTGGGCAATCTTGGGGCCAAATGTTTCTATTAGAAGCTGCTCAGAATTCTCCACCCACAGATCTGCAGCCTTGGCCCATTGCTCAATGAGCTGTTCCTGACGTTCGTCGATTACCCAACTTGCAGGGCCTTCTCCTTTGCTGCCTTGAGCATCGCAACCTGCTGTAAGGCTTGCTCTCGCGTAGCATGCGACGATGGACGCCCCAATGAGAGGCGCACCTGCTGTGCAGAGTCCTGCATGCTCTGATAAATTGAATCTAGGAAAATCTTCTGTCCCATTCTGTATATCCTTAACGTAGTTGTCAATACTCTGTAATGCAATGCCGGCAAAACCCTCTTTGGCTATAATATCATATATTTGCTGTATTCGGTCCATACCGCATTGTGTTCAAGTCCTTTTTACACTTATTCGGCTGTAAAGATAGTCAAAATCGAATAAAATGCAAAATTATGCGCTCCTAAAATGAAAAATTGAGCTTGCATTGCACAAGAACTCGTAATTCGGAACTCGTATTTAAATAATGTTTCATACACCCAGCGGGGCATTTTGTACAATCGAAATAAAATTTTTCGTAATTCGTAATTCCTAACTCGTAATTAATTTCTATCTTTGCCATAACCTTAAATGAAAGACGGAAATAACTGATAATTTGAATAAGACAACATGAAAACATATCTCTTAGACACCTTAAATCGCAGGAAACAGCATTTGAAGATTTTAAGCCATGTGGCCTAGTAAGAATACGTTGGTTTTATAGGCGCTATTCCGTATTTAGGAAATTCTAGAATATTGAGATTATGAATAAAATAAAGAAGAAAAGTGAAAGAGAACATTTGTTGAATAAGGCTACTGTTGAAGAGATTACCCAAGAGACTCAATATATGAAAGGACATTGGGAGTTATTCAAAAAGAATAAAGAATGGATATTAAGTCTTCTTTTTGTTTGCTCTATTGTTCATTCAATATTGCAATATGGATTATTCGGTATAAACATTCTTGAATTTTATACCTTGACAGATATCTTTGTTAATTTTGCAGAAGTATTTGTTCCTTTTATTATATTAATTCCTTTATTGTTATTACTTAGTATTTTGCCTAATGGAGAATCAACATGTTCTTCAGTGCTTATAATTATTATTAAAGTCTCTTTCTTTCTATTCTTCTCGTTGATGATTTCTTTGATATATCAAAGTTGTTTTGGCTTTTTTTCTATTTTTTATTTTATATTATTGATAGTATATTTATATAGAAGAAACAAAAAAGTACTTATATGGTTTTTTATTTTTTGTTTATTATTTTTCTCGTTAGGACTTCCAATTGAAAAAAGATTGTCTTATCGAGATAATACTGCACTTGTAGATAGATTGTCTTTTATCTATTCTGAAAAGACATATGACCTCTCTGACATTGATCATTATTATTACATAGGTGGTAGTCTTGATTATTTCTTCATCTATGACAAGTCAATAGATTCTATAAGGGTTATTCCCAAGAATGAATGTAAACAAATAACACGCAAGCCATTATATTGGAAAGATTTATGGAACTCAAAAACATACTTTAATACAAAACAAAGAGATAATTATAAAAGACGACAGATCGTTGTCAAGAAACAATGAATTAAAAAGCTAAAATTACCTCCTAATATATGTCTTTACCTTCACTAGTATGGCCACACTTAAAATAATAGCAGATAAAGGTTGTAAGCTTTTTATTGATCAAGAGTTTATTTGTGACTTAAACGCAAATAAACTAATCAAGCATGAAATCGAACCAGGTATTTATCTGGTAGATGTAATAGCAAACGAAGAATTACAAGGTTTCAATCAAGAATCTTTTGATTTAGAGATAGGTGGGCCCAATCAAGATAGTTACATGGAGATGTTGGCATCGATGTTAAGTGCCAATACACCAGCAGAACTATATCAAAAATTGGAAAATATTAGGTGACATTTGATTTTCGGAATAAGACTATATATTATTCTGATGTCAAAACATGTATTATAAGGAACGAAATTCTTGATAAAGTAATATGATTAAGCACGTAGATACTAAAATACAGAATGCCATACAGTTGGAGCTATTTAAGGCGAAGGAGTCTATAAAGATTGCTGTGGCGTGGTTCACGAATGAGTTGCTATTACAGCCTCTAATCTTAAAACGACAAAGCGGTGTGTCTGTTGAACTTATTATTAATGATGACGAAATAAATCGTGGTGGTGAGAGTTCATTAGACTTTACAGAGTATCTGGAGGCTGGGGTACTTCGACTGTATCACCTCCAGCATCTGCTGGCTGTTCATCGTCGTTGCCGCTTCCCCTTCCTTGGGCTTGCGGAAGCAGGTGGGAATCATCTCGGAAATGTCCTTCTTCTGCGTGAACTCGATGTTCAGCTGCTGGATGCGGGCCACCTCCTGATTGTTGAACCAGTAGGGTGCCTCCTGCTCGTGCAGCTCGTACATCACCTGGGCATAGAGCTGTCCGTAGTCGATGTCCCCTACATTATCTATATACTGCCCGTCTGGAATCCGGATGCAGATATAGCGACGGCTGCCCGTTGCATCCGTCAGGGGGTGCTGGTTGTTCGTCGTTGCCACGAACGAGGCGTAGCGCGCACGATCCTCCTGCGAGGCTCCGTAGATGGGGCGCCCGTTCACCTTGCTCTTCGACAGCGTCTGCTTCAGGGCAGCATGCTGGCTGGGACGGATGGCGTCCAGCTCATCGAGGTTCACCAGCAGGTTGTTCGTCAGCGCCATCTCCTTGTCGAACTTGTTCGAAAGGTTCAGGTGATCCAGATAGTAGGGACGCAGGTGTGGGGGAAGCATACGTCGGATGAACGTCGTCTTTCCACAACCCTGCGAACCAATCAGGGTGGGCACGCACTCGTTGCCGTGCAGCACGTCCATCTGTTCCCAGTGGGCAACGGCGGAACGGAACCAGATGCAGAGGTACGACAACTGTTCGCTGGTGACTCCAGGAATGCGGTTGAACAGGGCAGCCACGTGGTTGTGTCCGTTCCAAGCGGGCAGGTTGTCCAGGAAATCCCTGATGGGACTGAAGGTGGGAACCTCCTCGGAGTTGATGTACTCCTGGATGTCCGACTTCGGATTGGAACCCTCGCAGATGTTCTCGCGCTTGGCCCTCAGCACGATACTGTTCAGCGCCTGCTGCGTCAGCGTTCGGAACTGCGGTTCCTCCTCGCCTTCCTCTTTGGTTGCAAACTCGATTTTCCCGTTCAGCACGTTGCGACGGAAAAGATAATTCTCACTCAGGAACGACTCTGCTTCGAGCAGTCCCTCTTGGGAGGCATTCATTGCCTCTCCGTTCAAAATCAATTGATTGGTCATATTCTTTAATAATTAATGTTTAAAACTTACTGCAAAGATACGAAAAATTTGTTCCGTTTGCAAGTTTTTCGCTATAAATTATCTGCAAAATCTAAAACCTTTTGGTCTTACAAACATAAAAACCTGATACCAAGAAATTTAATGGTAAATACGACTTTGGCACCATCCTGACGAAGGCAGGTTTTATGTCAACATGATGTTAGTGTCATGTTAGTTTCTATGTTAGTATCTCTGCAAGGTGCAACGCCTATTCAGCCCTTTATTTATCGACATTCTGCCCTCCCGATGTTAGTATGTTAGTATCTTTTCGAAGTAAACTGTTTTCAGGGCAAGACAATTGCATAATCCCAGAAATTTGTTTACTTTTGCACCATGACAACTAAAATCAGGAGTAGGACTGCATCCGTCAACTTACAGCAGGGTTTTGGAATGAATAGTATTAGTTGTTTTGATATAGGAACAGAATAAGACATAGCACTATGACGGAGTATGCGAGATGGCAATGGCAGGAAGAGGGCACGTCATGGAGAGGTGTTGGTATCTATCATGTGACGCTGACGATTCCCTCGAGAGAGGCTTTGTTGGGTAAGCTAGTCATCCCCAACAACAATCCTGCTCAGGCGTGGGTGGAACGCACGGAGTTGGGGCAAGCATTGCTGGATTGTCAGCGTTCACTACCCATTTTTCACCCTGAAATACAGGTCTTGCAATACAGCCTGATGCCTGATCATCTGCATAGCATCTGGTTTGTTCGCCGCCCGATGACAAAGAGCATCCTCTAGGTGCAGGTTTTTTGTGTCCATGTAAACACTTATCCCTTTTTCAACATTTTTCCTTTTTTTATTTTGTTTTGTTCTCACTTCTTCGTACCTTTAAACGACGTTTTTAGATACTCACGCTCAGAAAACTGCAAATAAATTTGCGTATTCGTTCGCTTAATCGTATCTTTGTCAGCGTACTTCGGCGGAAGTACACATTTTATTTGCTCAATTCCCGTCCGAACTTGCACCTCAGAAAGGAAATATGAGCTAAAATACCATCATTGGAGCTATGCGCCTTGTGCGCAGGCTTCAGCAATCGATGGTATAGGTTGTGCAAGACCTGGACGGGAGATGTTGGGTCTGCGCACATTCTTTTTATTTAAGGGTTTGTACAGACTCGCGAATTGAGAAACTGATTATAAACCTAAAAATAAAAAGACATGAAAAAACTTTTATTAAAAACCCTCCTCCTGCTATGCTGCATGATAGCCGGGGTAACCTCCGCATGGGCAACGGATCCTGTGACCTTAGTTTCTGGGTCTGGCACAAGTGATTATACTGTTCCAACAGGATGGACTACATCTGGAACTGTTGATGGCGGTTCGTATTTGAAATTTGACAATGGTACTATGACTTCGTCATCGTTTGGCCCTCACACATCGTTGTCTTTTACATATACAGTGGCAACTTTTGGAAGTGGAACAAATCACCCTTTGACAATTCGGATTCTCAATGCATCCACAAATGCAGTTATTGTAGAGAAAACCACTGCAACTCCAACTTCAAATTCTTATATTAGCACAGACTCTCCTATTTCTTTAGGTGATATTAGCGTTAATTTTAAAATTCAGTTATATGCTCCAACCGGGAAAGGAATTCGTTTACGCAATTATTCTGTAACAGGCATTCCTAGTGGCGGTGACCCAACCATAGATACTTCAATAGGCCTCGCATCCACCAGCGGCTCAACGACATACGGCACTCCGATATCTGTTGGGCATTCACTTACTGATGGTTATACTGGCACCATGAGTGCAACTGTTGTTCCCGATATAGCAACTGTTTCTATAAGTACTTCTCCTAAGACAATCACCTTCACTCCGAAGGCTGTAGGTACAGCTACTATCACAATTAGTGCCCCTGCAAACGGAGACTACAAAGCTGCAACGAACGAAACATACACGCTGACCGTAACTGCTCCTGCAGGTGGAACAACGGCTCCAGCCGCTCCTGTGAAAGTTTGGTCAGAGACTTGGGATAAAACAAATGGCGAAGGTGGTAACGATGGAAAATGGAGCGGATCACTTACATTTGCTTCTGTCACTTCTGACCAAACGGGTTGGTCTTATACATCTCAAGGAGGTGCAAATAAATGTATAAAACTGGGCGCAAGTAGTACTAAAGGATCAGCTACTACACCTGCTTTTGGACAAGCCGGTAATATGATTGTGGAATTCAAAGCTGCTGCTTGGGATGGTTCGTCAGAACAGACGGACTTAATCCTATCTGTAACAGGAGGTGGTACTCTCAGTGAGTCATCAGTATCTATGACAAAAGGTGAATTTAACAATTATGCAGTTGCAATTAAGGGAGCAACCGCTGATACCAAGTTGACTTTTGCAGGAAAGAACAAAAGTAATTCACGTTTCTTCCTTGATGAAGTGGTGGTAAGTAAGGGTGAACTCATTAAGGCCAAGTTGAATGATAGCGGCTATGCAACTTTCTGCTCTCAGTATCCTCTCGATTTCTCGAAGGCTAATGCTGAAGATAAAGGATTCACAGCTTGGCAGGTTACAGAAGCTAACAGCAGCACGGGTGTCATCACCTTCTCGCAAATTACGGGCAGCATCAAGGGTGGTCAAGGTATCCTGTTGAAGGGTTCTGCATCGACAACTGTAAATATCAAGTCAGTCGACAGCTCTACTGAACTTTCAGGTAATTTACTCAAAGGGACCACTGCTCCTGAATACTTCGCAGCAAACGAAATCTATGGTCTATCGGGTGATAAATTCTATTCTAATAGTGCTTGCACATTGCCTGCAGGAAAGGCTTACCTACCAGTTGGTTCAGTTGGAACTGGCAGCGGTGTCAAGGGTTTTACCTTTGTGTTCGTGGACAGCGAGACCGGTATAGAGACAGTTGAAAAGGTTGGTGCCGAGGATATTCAAGCCATCTTCGATATGACAGGTCGTCGTCTGAGCCGTATGCAGAAGGGCATCAACATCGTAAATGGTAAGAAGATTTTGGTTAAGTAAGAAAGGAGGATACGATTATGAAAAAAACATATATACAGCCGCAGATAACAATCGTCAAAACTGTGCCCACAATATCTATTCTTACGGTCAGCAATCCAGACGTTGGCTTCGGAGATGGTCAGAAGAGCACCTTCGATACTCACGTCGATAACAGCTGGGACATTTGGGGAACTGGAGACGATTTTGATGAAGACTTTTAGCCCCTAAGTGGGCTTTGACCCGCACCGTGCATAAGCACGAGTGATTTGAGTAATTTTTGTTTTGGAGGCCGCTGTCCGCGATGGATAGCGGTCTCTTTTTGTAACTTCATGGTGTGTGATTCGCGATTCGCGAATTGCGAATTGAAAAAGTAAGGCGATGAAACAGAACGCAATGGAGCCACAGAATTTGGTCGTTTTGGTGAAGAAAAGTCACTACCTATTTTGCGTTACACAAAAAAAGTAGTAACTTTGTAGCGTAAAATTATAATTGTGACAACTATGGAAAACCCTTTTGTTTTGATTCCTTATCTCTCAAAATCAACGTTTTGTGATAGAAAAAATGAATTACAGATAATCTGTGATTACATTCAGAATGGCTCGAATATCAGCCTAATCTCTCCTCGAAGATACGGCAAAACGGGGCTAATTTATCGTACTTTTGATGAGATAAAAGACCTAAAATTGCCATTGCAGACCTTCTATATCGACATTTATGCTACACAAAACCTTGAAGATTTCATTGAGAAACTGACGGAAGGGCTGGCTGATGTGCTGAATAAAGGTTCTGTGCTGAAGAAATTGCTTAAAAGTATCAGCAATATCCGTCCCGTGCTGACCTACGATACTATCACGCATAAGGCAAAACTATCCTTCACCTTTGCGAACGAACAAGAAAAGAAGGCCAGCATTCAGAGCATTTTCAACTTTTTGGAAGCACAAGAGACGCGCGTGCTGCTGGCCATTGATGAGTTTCAGCAGATACGCGAATACGAAGGGGTGAACATGGAAGCTCTGCTCCGTTCGTATGTCCAACCCTTGAAAAACGTGCAATTCATTTTCTGTGGCAGCAAGAAACATATTATGGCAGAGATGTTCACAGATGCACGTAGTCCTTTTTACGAAAGTACCCGGCATGTCTATCTTGATAAGATTGACAGAGAGACATACGCAAATTTTATCGAGGAAAAATTCACAGAGAGCGGTAAGACTATCACCCGTGAAGCTATCGACTATATTCTTGATTGGACACGAATTCATACGTTCTACACGCAAACTTTGTGCAACACAGTATTCATGCAATGCCGCAAGAATGCGACCATGCTGGACGTCTATCGTGCCATTGATCTCATCTTGACAACAAATACGGAAACCTTTATGCAATGGCGCAGCATACTTACCCGCGCTCAATGGAATTTCCTGCATGCTGTGGCCAAAGAGGGCGTTGTGGAGCAACCGACGGCAAGTGAGTTTATCTCCAAATACAAGATAGGCACTCCTTCAAACTCAAAACGGCTGCTTGAGGCTTTGGTGGAGAAGGAGCTTATCCTGCCGATTGTTGGTCTGCAATCTACGACCTATACTATATACAATGTGTTCCTATCTCGTTGGTTGGAAAGGATATAACGATAGAATTACTATATTATTTAGCGGGTGTTACGACTTCGATGTCGCTAAAGGACATGCGGTCGCCCTCGGCTATGCGGTCGGCATCGAATCGCAGAATCCTGGCTTTGACTGGCGGGAACTTGATGGTCTGCCAGATGGGATTGTTCACAATGTTCGAGAATTCGCCAGAGGCCACCTTCGTCCAATGCTGCCAGTCGGACGATGCCCAGAGGGAGTAGTGGGTAACCAGTCCTTCGCGGGTATCCTGAAGCGGAAGGTAGCGGAAGGAGGAGATGGTCTGTTCCGACTCCCAGTCAATCATCATCTGGCGCGGATTGCTGAAGAAATAGTGGAGATTACTGCTGTATTTCTCTCCCGAATTGGGGATTTCTGCCGTTAGTTCAGGCGCCAAATAGACAGAAGTGCGGGTGATGATGGGATCGCACTTTGCATCAAGAATGGTGAAGCGCAGGCTGGTAGCGCTGACTGTGGGGAAACAGATGACGCGACGATGACCGATGGTGGTCAGCCCATCGCCATCCTGAACCAATTCGTCCTTCAGTGGCTGCCACTTCCCATCAACCTCGGCTTCGAGTGCAAATTTCTTCACGCGCTGTCCGTAACGGATATCTTCCTCAGCCACGAAGCGGTTGAAAGTGGTAGGTTTCTTCCATTGAATAGTAAAGGTTGAATTTTCTTTTTTCACCTTTCCCTTTTTCGCCAAATCTTTCTTGAACACCTCGTGAATCATCTTATTGAAAGCAAGGCCGCGTAAGCTGTCCGTGGGATGGATGCGACCATTAGGCATGACGGGGAAATTGAGCAGCAGACACGAGTTGCGACCCACCGATTTATAATAGGTGTCCATCAGTTTCGACAGGCTCTTCACCTGTTCGTCCTCGGGCGTATGGTAGAACCATCCGGGGCGAATGCTGGTATTCGTTTCACCGGCAACCCACAACTCACCATCTTCCGCACCATAGTGGAGCAGCCGATAGTCCAAACGTCCCTCGCGAGGCACCAGACTCCAGTTGGTTTCGCCGATGAATCCGCCTTCTGTGCCCACCCAACGCAGGTCGCCACGGTCGCCACCTGCATCGCTCCAGATGACGCACTTGGGCTGTAACTCGCGAATCATCTTAAAGGTCTCGGGCCAACCATAGTAATCTTTGGTGATTTGCCTGCGTTCGTTAGCACCTCCATACCAACCATCGCCGCCATTAGCCCCATCGAACCATACCTCGAAGATGTCGCCATATTGGGTAAGCAGTTCGCGCAACTGGTTGCGGAAGTAGGTGACATAAGCTGGACGACCATATTCGGGATGGTTGCGATCCCATGGCGATAGGTAGACGGCGAACTTCAGTCCTTCCTTGCGACAGGCATCAGCCAATTCGCGCACAACATCGCCCTTACCATTCTTCCAGGGCGTGTTTTTGACGGAATACTCGGTATATTCCGAGGGCCACATGCAGAAACCACAGTGGTGCTTAGCCGTGAAGATGATACCATTCATGCCTGATTGCTTGCAGACGCGAGCCCATTGGCGGCAGTCAAGGTTCGAGGGGTTGAACAGCTGCAAATCCTCATTACCGAAACCCCATTCCTGGTCGGTATAGGTATTCAACGAATAGTGGATAAAAGCATACATCTCCATATCCTGCCATTGCAACTGAATATCCGACGGAACTGGTCCGCAAGGTAAAGGTTTTACTGTCTTTTGTGCCCAGCTGCTGCAGAATACCGTGCACGCCAGCACCATTGCTAATACATTTTTCTTCATGATATATCTCATATGGCCAAAGGTTTATATTCCGTGATGCAAAGATAGCAAGAACACCTTGCATATCCAAATTTGGCAGCAAATTGTTTGGCTATTAGTCGGATATATTATACTTTTGCACTTCGAAAACCCAAAGGAACCCAATACAGGACAATGGCTTACATAGGTGAACTGATATCTATTGGTGTGGCGTTCTCGTGGACGGCAACAGCGCTGTTGAGCGAATTCGGCAGCAAGCGTCTAGGAAACCTGACATTGAACGTGTTGCGTATGTCGCTGGCTTTGCTGTTTTCCCTGGTTTTGTTTGGTGTGGTAACGGGGCATATGCTGCCTGTTGGTGTTCCTACAGAAGCCATCGGTTGGATGCTGCTTTCGGGTATCGTAGGATATGTTATTGGCGATTTCTGTCTGTACCAATGCTACATCATCATCGGCTCGCGTTTCGGTCAGTTGTTTATGACACTTGCCCCACTGGCAGCAGCATTGATGGCGTGGATAACGCTTGGACAGCAAATGACGATAATGAGCATTGTGGCCATGTTGGTGACGCTGTTCGGTATCGGCATTTCCGTGCTGGGAAGAGGAGAGCACCATCGGGTATCGTTGAAACTTCCCCTTAACGGCGTGCTTTTCGCTATCGGTGCAGCTGTATGTCAGGGCGTCGGATTGGTGTTGAGCAAAATCGGAATGGACCATTATGACGTTTCCACCGAAATGCCCGAATGGCTAATCCCTTTCAGCGCGAACTTCTTTCGCTGTATAGCGGGCATTATTGGGTTTTCCTTCTTGCTATATTTTCGCGGTGAAATGGCACGTTTTCGCAAGGCCGTATATGATAAGAAAGGCATGAGCATAGCCCTTGCTACTACCATTTTCGGTCCCTTCGTCGGTGTAGGATTCTCGCTGATGGCTGTTCAATATACCGCTGCGGGCATCGCTTCGACGTTGATGGCGATGACACCCATTATTATTCTACTGCCTTCACGATGGCTCTTCCATGAGAAGATAACCTGGCGAGCCTTTTTCGGTGCCGTCATTTCAGTCATAGGAGTCAGCCTGTTCTTTCTTGGCGAATAAGCAAGCGTTGGCTAAAAAAGATTCGTGTCTGTTAGGCAGAGATGGAGGATTTTTATATATTTGCACCCAAGACGGATAAAATAGAAAAATAAAACTACTATATATTATGGTAAAGGGACGATTTTTTGCAGTAATGGCTTGCTGCCTGATGAATACGATGGTATGGGCACAAACCAGTTTCTCGGAAGCCACACAGGTGTATGTGATGCACAGTAGCGGAAACCATCTGGAAATGGGAACCGACGGAGGCGGATGGATAGAGGCTTCCAGCAAGAGTAATCCTCAGAAACTTACCATTACACCCGATGGACAGGGCTATTACAACATACAAGTTGGCGATGAACAGCAGTTCCTTTCGCAAGCTAATCAGTGGAATACGACGTTTGTTGCCGACCCATCGTCCGATGCTACCAAGTTTACCATCGAACAGGCTACGGGACAGTTCGTAAAACTGCGTTGCAAGGCCAACAGCAAGTACCTGGGTACCGACAGCAACGATGCACATTCGAAGGTATTTAGCGACAAGAGCGGTTCGGACGCCAAACACATGTGGTATTTCAGCGACGATGTGAAGGCAAACCCACCGGCTGACACGGCTCGATATATGGTAAACCCACTGATTGTGCGCCAGCATTTCGATGGTTGGGGTGTCTCGTTGTGTTGGTGGGCCGGACAATGCGGCAAATGGCCGGACAGTAAGATTGACGAGATTATTACGTGGCTGGTCAGCCCGACAGGACTCAACTATAGTCATTTCCGCTATAACATCGGTGGTGGCGACGACCCAGAAAACCGTAATTGCGAGCCTCATCACATGGGAAAGGGCAAGGGTCTGCGTGCCGAAATGGAGGGATTCAAGGATTCTACCAACGATGAATACCATTGGGACCGCGATGCTGCCCAGCGCAAGATTATGCTCAAAATCAAGGAAAAGCGTCCAGATGCCGTGTTCGAGGCCTTCAGTAACTCTTGTCCCTACTACATGACCTACAGCGGCTGCTGCAGTGGTAATGTCGATGGCGGCAAGGACAACCTGAAACCTGAATATTATGAGGAGTTCGCGCACTATCTTGTGGACGTATGCAAATATTATAAAGATGAATATGGCATCGAGTTCAAAACATTAGAGCCTTTCAATGAGTCGGTTACGGGTTTCTGGTATGCCAACGGGCCGCAGGAGGGATGCCATTTCGATTACGATTCGCAGATAAAATTCGTACGTGTGCTTGAACCTATTCTGCGAGAGTCAGGACTCAACACCGTTATTTCGGCAGCCGATGAAACGAATGTGGGATTAGCTGTCGACGGCTTCAAACGTTTCATCTCGGCAGGTGCCGACCAGTTGGTGGGACAATGGAACACGCATACCTATTCGGGCAGCAATGTCGACCGTGCACGTTTCTGTCAATTGGCACACGAGACAGGCAAGGACCTGTGGATGAGCGAAACAGGTTCCGGCGGCAATGGCATCGGAGGAAACCTCGCTATGGCACAACGGCTCATCGACGACATGCGTTACATCCAACCCGAGGCGTGGATTGATTGGCAATACATGGAGGAAGCCAACGACCAGTGGTGTACCATTCGTGGCAGTTTTGCCGACCAGACCTATTCGAAGGTGAAGAACTACTACGTACGCCAGCAATGTTCGCGATTCATCAAACGCGGCTACGACATCGTAACGTCGCTATGTCCGCAATCGTTGGCTGCCGTGAATGCCGACCGCGACACTTTGGTGCTGGTTTGTCTGAACGAAGGAGCCGCAGCGACACACATTGTTGACCTCTCACTTTTCTTCAGCGTGCCTGCCCGCAGCAGCATACGTGCTTATCGTACCTCGGGCAGCGAGAATCTGACCAGCGCTCTCAGTAGTGTCAAACTCAATGGCAGCACCCTCACCCTATCTATGCCTGCCCAGAGCATCACCACATTGGTTATTCCGGCTCGTTCAGCCAATACGGGAATCGAAGATTTGCTCAGCAATGGTTGCGAATACCTCATTATTCCGCGTCAGGAGACCACTCGTGCCGTATCGGCTACAGGCAGCAAGGTGACAATAGAGAACATCGATTATGGAGATGCCCAACGTTGGACACTTATCGACAAAGGCGATGGAACCTATGGTTTCCGAAATGCATTAGGTTTACAACTTACAGCACATCGGGCCAGCAGCAGTTCCTCGCTTACTGCACAAACCGGAAATGCCAATGAACAAGGATTCTACATCGATGAGGTGGATTATCCCTACTTCAAGGTTCTGGCCAGTCGAGGACGTAGTCACGGATTCGACCTCACCAATGCTTCGTCGTCTGCTGGCACTACGGTCGGTATATGGCAGTATGACGAAAGTTCGAACACCACGCCCACACATCGTCAGTGGATGCTCTTCCCCCTGAGTAGCTCTCACATTGCCGATGGCATTATCGGACCGTATGCAGATTCGGCTAAACCCACGTCAGCCAGCCATTCCAATGTCTACGACCTTTCTGGCCGACTGGTTCCTGGCGAAAATGCGATGCGAAGCCGACTTGTCAAGGGCATTTATATTGTAAATGGCAGAAAAGTAGTCATCAAATAATTATAGCATATGAGGCAACGCACGCTAATCATCCTGTTTTTCCTGGTTTTGTGCCAATTAGGTGCTATGGCCAAGAAGCCCAAGCCTGCAGTAGTGCGACTGGAGACTACAATGGGTGTGATACGTGTTGAGTTGAGTGATGAAACGCCTCGCCATCGCGACAATTTTCTGCGATTGGCTCGCGAAGGAAGGTTGGACAGCACGCTGTTTCATCGTGTTATCAAGAACTTTATGATTCAGGGTGGTGACCCATGTAGTTTAATAAAAACACGCGATTCCATCGACTATACCTTGCCTGCCGAATTCCGTCTGCCCTGGCTCTTTCATGTGCGGGGAGCCTTGGCTGCAGCTCGCGAGAGCGATGATGTGAATCCGGAGATGCGTTCGTCAGGTTCGCAATTCTATATCGTATATGGTCAATCGTGGAGCGAGAATGCTCTGGGTAAGGTGCGTGGGATGCTCGACGAGAAAGGCATAGAAATGAATCGCGAGATGTGGGAGGCATATCTTCAGCATGGCGGTTCACCCCATCTAGACGGCACCTATACCGTCTTTGGCCACATCATAGATGGCATGAAAGTGTTGAAGCAGATACAGGCCGTAGCTACTGATAAAACAGACCGTCCCTTGCAAGACGTTATTCTATTGCGTGCCGTTGTAGAATGATTTACACCAACCGGTAGCTTCCGCCACTGAGCAGACGCACAATGCCTCGCATCTCCATATCGAAAAGCAAACTGCTCAACCGACCGATGGGCAGATTTGTTTCCACCGTCAATGTATTCAAGTGCTTTCCTTCCGACCCCTTCAGGGCATTGTAAATGCGCATCTCTTCTTCTGTCAGTTCAGGGAATAATTCCCGTTGAATTGGGCGATTTACGTCCTCTTTAGTCACCCAACCTATGGACTCCACAAAATCCTGTGCCGATAGCAACAGGCTGGCACGATTGTTACGAATCAGCATGTTACAGCCTGCCGATACGGCATCGCCTATCCGACCAGGAACAGCAAATACATCGCGTCCGTAATCCTCACCCAGTTCTGCCGTGATGAGGCTTCCACCCTGTTCTGCACTTTCCACGACCACTACCGCATCGGACATTCCTGCCACAATGCGGTTGCGGCTTACGAAATTCAGTTTCTCGGCCGTACTCCCGCTCATAAACTCCGTTAGCAGTCCGCCGTGAGTCAGCATGTCAATGGCAGTTTGCCGATGTATGCGGGGGTAGATTTGATCCAGTCCATGGGCCAATACGCCAATAGTCGGCAAATGATTGGCCAGCGACTGACGATGGGCACAGATATCGATGCCGTAGGCCAATCCGCTCACGACCAGGACATCAGGACACAGTTGGGCCAGGTCGTGCAGAAAATGGGCACAAAAGTCGTGTCCGTATTCTGTGGCCTGGCGTGTGCCCACAATGCTCAGAATATGTCGGCAGTTCAGGTCGGCATTTCCACGATAAAAGACGACTATGGGTGCATCGGGACATTCGCGCAGTCGAGCTGGGTAGTCCACATCATCGCGGAGAATGATGCGGATATGCTTTTTGTTGGCAAATTCCAGTTCTTCTTCGGCTCGCTTCAAGTATTCGCCCATTCGAGACACCGTGCTGACCAATCGGTCCGATGCTTCTGGCATAATTTGTTTCAGGTCGCTATGTGCCTCATACAGGGCGGTTGCCGATCCTGCAACATCCAGTAATGTCTGTTGTACCTGCGACTGGTAAGGCAGCAGGCGTGTCAACGCCATACTATATATTATCTCTTGTTCGTTCATATCTTTAGCTAAAGAATTGGTCCAGTTCCGGGCATGTTGCTGCCAGCTCACCATTGACAACGGCCACGATATCCACCTTGGCGCGACAGGCCAGCTTTTCGTCGGGCAGACGTACAATGTCCTGATGAAAGACATAGCGTACACCTTCTTTTTCCACTCGGGTACGAACGGCAAATTCGTCCTGACTATGCAACGGGGTCTTATAGGCCAATGTGATGCGTGCCACTACGGCATCTATGCCCCTTTGGTGTAGGTCGGCAAAAGAAGCCCCCAACCCCAGCAGCATCTCGTGTCGGGCATGTTCTGTATAGTGTTGATAGTTGGCGTTGTTTACAATGCCCTGCAGGTCGCATTCATAGTCGCGTACCTTCATTTTGATTTCGTGTGTCATAATTTGGAGCTCAGATATTCGTAACCGAAACTGCAACGCAGGCAGTCGTGTCGGTCACAGTATTGTTTCTTCAATTGTATCAATGCCTGACTATCGGCTGCCGTGCTCACCTTCAGTCCACAGGCCTCCCATTGGCGCAGGATGTAGTTTTGTTCGGCTGGCAGTTCACGTAGCAGGTCCAGCACCCGTTCGCGCAATTCATAATCGTTATGACTCATGGCATAAGTGTAGAGCACTGGCACCACGGTATTGATGATAATCAGGTTTTGCGATGCTCGACTCAGGTGTAGCGTGCGCTTCGGAATAGGACAGCCAAACATCAGGTGTTCGTGCCAATAAGGCGATGTTTCGGCCACGATGATTTGTCTGAGTTCATCCAGACTGTTATCTTTCATTATGGCATCCTTCAGTCGCGACAGGCTTACACAGCCCTTGTGGTACATCCACGCCAGTTCTGCCAGTCGAAGGTGTGGGAAGTTCTGCGGCCTCAACCTCAGATATTTCCATTGCTGGTAGGGCATGATGGCGGAAAGGTCGAACAGACGGCGTTGGTATGCAAATTCGTTTTGCAGTTGTGTGAAATAGGGGTCTGCCTTTGAGTTGTTTGGCAGACTGGCTGTCTCCAACAATCCAGCCATACCCAGGAAAACTGCCTCAATTTGGAACAGTTCGTCGCGATGCTTGCCCGTTTTGTCCAATGGGATGCGCTGTGCCCAGGTTTCGAAGGCATCGCCATTCAGTCCGAAACCAAAATTGCGGGCTAACGTTACGAACAAGGCCCATTCCCAGTTCCCCTGGGTTTTGGCAAGACGTTGTTCTACCTGTTGTGCTCTTTCCTCCAGTCGTTCCACAACCAGAGTGTCCATCCACGAATGTGTCTTGAAAGTGTCGATGTGTGGAATGATACGGAAACAGCGTGGATAGTCCTCAGTCTTTTTCAGGTTTTCGTATCGCAGGTGCAGGTCGGCAGGAATGTCCAGTTGCAACTGTGGAAGCCGTTTGCCAGAAACTGTCGTCACCTCGCTATCAATCACCGATGCTACATGCAGAACTACATTGTCATAGGCTTCGTCCGTATCGTGCCCGTGACGGTACCAGTCGCTCGACTTCAAATGTATCTCCACATTTCCAGCCCACAGCGTTTCGCCAATGCGTATCTTGGCATTGAAGAAATCCGGACCTGCATTTGTGTTGGTCAGTCCGGGGTCTATGATTTCCAACTCCTGCCCATCGGTCGTGAGTAGTGCTTTCAATGGCAGAAGTTTATGCTTCCAGACGTAATGAAGTAGTTTCTCCACGGTATAAATCTTAAAAATACCTAACAAAAGTACGCTTTTTGCGCCGAATTACCTATCTTTGCACAAAATTTTATGCCAAAAGATATGAAAATTGCCTTGATTGGATACGGTAAGATGGGTAAAATGATAGAAGAAATAGCCCTGAGCCGTGGTCATGAGATTGTGTGTGTCATTGATATCGACAACCAACAGGATTTCGATTCTCCCCAGTTCAAAAGTGCTGATGTAGCCATTGAATTTACTGCTCCTCATGTGGCTTACGACAACTATCTGAAAGCTTTCCGTCACAATGTGAAGGTGGTCAGCGGCTCGACAGGTTGGATTCCTCAGCATGGTGAAGAGGTAAAGCGCATGTGTACCGAAGGTGGACAAACCCTTTTCTGGAGTTCGAATTTCAGCCTGGGTGTTACCATTTTCCGTGCCGTCAATCGTTACCTGGCTCGTATCATGAACCAGTTCGATGCCTATCGTCCCACCCTCGAGGAGGTGCACCATATCCATAAACTCGATCATCCCAGCGGCACAGCCATCACACTGGCCGAAGAACTGGTGGCCGAGGTCGACCGCCTTTCAAACTGGCAGTTTGGTCAGCTGACACAACCCGACGGTTCTGTCGAAGGAACCCTGGATGTTCCCGCCGACCAGTTACGTATCGACAGCATTCGTCGCGACGAGGTTCCAGGCATCCACAGCATTACATGGGATTCCGAAGCCGACAAGATTACGATTACCCACGACGCACACAGCCGTCGCGGCTTTGCCCTTGGGGCTGTATTGGCTGCCGAATATACCGCCCAGCACACAGGCCTCCTGACAATGAGCGATTTGTTCAATTTCTAAGACATTCGGTATGAAAAATATAGAAGAGAAGAAACTCACTTGGAAAGATTGGGCCTATGGCATAGGTTTCAGCATTGCCCTTATCGCCTTTCTCATTTGGATTCGCGCCTCGTGGTGGGGCTACCTGACCATTCCCTTCGTGTTCGATGCCTATGTTACCCGCAAGGTAAACTGGGGTTGGTGGAAAGAACTCGAGAATCCCATCACTCGTACCATCATGAGTTGGGTCGATGCCATCGTATTTGCCCTCGTTGCCGTATATTTCGTCAACATCTATTTCTTCCAGAATTACACCATTCCATCGAGTAGTTTGGAAAAGAGTCTTCTGGTGGGCGACTATCTGTATGTCTCCAAGACAGCCTATGGAGCCCGTGCTCCGATGACGCCCCTTTCGATGCCCCTTTGTCAGCACACCCTACCCTTTGGTGAAGTACAGAGTTACATCGAATGGCCCCAATGGGAATATAAGCGTATTTCGCCTAAAAAAGTCACGCTCAACGATATTGTGGTCTTCAACTATCCCTCAGGCGATACCGTAGCGCTGGCACATCAAAATGCAGATTACTATAGTATCTGTTACGACATGGGGCGACAAATTTATCAGCAGAATTTTGGTGAAGTGGAACTCGACAGCATGGATGCCCTCTCACGGCACAACTACTTCAAACAGGTGCGTCGGATGGGTGCCGAATATATGAAAGAGAACCGCCAGATGTTTGGCGATATCACCAGTCGTCCTGTCGACCGTCGCGAGAACTATGTAAAACGCTGTGTGGGCCTGCCCGGACAGACGCTGGAAATCAAGAACCGTATCATTTACCTCGATGGCAAGGCCAACAAGGAACCCGATAATGTACAATATCAATATCAGGTAGAACTCGTACAAGGTTCTCTGCCTGAGGATTTTATCCGTGAAATAGGCCTTTCGTTTGCCGATTATCGCGACCTTTACACAAGTGGCGTTTGCCCCCTGACGCAGAAGATGGTCGAGGCCATGCGTCAGCGCACCGACCTGATTGGAAAGGTTTCGCTGTTTGAACAAGGCAGGGAAGACCTCTATCCTCTGAATGGCAACAAGGGTTGGACCGTCGATAACTACGGTCCCATCTGGATTCCTGCCAAAGGTGCCTCGATAACCCTGAACCTCGACAATTTGCCCATTTATGAGCGTTGCATAAAGGAATACGAGGGCAATACGCTGGAAGTAAACGACCAGGGCGATATCCTCATAAATGGAAAGAAGGCAACCTCGTACACCTTCAAGATGGACTACTACTGGATGCAAGGCGACAATCGACATTGCTCGGCCGATTCCCGCTTCTGGGGTTTTGTTCCCGAAGATCATATCGTGGGTAAGCCCATCATGATTTGGTTCTCCAAGAGCCCCGACTATGGCATTTTCAATGGTGGCATCCGTTGGAAGCGTCTCTTCCGCTGGGTGGATAATATCAAGTGATGGCCTTTCCCTCCTACTACCTTGCTCCCATTTCGTACTATGCCCAGTTGGCGCAGAGCGAAACGGTCAGCATCGACCTCGATGAGCCCTACCGCAAGCAGACAGTTCGAAATCGTTGCTATATTGCTTCGCCCAACGGTCCTTTAGCCCTCACCATTCCTGTGGTGAAGTTTGTGCCCTATCACACTCCCATGCGTGACATCCGAATCAGCGACCATGGGAATTGGCGGCATCTGCATTGGAACGCATTGGTGAGCAGTTATCGTCGCACGCCTTTCTTCGAGTTTTATGCCGATGAATTCGCCCCTTTTTACGAAAAGAAGTGGGAGTTCCTGGTCGATTATAACCAGGCCTTGCAGGACCTTGTCTGCAAAGAAATAGGATTGGTAGCAAATGGCAAGCCTTTAGCCGTTGACCATTTGCCTTTGCCAGGCCAGAAACCATATTACCAATTGTTCAGCGACCGCAACGGGTTTATGCCCGACCTCAGTATTGTGGATCTTCTGTTCAACCTTGGCCCCGAGGCACTACTGTATTTAATTTCATAAGGCCCATAAGGCCCAAAAGACTCAAATAACCCTATGATAGAAACCACAACTCTCGATAATGGTCTAAAAGTGGTGGTCGACCAGCGACCCGGACAGGTCGTTTATTGTGGTCTGGCCATCAATGCCGGTACGCGCGACCAGCAGCCCGATGAATCCGGAATGGCCCATTTCATCGAGCATATGTCCTTCAAAGGAACCCAACGCCGCCGTGCGTGGCACATCATCAATCGCATGGAGGCTGTGGGTGGCGACCTGAATGCCTATACGGGCAAGGAACATACCGTGTACTATTGCAGCACGCTACGCCAGCATCTTTCGCGTGCCCTCGACCTTCTGTTCGACATCACCCTTTCAAGTACATATCCGCAGAGCGAAATAGAACGCGAGGTGGAGGTGGTAATCGATGAAATCGAGAGTTACAATGATTCGCCATCCGAACTTATTTACGACGACTTCGAGGCCCTGCTCTTTCAAGGTCATCCGCTGGGATACAACATTCTGGGCGATGCCGAGCGCTTGCGCCAGTACCAAACGGCCGACCTCCAACGTTTCGTCCGTAGGCTCTATCATCCCAGCAGCATGGTGCTGTTCGTCTATGGCGACATTACGCTTCGCGAAGTGGAACGCATGGCTCTTCGCCTATGCCAGGCTGAGGCCCACTCTATGGATTCCCACAAGCGGCGTACTTTTCCACATTCTCAACTTTCAACTTCTAACTTTCAATTAAAAAAAGATACACACCAGGCCCACGTCATTGTGGGATGTCCCACCTATGCGATGGGCGACCCTCGTTACAGGGGTTTGTATCTGCTGAATAACATCCTGGGCGGACCAGGTATGAACTCGCGCCTCAATGTGGCGTTGCGCGAGCGGCGCGGCTTGGTCTATACCGTCGAGAGCAGTCTGACAGGATACACCGATACGGGCGTCTGGACCACCTATTTTGGATGCGACCACGACGATGTTGACAAATGCTGCCGGTTGGTTTCGCGCGAACTTTCCAGTCTGTTGGATGCACCTTTGTCCGACAGTCAGCTGGCTGCTGCCAAGCGCCAGTTGCAGGGTCAGGCGGCTCTGTCGTGGGAGAATGGCGAGAATGTGGCTATCAGCATGGGACGTCGCTTGCTTCATCTGGGTCAGACGCAGACGTTGGAACAATTCTGTCAGGAGATAGATGCGCTCACCTCGCAACAGCTGTGGGATATTGCCCGCGATACCTTCGACCCTGCCCAGCTCGTCACGCTGGTTTATACGCAATAGCATATCGCCTGTTTTTCACATAGTTTAAGAGTACATGCTTTTGTGTTTTCGCAAGAAATGTGTACCTTTGCAGCGCATTATAGAAAAGCAATACAAAAACATATAGTAATAAAGATGAAAAAGACCATTCTTTTGACGGCTGCAGCCGCACTCATGCTTACTGGTTGCAGCAAGTTGGGAAAACTCACTTCCGACAACTTTAAGGTTACCCCCACTCCCCTGGTGGAGACCGGTAGCGAGGTTCCTGCACAGATTACAGTAACTTTCCCTGAGAAGTTCATGAAGAAAAAGGCCCAGATTACGGCCACTCCTGTTCTGCGCTATGCTGCTGGTGAAACCAGTGCCCAGAGCGTAACCTATCAGGGCGAGAAGATTGAAGGCAACGGTACCGATGTCAACTACAAGTTGGGCGGCACCTATAACATGAAGGCCAACTTCCGCTATACTCCCGAGATGCTTCGCAGCGACCTTTACATGACGTTCGAGGCCAAGCTCAAGAAGAAGGTAAAGCAGATGCCCGATGTCAAGATTGGCTATGGTGTGCTGGCTACCGAGGACTTGCTCTCGCGCTGCCTCGATGGTGCCAATGCTGCTGTGGCTCCCGATAACTTCCAGCGTGTCATCGAACAGAAGCAGGAAGCCAACATCAAGTTCCTCATCGCCCAGTCTAACCTGCGTACCAGCGAACTGCAGAGCGTAAGCATCAAGGATCTGGTGGCTGTACTGAAGGAAATCAACGACGATGCCGAAGGCCGTGCTCTCGATGCCATCGAGGTCAGTGCCTATGCCTCTCCCGATGGTCGCTACTCCTTCAACGAGAAACTGGCTGAGCGTCGTCAGAACGTCAGCGCCGACTATCTGAAGCAGGAGCTGAAGAAGATTAAGATGGATGCCGACATCAACACCCGCTACACCGCCGAGGACTGGGACGGTTTCCAGGAACTGGTGAGTGCCAGCAACTTGCAGGACAAGAACATCATCCTCAGCGTGCTCTCGATGTACAAGGATCCTGAGGAGCGCGAACAGCAGATTCGCAACATGAGTGCCATCTATACTGACATCAAGGACGGCATCATGCCCGAGTTGCGTCGTGCCCGCCTCATTGTCAACTACGAGATTATTGGTCGCAGCGACGAGGAAATCCTGAACCAGTACAAGCAGGATGCTTCCAAACTCAGCCTCGAGGAACTCGTTTATGGTGCCACCATGCTTGTCGAGACTCCTGCCGAGCAGAAGGATTGGAACCAGACCATCCAGCGCCTCTATCCCAACGACTATCGTGCCCTCAACAACCAGGCACAGGTGGCCTATGCACAGGGCGACTATGCTGCTGCTGCCGACTATCTGGCTCAGGCCAAGAAGGTGAACTCGCGTGCTGCCGAAGTCAACACCAACCTCGCCCTCATGGAACTGCGCAAGGGCAATCTGGCCCAGGCCGAGTCTTATCTGGCTCAGGGCTTTGGTGCCAACACCTACAATGAAGTACTTGGCTGCTACAATCTGGCCAAGGGCAACTATGCCCAGGCTGTCCAGAACCTCGAAGGCGCCAACACCAACACGGCAGCTTTGGCACAGCTCCTGGCAAAGGACTATGCTGCAGCCCGTCAGACCCTCTCGAAGATTAAGAACGCCGATGCCACCACAGCCTACCTGCAGGCCATCCTTGCTGCCCGTACAGGTGATGCCGCCGGTGTGGTCAACAACCTGCGTCAGGCCATCGACAAGGATGCCTCTCTCAAGGCTCGTGCCAAGGACGACCTCGAGTTCGCTCAGTTCGCCAGCACCATCGCCTCTCTGGTAAAATAATGAAGAAATTTCTTCCTCTGATTGCAGTCTTCCTTTTTGCGGCATGTGAGCCGCAAAAAGGAAGATTGCGTATTAAGGGAACATACGAAAATCTGCCCCAGGCCGACTTGCTCATATACAGCCCCGACGGAGGCCTGTCAACCATCGACACTTTACACGTCGTCAAGGGCAAGTTCACCTATGAAATCCCTGTAGATGACAGCCCAGAACCCTACACCTGGGTCATCCTCTACCCCAATTTCTCCACACTCAGCTTTATGGCCCGTGGGGGCAGCGACGTCCGCATCAAGGGCGATGCCCTCAGTCTGGGCAATGAACGTGTCGAGGGAGCCGACTCCGTGATTACCCCTGCACCCAAACAGGGTCGCCACCCCCTGACGGTGGGCAAGCCTCTCCCCAAATCCAAAATCATAAAGCAACCCCGTGGCCAATGGCTCCTGATCAGTTTCTGGGCCAATTGGAAACACGGTTCATCCACCGTCAACTACTACACCCGTCAGGCCCTGCAGCAATATCCCGACAGCCTGCATGCCTTCACCTACAGCCTCGATATCGACCCACGAAACAACAAAACCACCGAATCCATCGAGGATACGGTGCGTTGGAAAACCTATTGCGACAATCGGGGATGGGCCGGACCGCTGGTATCCAAATACGGCATCCGCAATATTCCATACCTGATTCTTGTCGACCCGCGAGGTCGCGTGGCAGCCATGGGTACCGATTACAATCGCGACATCAAGCCAGCCCTCCAGCGCATCGGCAATCCCTAACTGCGGAAACCACACATCCCCTCCGTCGGAGCGTCACATCCCTCCTCTTGACACACAGCTGTGTGACAAGCCAAGCGTTACTATCCCTACCCGCCTAGCGTTGCAACGCTCCGCGCCAAGGATTAGTAATCCTCCGTGGATAGGATTGGGAGGTTACTGGGGGAGGGTTACTTTGGCCATGACGGGGAAATGTGTCGATGGCAGGCGACGCTTGTACGAGCCGCTGGAATCCTTGGTGTAGTAGGCGTATTGCAGTTGCCCGTAGGCCCGGATGGTGATGGCAGTGGAGGCGAAGATGAAGTCGTAGCGTTCGGATGAATGGTTGGCAGCCAGGTCAAAATTGTTGCGTGTGCCGTATTCTGCGCTGACGACGGGTGATTTCTTGTAGCTGTCGAGGTATTGGGCATTCAGCTGGGTGTATGGGGCTTTCGTCTCGTCGGAACCCAGGTCGCCCACAATGAGGCAGGGCAGGCCATCTGTATTGATTTCTCCAATGGCCGTAATGACGCGTGTCGCTGCTGTTTTGCCAACGCTGGTATTGGTGGGGAAGCATACATTGAAGACGTAGAAGGCATTCCCGTCCTTTTGCAACTTTGCCCACGAACAGGTGCTCCCCTCGGGCATTTCGCTGACTAGGCCGCAGGTATCCAGTTGTATCGCGTTCTTGTTGTAGAGAATGTCTTCGGCAGCGACATAGGATGTCATGCGCTTGCAGATATTGGCGAACTGGGTTTCTGTCATCGATTGCAGTCCCAGCACATCGGGTTGCTCGAAATTGAACATGTCGCAGATGGCGGTTTGGCGGTTTTCCCATTTATCGCCCCCGTCGCCATAGAGCTTTTCTTCGTCAGTAGTGGTGACATAGAATGTGCCGATATAGAGATCCTGGGCAATGGCGCAGGCGGCTATCAGGGATATAAAGATGAGTGTGAGTGTGCGTTTCATTTTCTGATGAGTTTTTTGCCGTTAACCATGTTGATTCCTTTCTGCATCTTACTGAGTCGCTGGCCTATTAGATTGTAAATCTTGGCATTATCCCCAGTCCCTTGTCCCTTGGCGATGGAATGAATGCCATCCGGGTTTTCGTTGGTGTACACCCCATTGTAGAACCATACGCGCAGATGGCTGTCGAAGAGCACTGGGTAGGGGTCAGCCTCAATGGTTGCATCCAAACTGGGGAGCGTCTGATACCAGTTGATACTCGTCTGGCTACCGTTCAGCTGGTAACAAACCTCGCCGCTTGCCAGCTGTTCGGAACTAACGGCTGTTGCACCTGTATTAGAACTGGCATCTGTGCCTGAACCGAAAGCCGTCAGATTGTCTCCGTCCAGATAATAGAGCACTTTGGGCAGCGTGGACATGGCCTTCATCTGCCGTCCGATAATCTGTCCGGCATAGGCCTCGTTGCCCGTTACGCTGCCCGCGTTTAAACAGTTGGAAATCTTGAATCCGTCATAGTTCACATAGCCCAGTATGCCACCCGTGTTCGTTGCAGCCCCCTTGGATTGTACTGTGCCGCAGTTCAGGCAATTCAAGATGTTGTTGGCGCTTTGGTCGGCATAACCCACAATGCCACCTATGGTGTTTGATCCGGCATCTTTGAGTGTGCCCTGGAACGAGCATCGGTTGATTTTGCTGCTAGCAGCCATAGTGCCGGCAATGCCACCCACGTGTTTCGTTTCTGCGTTTGCCTTGCCAATGGTGATGTCTAGTGCCGAATGCACATCCCGGATGTTTGTGTTCGAGGCATATCCCACGATGCCGTGCTCGCTGGTCTCTTCTCCGACAGATAGTTTGCCGCTGATGCTGAAACTGCGGATGGTGGCCCCAGACGTGTTACCAAACAGGCCCGAATAACTCCTATGTGTATCGACGACCAGGTTCTGGATGGAATGTCCCAGGCCATTGAATGTGCCCGTGAATGGGGTGGTACCGCTTCCTATGGGCACCCAGCCTTTTATTTCCGCCATGTCGATGTCTGCCCTCAGGGTAGCGTTGACATTGGCATTCTGTTCGAATCCTCCCAATCCGTTGACGATGTTTGCAAAAGTTTGCAGTTCCTTTGCCGTAGTGATTTGGTAAATACCGCCGGAAAGGGTCGGAACATCTGTGTTCAGTTCGTCCGTATTGGTTCTTCTGTAGGAAAGTTTCACTATCACGGGGCTATGGTCGGAATACGCTCTTTCGGCAAAGTCGGCCGTGCCGGAGGTGGAGTAGTAACAAGGGTTTAGCACACCATAGTGCTCGACATTGAAGACCTTGGTAACAAAGATATGGTCGATGCGTCGGAACTCTCCGCTGACCAAGCTATAGTTGCCTGCATTGAAGCCAGGACAGGTGCCATTGGTTATGAACTTCTGCTTGGCACGAACGAAACAGTCATAAAGGAATCCTGAATTGTAGAACAGTTTGTATGCTTCCGAGGTCTGCACGGCATTGAAGTCGCCCGATATGAGAATAGGAGCATTCGTGCTGCCCGCAATCTCCTGAATCTTCTTCTTTATCAGGTAATAGGATTGCTGGCGGTTTATCTCGTCGAGGTCCATGTGGGTGTTGAAGTGATAGACAACCGTATTGGCGGCTTTGTCGAAGAACTTGCCCCACGAACAGATGCGGTAATAAGTGTTCGAGCCTCCCTTGCTCACAAATCCTTTCGAGGGTGTATTGGGCGTGTCGCTCAACCAGAAGTTACCATAGTCCAACAGCACCATACGCGCCTTGCGATAGAAGATGGCGGAATATTCGCCGCTGTTGATGCCGTCGTTACGTCCCACGCCGACATATCCATAACCTTTCAGACCATTTGCCAAGTCGGTCATCTGTGCAGGCAGTGCTTCCTGTACGCCCAGCAGGTCGGGATCCTGGAAGTTAACAAAGTTAATGAGGTAGGTGCGCCTGGTGTTCCAACCGTTTCCAGCATCGGTATCGCTGGAATTCTTGTATCGGATGTTGTAGGTTCCCACGACGAGTTCCTGGGCCTGTAGCGCACAGACTGTCAGCAGCATAAGGCTGAATGCTATTAACTTTGTTTTCATGATATAATCAGAGTCTTAAAGGAAGAGGAGTTGGACGATGACATAGATGGGCAGCAGGACGATGATGGAGAACTTCAACATGTAGCCAAAAAACGAGGGCATCTTGATGCCGCTTTCCTCGGCGATGCTCTTGACCATAAAGTTGGGCCCGTTGCCGATGTAGGTCATGGCTCCGAAGAAGACAGCACCCATGCAGATGGCACGCAGGAAAGCCTCGCTAATGCCGGCTACGGCAGTACCTGCTGCCACAGCGGCGGTGGAAGCGGGAAGGGTGGTGGCTGTGGCGTGGAATACCATTGCCGTTGGGGCATTGTCAAGGAATGCTGACAACGAGCCAGTGGCATAGACAAACTCCCAGGGATGTTCGACAGGCAGCGGATGTTGTTCGAGGAACATCAGGGCAGGTGTCATGGTAGCAAAGATGCCGCAGAAAACGCAGGCCACTTCCAGGATGGGTGTCCACGAGAAACTATTGTCCTTGCGAACCTTCTGCTTGGTGGTAAGCATCGACAGGATGATAATAAGGATGAAGGCCCATTCGCGCAGCAAACGCAGATACCAGGGAGCATCCTCGGCACCCATGGCAGGGATGTAGGATGGGTTGATGAACATAGTGCTGGCAACGACGCACAGCAGCCATAGGATATTGATGAGGCCCGTAGCCGTAACTTTCGTCTGTTCGCGGTAGTCCGCAGACAACAAATGCCAGGGTTCCTTCTTGTAATAGTAGTTGTCCACCAACCAGTAGATGCCCAGCAGCAACACGCCTGTTACAGCCCATTCGGGCAGCATGGACATGAACCATCCGAAGGGAGCACCCTTCTGGAACAGCAGGAAAAGTGGAGGATCGCCCAGCGGGGTAAGCAACCCACCGCAGTTGGCCACAATGGCAATGAAGAACATCACCGTGTGGGCTTTATACTGGCGCTGGCTGATGGTTTGCAACAGCAGACGGATGAGCAACATAGCAGCTCCCGTGGTACCCATGAACGAGGCCAGCACCCAACCCAATGCCATAATCTGGGTGTTTGTGGTGGGTGTGGCACGCATGTCGCCTCGGATGCAGATGCCCCCGGTGGTCACGAACAGCGCCATCAGCAACAAGATAAAGGGCACGTAGTCGTAAATCATCTGATGCTCTAGCTCGTGCGACATGCCGTTCAAGCACAGCCAAGCGCCAACGGGCACACCCAAGAGCAACGAGATGTATAGTTTGTGAAGGTTATGTTCCCACCATTCTCCGATTTTCGTCAGAGGAAATACGGCAATGCACAGTAACTGTACTGCAAAGGGAATGAGCATCCAAGCTGGAATTTCGTGTATCATATACTATATATAAATAAGGTATGATTTAATTCGCAGGCAAAGTTACTGCAAACCGAGCGAAAACGCAAATTTTCGGATAGATTAGGTGTTATAAGGTGTTAAATTTATTGGAAGGTTTTTCGATATTTCGTAATTTTGTAAGGATTATCGCCTTAGGAACAGTGTTTTAACCCCAAATAATAAAGAAGAAGATGCAAAAGAAACTATTTTTTGTGTTGGTTGCCGTAATGTGTGTAACCGCATCGCGTGCCGCCAGCAGGCCCGACGACGATAACATGTCGTTTGCCCAACAGATTGCTCTGCCTGCCGACAACATTCAGGTTTCCAGGCGTCCTGCCCCTGAAAAACGTTTGTTCCGTTCAGAGACGATTGAAAAGAAAATCGAGGAGGTAAAGCGCCTGCTCAAGGATGCTCCCTACCTGGCTTGGATGTTCGAGAACTGTTTCCCCAACACGTTGGACACCACCGTGCACTATTCTACAACTGAAGATGGCGACGACGACACCTTCGTCTATACCGGCGATATTCACGCCATGTGGTTGCGCGACTCGGGTGCCCAGGTATGGCCTTACGTTCAGTTCGCCAAGAAGGATAAGGGTATCCGCCAAATGGTGCGTGGAACCATCCTGCGCCAGTTGAAGTTGATTTGCGTCGACCCCTATGCAAATGCGTTTAACATGGGTCCCACTGGCAGTCACTGGGCCAGCGACCTTACAGATATGAATCCCCACCTGCACGAGCGTAAGTACGAGATAGACTCGCTCTGCTATCCCATCCGTTTGGCCTACTACTATTGGCTGATAACGGGCGACGACAGCATCTTTGGCGATGTGTGGAAGGAAGCCATCACAAAGATTCTCGCCACCTTCCGCGACCAGCAGCGTAAAGAAAATAACGGCAAGTACAAATTCCAGCGACGCACCGAACGCCAACTCGACACCATGTGCAATGGCGGTTGGGGTGCTCCTGTGAATCCTGTAGGTCTTATCGCTTCGGCTTTCCGTCCCAGCGACGATGCCACTACTTTCCTGTTCCTCATTCCCTCGAACTTTATGGCTGTACACCAGTTGCGTAATGCCGCCAAGATTCTGACAAAGGTGAATAAAGATACCGCTTTGGCCAAGTCTTGCACCGATTTGGCAGACGAGGTAGAGACCGCCTTGAAGCAGTATGCTGTCTACAACCATCCCAAGTATGGCAAGATTTATGCTTTCGAGGTCGATGGCTTTGGCAATCACTTGCTCATGGACGACGCCAACGTGCCGAGCCTGCTGGCTATGGCTTATCTGGGCGATGTTTCTGTGAAAGACCCCATTTACCAAAACACCCGTCGCTTTGTATGGAGTCAGGATAATCCCTACTTCTTTAAAGGCAAGGCTGGCGAAGGAATCGGTGGCCCCCACTGCGGATACGATATGGTTTGGCCCATGAGTATCATGATGCGTGCCTTTACCTCGACCAACGATGCCGAGATTCGCGAATGCCTGCAGATGTTGGTGGATACGGATAACGGTACGGGCTTTATGCACGAGTCGTTCAACAAGAACGATGCTGCCAACTACACCCGTTCGTGGTTTGCTTGGCAGAATACCCTCTTCGGCGAACTCATCCTGAAGCTGATTGCCGACGGCAAGGTAAATTTACTCAATACCATTCAGAAAAAATCCTAACACATAACATTCGATATGAAAAGCTTTTTCAAGAAATTTTTTGCGTTGCTGATAGCCACAAGCCTTACCAGTGCAGGTCATGCAGCTGCTAAAATCACTAAGATTGCATCGCCCGATGGCAATCTTGTTGTGAATCTTTACACAGGTAAAGGTCAACTCGCCTGGAGCGTACAACGCCAAGACCGTTCTGTGTATCTCGAGGACGGTATTTCACTCACCGTCGGTAATCAGACATTGGACGACAAGAATGCGCCCAAAAGTATCAAGGTACGCAAGGTAAGTCAGACCATTAAGCCCGTTGTACCCCTGAAGTTCTCGACCATTCAAGACGATTATACGGAAGCCACCATCGATTACGGAACGTACCAGGTGTTGCTGCGTGTCATGAACAATGCCGTTGCACACCGCTTCGTTACCAAGTTCAAGGGCGAAGTGGAGGTGAAGAACGAGAAGTTCACAATCCATCCTGTCGAAGGGTTCACTGCCCACATTCAGGTATGCAGTTCCTTCAACACCTCGCACGAGGAAGCTTATCAGCACAAGAGCATCGAAGAGTGGAAAAAGGATGCTTATCTGGCCACTTCTCCTGCCTTGCTCTCTGCTGCTGACGATACTCAGTTGCTCATCGGCGAGAGCGACCTCGATGACTATCCTCACCTGTTCCTGACTTACAAGGACGGTATCACCAGTACCTTCCCCAAGTATCCTGTAGAGTGGGAGCCATGGGGCGACCGTGGCGAGAAAATCACCAAAGAAGGCGATTTCATCGCCAAGACCCAGGGTACGCGTGCCTTCCCATGGCGTTTTGTCGTTGTGACGGATTCCAAGGGAATTATCGAACAAACTGTTCCTGTACAGCTGGCACGCCGCAGTGTACTAACAGATACCAGTTGGATTAAGCCTGGCAAGTTCTCGTGGGAATGGTGGAACGGTGCCGCTCCCTTTGGTCCCGATGTGGACTTCAAGGCTGGCTGTAATTTCGAGACATACAAGTACTTTGCTGATTTCGCTGCTAAGTACGGTATCGAATATATTCTGCTCGACGAGGGTTGGGCCAAGAGTACTCGCGACCCCTTCCAGGGTAACGATGAATTGCGTCTGCCTGAACTCATTAAGTACTGCAACGCCAAAGGTGTGAAGATTGTGCTGTGGCTCCCCTGGCTCACTGCCCTCAATCACCTCGATACCCTCTTCAAGACCTATGCCGAGTGGGGCATTCCTGCTGTGAAGATTGACTTTATGGATCATGCCGACCAGTGGATGGTAAACTTCTATAAGAAGGTTACTGCCGAGGCTGCCAAATATCACATCATGATTGACTGGCATGGAGCCTTCACTCCTGCAGGTCTGGAGTATGAGTATCCCAACCTGATGTCGTATGAAGGTGTGCGTGGATTGGAGCAGATGGGAAGCTGCCGTCCGGAGAACACCACTTACATCCCCTTCATCCGTAATGCTGTGGGTGCTGCGGACTTTACCCCTGGTGGCATGAACAACATGCAGCCCCAGCAGTACCACGCCAGTCGTCCCAACTCGGGCGCCATGGGTACTCGTGCTTTTCAGATGGCACTATACGTAGTGCTGGAGAGTAGCATTCAGATGTTGGCCGACAATCCTACTCGTTATTACCAGAACGACGACTGCACACGCTACATAGCGTCTGTGCCCACCACTTGGGACGAGACTCGTGCATTGGCAGCCGATGCTGGCAAATACGTCATTGTGGCAAAGCGTAAAGGCAATAAGTGGTTCATTGGTGGTATATGCAACGGCGAAGAAGAACGCACTTTCAATCTGAAGCTCGACTTCCTGAGCGATGGGCAGCATCGTTTGACTGCTTACAAGGATGGTTTGAATGCTGGCTACCAGGCTATGCACTACAATAAGGTTCAGCAGAGTGTCAACCGCAACAGTACCGTCGAAGTAAAGATGGTAAAGAACGGTGGTTGGGCTGCGGTCATCGAATAATAAGGAATGAAAAAACTGCTGATAGAGACATACGGCTGCCAGATGAACGTGGCAGACAGCGAAGTCGTTGCCTCCGTGATGGGAATGGCAGGATATGAACTGTGCGAAAAGGAAGAAGACGCCGATGCCGTGTTCCTAAACACCTGTTCTGTGCGTGACAATGCAGAGCAGAAAATCCTTTCGCGATTGGAATACTACCATTCCGTGCAGCGCCGTCGCCAAAAGCGACTGATTCTGGGTGTGCTGGGATGTATGGCGGAACGTGTCCGCGAGTCGCTCATTAACGAGCATGGGGTGGACCTCGTTGCAGGTCCCGATGCCTATATGTCGCTGCCCGACCTGATTGCCCAAGTGGAACTGGGACAGAAGGCCATCGATGTCGAACTATCTCTTACGGAGACCTATCGTGATGTGGTGCCCCAACGTATCTGCGGGCCCCATATCGGTGGATTCGTGAGCATTATGCGTGGATGTAACAACTTCTGTCACTATTGCATCGTTCCTTATACCCGAGGTCGCGAACGCAGTCGAGATGTCGAAAGCATCCTGCGTGAGGTCCGTGACCTTCGCGACCGTGGCTACAAAGAAGTCACCCTCCTGGGACAAAATGTAAACTCCTATAGGGCTAATACATCCCATGAGACCAATGAGATTTTGTTCCCTGACTTATTGCGGATGGTGGCTCGTGCCGTGCCAGAGATGCGCGTCCGTTTTACCACCAGTCATCCTAAGGACATGAGCGATGAAACCCTTCGTGTGATAGCCGAAGAACCCAATGTCTGCCGTCACATCCATCTGCCTGTGCAGAGTGGCTCGAACGAGGTGCTGAAGCGTATGAACCGCAAGTACACTCGCGAATGGTATTTAGATCGTGTGGCCGCTATCCGTCGCATTGTACCCGATTGTGGTCTCAGTACTGACATCTTTGCCGGATACAGTGGCGAGACGGAGGAAGATCACCAGCTGTCGCTTTCACTGATGCGTGAGTGCCAGTACGATTCTGCATTTATGTTCAAATACAGCGAACGTCCAGGTACCTATGCCAGCAAACACTTGGCCGACGATGTATCGGAGGATGTGAAAATCCGTCGACTTAATGAACTTATCGCCCTGCAGAATCAACTCTCTGCAGAGAGTAACCAGCGTTGCATCGGTAAGGAATACGATGTATTGTTGGAAGGTGTCAGCAAGCGTTCACGCGAGCAATTGTTTGGTCGCACAGAACAGAACAAGGTGGTCATCGTCGACCGCGAAGGTCTTCATATTGGCGAGACGGTGCGTGTACGCATCACTGAAGCCTCAAGTGCCACACTGAAAGGAGTACGAGTTTCTGACGAATCGTAAAATTTTTGGGCAAATATTTTGAAGATTGAAAGGAAATAAATAACTTTGCAGTCGAAATGTAATTAAAACAGCAATGAAAACCCTTATGAACAACTATTGGTGGTGGCGTAGCTCAAGATTCCAAAAATCGTGAGAAGATAGCCGCGTACCCGAAGGAAAGGGATTAGAAAAACGTTAAAGGCCTGTCGTTCTTGCGACGGGCCTTTGATATTTACTATATGATAATGTACGATTTGAATATATAATAGAATACGACGTATGCAAAACTATCAGGTTGACGAGAGAGGTTTTTACGGAGAGTTCGGTGGTGCTTATGTGCCTGAGATTCTTTACAAGTGCGTGCACGACCTGCAGGAGGCTTATCTGCCTATCATAGAGAGTGATGAGTTCAAGCAGGAGTATCATGCGCTGTTGAAGGACTATGTGGGACGTCCTTCACCACTCTACTTTGCCAAGCGCATGAGCGAAAAATACGGCTGTCAGATGTACTTGAAGCGTGAGGACCTGAACCACACGGGTGCCCACAAGATCAACAACACCATCGGACAGATTCTACTAGCCAAGAAGATGGGCAAGACCCGTATCATCGCTGAGACGGGAGCCGGACAACACGGGGTGGCTACGGCAACGGTGTGTGCGCTGATGAACATGAAGTGCGAGGTGTTTATGGGCGCTACCGATGTGGAGCGCCAGCACACCAACGTGGAGCGCATGAAGATGCTGGGTGCCGAGGTACATCCCGTCCGCACGGGCAATATGACGCTGAGCGACGCCTGCTCTGAGGCTATCCGCGACTGGTGCTGTCATCCCGCTGATACTTTCTATATCGTCGGTTCGACGATGGGACCACATCCCTACCCTGACCTTGTGGCCCGTATGCAGAGCGTCATCAGCGAGGAGATCAAATGGCAGTTGGAGGAAAAGATTGGTCGCGACTATCCTGACTATCTCATCGCCTGTATCGGCGGCGGTTCGAATGCAGCAGGTACCATCTATCACTATATGGACGATGAAAGAGTAAAGATAGTTCTGGCAGAAGCTGGTGGACACGGATGGCAGACCGATTATACCGCAGCCACCATCCACAAGGGTACCACTGGAATCCTGCACGGTGCCAAGATGCTGGTGATGCAGAACGAGGACGGCCAGATCCAAGAGGCGTTTACAATTAGCGCCGGCCTCGACTACCCTGGTGTTGGACCCATGCACTGCAACATGGCCAAGAAGGGCCGCACGCAGGTGTTGAGCATCAACGACGATGAGGCCATCTATGGCGGCTACGAGCTCACCCGCATGGAGGGCATCATCCCCGCCATCGAGAGTGCCCACGCCATTGCAGCACTGAAGAAACTCACGTTTAAGCCCAGCGACGTCGTCGTGCTGACGGTGAGCGGCCGTGGCGACAAGGACGTGGAAACGTATTTGAAGAACAAGGCGATGGCAAAGGAATACGGGAATTTTTAAACCACGAATTTCACTAATTACACGAATTTTATGGAAACTTTTAAATATACGACAACCAGTAAGACGATCCTCGCGGATCTGTACACCCCAGTGGGCGTGTATATGCGACTGCGCGACCTCTATCCGCAGAGCGCGCTGATGGAGAGCTCCGATTATCACGACTCTAACAATTCGCGCTCGTTTATCGGCATCGAGCCTATGGCCAGCGTGGCGATTGGTCACGGCGTGGCTACCATCACCTATCCTGACGGCACGACATTCCAGCACGAGGTGAACAAGGAGTATCGCTCGGACAAGGCTATCCACCAACTCATCGACCGCATTCATGTCGAGGGCGACGACGCCAAGATCTGCGGACTCTTCGGCTACACCAGCTTCAATGCTGTGCGCTATTTCGAGGACATCAACGTGAAGGACGAGACGCAGGCGAAGAACGACGCCCCCGACCTGCTCTATATATTATATAAGGTGGTGATTGTGTTCGACCACTTTAATAACACGCTGAAGATTGTGTCGCTCGACGGCGAGGCAAAGCTCGACGACGTGATGCGCGCCATGAACAAGGCCAACGTGAAGGCTTACGACTTCCATCCCGTGGGCGAGACGACGAGTCCGCTGACCGACGAGGAGCACAAAGCCAATATCCGCAAGGGCATCCAGCACTGTCTGCGTGGCGACGTGTTCCAGATTGTGCTCAGCCGCCGTTTCGTCCAGAAGTACGAGGGCGACGACTTCAAGCTCTATCGCGCCCTGCGCAGCATCAACCCCTCGCCCTATCTGTTCTACTTCGACTTCGGCGGGTTCAGGATATTCGGAAGCAGCCCCGAGACGCACTGCCGGATTGAGGCCGTCACACCCGACGGAAAACCGTCGGGCACAGGGGCTAAGTTCCGCGCCTACATCGACCCTATCGCTGGCACCACGAAGCGTACGGGCGATGCGGAGGCCGACCGCAAGGGAGCAGAATATCTGAGGAACGATCCAAAGGAGAATGCCGAACACGTGATGCTGGTTGACCTGGCCCGTAACGACCTTTCGAGGAACTGCCACGGCGTGAAGGTCGACTTCTACAAGGACCTGCAGTATTACTCGCACGTCATCCACCTCGTATCCCGCGTATCCGGCGAGCTCGACGAGGGCGCCGACCCCATCAAGGCCTTCATCGACACCTTCCCGGCCGGCACGCTCTCTGGTGCGCCGAAGGTTCGCGCCATGCAGCTCATCTCCGAGTACGAGCCCCACAACCGCGGTGCTTACGGTGGCTGCATCGGCTACATCGGCCTCGACGGAAGCCTGAACCAGGCCATCACCATCCGCACCTTCGTCTCGCGCAACGGCGAGCTGTGGTTCCAGGCCGGCGGCGGCATCGTGGCCAAGAGCGACGAGGAATACGAACTGCAGGAAGTGAACAACAAACTCGGTGCCCTGCGCCGCGCCATCATCATGGCCGAGGACATGTAATTCTCTTTAACCACGAATTTAACGGATTACACGAATATGAAAATAGTCATCATCGATAATTACGACTCGTTTACATACAACTTGAGTCATTTGGTCAAGGAACTGGGCGCTGAGGTCACCGTCTATCGCAACGACCAGTTCGAACTGTCGCAGCTGGAGGAGTTCAGCAAGATCATCCTCTCGCCAGGCCCCGGCATTCCTTCCGAGGCAGGTCTTCTGCTCGATGTCATCAAGACGTACGCCGGCAAGAAGCCCATCTTGGGCGTCTGCCTGGGCCATCAGGCCATCGGCGAGGCCTTCGGCGGTAAGCTCGAGAACCTGAGCGACGTGTTCCACGGGGTGGCGACGCCCTGTCATCTCACGAGCGACGACGCGCTCTTCTCTGGCATCTCGAAGGAGTTTACCGTCGGCCGCTACCACTCGTGGGTGGTCTCTCGCGAAGGACTGCCCGACTGTCTCGAAATCACCGCCGAGAGCGACGAGGGACAGATCATGGCGCTCCGCCATCGCGAGCTGAACGTCCGGGGCATCCAATTCCATCCCGAGAGCGTGCTGACCCCCGACGGGCGACGCATGATTCAGAACTGGCTGTTTCTGTAGCTCGCCGAACCTCGGAAAACGTCAGCGAGACATTTCCGACTGCGTCCGAAACTCGGAAAAAGTCAGCAAGACATTTCCGACATCGTCCGAACCTCGGAAAACGTCAGCGAGACACTTTCGACAGCGTCCGAAACTCGGAAAACGTCAGCGAGATACTTCCGGCATCGTCCGAACTTCGGGAAACGTCAGCGAGATACTTCCGGCATCGTCCGAACTTCGGACAACCCAAAAAGTAACAAATTCAAAACAAATAGCAATATGGCACAGACAATGAAAGACATCCTGAACAGGATGCTGAACCACGAGGAACTCTCCCGTGAAGAAATGAAGAACATTCTGATTGGTATCACTCAGAGCGAGTACCCCACGGAGCAGATTACCGCCCTGCTGACGGCTCTGCAGATGCGCGGCGTCACCGTCGACGAGCTGCTCGGCTTCCGCGACGGTATCCTGGAGACGGGCGTGCCCGCCATCCTCAACGCCGACCGCTACATCGACGTTGTCGGCACCGGCGGCGACCGCAAGAACACGTTTAACATCTCGACCACCAGCTGCTTCGTCATCGCCGGAGCCGGCTACAAGGTGGCCAAGCACGGCAACTATGCCGCCACTTCGGTGTCAGGAGCATCGAACGTCATCCAGCACCACGGCATCAAATTCACCGACGACATCGACCGTCTGAACCGCTCGCTCGACGAGGCAGGTATTGTCTATCTTCACGCCCAGCTCTTCGCCAAAGCCATGAAGTTTGTGGGGCCTATCCGTAAGGCATTGCAGTTCCCTACGATTTTCAATCTTCTTGGTCCGCTGGTCAATCCCAGTCAGCCTAAGTGTCAGCTGTTGGGCGTTGCCAACCTCGACCAGATGCGCCTCTACCATCAGGTGTATCAGAAGATCGGCATCGACTATGGTATTGTGAACTCCATCGATGGCTACGATGAGATTTCGCTGACAGGCGACTTCAAAGTGACCACCAAGAGCTACGAGCGTATCTTCTCACCCAAGGATCTTGGTTTTGAGATTGCCAAACCCGAGGAACTCGTCGGTGGCGCTACAGAGGAAGAGGCTGCAGCCATCTTCGACTCTGTGCTCGAGAATCGCGCCCTGCCTGCCCAGAAAAATATCGTGCTGGCCAACGCCGCCTTCGGTATCCAGGTACTCGAGAAGGGCGAGAAGACCATTGAGGAGTGTATCGCTATTGCCCGCGAGAGTATTGACAGCGGCAGTGCCCTGAAGACCTTCAAGAAGTTTGTCGAGTTAAATAGTTAGTCGAAATCTCGAAATATCGAAACATCGAAGAAATGAAGGATATCCTACAAGAGATCGTTGCCCACAAGCGGCTGGAGGTAGAGCGCTTTAAGCAGGAGTTGAGCGAACAGGAGATACACCGTCGTGTAGAGCCGCTGCTCGACTTCAGCGTAGCCTCGATGTCGCATGCCCTGACGACTTCTGACTCCGGCATCATCGCTGAGTTTAAGCGCAAGTCGCCCTCGAAAGGCTGGATTAAGGAAGAAGGCCAAGCTGACATCATACCACTAAGTTACCAGCAGAACGGTGCTTCCGCCTTAAGTATCTTAACCGACGAGAAGTATTTTGGCGGCAGCGACGAATTCATTAAGACGGCTCGTCATGCTGGCGTCCAGATACCTGTCTTATATAAGAACTTCGTCATCGACGAGTACCAACTGTTTCAGGCCCGTCTCTGTGGTGCCAGTGCCGTACTGTTGATTGCCGCCGACCTGTCGAAACAGGAGTGCAAAACGCTCCTGCACAGTGCGCATGAGTTAGGACTCGAAGTGTTGCTCGAGATGCACAGTGAACCCGAACTGGAATATGCAGAACTGGAACCCGACATGTGTGGCATCAACAACCGCAACTTGGGGTCGTTTGTAACTGATGTCCAGAACTCTTTCCGTTTGGCAGAACTTCTGCCCAAGGATGCTGTCAAGGTCAGCGAAAGCGGCATCTCGAATCCTGATACCGTCAAGGCACTCCGTCAGGCAGGTTTCCGAGGTTTCCTGATTGGCGAGAACTTCATGAAGACTGCTGATCCGGGCAAGGCACTAGGGAAGTTTATCTGCGACGTCATATCGAAATAACGAAATATCGAAATGTCGAAAAGAATGATTATTAAGGTCTGTGGTATGCGTGAGGCGGAGAATATCCGTGAGGTCGAGGCACTCGGCATCGACATGATGGGCTTTATCTTCTGGCCCAAGTCCAGTCGCTACGTCAGCGAACGACCCGCCTATCTGCCTACGCAATGCAAGCGAGTCGGCGTCTTCGTCAATGAGGATGCTGAGACCATCAAGAGGATTGCCGAAGATTACGACCTCGATTATATCCAGCTCCACGGCTCCGAAAGCCCAGAG
>JAFZWQ010000010.1 GCA_017617235.1 Bacteroidaceae bacterium | reverse complement strand
TTGAGCGCCCGCATCCTTTGTAATCCGCCGGTCATCGCTGACTACCCTTTGGGGGCGCGGCCCGCCATTGGAGTGCGTAAGCATTCTCGGTTTTCAGTATTATTTGATGAGTATCCCAGTCAAACCTAGTGCGGCTATGTGGCTGTTCGTTCTCTCGCTACAAAGGTAATACAATTCCCGACATGCAAGAAATATTCTTACCAGCTTCTTTCAATATCTGTGTGAATTGTAAAAAAATACAGGAAATATTTGCGGGAGTGGGATTATCTTCGTAACTTTGCATCGCAAAAGCGTGAATGGGGGATTAGCTCAGCTGGCTAGAGCGCTTGCATGGCATGCAAGAGGTCATCGGTTCGATTCCGATATTCTCCACACAAGAAGGTAACTCCACGAAGGGTTACCTTTTCTTTTTGCATCAGTTTTCTGGGGTTATGTTTGCAATTCTACTCGAAAACTCGTATTTTTGCAGGCATAATATGAAAAATATGAAACAATTACGCCTATTTATTGTTCTTTGCTTCTCTTTTTTACCACTGATACTTGCTGCCCAGGACGATGAGGAAATGCTCCGTTTCGAGCGTCCCATGTGTTATATAAACGAGAATGTACCCCAGGGTTTTAAACGTGCCAACCGTGCGACTAGTGTTGGTTCACAAGCTACGGCAGCCCTTGCTTCGAAAGGGATCAAACGTGTGCCTGTGGTGCTGACGGCTTTCAAGGATAAGACATTCACTATTTCAGATAATCCTGAGGAGGTGAACGAGTACTATTACAAGTTCTGCAATGGAACAATGGATGGCAAACGCTACACGGGACATGGCAGTTTTGGTAGTGTTCGTGACTATTTTGTACAACAGAGCGACTCTGTGTTCTTCCCTGAATTCGTCGTCATTGGTCCTATTGTGTTGGATTCTGTGGCTGCCTATTATGGTAAGAATGGTTCGTATCGCGACAGTAACTACTTTCTCTATACCAAGGAGACCATATCCAAAGCCTATGACTTGTATCCCGACTGGAGTGTCTTTGACAACGACAGCAACGGTACTGTAGATATGGTGTTCATGGTTTATGCAGGCTTGGGAGAAAGTAACGGTGGTGGTCCGGATTGCATCTGGCCCCAGGAAACGACGACCAGCACCATCATCAACGGACATGTATTTGCTACTAATGCAGCCGTCTGTGAGTTACGTCCGACTGCGCGTGCAGCAAATGGTATGGCTCTGTCATCTACACGGGATGGTATCGGCATCTTTGTTCACGAACTCAGTCATTCACTGGGTTTGCCCGACTTCTACGATGTGAACTACAAGGCATTTGGTATGGACCTGTGGAGTGTGATGGACTATGGTGAATATGGGAATAACGGTCACACACCAGGTAATTATACGGCTTACGAACGAGACTTTATGGGTTGGAGACCTTTGAAGACCCTTGAAGAGCCTTGCGTGCTTACTATTCCCTGTTTCTATGCCGGTGGTACTGGTTACAAGATTGTGAACGACAAATACCCTGACGAATATTATATTATCGAGAATCGTCAGCCCAAGGGTTGGGACAAGGCTGTTGGTAAGGCTGGTCACGGTTTGCAGGTTACGCATGTGGATTATAATAAAAGCCGCTGGATGAGCAATACCGTAAATGCCAATCAATATCACCAGCGCATGACCATTATTGCAGCCAATAACAGCTATCTGGGTACGAACCTCGACATCACTTCGGATGAATGGGCTAATTCTTTAGCTGGTAACTTGTATCCCGGAAATACATATAACTACAACCTTACCGACGAATCTTCACCTGCGGCACAGGTATTCTCTGGTTCCGATGTATGGGTAGGTTCGCTTATGCACAAACCCCTGCGAAACATTACGGAAAACGAGGATGGTACCGTTACGGTATGCTTCCGCACCAATGGTAAGCTGGCACTGGTTGATTCGTTGGAGGTTTGGGATATCCAAATGGACAAGTTCCAGGCTCGTTGGCAATCTGTTGAAAATGCAACGCGCTATTGCTACGAACTGTATAACGACACCGTAGTAATCCGTCAGGATACCATTGCCGATACTTCGTTATCTATCGATGGTTTGTTGCCCAGCAGCAACCTGAAGCTTCGTGTTATGGCAATGTCCAACAGTCCTGAGGATTATATAAGTAGTGATTGGAGCGAGTTCTGCTATTTCGAAACGCTTGCCGACAATTTAAATCAGGTTCCTGTCAGCGAGAAGATGGTTCAGGTGTACACCCTGGGTGGTGTTCGTGTCAGCCAGTGCCGTGAAAAAGAAGTGAGCCGTTTGGCTTTACGTCACGGAATCTATCTCGTACGCTACGCCAACGGCTCAGCTCGTAAGGTAATCCTGTAAATCAGGTCTTATTTCTTGCCTCCCCAGAAATCTTCTTCTGCCTTCTGCTTTGCTACGTAAGCATCGTAGGCGGCTTTGGCACGTGCAGCAGCCTGTACGTTGGCCTGTGCTTCCTTGATGCGCTGCGACAGACGGGCAGCAGCACCGCTTACGGTAATGTCGGCCTGTGCAGCTTGGTCACAGTAGGCAACAGCCTGATCGTACTGACCCAATGCTGTGCTTACGGCAGCCTTCTGCAGGTTTGCACGTCCTGCCAAGTCGCTGTTGTAGTTGATGGCTTTATCCAGATAAACCAGGGCACCGGTGTATTGTTTGCTGTTAATCAGACTGCTGGCGATGCTCAGGCAGATACGTCCGCGAGTGGCATCGGTCTTGCACAGTTCGATGGCCTTCTCATAATAGTTCAGCATGTCCTGCATCTTGCCTTGCTGCTTGCTCCAGCTTGCCATACCGATGGCAGATTCGTAGGTGGGCTCGATGGCATAGGCATATTCGGCAGCCTTGTAGTAAACATCGGTATCGTCGCAATCGTTGGCAGCCAGAACGGTCATTGCCGAACGCAGGTAGGCGAGGTTCGTCTTGTTAGCCTCTACCTTGGGAGTGAACATGGTAATCAGCTGTTCGCGGTTGGCAGCACCTGATTCTGCAAACACCTGTTCGATAACGGCCAGCGGACGGTCGTACTCGTCAACAATCTTCTGTGCCTTCTCGGGGTCTTGCTCTTCCTTGGCCAACTGCAGCATCTTCTCGCATACCTCCTTGGAATCCAGATAGTCCTTAAGGAATTGCTCGCGATAGTAGTCGTTGCTCAGTTTGTAGAGCTCGTGGCTTACGGAGAAGAAATACTGGATGTAGGCACCCTTCACCTCGCGACCACCTTCTTCTTCGATGGCCTTGATACCTTTGGCATACATGTCGTAAATCTTGTTGTAGGTGTAATCGCTACCATCGGCACCATAACCGTAGATGTGGTAGAAGTTAGCCTTTGCAATCAGCACGTCGCCCTCTGTGGCACGTCCGCGCTTACCTTCGGGAATGGATGCATTCAGGTATTTGAGGAACTTCAGACGAGTGTCGAAAAGCATCATCAGCTCGTCGAGATACTGCTTTTTCTTTGCCACGTCGGTCTCGGCCTGTATCATCTTGCCAAGCATCACAGCACCACGTGCATAGATGGTTACGGTGGCAATGGGAGCGTTCTTCACGAGCCACTTCCAGTTTTCGTACATTTCGCCCCAGTTCTCTGAGTTGTAGTACATTTGCATCATGGTAACGTATCCACCGACTTGCTTACCTGGGTCTTCCAGCGCATCGCTGCCGATGTAGGAAACCTTGTACAGTGTCTCTGTATCTGTGAGGTCGGTGTTGCTGTCAATTTGTTCGTATTGGGCAAAGGTGGGAAGTACCGCCGCAAACAGTCCGAATGTGAGTGCAATCTTCTTCATTTTCATCTCTTTTCTCTTTACTTGGTTCGTAATATGTATTGTTTCTTTGTGCAAAAGTATAAATAAAATCCCTACCGATGATAAAAAAAATCGTTAAATAGGGTTATAAAGTATCAAAAAGCCTTAATAATGGTCGAAATGCTCGATTTCTGGTTCACTGTTTCGCCTTTCGTAATCCTTGCACACGCGCTTGGATTCAGCTACTGTTTTTTCTTCCAGAACCTCGCATCTGCAGATGATGGGGTTCTTGTACCACTGCATGTATGTACCGTGCTTGCAATCCAAGCAACGTACCATTTCAACAAATTCTGGCATATCTCTTATTATTTATTACTGTAGGATGTTGTTTGTCCGAATGGGTTGCGGATAACCAGCGAATCGTTGCTCAGCAACATGATGTCCATGGTATCCACGCGGTTTATGATGCCGTATTCCTGCTGTTGCTGACTACTGAGCAGTATGTGTCCGTTCCACAGCTTCCATCCGTCGTAGGGCAGTCCTTCGCTGCTGATGGTGCCGTTTTCGTGTATGTCTATCGTTCCCTTGTCCGTTTTCCATGTGTTGGCCAGCTGTGTGGCATTGATGGCAGTGCGCATGGTTTCCCCGTCGTTGCTGATGGTCACGGCAAAGCGATCGGTAAAGTTACGGATTTCTCCCGTCAGTATGCCGTCCTGTCCCGAATATGGGTCTGTGCGGTACAGTTCCAGGGTGTCTCCTTCGTCGGTAATGAACTCCAGCGCACTCATGCCTGTATCTATGCCCAGGTGTCCCCACAGTGTGGAATCGTTCACCACTGACACCAACGTGTCGCTATCCGTGGCGCTTTCTGCTGTCTGTTCTCGTTTACAGCCTGTCAGCACCAACATCGTGCATGCGCATACACATGCGTATAGGAATAAGGTATGTTTCTTCATTTTCGCTTATTTGACAACAAAGGTACAACATTAATTAAAGAATAAAAATTAAAAGTTAAAAATTATTTGTACCTTTGCACGAAATTATGCATAAAACGTTGCTTTGCGTATGTTAATACTGCTGTATTCGCTGGGAGTCTTGCTCGGACTCTATGGAATTGTGAAGGGTGCCGACTGGTTGGTAGACGGCTCTGCAGCCCTGGCCCGTAAGTTCCGCATCACGGAAGTTGTCATTGGTCTCACCATTGTTGCCTTTGGCACCAGCATGCCCGAATTCGTGGTCAGCCTGTTTGCATCGCTGAAGGGCAGTGGCGACATGTCTGTGGGCAACGTCATGGGTTCCAACATCTTTAATTCGCTGGTCATCTTGGGTGCAACGGCATTCGTTGCTGTGGTGCCAGTTGGGCGTCGCGCATTGTATGTCGATATTCCCTGGAGCATTCTGGCCGCCGTTGCCTGTTGGATAGTTTGTTTCGACATGCCCCTTTGGCCTAAGTCGTGCAATGAGCTTACTCGCTTAGGTGCAGGCGTCTTTTGCTGCATCTTTGCGGTGTTCATGGCCTATAATTTCTGGCTTGCCCGTCGCAGTCGTCATGCGATGGAAGTGGTGGAGAGCGATATTCCCAACCGCACCATCCTGCTGCAGATTGTGGGCGGACTTACGGCATTGCTCGTGGGTGGACGCATCATGGTGAACTGTGCTTCCGAAGTGGCTCTGTTGCTCCATGTCTCCGAGGCTGTCATTGCCCTTACCATCGTGGCTGGCGGCACGTCGGCTCCTGAATTGGTAACCAGCATTATTGCTGCCCGCAAGGGACGTTTGGATATGGCCATCGGCAATGCCATTGGCTCGAATGTCTTCAATGTGTTCTTTGTGTTGGGATTGGCGGGATTGATTTCTCCCATGCAGATTGCCGACATCAACCGTATCGACCTCCTTATGCTCGTTGGCGGTCCCATACTGTTGTGGCTGGCGGCATTCCTCATGCGCCGCATTACCCGTTGGATGGGTGCTCTGTTGGTGCTGGTCTATCTGGTCTATCTGGTGTCTCTGGTGCGTGGGGCTATCGCTTGACTTTCAGCAGCACCCTGGCAGGAATCTTCACCAGTTTCCGGTTCACTACTTTCTTCACCACAACGCCTCCCTGTAGGTCCATTGCGTAGGTGGAATCGTTTTGCCAAGTCAGCAATACACTTTGTGTCTCGCTGCCCAGGTCGTTGGACACACGCAGTGTTGCCGCATGGTCGTCCTTGATGACGAACGAAGTCACCATCCACTTGCCGTAAATGCCCTTTCCTCCCAGGTATCCGTTCATAGGTCCGAACATTGCCATACCGGGTACGTCGATGGTTTCCTCGTACAGGTCGATGTGCATTTCTATCTCCTCTGCATCGTTAAAAAGATGCAACTTCCAGGGCTCTGCTGCCCAGGTAGCCATACAGCCCATCAAGAGGGCGCAAAGTAGTGTTTTTGTCCGTTTCATGATGCAAAGATAAACAAATACTTGATATACATCAAGAATTGCTCCCCACTTTTTGTTATTACGCTGTTCCGAGGATGCCGATTTAATATTATTTTACTAATTTTGCGGCAAAATTTAAGGTTCTTTAATGGAAAATGGAAAGGTAGTCCCAACATTCATCTTTGAATCCAGTTGGGAAGTCTGCAACAAGGTAGGTGGAATTTATACTGTACTCTCCACCCGTGCAAAGACACTACAGGATGCAATGCCCGATCGTGTGGTCTTCATTGGTCCTGATTTTTGGAAGGGAAAAGAAAATCCATTGTTTGAGGAAGATTTCAAGATGTGGTCGCCTTGGGTGAAGAAAGCCAAGCGCGAGGGCATCACCGTGCGCATCGGTCGCTGGAACATCCCTGGTCGTCCCTGCGTAATCCTGGTGGATTTCAATCCCTATTTCGTCCACCGCGATCGTATCTATGCTGCTGCATGGAGCGATTACAGCGTGGATTCGCTGCATGCCTATGGCGATTACGACGAGGCATCCATGTTCTCGTATGCCGCAGGCAGGGTAGTGGAGAGTTACTACAATTTCTATCTGTCGCACGAAGGCGAGCATGTGGTTTATCAGGCCCACGAATGGATGACGGGTCTGGGTGCGCTGTATGTGAACAAGCACGTGCCTGCCGTTGCCACCATTTTCACCACCCATGCCACCAGCATCGGCCGCAGCATTGCGGGTAACAACAAACCCCTTTACGACTACCTGTATGCCTATAACGGCAACCAGATGGCTGTAGAGTTGAATATGGAGGCCAAGCACAGCATCGAGCGCATTACGGCACACCATGTCGATTGCTTTACTACGGTCAGCGACGTTACGGCCAAGGAATGTGCCGAACTGTTGGACCGTCCCTGCGATGTGGTGCTGATGAACGGTTTCGAGAACGATTTCGTACCTTCGGGCGAGGCGTTCACCGAGCGTCGCCAGCAGGCCCGTCGTGCCCTGTTGCGTGTGGCCAATGCCCTCACCGGCATCAGTTATCCCGAGGACACCATCATCCTGGCCACCAGCGGACGCTACGAGTTCAAGAACAAGGGTATCGATGTGTTCCTCGAGGCCATGCACCGTCTGGATTGGCAGGAGGACCTGAAGCGCCCAGCCGTTGCCTTTGTCGAGGTACCCGCTTGGGTTGCCGGTCCGCGTCTGGACCTGCAGCAGCGCCTTGCTACGGACACGGTTTACGACACACCGCTGTCCATGCCTTTCCTCACACACAACCTGAACGACATTCAGAACGATAATGTGCTGAACTCCCTGCGCTGGTTCAACAAATCGAACCGTCCCGAGGAACGCGTCAAGGTCATCTTCGTACCCTGTTACCTGGATGGCAAGGACGGCATCTTCAACATGCCTTACTACGACGTGCTCATCGGTAACGACCTCAGCATCTATGCATCCTACTACGAGCCGTGGGGCTATACGCCGCTCGAGAGTGTAGCTTTCCACGTGCCCTGCATCACCACCAGCCTGTCCGGCTTCGGCATGTGGGCAGATAAGGTGAAGGGTTCGACATCGAAGTTGGAGGACGGCGTCGAGGTGATTACGCGCACCGATTACAACTATGGCGATGTGGCTGACGGCATTGTCCGTTCCGTACTGCAGTATGCTGCGTGGAGTCCCCAGCAGGTCGAGCAGGCCCGCAACAGCGCTGCCGAATTGTCGCAGAAGGCCCTTTGGAAACACTTCATCCAGTACTACTATGAGGCCTATGACATAGCCCTCAAGAAGGCCATTCGCCGCGAAGAGTCTATGAACACCATTTATTAATTATAATACTATTTTATGAAGATTAAAGCAAGCAACACCAATCAAGCATCGTTCCGCCCCATCAGTGCACGCAGTAACACACCTGCCGAACTGAAGAAGTTGGATGAACTGGCCCACAATATGTGGTGGGCTTGGAATCACGACGCCCGCAGTCTGTTCCGTAACATCGACGAGCAGCTGTTCGACGAATGCGGTGGCAACCCTGTCATGTTGCTCGAACGATTGAATTACGAGAAAATGAGCCAGCTGTCGAAAGACAAGGCTGTGTTGAAGAAGATGGACGACGTGTATGCACAGTTCCGTGCTTATATGGACGTTGAGCCCGACAAGAAACGCGCCTCCGTTGCATACCTGTGCATGGAATATGGTTTGAACCAGGTGCTGAAGATATACTCTGGCGGTCTGGGCATCCTGGCAGGCGACTACCTGAAGGAGGCCAGTGACTCGAATGTGGACATGGTGGCAGTGGGCTTCCTCTATCGCTATGGCTATTTCACGCAGACGCTGTCAATGGACGGTCAGCAGATTGCCAACTACGAGGCCCAGAACTTCGGTTCGCTGCCCATCGAACAGCAGTTGAACGAGGATGGCACCCCCATGGTTGTCGATGTTCCCTATATGGACTACTTCGTGCATGCCTATGTATGGCGTGTGAATGTGGGCCGCATCAAGCTGTATCTGCTGGATACCGACAACGAGATGAACTCCGAGTTCGACCGCAGCATCACCCACGCCCTGTATGGCGGCGACTGGGAAAACCGTCTGAAGCAGGAAATCCTGCTGGGTATCGGTGGTGTGCTCACCCTGAAGAAGCTGGGCATCCAGAAGGATGTTTACCACTGCAACGAGGGACATGCCGCATTGTGCAACGTGCAGCGCCTGGTGGACCTGGTTCGCGAGGGCAAGACCTTCACCCAGGCCATGGAACTGGTACGTGCCTCTTCGCTGTACACCGTACACACCCCCGTGCCTGCCGGTCACGACTATTTCGACGAGGGCCTCTTCGCGAAATACATGCGTGGCTATGCCGACATGCTGGGCCTGTCGTGGGACGAGTTCATCGGCATGGGCCGCATGAATCCCGACGACCACAGCGAGCGTTTTTGCATGTCCACCTTCGCCTGCAACACATCGCAGGAGGTGAACGGCGTTAGCTGGCTCCACGGCGAGGTCAGCAAGAAGATGTTTGCCGGCATCTGGCCCGGTTACTATCCCGAGGAGAGCCACGTGGGCTATGTCACCAACGGTGTGCATTTCCCCACATGGTGTGCCCATGAGTGGCGCAACCTGTATGCCAAGCATTTCGATGCCAACCACCTGAGCGACCAGTCCAACGAGGACATCTGGCACGCCATCTACAACGTCAGCGACGAGGAGGTTTGGGAAACCCGCATGCAGTTGAAGCGCAAGCTCGTTGACTACATCCGCGAGCAGTTCCGCGAGAACTGGCTGAAGAACCAGGGCGACCCCAGCCGTGTGGTCAGCCTCATGGACAAAATCAACCCCAACGCCCTGCTCATCGGTTTCGGACGCCGCTTCGCCACATACAAGCGTGCACACCTGCTGTTCACCGACCTCGAGCGTCTGGCCAAGATTGTCAACAACCCCAACTATCCCGTGCAGTTCCTCTACACCGGTAAGGCACACCCCGCCGACGGTGCCGGACAGGGACTCATCAAGCGCATCTACGAAATCAGCCAGCGTCCCGAATTCCTGGGCAAGATTATCTTCCTCGAGAACTACGACATGCAGCTGGCACGTCGCCTCGTCAGCGGTGTAGATATCTGGATGAACACCCCCACACGTCCCTTGGAGGCCAGTGGTACCAGCGGCGAGAAAGCCCTGATGAACGGTGTTGTTAACCTCTCTGTCAAGGACGGCTGGTGGCTCGAAGGCTATCGCGAGGGTGCCGGATGGGCACTCACCGAGAAGCGCACCTACCAGAACCAGGCCTATCAGGACCAGCTCGACGCAGCCACCATCTACAGCCTGCTCGAGAACGAAATAATGCCCCTCTATTACGCACGTAACAAGAAGGGATATTCCACCGGCTGGGTACAGGTCATCAAGAACAGCATCGCCCGCATCGCTCCACACTACACCATGAAGCGTCAGCTCGACGATTATTACTCGAAGTTCTACAACCAGCTGCGCGACCGCAGCCGTCAGCTCCAGAAGAACAACTGCCAGCTGGCCTGCGAGATAGCCCAGTGGAAGGAGAACGTTGCCGAGCGTTGGGACCAGGTACACGTTGTCAGCATGGAGAAACCCGAAGCCCTCATCCAGGGACTGCCCTTGGCCGGCACCAAATACCCCATCCGCATCGTCATCGACGAAGCCGGACTGGAGGATGCCATCGGCCTCGAACTCGTAACCCTCACCACCGACAAGGAAGGCGTAGATCACATCTACTCCGTTGAACCCTTCCGCGTAACCGGTCACCAGGGCAACGAATACACCTTCGAACTCGAACATTGCCTCAACAACGCAGGTTCCTTCAAGGTAGGCTACCGCATGTTCCCCAAGAACGCAGCACTGCCTCACCGTCAGGACTTCTGCTACGTACGCTGGCTCTAATCCCAGCCACCGCACACACAAAGGCGCTATCCACCCCGGACAGCGCCTTTTCTTTGTTCTTATAGGGCCTATGGGGCTCATGGGGTGTTGTAAGATTAGTGTGTAATTAAGTCAAAGAACTCTTTTTCAGAGCTATACCATCCCTACCTGCGGAGCGTTGTAACGCGAGGCGGGTAGCGTTGTAACGCTCGGGCGGTAGCGTTGTAACGCGGGTATTTTTAACGAATGAGAAGAGCAGAAGAAGGTTTTGCGGTTTTGCGGTTTTGCGACTTGACATTTAGGTTTTTTGATAATGCAAAATATGTCATATAGAATTTTATAATATAATATAAAATATTATATTATAAAATTTAATTAGTATCTATTAGTTCCATTTCATCACTTCCAAAAACATTAAAGTCAAAAGTCAAAAGTGCAAAAGTGCAAAAGTAGATGTACATCCCTAGAAAAAGTTGAATGATTCTCTCTTAACCTCGTTTTTTCTCGAAAGAGTTGACTGTTTTTCTTGCGAATGTGGGGAATTTTTTGTATCTTTGTATCATAATAAATAAGTATAATAGAGTCTATGAAAAAGGTATTGAAAGTATGGTTGGCGCTGGTGGTGGTGCTGAGTTGGACGGGCACCATGTGGGCGCAGCGGATTTCGCAGCAGGAGGCCCTGGACCGTGTGGTGAAATACATGAGTCGGCAAAGGGTGGGGCGGCGTGCTCCGGCCCGCAGCAACGAACTGGTGGCAACACCGGTGAAGGCCAACAGCATCTATGCCTTTAACCGACAGGGCGGGGGCTATGTGATAGCCTCGGGCGACAGCCGCGCACTGCCCATACTGGGTTACAGCGACACGGGCAGCATAGACTGGGAGCAGATGCCGGAGAACATGCGTGCATGGTTGATGCAGTACGACGAGGCGATGGCCACCATGGGCGACCGTACAGACCTGGTGGACGGAAACTGGGTGAACGGCACATCGAAATGCGTGGTACGCCAGGCGGTGGAGCCCCTGATTAAGACGCAGTGGTACCAGACTGAACCCTATTGGGACCAGTGCCCCCTGTATTACTGGAATGACACCACGCAGTGGGGAGAGCGCTGTGTGACGGGCTGCGTGGCCACAGCGATGGCGCAGATAATGAACTATTATCGGTGGCCCAACGAGGTGACACAGGGGATTCCCGGCTACGACGTCGTGGACTACGAAACAGGGGATACGACGACTCATACGGAGATGCTGCCACCCGTGACGTTCGACTGGGACCATATGCTGGACACCTATCGTGTGACGAACCCGGAGACGGGAGATATCGAGATTCTGGGCACAGAGGAAGAACGAAATGCCGTGGCCACGCTGATGCGCTATTGCGGACAGGCGGTAGAGATGGAATATGGGCCAACGGGATCGGGTGCCTATTCATTTTTAGTCCCAGAGGCATTACAAAGATATTTCGGATATCCTGCAGCCACTTATCTGGAACGCGCAGGAATCAACAGTATCGATGCGTGGGAGAATCTGGTTTACGGCGAGTTGGCACAGGGACGCCCTGTGTATTACGCAGGCAGTACGCTTATCGAAGGACATGCTTTCTTGTGTGACGGATATGACGGGAACGGGTTGTTCCACTTCAACTGGGGCTGGAACGGAAAAAGTGACGGATATTATACGCTGTCCGTACTGAATCCCAGAGAAAAGACCGATGAGAGCGAGGGGTATGCCAATACCGGATATGGCCCGTACCAATTGATAATCGTGTATATAGACCCGTCGATGGAAACGGCTCCTGAAATAGAATTTCCCTATTTGGATTTCTATCAGAACGAAAAGATTGAGGTAAACGATGAGGATGTGGTGACATTCTATTTCGAATTTTTCTTCCCGTATCCTGAATATTTTACTATGGAAAAAGCCCTGGGAACCATTGCCGAGGACGGCACGCTGAATCCCTGCATGATGGCTGAGCCGAACGATACCCTGGCGAACTCATACAATACGACATCCATAAATGTGCCCACGGCGGACATCGCACCGGGCGATTCGCTGGTGCTGTATCCGATGCTGTATTTGCACGATATATATGACCAATGGTGTGTGCTGCCGCCTCTATCGTCGCACGTGGTGATAGGCCGCACCGAGGATGGCGAAGTTTACAGGCATGTGTACGGCAATCCCCCTGCCAAAACCATCGATTTCTTGGGTATAAGATTTGGCACACCAACTGGGCAAGTAGGCGAGAATGCCGACCTGACGCTGTCCATGCGTAACAATATGGAATTGGACTATCAGTTTGGGGTATATTTCAAACCTGTTTATTATGGTTCCATGAATCCAGAGGAAATCGACGACGACACAACACCCATCGAGGAGGGAGACTATAAAATCGCTGGTGCCTACGTCAGGGGCGGAGAAACAACTGACATTCTCATATCGTTTACGCCCACACAGAGCGGATGGATGAAGATGATAGTTGAGGACGTAAAGGCTGAAACGGTATGCTCGGCCATGTGGTATGTGGAAAATCCCACGGGACTGACAAAGACCACGATACAGGGCAAGGGTGCCGTGTACGACCTGATGGGTCGCCGCCTGAATGGCATTCCGCACCGCAAGGGCTTGTATATCGAAGGAAACAGGTTAAGGGTGAAGTAATTTATTTCTTCCGTTTAAGGACGAAGGAGGGGTCTATGCGCATGTAGATGCCGAAGCCGAAGGGCAGGGCATCGAGTCCCTTGCTGTGTATGCTGTAGAGCTGGAGTTGTGCAGCCAGGCTGTAGCCAGGGGCAAAGGTATAGGCATAGCCCACGTTGGCATAGGCGGTGTGCATGCCGCGGAACGTCAGGTTCTGGGCACGATGGCGTATGCTGATGGTGCCGAAGAAGGGCGACCCGTAGAGGTTGGCAAACTGGCGCGGAGCTCCCACATAACCCACTTCGAGATTCAGATTTTTGAGCATGGTCAGGCTGACAGCAGTGTGCAGGGCCATGCCCGTATCGAAGGGCCACAGCGAGCCGTGTTGCTGCCACGAACCCAGCACGTTGGCTTCGGCACACAGACTGTTCAACTTGCGTTTCAAGGGGCGCCACGTCATGCGCGCACCAATGGAGCCATTCACCACGGTTTGCACCCCGGTGTTGGTGGTATCGATCTCGCCACCCCGATGTTGCAGAATGATTTGCACGGGTGTTTCCCACTGGATGCGCTTCCCTGCATCGCGATTCCAGCGCAGGGTGTTATTCACACCAACGGTGAAGGCCTCCTGATGGCTGTCGAGCCGGTAAATCATACTCTGCCAGTTAATCCACATATCCAGGTGGTTGTGACGTCGGTCGTTGATGAGTTGGAAACCCATCTCCGGGTCGGCAGACAGGTTCTGTTCGGGATTGTACAGGGGCAGGATGAGTCCGTGGTTTTGTGCCCCGTAGATGTCGCCCAGCACCAGCGTGAGGCGCTGGAAATCGGCCTGTGCACGCAGGTAGGGCAGGGCATGCACCCCATGTGTGTGTTGGTTACCTTTCCATTTCGCAATGTCGCTGTAGGCAAAGTTGGGGTAGCGGTTGGCACCGTCGTAGAACATCAGGTGAGCACCCACCTCGAGATGCACCTGGCGCATGGGGGTGTAGGTGAGTTTGGGTTGCAACCATCCGCCTGGCAGGGTGTAACCCTTCAATACGCGACTGCTGAATTCGTTGTTCTGGAAGAATGCCAGCGCATTGACCTCAGCCTTCAGCGCCCCCACATCCACGGTGTCTATGCGGTAGCGTTCCACACACAGCGTGTCCCACACCTGGGCATGCGCTAAATTGAAAATTGAAAATTGAAAATTGAGAATTATTCCCAATCCTAATGATATAAAAGGTGTTTTTATGTTTCGCATAGTTTACAATCTTCAATTTTCAATCTTCAATCTTTCTTTATTCCTTTATATATAAGGTATATGACTACAGCAGCACCCAGAACCAGCATGGCAATCTTCAGATACACTGCATATTGGGCAACGGCAGCGTCCAGTTCGTCGTAGGGCACCACACTGGCCAGGTAGTAACCGATGGCAGCCAGGATGCTGTTCCACATGCCTGCACCCAATGTGGTGTAGAACACAAAACGGCCCAACCCCATGCGTGCCAGACCTGCTGGAATGCTGATGAGCTGACGCACAGCAGGCACCAGACGGCCCACGAAGGTTCCCAGCGCACCGTGACGGTCGAAATACTCTTCGGCCAGGCGCACCTTATCCTCGTCTATCAGGCACATGTGTCCCAGACGGCTGTTGGCAAAGCTATAGACAATGGGGCGACCCAGATATTTGGCCAGGAAATAGTTGATGAGGGCACCCACTACGGCTCCCACCGTGGCACAAAGCACCACTAGGAACACGTTCAGGTTGTTGCCGCTGGCAGCCATGTAGGCAGCAGGGGGCACCACCACCTCGCTGGGGAAGGGAATGAAACTGCTCTCGATGGCCATGAGTAGGGTGATGACCCAATAGTTCAGGTGTTCGAGACACCAGGCAATGAAGGGTATACTCTGCATATGCTAAATGAATTTTTTACGGAAAACTTGTTTGGGGGTGAACAGCCAACGCAACCATGCCAGCAGGTCCCACCACACAATCAGGTGCGTCAACAGGGGATAGGCCACTACGATGGAGGGTTCGCCAATCTGCTTCAGCCTGCGATTGAACAGATAACACCGCAATCCCACGATGATGAGCCATAGGACGATGGATATGGGAATGGCATATTCGAAACTGCTGACTAATCCATACACAATGCCGACTATGGCCAGCAGCGTGGGGAACCACGTGAGCAGGTTCTGCCAGGCATAGTTCAGCCGGTAGAGGCAGGTGTGACGGAAATGCCGACGCGTCTCCATGAAGAACAGGCGTTCCTGATACCACCAGCTGCGGTAGCGGGGTGTGTCCTGCAGCATTACGGTTTCTGGACTCAGGCTTACCGCTGTGTTTGCAGCCGTGCTGTGGTGGTTAACCATGATGTCCGTAGCCCCCATGAGCAGGTTGGTGTCGAAGGCAAACCCTTTGTGTTCCAAGAAGTAGGAACGACGGTAACAGAGGTTGGTGCCATCGCAGCGATATGCCCCGTGGCGTTCGGCCCACGACAGGTTCAGCAACTGTTGCCAGGCGCGGAAGAAACGACAGCGCAGCCCGTGCCACCCCTCGCCGTTCACAAAGCGTGTGTATCCCAGCACCATCTGTGTTGCCTGACTGCGGGCACATGTCTCGCCCATTCCCCGAAGCCAATCCGGAGTGGCTGGGTAGCAGTTGGCTTGCAACACCAACACCCAGTCGTAGCTGGCAGCACGGAAACCCAGGGTCAGGGCCAGACGCATGGGACTGATATCACGAGTGCTTTCTGGCAGTTCCATCACACGCAGGTTATCGTATAAACCTTCCATGTGTTCCAGATAGGGACGTGTATCGTCGGTGCTGTTCTGGTCCACGACAATCACCTCATAACTGGCAGGATAGTCCTGCTCCAGCAACATGGGCAGCAGACGGTGCAGGTCGGCACACTGTTCGCGCGAGGTAACAAGGATACTTATTCCTGGCAGCATAGTTCCTGGCTGGTGTAACTGGCGGGCAGCGTGCGGCAGTTGTATTGCGATGCCATGATTTCGCCATAGGCACCGGTACTGCGGATGGCCAGCAAGTCGCCACGGCGTGTCGTGGGCATGGTGTAGTTGCGAACGAAGACATCGCTCGATTCACAGATGGGGCCCACTACATCGTAGGTGTTCTGGCTCTGTTCGCTGCTGGTGATGTTCTCGATACGGTGATAGGCATCGTAGAGAGCGGGACGGATGAGGTCCGTCATGCCTGCATCGATGATGGTGAACTTCTTCAGCGTTGCCTCCTTCACATACAGCACACGGCTGACCAGCGTTCCGCACTGGGCAACAATGGCACGTCCCAGTTCGAAGTGCAGCTGCTGTCCCTTGCGCATTTGCAGGTAGCGGCGGAATGTTTCGAAATACGACTTGAAGTCGGCAATGGGATGTCCGTCGGGGTCTTCGTAGTCGATGCCCAGTCCGCCACCCACGTTGATGTTCTGCAGATGGATGCCGTAGGTTTCCAGCATTTCCTGCAGCTCGTTGATGCGCAGGGCCAGTGTGGCGAAGTCGTCCATCTCCAGAATCTGGCTGCCGATGTGGAAGTGCAAGCCGATGCATTCGATGTGACTCAGCTGCTTGCAGTGCTCAATAACGTCGTAGGCAGACTCCCAGGCAATGCCGAACTTGTCCTCGGCACGTCCTGTAGAAATGTTGTCGTGGGTGTGTGCACCAACATTGGGATTGATGCGCAGGGCCACAGGGGCAATCTTGCCGTGTTGCTGTGCCAGTTCGTTGATGACTTCCAACTCGGGAACGCTCTCGACGTTGAAGCAGAAGATGCCTGCCATCAGACCCAATTCTATCTCCCAATCGCTCTTGCCCACTCCGGCAAATACGATTTTGTTGGCAGGGAAGCCGGCATCCAGACAGGCCTGAATCTCGCCACCACTGACGCAGTCGGCTCCGAATCCAGCCTCCACAATGTGGCGCAGAACCTTGGGGTTGGTGTTTGCCTTCACGGCATAGTGCATATGCCAGTTGGGTTGCAACTGTGCCTTCACAGCCTGCAGGGTTTCGTCCAGCAACTCGGTGTCGTAGTAGTAGAACGGTGTTCTCAGCGACTGGAACTTATCTATTGGATACTTCATAATCTCTTTCTTTTAATCTTTTTACCTTTAAACTTATCTTTTATGTCTTATGCCTTTAGCCCTTGAACTTCGTTCGAACCTGCTCCCGCTCGGCAAAGTCGATGCAAGCATCACTCTGCACTCGCTTACTCGCAGCTTTAGCCCTTATTAAACAGCGTTTCGCTGAGGGCCTGCAACGTACGCTTCTTGTCCTCGGCCTTCACCAGGAACGAGATGTTGTAATTGCTGCCGCCATAGCTAATCATGCGAACGGGAATCTTCTTTACTGCCATGCAGGCACGGGTTTCGAAGCCCACGTTGCCGCTAACCAAATCGCCAACGACACATACGATGCACATGTCGTCGTCCACCTGAACCGTGCCGTATTTCTTCAGTTCGTTCACAATGTCCGTCAGGTGCGAACGGTTGTCGATGGTTACGCTGACACCCACCTCGCTGGTACAAATCATGTCGATGCTGGTCTTGTTCTGTTCGAAAATTTCGAACACCTTGCGCAGGAAACCATAGGCCAGCAACATGCGCGACGACTGAATCTGTATGCAGGTGATGTTATCCTTGGCAGCAACGGCTTTGATGGTGCCGTGCTGGATTTCGTTGTTGATGATGGTGCCAGGTGCGGTTGGGTCCATCGTGTTCAGCAGACGAACAGGGACACCGGCATATTTGGCAGGCAGGATGCAGGTGGGGTGCAGAATCTTGGCACCGAAGTATGCCAGTTCCGCTGCCTCCTCGAAATAGAGCTGGCGTACGGGTTCCGTATGTTCCACCACGCGAGGGTCGTTGTTGTGCATGCCGTCGATATCGGTCCAAATCTGAATCTCGGCTGTTTGCAGGGCAGCACCTATCAGGCAGGCCGTGTAGTCGCTGCCACCACGTTGCAGGTTGTCCACAGCTCCCTCATGGTTGCGGCAGATGAATCCCTGGGTGATGTAGATGTCATAGTTGGGATTTTTTGCCACCTGCTGCATCGTTGCCTCGCGGATGAACTGAAGGTCGGGTTCCCCGTTCTCGTTGGTGCGGATGATGTCGAGGGCTGAGAGCAGAACAGCCTTCTTTCCCTGTTCCAACAGGTAGTTGGTGACCATGTTGGTGCTCATGATTTCGCCCTGAGCCAGGATGATGCGCTCCTCTGTCTGTGTGAATTCGCCCTTGCAGAAGGAACGCAGATAGCGGAATTCCTCTTGCAGGAACTGCAACGTGCGCTCGCGGTATTCCTGTGTGGCATACAGCTCATCGACATGTGCCGTGTATTTCTGTTCCAGCTGGTTGATGATGGTGCTGGCACCTTCGGGGTTCTTCTTGTACAGGTAGTCGGAAATCTCCACCAGACTGTTGGTGGTGCCGCTCATGGCAGACAGAACCACGAAGGTCTGGTCGCCTTGGGCAGGTTCAAAGATACGAGCTACTTCTTTCATTCGTAGTGGCGAACCGACACTGGTGCCGCCGAATTTCATTACTTTCATAAATCTATATTGTATATTTAATTTTCAATCTTCAATTTTGACCTTTGGTCTAACCTGCTCTCGCTCGGCATAGTCGATGCAAGCATCACTCTGCTCTCGCTAATTCGCAGCTTTCAATTAATAACTTGCCGTCCTTGCAACGCCACACGATGCCGGGGAATTCCTTGGGCCACTGTTCGTTGTGGGTACTCATGACTACGGTGGTTCCTTGCAGACGAATGCCGTTTAACAGTTCCATAACGCGACGACCATTCTCGATGTCCAGGTTTGCCGTGGGCTCGTCTGCCAACAGCAGTTTGGGTTTGTTCAGAATGGCGCGTGCTATGCAGACACGTTGCTGTTCGCCTCCAGAAAGTTCGTGGGGCAGATGACGTGTCTTTTCGGGCAGGCCCACTTGTTCCAGCACCTCTATGATGCGGCGTTCGCGGTCTATCTTCTTGCTCCATCCTGTGGCACGAAGCACAAAGTCAAGATTCTCGTCGACAGTGCGGTCGCGCAACAGTTGGAAGTCTTGGAACACAATGCCCAGTTGACGACGCAACTTTGGTAGATGGCGAGGACGGACGTGTGTCATATCGTTGTCCAACACTGTGGCTTCTCCTGCAGCAATGGGCAGTTCGCCGTATATACTCTTCAGCAGGGACGTCTTACCGCATCCCACTTCGCCCAGGACATAGATGAACTGTCCATCCGAAATTTCCAGGTTCAGGTCGGAAAGAACTTCCTGGTCGTCCTGGCAAAGTTGTACTTGTTCGTATTTTACTAACATTTCTTTGGTTTCGAGTTACTATGAGTTATTTCATTGTGCCTGCGGCTTTGGCCAATCGACGCTGTTTGTCCCATTCCGGATCGTGGCGACGATGCAATTCCTCGGCTATATCCTCTATGCGCAAACCTTTTTCGGTCAGCATAACGATGAGATGATAGAGCAGGTCGCTGGCTTCGTAGATGAGATTGTTGTTTGTGCCATTGGTGGCCTCGATGACGGTTTCCAATGCTTCTTCGCCCACCTTTTGAGCTATCTTGTTAATACCCGTGCTGAAAAGTTTCGTGGTGTACGAGCCTTCGGGCATTTCCTCGTGACGCTTCTCGATGAAGTTGCTCAATTCGGACAGAAAGAGCAGGGGATTGGTGGCATTTACCTCGCCCCAGCAGGTATCGGTTCCTGTGTGACAAGTTGGTCCATCAGGACGAGCCTTGATGAGCAGGGTATCCTGGTCACAGTCGTTCAGAATCTCCACCACATGCAGGTAGTTGTTGCTGGTTTCGCCCTTTGTCCACAGACAGTTGCGGCTGCGACTCCAAAAGGTAACAAGACCCGTTTCGACGGTTTTCTTGTAGGCCTCTTCGTTCATAAAGCCCAACATCAGCACCTTCAGTGTCTGAGCGTCTTGGATGATGGCTGGAACCAAGCCGTCCATTTTCTTGAAATCTATAGTCATAGTCTTACACTTATGTTTTCTGCTTGTAAATATCGTTTTAATTCCGGAATCTCGATTTCGCCAAAGTGGAAGACGCTGGCTGCCAATGCAGCATCTACGTGTCCCAGTTTAAAGGCGTCGCGGAAATGTTCCATTGTTCCGGCACCACCGCTGGCAATGATGGGTATCGTAAGGTTGTCAGCCAGTTGGCGCAACGCCTCGTTGGCAAACCCGGTCTTCACGCCATCGTGATTCATGGAGGTGAACAGTATCTCGCCAGCTCCGCGTTCTTGGGCTTCGTGAGCCCATTCGAACAGTCCCTTTCCCACTGGAATGCGGCCTCCGTTTACGTAGCATTGCCACTGACCATCGGCTTCCTGACGCGCATCGATAGCAACGACACAAACCTGACTGCCATAATGTGTGGTGATTTCGTCGATGAGTTCCGGACGACGCAGGGCGGCACTGTTTACACTGACCTTGTCTGCACCTGCCGATAGCATGCGGTCTACGTCGCTAAGTTCATTAATGCCTCCTCCCACGGTGAAGGGAATGCTGAGGGTGGCTGCTACACGTTCCACCATCGAAGCAAAAGTCTTTCGGCCTTCGTGGCTTGCCGTAATGTCCAGGAACACCAATTCATCAGCTCCCCGTTCGCTATAGGCGCGTCCCAGTTCCACAGGGTCGCCGGCCTGACGCAGGTTCACGAAGTTGGTTCCCTTTACGGTCTGTCCGTCTTTTACATCGAGGCAGGGTATGATTCGCTTTGCTAACATCTTAAATAGTTTCGAGTTAGAAGTTACGAGTTTTTCTCAATCAGTTCTTTCAGGTCTATGCGTCCTTCGTAAATGGCTTTTCCAAAAACAACGGCAGGAATACCTGCTTGATCCAGCGCCTCTATGTCCTCTATGCTGCTTACGCCACCCGATGCTATCAGGTGTAGGTCGGGATAGGCTTCCATCACTTGTTTATAGAGGTCGATGGCAGGACCGGCAAGTGTGCCGTCTTTGGATATTTCTGTACACAGCACATTCCTAACCCCAGCATCAATGTATTTCCGAAGGAAGGGCAGAAGGTCTTCTTGCGAATCCTCTTTCCAGCCATTAATGCTAATCTTTCCGTGACGTACGTCGGCACCCAAGATGATGTGCTCTGCTCCGTATTGTTCCAACCATTTCATGAAGCACTCGGGGTGGGTTACAGCAACGGAACCTATCGTTACCATTTGTGCTCCGGCAGCAAAGGCCTGTGCGATGTCCTCGTCTGTTTTGATTCCTCCACCGAAGTCCACAATAAGGTCCGTTTCTGACGTGATTTGTCTGAGAACAGCGCTATTTACAATGTGTTTGCTTTTGGCACCATCCAAGTCTACCATGTGCAGACGACGATAGCCAAGACGTTGGAATTCGCGTGCCATTTCCAGGGGCGAACCGTACACCGTCTTCTGGTCATAATCGCCTTTGGTCAGGCGTACGCACTGGCCTTCAATTATATCTATGGCTGGAATCAGTTCTATCATTTCTATAGTTACGAGTTACGAGTTTTATAGGTCTAGGAAGTTCCTTAGAATCTTTTCACCCACGCTGCCGCTCTTTTCGGGGTGGAACTGGGTGGCGTAGAAGTTATCGCGATGCAGGGCTGCGCTGAAGGGCTGTATGTAGTCGGTTGTTGCAATGGTCCAAGGGCACTGAGGCACATAGAAACTATGCACAAAATACACGAATTCTCCCCCTTCAAAGCCCTTGAACAACTCACTTTTATCTTTTAATTTTTCATTTTTAATTATCTCCAGGCTGTTCCATCCCATGTGTGGCACTTTGTCCTCGTGTCGCTGTGGCTGGAAACGTTTAACTTCTACATCGAAGATACCCAGACACGCTGTATCACCCTCTTCGGAATGGCGGCACATCAGTTGCTGTCCGATGCAAATGCCCAGTATGGGCTGCTGCAAGTTGCGAATTACTTGGTCCAGTCCTTTACTGCGCAGATACTGCATAGCCTGACGGGCTTCACCCTGTCCTGGGAAGAGAACCTTGTCGGCTTTTTGAATCAATTCGGCATTGTCCGTCAGCACGGGTTCTACTCCTAGTCGCTGCAGGGCATGTATTACCGAATAGATGTTTCCTGCGTTGTAATCAACAATCGCTACGTTCATGTCGCTTATTTCTTTTTCTCAGAGATTGCCTTGTCTGCCAATTCCCAGTTTGTATCGATGCTGAACGGGGTGATGCAGTCGGGGTCGTTCATGAAGGCACAGGTTGTTTCCGTGTCTTCGTCGTTGAACATGGGGTTCTCGGTTGTGGCACGCCAGTACTTCTTCATGATGTCCTTTTGAGTGGCATCACTCGATTTCTGGGCCTTTGCCAGTTCGCCAAAGTAGGAGATGATGAAGTGGTTCAGAGCATAGGCCTGACGGTCAAGCATATCAGCCTCAACGGGACCTCCCTTGCGCTTGATGGCTGTGTTGCACAGATACTGCAGGGCTGTGAACTTGAATTGCGAAACGGCAATGATGAAGCCGTCGGCTCTGGGGTCTTCGAGAACCAACTTGGCATTCGAAACCACCTGGTTGAACACTTCCTGGCTTTTTGCCTCGCCTGCGGACATCAGTCCCAACAGGGCGATAATCATAATCTTTTTCATCTCGTTATATCTTTTATTTTTCCGTTATTTCGTTCTACCGTAATATCGTTATTTCGTCATTCCGTTATAGCGTCATTCTGTTTTGTGAAGGGTTAGCCGCTGGTTGATGCAAGGCGGCAGTTCCTCTTCGTAGTGGGTAACCATTACCAGAGTCTTGTGTTGTCGCTGGCAGAATGTCTCGATTATTTCCTTTACAAGGGCTCTGTTCCTGTTGTCTAATCCATGTAGGGGTTCGTCCAGAATCAGCAGTTCTGGGTCTTTAACGAATGCACGTGCCAATAGGCAGAGACGCTGTTCTCCACTCGACAGGCTAAGGAACGTGCGGTCTGCCAACTCATCAATACCAAATACGTGCATCCACCCCAAGCACTGTTGGCGCTGTTCTGCTTTGGGACGTACGTAAAGACCTACGGAATCGTTCAGTCCGCTGGCCACAATATCTATGGCAGGTATGTCTTTCTGATAGGCACGATGCATTTCAGGACTTACATATCCGATGTGTCGCTTTATCTCCCAAATGCTCTCGCCCGTTCCCCTGCGATGTCCGAAGAGTTCGATGTTGCAGGCATAGGCTTGTGGATTATCGGCACAGACCAAACTGAGCAACGTGCTCTTTCCAGCACCGTTTTGTCCGCTCAGTGCCCAACGTTCGCCTTCGTGTACTGTCCAGTTGAGATGCGAAAGGATGGTTCGTTCTCCGTATCGGATGCTGACATCGCTGAATTTCAGTATTTCGCCTCCCTTCTGCGGATAGAAAGGCATGCTGTCTATGGGCTTTTGGGGTAGGGAGAGTATCCAGTTGCGTATGTCGGCAGGCAGTATGGGGCAGGAGAGGGGCTGCCTTGTTGACATGTATTCCTCGCGTGTGACTTTCTCGCCCAGTCTTAAATCTTTTACAGGAAGCACATGGGTGATGAACGGGGGCATGTCGTCTGTTTTTGCGAGGACCAGTATCAGGGTGAGTCCTTCCTCGCGGATGAGATTTTTGAGCACATGTGCCAGCAGTTCACGGTTTTCCACATCGAGTCCAATGAAAGGATTATCGATGATGAGTACACGAGGCTTCGACTTCAAGGCCTTGCCCAGTTGGTATTTGCGCATCTCACCGCTGGATAGGGCGATGATGGGCTTACCGTCCACACGAGGCATTTCATCGTCGATGTCGTGTTGGTTCCATCGTTTTTGATAGTAATATGTGCCGTCCTGCTCTCCGTAAGAGTCGCGGAAGGTGATGTGGCGCAGGTTGTCGCTTACCAGCGGACTTGCCCCTGGTCCGAAATCGTAGTGAACCTCGTCGCCCAGTAAAGGATAGCGGCCTGTGAGGATATCTACCAATCGGCTTTTCCCATCGGCATTTCCTCCCACGATGGCCACCTGTTCCCCCTCCATGATACAGAGTGAAACAGGCTCTGCCATTCGTTTGTCCGGATTGCGGGTAATTCCTTGCTGTATCTCGATAACCTTTCTCACTGTCTTACTTTGTCGCTGTTCTTTGTAGCGTAGTCTTTCCACGAACGGTAGCCTGCACTGGATTGTGGACGATTCATCTGCATAAAGTGGCAATAGGCAGCAGCCAAAGCGTCTGTCGCATCGAAATGCTGTTTCATTTGCTCCTCGTCGAGATGCAGAATGCGTTGCAACATACCTGCCACCTGTTCTTTCGAAGCAGCACCGTTGCCTGTAAGTGCCATCTTGATTTTCAGTGGTGCATATTCGTGGATGGGAACATCGTGCTGTATGGCTGCTGCAATGGCAACACCCTGGGCACGTCCCAGTTTCAGCATCGATTGCACGTTCTTGCCAAAGAAGGGTGCCTCGATGGCAAGTTCGTCAGGCAAATATTCGCTGATGATGCCAGATACCCGTTCATAGATATGTCCAAGTTTCTGGTAGGTATCACCTATTTTATGCATATCGATTACACCTAGTGCCACTGCTTCCGCCTTTTGCCCGACGGTGCGTAGTACACCATATCCCATCAGGTTTGTACCAGGGTCGATGCCTAAGATTATCTTTTCCGCCTTCACCATTTGCCTTTAGTCTTTCGCCTTTAGCCGTTAATCTCCTCCATGATGGTGCTGAAACCCACAATGCGTCCGTCGAACATTTTTGTCAGTTCCTCGAGCAGGGCAGCACCTTGCTGGGTGTACCAACGGTGCAGTTGGGCTGTTGATTCTACTGCGAATTGCAACGACATACATTCCGTCTCCTGGTCGTGGTGTGAAAGGATGCGCAACAGGCGCGGCTGGCTCAGCAAACCCTGCTCCAAAACGCGAGGAACCATACTCTGCATGGCCCATATTACAAAGTCGCGAGCATCGCCCTCGGGCATCGTATAGGTCGTGTTGTAAACAATCATTTTTACCTGTTCTTCGCTTTTTCGCGTGCAAAGATACGAAAAAAAACTGATGTGCACGCACGCGCGAGTATTAATAATTGTAAAAGCCGCTAAATATTACGTCTTTCCGAATCTATCCCACTATATGGAATCAGAAAATGTGTCTGTAGAATGAAGGTCCCATCCCTACCGTCGGAGCGTCACAACGCTAGGGGCGGAGCGTTGCAACGCTAGGCGCCTAGGGATAGTATCGCTCCGCTGGTAGGATTAGTATTCCTTCGCGAATAGGATTAGTATTCCTTTGCTGATAGGATTAGTAATGTTTCGCTGACAGGATTATTTTGTTCTGCCGATAGGAATATTTTCCTGTTTTCTTTGCGTTTTATTCCTGAAATCGTAACTTTGCATTCTATAACTAAGAATTACGAATGGAGAAGATTGAGTCGACGAAGAATGCGAAGGTAAAACTGCTGATGGAATTGCAGACGAAATCGGCAGAGCGGCGCAAGAGAGGATTGTTCGTTGTGGAAGGACGTCGCGAACTGGAACATTGCTTGGAAGCCGGATTTGAATTAGATACAGTATTCCTGTGCCCCAAACTGTGTGGCGATTTGGAATTGCCCCAGGGTTGTCGTGTGGTGGAGGTTACGGAACAGGTGTATGCACATATCGCTTATCGTGGGACAACGGAGGGTGTGATGGCTGAAGTGCGTGTTCGCGAACGTCGTTTAGATTCGCTCGAAAAGATTCCGGGAACGCCCCTTTACGTGGTATTGGAAAGTGTCGAGAAACCAGGAAATCTGGGCGCAGTTTTGCGCTCGGCGGATGCTGCTGGAGCAACTGCTGTAATCGTGTGTGACCCGCTTACAGATCTCTACAATCCCAACCTTATTCGCAGTTCTATTGGCGCTGTTTTTTCTGTGCCTATAGTCGCTTGTGATTCAACTGATTGCATCGCTTTCTTAAAGAAAAACAATATCAAGGTTTTGACGGCTCAATTGCAAGATTCCAAGCCCTATTATGATACAGATATGACAGGTCCCATTGCCATCGTGATGGGTACCGAAGCAACGGGTTTGACAGACCTATGGCGTGTGGCTGCCGATAGTCATATTCGCATCCCTATGTTGGGCCGGTTGGATAGCTTGAATGTGTCCGTTTCTGCAGCCATTTTGATGTATGAAGCCGTGAGACAACGCCAGACGTTAAGTTGAAACGATGAGACGAGGATGCCTATATATAATCTGTCTGTTTTTTGTGGCGCAACTATCGGCACAAAAGCATCAAATGTGCAGAGAGGGGAGGGTATTAGCCCATTCTCTGAACTTCAATCCGCAGCACATTACAGACGATATGCCGCCAGCCCTGCAGGAAATACTGCGTGCCTATCAGAAACAGCCTCGATATTCGCAAAGGACAAAAGGCAGGGCAGTAGAACCCTTGTTAAAAAGCATCCGTCACCAAAGCGACCCATTTAATCGTTCGTGCCCATATTATACTGACGACGAAGGCAAACAGAGTGATGAACGTTGCATCGTGGGATGTGTCGCTACTTGCATAGAGCAAGTATTGAGCTATTACCATTATCCGGAGGTGCTGCTGGATACTTTATATGGTTGGGAAACAGAGCATTACAGCATAGAGAACATCTTGCCTGGAACACGCATCGATTGGGAACATATCCTCAATGACTACAGAGGTTCGTATACAGATGAACAGGCGAAGGCCGTAAGTGATTTATCGCTCTATTGCGGAATGGCGGCACACATGTCGTGGGGACTTTCTTCCAGTGGGGCAAGTGTTGGACGAGCCTGTGAGCCTTTGGCCCGTGTATTTGGTTATAAGACAATTGTTTACCTCTATCGTGGATTGTACACATCCCCCAAATGGAATCGTTTGTTGCGTAACGAGTTAGAACAGGGACGCCCCATATGTTATACGGGTCACAACATCGGTTTGGGAGGTCACGCTTTTAATATCGATGGGGTAGATGAAGATGGGTATTATCATCTGAATTGGGGGTATGGAGGAGACTATGACGGATATTTCGACCTCGATTACCTGAACCCCTTTGAGATGTATGCCGACCCAACACATTTGGGACAACAAGAGGGGCTGTTTTCTAACCAAACGGCATTGCTCCTGCATCCTGACGAAATAGACATCAATGTGTCTGATTCCTTGTTGTACGAAGATGCCTTTGCAGGTGTTACGGTAGATGATGTGAGATTCCGCAGACCTCCTGATACACAGGAATATACGATTGCCGATTTCATAATGACGAACCATACGCAGGATAGCTTAAATTTCACCTTCGAGGTGCTGACTTTCCTGCCTACGGATACAGCGATTTTTAAACAAGCAGACTATGTGGCGCTTTCTGCCGTAAATCTGGCTCCTGGCGAGAAACGGGAATGGCCTGTCTATTGCCTGTTTTCTGAAGCAGGAGAACGTATTCTAAGTTTTTCCCCTGACGACGAAACTTTGCCTTTCCAAATGCCTGTTGTCATTGCAGAAGGAACAAAACCTGTCCTGAAATTCAGCGATGTCAACTGTCAGCAACTGCGATATGGTGATAATCTGGTTGCCGACTTATCCTTGGATGTTACAAACGAGGCAAAAGCGGGTTATGCAGGTAATCTGATAACCTTCTGCCTGTTCCCCAATGATGAACCCCTCGACCAGCGACATTGGGAAGTACTGAATTTACCAGCATCCAGCACTCAACGCTTAAGCACTCGTTTCCAGCATCTTACAGACGGTACGACCTATACCTTCAAAGTTCGTTGCCCGTGGGAAGTACAGAGTGAATACATCTTTACTGCTCGGTTCAGTGAAGCAACTGATGGCATAGAGAATGTTCCTCAGACGAAATCCAGTATATCCGATAACGATATATATGACATAAGTGGACGGCGAGTATCTCATCCCATCCATGGTATTTACATTAAGAATGGCAAGAAAACAATTGTTCCATGAATCCTATTGAACTTATCCACAAATATTATCAGGATAATCCACAGTGTGAAGAAATCCTTTTGACCCACAGTCGCCAAGTGGCAGATATGGTTTTGCAAATAAATGATGCCCATCCAGAGTTGCAAATGAATCGCGATTTCCTCTATGAGGCAGCTATGTTGCACGACATCGGTATTGTCCGCTGCGATGCACCTTCTATATTTTGTATGGGGAAGGAACCCTATATCCGACATGGAGTTGAAGGTGCAGAGATGTTACGTAGGGAAGGACTACCGCAGCACGCACGTGTGGCAGAACGGCATACGGGAACAGGACTTACCGTAGATCAGATTAGGAATCAACAATTGCCGCTTCCTCTTCAGGATTTCTCACCAGAGACACTGGAGGAACAAGCCATCTGTTACGCCGATAAGTTCTTCTCGAAATCACATCTCGATGAGAAGAAGTCGTACGAACGTATTTTGAAAAGTTTGGATTGGTTTGGTCATGAGGGAGTTGAACGATTCCAATACTGGCACGAAATCTTTGGTATTTAGCGTTATTTCACACTCGATTTAGCCTTTAATCCAGTAAAAAATAGTATCTTTGCGCCAGCAAAGATAGCAGATAGGTATTGAAGGCTAAGATACTGACAACAATAATGCTTGCAAGCATGCTCTGTATGCTTGCCTTTGCTGTTGTACCTCCTATGTCCTCGAAGATGTCTTCTCTGCCTGACGATGATGATTCGATATCGACGGAAAAAGATGATTCTATCCTTGTTGTAGATTCCGTCATAGTTCCTGACAGTCAACGTGTTAGTAAACAACTGACGGTGGACAGCGTGCTGAACAGCATTTCGGAAGACAGCATCTTAAGCATGCTGGAGGCAGGACGTGTACTGGAGGTGAAACCAGACAGTTCGAAGATGGATACCATCCGTCGCGACACTGTGAAGCAAAGCAAGAGTGCATTGGACGAGCCCGTGCAGTATACGGCAAAGGACAGTATCACGTTTGATTATGCCAATTCGCGTGCCAACCTGTATGGCGATGGTAAAATCAATTATCAGAACCTGGAGCTGACAGCCGACCATATTGCCATGAGTTTGGATAGCAGCATCGTGCATGCTAATGGACGTATGGATTCGACGGGTAATGTCAAGGGAGCTCCCGTCTTCAAGCAGGGACAGGACCAATACGAGCCTGACAAACTCAGTTACAACTTTAAGTCGCAGAAGGCTTTTATCACGAATGTCTATACAGAGCAGGGCGAGGGATTCCTCATCAGTCAGGATTCGAAGCGAGATTCTTCGGGTGTAATGTATCTGAAAGATGGTATGTACACAACCTGTAATGCCAAACATCCACACTTCTATTTGAAGTTGACGCGAGCAAAGGTCAGACCTGGTAAAGATGCTGTATTCGGCCCTGCCTATCTTGTGGTTGAGGATGTTCCGTTGCCATTGGCTATTCCTTATGGATTCTTCCCCTTCAGCTCGAAGTATTCCAGCGGTTTCATTATGCCGACTTTTGGTGACGAAACACGACGAGGATTCTATGTGCGAGACGGTGGATATTATTTTGCCATAAATGATAATATTGACTTGAAAGCCTTGGGCGAAATATACACGAAAGGTTCGTGGGGATTGTCTGCAACAAGTGCCTATCGGAAAAGATACAAGTTCAGCGGTAATCTATACCTTAGTTACCAGAACACCAAGGACGGCGAAAAGAATATGCCAGACTATTCTGTTTCGAAATCCTTCAAGGTGACATGGAGCCACAGACAGGATTCGAAGGCAAACCCAACACAGAGCTTTTCGGCAAGTGTCAACTTTGCCACATCGAGTTACGAACGTAATAACCTGACTTCGATGTACAATCCTGAAAGCTATACGCAAAGCACTCGTACCAGCTCCGTTTCGTATAGCAAGTCGTTCAGTAGCATAGGTCTGACTCTTTCTGGAACCTTTAACTTGAGCCAGAACATGCGCGACAGCAGCATTGCAGTAACATTGCCTTCGCTCAATATTAGCTTGAATCGTTTCTATCCCTTCAAACGCAAGAAAGCAGTTGGCAAGGAACGATGGTACGAGAAAATTGCCGTTGGATATACAGGAACACTTTCCAACTCCATTTCCACTAAGGAGAATTTGCTGTTTAAATCCAATCTTATCAAGGATTGGCGCAATGGCATGCGACATCAAGTTCCTGTTTCCGCCTCGTTCTCGCTGTTCAATTACATCAACGTAACACCAGCCTTCAGCTTTACGGACCGTATGTATTCCAACAAAGTAATGCAATCATGGGATACAGCAAACCAAACTCTGACACGCGATACCCTCTACGGTTTCTATAACGTTTACAACTATAACCTCAGCGTCTCCGCAAATACAAAGCTTTATGGCTTCTGGACTCCGTTGCCCTGGTTTGGTGGAAAGAAGATACAGACCATTCGCCACGTCTTTACCCCAACAGTGAGTTTCTCTTATGCACCGGACTTTGGTCAATCCCGCTTTGGATTCTGGGAAAGTTACGTAAAGACAGATGCCAATGGCAATGTTTCTACCGTGATGTACTCTCCGTTTGCCAATGGACTTTACGGTACGGCATCTCGTGGAAAGACAGGTAGCGTTACGTTGGATGTCTCGAATAACATTGAGATGAAGGTTCGTACGGATAGGGACTCTACGGGATACAAGAAGATAAGCCTGATAGACGAACTGGGTGGAAGCCTGTCGTATAATATGGCAGCCAAGTCCAAACCCTGGAGCGACCTGAGTATGCGTGTTCGACTGAAGCTGACAAAAAGCTATACCTTCAGCATGAATGCGGTATTTGCGACTTATGCCTACGATGTGAACGAAAGCGGAAATGTCTATCTGAGTGACCATACGGAGTGGTCGCAAGGAAGATTTGGACGTTTCCAGGGAATGTCGCAGAACCTGTCTTATACCTTTAACAACGATACATTTAAGAAACTATTCGGAAAGAGTAAGGGCGACGACAAGAAGAAAGAGCAAACTGAGGAAGATGAAGACGATGAGGACGAAACAGATCCGGAAAAACAGAATGTAGACCCAGATAGAGCAAAGTCGAGAAATTCAGCAAAGGGCGATTCAAAGTCAGGCTTGGATGAAGACGGATATGTGAAGTTCCAGCTTCCTTGGAGCTTTACTGTCAGCTATGGTGTATCGTTGCGAGAGAATACAAGCGGACATTTCCACATGAGCCGTATGCGTTATGGTTACAAGCTTACCCACACACTGAACTTTTCCGGCAACATCCGCTTGAGTCAGGGTTGGAACATCAATTTCTCCAGTGGCTACGACTTCAATTATAAGAAGTTGTCAATGACGACTGCTTCTGTGAATCGTGACTTGCATTGCTTCCAGATGGGTTGCTCGATGGTTATTGCACCATATCGTTCCTATAACTTTACCTTCTCTTGTAACGCAAGCACGTTGGCTGATGTGTTGCGTTGGAAGAAGCAATCCAGTTACAGTAGTAATATCGAGTGGTATTAACCGCAAAAAGAAAAGACCAGATAGGTTGTTGCCTATCCGGTCTCTATTCCTTATTATTTAAATGAGTTTACAAAGTGAACTTGAGCAGACGTCCGCTATGTGCCGGCACGAGTAACTGCGTTGGTTCCTTTGAATTGAACGAGATGTGGAACGGGCAGGATGCCAATAGTTCCTCGGCTAGGATATTGGAAGCTTCGTTCAGTTCATAGTACTCGAACAGATGTTGGGGAATGTTGATACCGACTTCAACATCGCGGTTGTCGAAGTTTGCCACAACCAGCACGATGGTCTTTCCCAAACGGCGAACAAAGGAGAATTGTTTGCCAGGATTGAATTGCGGGTTTCGCAGGTTGGCATACATTAGGTCGTACATCTCTCCTTCACGTATTACGGGCTCACCGTTGCACAGATTCAGCACGCGGCTGTAGAACTGCTGTAGGGAAACCTCGCTGGGTGTGAGCTGGCGATTATCAAATCTATTGCGATTGCGCCAACGTCTGACGCTGTCTACCATCCAATAGTCGAAGATGGTGGTGCGCCCGTCTCTTCCGCTGAAGCCTTCTGCATCCATTCCTCTTTCGCCCAATTCCTGTCCGAAATACAGCATGAAGGGGTTTGTGCCCATTGTGGCAGCTACGAGCAGGGGAGCTTTTCCGCACTCTCCATCCCCAGCAAAGAAATCGCTGGCCAGGCGTTGTTCGTCGTGGTTCTCAAGGAAATACAGCATATGGTCGCGAATATCGTTGACCACCTGCCAACGGCTAGTAATATCGCTGGCTTGCATATATCCCTGGGTTACTGCTCGCAGGCAATCGTACATTCCTACTTTGTCGTAGAGATAGTCGAAGTGTCCCTGCTCCAGGTAGTTGTGATACTCGTTGGGATTATATACTTCTGCTATGAACAGAATGTTGGGATATACGGCTTTCACCTGAGTGATTGCCCAGCGCCAGAATTCCACAGGAACCATTTCTGCCATATCGCAGCGGAATCCGTCGATGCCTTTCTCTGCCCAGTAGAGCAGGATATGCAGCATCTGCTTCCAGGTTCGTGGTATGGGATTGAAATGCAATCCTGTTCCTCCCACATAGTCCACGCCATAGTTCAGCTTCACAGTCTCGTACCAATCGTTCCGATTGGGATGCGAGGTGAATTGGTTGTTTCCTGTGGCCTTTGCGGGAAATTCCCGATAATTGCCCAAATCCACGCCATCGATGCTTAGTTGCTGGCCAGGGATGTAGTAGAAATTGTTCTGTGCAGAGAAGGCCTGGGACTGATTGTCCTCTGCGCCCAAATCCGTTGTGCCTTCAGGACATACATCGCTGTGGTACAGTCTGGATACGTGGTTGGGCACGAAGTCGATGATGACATCCAAGCCAGTCTCGTGAGTGCGCTTTACCAATGCCTCGAATTCTTTCATGCGTGCTGGGATGCTCGTAGAAATATCCGGGTCTATATCGTAATAGTCCTTGATGGCATAGGGGGAGCCTGCAAGACCCTTTACGATAGCGGGTTCATCGCCTCGGATGCCGTAAAGGGAGTTGTCGGTTTGCGTGGCATGTTCGATGATGCCGGTATACCAGATGTGGGTAGCACCAAGTCCCTTGATTTGCTCGAGGGCACGAGGTGTGAAATCCGACATCTTTCCACAGCCGTTGGTTTGTATGGTACCATTGGGCTGTTGGGTACGATTGTCGTTGCCAAACAGGCGAGGCAATACTTGGTAGATGATGATTTTCTTCATCGCTTAGATACCCTGAACGACGATTCCCTCTTTGCCTGCTGCAATCTTACCAATCATGCCCTGAAGAGCCTTGCCTGGTCCGCATTCTGTGAATTCGGTAGCACCTGCGGCGAGCATGTTCTGCACTTCCTGTGTCCAACGTACGCTGGCTGTGAGCTGTGCAATCAGGTTCTGCTTTATTTCTGCAGCATCTGTATGAGCCTTGCCATCTACGTTCTGATAGATGGGGCAGCGGGGAGCCTTGAATTCCGTAGCCTCGATAGCTGCCTGCAGTTCGTCCTTAGCGGGCTGCATGAGGGGAGAGTGGAAGGCACCGCCAACGGGCAGGGGCAGGGCACGCTTTGCACCAGCTTCCTTCAGTTTGGCACAGGCGGCATTGATAGCTTCTACCTCACCGCTGATTACCAACTGACCAGGGCAGTTATAGTTGGCAGGAACAACAACCAGACCTGTAGATTCGCGAACCTCTGCACAGACGGCCTCTACGACATCGTCGGACAGACCAATGATGGCAGCCATTGTGCTGGGCTTTGCCTCACAGGCTTTCTGCATGGCTTGAGCACGAGCGAAGACCAGTTTCAGACCATCCTCGAAATCCAGAGCACCGGCAGCTACCAGAGCGCTAAACTCGCCAAGTGAGTGACCACCAACCATATCGGGCTGGAAAGCGTCGCCCATGCAGAAGGCACTGATTACGCTGTGCAGGAACACGGCAGGCTGTGTAACACGTGTCTGCTTCAGTTCCTCTGCCGTACCCTCGAACATAATGTCTGTGATGCGGAAGCCCAGAATATCGTTGGCCTTCTCGAACAGTGTGCGTGCACTTTCGTTGTTCTCATACAAGTCCTTGCCCATACCAGTGAACTGGGCACCTTGTCCAGGAAATACAAATGCTTTCATTTCTTACCTTTTTACCTTAATTATTTTTAAATGTGGCCGCAAAGATAAGAAAAATAACGCAAATGGAAGAATATTACGTAAGTTTTCGATGCTAAACACCTAAAATCGCATCATTTTTCCATCTGCCGCGAGTGAAGTCTGGTATTTCGACAGGCAAACTGCCCTGAAGTACGGACTGGGCAGAGAGTTCTGTGATGCAGGACCAAAGTGCTGCGTCATACACGCTAATGTCAGGTGCACGGTGTTGCAACAATCTGTTCACCAAACGGTGGTCCATGATAAAGTTCATCAGGTTCTCCACACCTAGGTCTTTTCCCCTTTGGATAAGGGCTTTCGTCTTGTCGTCGTGTTGACTGTGAATGTATGCTTCGGCTTCTGCACCCGTCAGTGTGGTTTGTCCGTCAATCTGTATGGTTGGTAAGGGATATTTTTGGGCAAAACCACGTGTTCCGCACAGCGTCTGAATGCGACTGTATGGACGTGGCGTACGTTCGTCGAACTGGATAAGAATGGTGCGACCAAGTTCAGTCTTTAATAAGGTGTTATTCACTTTGTTAGGTGCACTCATGCTAACCAAAGATTTAAGTCTGTCTCCATGATGTATATCCATCAGTTGACACACTGGTCCCAAGCCATGAGTGGGGTAGGGATTCCCTGGGTGGTCGCTGACGGTGTATGACATCCAACTATTGTCGCTCCTCAGGTCGTGAATATATGCCCCCTCGGCATGCGTAATGTCGCCAAACAGTCCCTTTCGCTTGATTTCCAGAATACCCAGGTGGAATGTGTCGTAGCAGCAGTTTTCCAGCATGGTGCAACAACGTCCTGTCTGTTCCACAGTGTCCACCAGGTTCCAGCATTCGCGAACCGTCATTGCCGCAGGAACTTCCAGCGCCACATCCCGTCCCAGTCGCATAGCTTCGATAGCCATGTGTGCATGACTGGCCCAATCCGTACAGATGTACACGAGGTCGATATTGGGCAGCGCACAAAGTTTGGTCCATCCCGTCTCGCCTTGGAATGCAGTCACATTGTTGTGTCCACGCAGTCTGAGCTGGTATGTGGCCCGTTCAAAGGCCTCTGCAGAAAGGTCGGCAATAGCGGTGATTTCTGCCTGTTCGACAGCATCGTAGCGACGCAACGTGGCCATACCTCGTTGCCCCAAACCAATGAGTCCAATTCTCAGTTTCTGCTCCATACGTAGTGCAAAGATAAGAATAATTCACAATTCATACCTGTTATTTGCGAATATTTTTCTATCTTTGTGCGTTAAAAACAGGAAATATGGAAAACAACAATCATTTGGTCATCATGGCAGGCGGCATTGGCAGCCGTTTTTGGCCTATGAGCACGGTGGACCGTCCCAAGCAGTTTGTGGATGTGTTGGGATGTGGTAAAACCCTCATCCAGCTGACGATGGAACGTTTCGAAAACATAGTTCCCAAGGAGAATGTGTGGGTGGTTACCTCAGAGAAATATGTCGATATGGTTCACGAGCAATTGCCTGACATTCCTCTGAATAACATCCTGAAAGAACCTTGCCGCAGGAACACAGCTCCCTGCATCGCCTATGTCAGCTGGCGCATAAAATCGTTGAACCCCAAAGCAAATGTTGTTGTTACGCCAAGCGACCACATCGTGTTGAATGTCGATGAGTTCCGCAGGGTGGTCAAGTCAGCCCTTTCCTTCGTAGCAGAAAGCGATGCCATAGTAACACTGGGCATGAAGCCAACGCGTCCGGAGACAGGCTATGGTTACATCCAGGCCGACCTGAGCTTCCCCTGTACCCGCAATCGTGAGATATTCCGCGTGGACCGTTTCTGCGAGAAACCCGACTTGGAACGTGCCAAGGAATATATTGCCCAGAACAATTTCTTCTGGAATTCCGGCATCTTTGTCTGGAACATCAACACCATCGTAAATGCTTTCCGCATCTATGCCCCCAGCATATCCGCCATCTTCGAACGCCTGTTGCCTTATTACAATACGGAAAAAGAGCAGGCGCTTATTGATGAATGGTTCCCACAGTGCGAGAATATCTCTGTGGACTATGCCATCATGGAGAAATCCGATGAAATCTATTGCTTCCCGGCATCCTTTGGATGGAGCGATTTAGGGACATGGGGCGCTCTGCAGGAAAATTCCAAGCGCGACAAAAACGGCAACGCGCTGATTGGCAACCAGATTGAAATGGTGAACAGTCGCAATTGCATTGTCCACACGATGGGCGAGAAACGCGTAGTTGTGCAGGGACTCGATGGATATATCGTAGCGGAAAAGAACGACGTCCTGCTGATTTTCAAAATCGAGGATGAACAACAAATAAAACTGTATAGTGAATAGTGGCGTTAAAAAAACACCCATTCGTTTGTGTGTTCGCCATATTTGCACTATCTTTGTAGTGGCTAATTATTTAGACTTAATTTAACTATAGATTATGAAAAAGTACAATTTCAATGCCGGCCCTTCAAAATTGCCCAAGGAGGTAATGGAGGCCACTGCTGCTGCTTGCATCGAATTCGAGGGCAGCGGTCTTTCACTGATGGAAATGAGCCACCGTGCCAAGAACTTCCAACCCGTAGTGGACGAGACTGTTGCCCTGTTCAAGGAATTGCTCGATATTCCTGAAGGATACTCTGTTCTGTTCCTTGGTGGTGGTGCCAGCCTGCAGTTCTGCATGGTACCTTATAATCTTTTGGAGAACAAGGCTGCATACCTGAACACCGGTGTGTGGGCCACCAAAGCCCAGAAGGAGGCCAAGCTTTTCGGTGAGGTTGTGGAAGTTGCATCAAGTAAGGACAAGAACTTTACCTACATCCCTAAGGATTTTGTTATCCCCACGGATGCCGATTATTTCCATATCACCACCAACAACACCATCTACGGAACAGAAATCCTGAAGGACTATGACAGTCCCGTACCTATGGTTGCCGACATGAGCTCGGACATCTTCTCTCGTCCCATCGACGTGAGCAAGTATGGCATTATCTACGGTGGTGCTCAGAAGAATCTCTCTATGGCAGGTGTCACCTTCGTTATCGTCAAGGAAGACCTGCTGGGCAAGGTTAGCCGTCCTATTCCCACCATGCTTAACTATCAGACCCACGTGAGCAAGGGCAGCATGTTCAATACACCTCCTACGGTGCCCATCTACTGCGCACTCCAGAACCTGAAGTGGATTAAGAAGCAGGGTGGTGTTGCTGCTATGGAGAAGATGGCCATCCAGCGTGCTGAGATTGTATATGGCGAGATTGACCGTAACAAGCTCTTCGTAGGCACAGCCGAGGAGGACAGCCGCAGCCGCATGAACATCACCTTCGTGCTGAAGCCTGAATATCAGGAGTTACAGGATGAGTTCATGGCATTTGCTACCAGCAAGGGTATGGTTGGTGTGAAGGGTCATCGCGATGTTGGTGGCTTCCGTGCCAGCTGCTACAACGCTATGGATTTGGAAGGTGTTAACGCATTGGTTGCCTGCATGCAGGAATTCGAAAAGCTTCATTAATAATATGGCTAAGGTTTTAATTGCAACAGAGAAGCCATTCAGCAAGGTTGCTGTAGATGGTATTCGCGAGGTAACAGATAAGGCAGGTTACGAGCTTGCTTTGTTAGAGAAATACACAGAGAAGGCACAGCTGCTGGATGCAGTGAAGGATGCCGATGCCCTGATTGTCCGCTCGGACAAGGTGGATGCAGAGGTTGTGGAGGCTGCTAAACAGCTGAAGATTGTGGTTCGCGCAGGTGCTGGTTTCGATAATCTGGACCTTGCTGCATGCACGGCTCACAACGTGGTAGCCATGAACACCCCCGGTCAGAATGCAAACAGCGTGGCCGAGTTGGTATTTGGTATGTTGGTTTATGGCGTTCGCAACTTCTTCAACGGCACCAGTGGTACAGAACTGCTGGGCAAGAAGCTGGGCATCCTGGCCTTTGGTAACGTGGGTCGCAATGTGGCTCGCATCGCCAAGGGCTTTGGCATGGATGTTTATGCCTACGATGCATTCTGCCCCAAGGAGGCTATCGAGAGTGCTGGCGTGCATGCCGTTGACAACCAGGAGGCATTGTTCGAGCAGTGCGACATTGTGTCTCTGCACATCCCCGCAACTCCCGAGACCAAGCAGAGCATCAACTACGCATTGGTTGGCAAACTCAAGAAGGGTGGTATCCTGGTGAATACCGCTCGCAAGGAAGTCATCGACGAGGCTGGTTTGCTGCAGTTGCTGCAGGAGCGTACAGACCTGAAGTATCTCACAGACATCAAGCCTGATATGGATGCTGAATTTGCAGAAAAAGCCGCAGGACGTTACTTCGCAACTCCCAAGAAGATGGGTGCACAGACCGCCGAAGCAAACGTAAATGCAGGTATTGCCGCAGCCAATCAGATTGTGGGTTTCCTCGAGCAGGGCATCACGAAGTTTAAGTTGAATTAATCTATATGGCAACAATCAAACCCTTCAGAGGCTTGCGTCCACCCAAGGATTTGGTGGAGCAGGTAGAGAGCCGTCCCTACGACGTACTGGAAAGCGAAGAGGCTAGGGCAGAGGCAGGTGACAACGAGAAATCGCTGTATCACATCATCAAGCCCGAAATCAACTTCCCCGTAGGCACCAGCGAGTACGACCCTCGCGTCTATGAGGAGGCTGCCCGTCAGTTCCAGAAGTTCCAGGACAACGGATGGCTGGTTCAGGACAAGGATGAGCACTATTACATCTATGCCCAGACCATGAACGGAAAGACGCAGTACGGCCTTGTCATCGGTGCCTATGTGGAGGATTACATGAATGGTGTCATCAAGAAGCACGAGCTGACCCGTCGCGACAAGGAAGAGGACCGCATGAAGCATGTTCGCGTGAACAATGCCAACATGGAGCCCGTGTTCTTTGCCTATCCCGACAATGCTGTGCTCGACAAGCTCATCATGCGCTATGCTGCCACCGAGCCCGAGTACGACTTCATTGCCCCCATCGATGGGTTTGGTCACAAGCTGTGGGTGATTAGCGATGCTGCCGATATTGCCACCATCACCGAGGAATTCCGCAAGATGCCTGCCCTGTATATTGCCGATGGTCATCATCGCAGTGCAGCAGCAGCCTTGGTGGGTGCCGAGAAGGCCAAGCAGAACCCCAATCATCGTGGCGACGAGGAGTACAACTACTTCATGGCCGTTGCCTTCCAGGCTTCGCAGCTCACCATCCTGGATTATAATAGGGTAGTAAAGGACCTGAACGGACGTACTCCCGAGGAGTTCCTGGCTGCTTTGGCCGAGGACTTCGACATCGAGTGCCAGGGTAAGGAGCGTGTGCATCCCAGCCGCAAACACCAGTTCTCGCTGTATCTCGACGGTTATTGGTATCTGCTGACCCTTCACGATGGACTGGCAGACGACAGTGACCCCATTGGCGGATTGGATGTCAGCGTAAGCAGCAATTTAATCCTCGATAAACTGTTGAATATCAAGGATTTAAGAAGCGATAAGCGCATCGACTTTGTGGGTGGTTTACGTGGCTATGAGGAGTTGGAACGCCGTGTGGACAGCGGAGAGATGAAGATGGCCCTGGCGCTGTATCCCGTCTCCATGCAGGAAATCATGGATATTGCCGACAGTGGTAAAATCATGCCTCCCAAGGCCACATGGTTCGAACCCAAGTTGCGCAGCGGTTTGGTTGTTCACAAGTTGCAATGACAGACAGTTATCTTACAATAACCCAGAAAAGCACAGGCGAGTACAGCGAGAAACGGAGCAAGTTTCTCGCTTTCGCCTATCATGTAGAGAACACGGATGAGATAAAGGCCATTGTCAGTCAGCACGAGAAGGAATACTACGATGCACGCCACGTTTGCTATGCCTACATGCTGGGACATCTGCACGACGTTTTCCGTGCCGTAGACAACGGCGAGCCATCAGGGACTGCAGGAAAACCGATTCTCGGACAACTTGTCAAGTACAATCTCACGGACATTCTTGTGATTGTTGTAAGATACTTTGGTGGCATAAAGTTGGGAACCAGCGGACTGACCAATGCCTACAAACAGGCAACCATTGATGCACTGGACCATGCCACAGTTGAGGAACGCACGGTGGATACGCAAATCAACGTCTTCTTTGAATACCCGTTAATGAACGAAGTAATGCGTGTCGTGAAGGATTTGAATCCACGAATTATCAAGCAGGATTTCCAAATTAATTGTCAGCTTTGCCTCCAGGTCCGTCTGGGCGACGCAGAACAATTATGCAGCCGTCTGGAACAGATTAGGGGTGTGACAATAGAAAGCAATTAAACATAACGTTGATTCCAATAAAACATTATGAATCTTACAGGAGAACAATACGCAGCCACCAAATACAAGGAATACACGGTACGCGAGGAAACCACGCTGATGGAGTTCCTCATGAGCGAATTCCAGGGCATCAGCCGTAACAAGGTGAAGGACATTCTGCAGGGACGCGGTATATCTGTGGACCGCAAGCTGGTGACGCAATACAACTTTCCGCTGAAGCCCGGCATGGTTGTTCGTGTGAGCAAGCATCGTCGCAAAACAGAATTGGAAAGCAAATGGATAAAGATTGTCTACGAGGACAAAGACATCATTATCATTGAGAAAGCTCCCGGCATTCTGTCCATGGCAGCCACGGCCAAGCAATTCTGCGTGAAGACCATTCTGGACGAATATTTCCAGCGTCGTCATTTCAAATGCCATGCTCACGTTGTTCACCGTTTGGACCGCGAGACGTCGGGCCTGATGGTTTACGCCAAGTCCATCGAGGCTGCACAGATTCTGGAAACGGATTGGAAGAACCGCGTGTTCGACCGCCGCTATGTGGCTGTGGTTGAGGGAAATGTCGAGCAAGAAGGCGGCACCATCGAGAATTGGCTCAAGGACAATAAGGCGTGCGTAACTTTCAGTAGCTCAACGGATAACGGCGGCAAACTGGCCATCACGCATTTCCGTCGGCTGGCTGCTTCCGACAAGTATTCCCTGCTGGAACTGCGTTTGGAAACGGGTCGCAAGAACCAGATACGTGTTCACATGGCTGATATGGGACATCCCGTGTGTGGCGACGACAAGTACGGCAGCACGATGAACCCTCTGCATCGCCTCTGTCTCCATGCCTACCGCCTGTTCCTATATCATCCGCGTACGGGCGAGCGCATGGAATTCGAGACCCCCTACCCTACGGACTTTAAAAACCTTTTAAACTACAATAACTAATTGTTTTACAGTAATTTACATCACAAACCACTAAACTTCTAAACCACTAAACTTCTAAACCACTAAACTTCTAAACTTCTAAACCTCTAAACCTCTAAACTTCTAAATAACTAAACCTCTAAATTACTAAACTTCTAAACTTCTAAACACTATGAAGAAACTTAGTATCTTTGCCGCTACGGTTTTGACAGCGTTCATGCTGAGCGGCTGTGGAGCTGGCACAGGTTCATCCATCGCCAGTGGTACTTCCACCACATCCACCACAAACACATCGGCTGCAGGAGGCTTGGCAGCTGTTGGTTCCTCTCTCTTAAGCGGTTCCACCGGTTCTCTGTTAGGCGGTTCCACCGGCTCATCACTGCTGGGAACCCTGATGTCTTCGCTGCTCGGTAACACCACCACCCAGAACAGCATCATCGGCACATGGGTATATTCTAAGCCCAAAATCGCGTTCGAGAGCGAGAGCATCCTGGCACAGCTGGGCAGTACTATTGCCAGCAACAAGTTGGAAAGCTCCCTGGACACCCAGTTCAAGAAACTCGGCTTCACGGCCGGCAAGACGGCTTTCACCTTCCAGCAGGACGGCAGCTGCACCATGACCCTCGGCAGCCGCAGCATCCCCGGCACCTACACCTACAACAGCAAGACCGGCCAGATGACCATCAAGGGCACGCTGGGTCTGACCAACATCACTGCTTACGTCAGTGTTATGGGCAGCGAGATGTACGTCCTGTTCGATGCCGACAAGCTGCTGAACGTCATGTCCGCCGTCAGCTCCGTTACCAAGGTAAGCACCCTGAACAGCCTGATTTCCAACTACAACGGTATCAAGATCGGCTGGACACTCACCAAGAAGTAATCCCCCCTCCGCTCCCCTGCCTTTTAGCAGTAAAGTGGGTAAATAAAAAAAGTGGGTCAGACATCCTCGTCCGGCCCACTTTTTTCATCCCTCCCCCAACACGGCTACTACCGCAACTTGCGAGTTTAGGTTGAATCACGATTCTCGATGTCAGCCGAAATTTCGACCTACATGTATTCGTCCATGCAGGCTTCACCGTTATGAACCATAATCCGGAGAACTGTGCAAATCTGAGGCCAATAATCTCAGATTATTCTCAGATTATTTCAGATTATAGGCTGATGACGCACGACGTGGCGCCGTACCGCCGTACCGCCGTGTCACGCACAATCCGACATAGCAAGGGTATCTATTACTAAATAATAATTTTTACTTATATA
>JAFZWQ010000009.1 GCA_017617235.1 Bacteroidaceae bacterium | reverse complement strand
ATGAAAAAACGATATATAGCCCCAGCACTTTATTGCGTGAAAGTGAGCACATCCCACCTGCTGGCAGCTTCCATTCTTCAATCTACATCCGAAGGATTTTACGAAGAAGAAAATGCGGGCAGTGAGTTGGGCGTGAAAAGCAACAACTACAATTTCTGGGATGACAACTTCTGGGATGACAACTATTTTGAATAGCATTAAATACAACTATTATTATGAAAAAGAATTATATAGCCCCTGCGCTTCAATGCGTTAAAGTAAATACCAGCAATATGCTAGCAAATTCCTATTTGCAATCAACTACCGCAACCACAGAAGATAGTGGCGCAGAGTTGGGGGTCAAGTCAAACAATCGCAGCTTCGACGTCTGGGACGACGATTGGAGCGACTGAAAAGTATTCCCTCAAAGAATAGTTAGTAGTTAGTTAGTTTGATGCGGCCGTCCTGTTGTTTGGGGCGGCCGCATTGTATTTGTGATTATTTTCAAAAGAATCCCCCGCAACCGAAAAATGATTGCGGGGGGATTTCTGGGATTTATTATGATTTACGAGGCCAGGGCGATTACGCTGGCGGAGATTAACCAGCGATGGGTGCGGACGGAGATGAGCGGTGGTGTGGAGATGGCGCGTACGACGTTCTACCGCCACAAGTTGGCCATCGAGGAAATCTTCGGCATACTTATCGATTGTGACCAGCGCAACGGGAACCGGTATTTTATTGGCAACAACGAGGTGCTGCGCGAGGACAGTATTCAGAACTGGATGCTGTCGACGCTGACCGTCAGCAACGTGCTGAGCGAGAGCCATAGCCTGCACCAGCGCATCCTGCTGGAGAACGTGCCATCGGGTGGCGAGCTGCTGCGGCAGGTGATAGATGCCATGAAGGGCGAGCACGTGGTGCAAGATGCAGTTCTTCGGCGCAGACATCGAACGGGCGGCAAACGGTGACGCTTCGCGCATCGGCACACGCGGACCACGCAATCTGATGGAGCTGTTGCCCGATGAGTTCACCCTCGAAGATGCCAAGCGCATACGTCAGCAGCAGGGTCTCTCCAACGAGGGTTACCGCGCCGTCAAAATGATTCGCACATGGGTCAATCGCGGCTATGTGATACAGAATACAGTTTTAAAAAGAATGCATAATGCATAATTTACTATGAAGAATTTCAAACAGAGTCGCGGGTGGAGGAACAACAACCCGCTGAATATCAGGAGAGGAGAGAAGTGGCAGGGGCTGGTGAGTGAACCCACAGACACCACATTCTGCCAGTTTATAACTATGTCGCACGGATACCGCGCGGGGGTGAAATGTATGATGTCGTACTACCGCCTGTTCTGCCAAACGGGCAAGGCGTGGCGCATAGACAACATCGTGAGCCGTTGGGCTCCGCCGAACGAGAACAAGACAATGAAGTACATAGGCCATGTGTGCGAGTTGATGGGACGCGAGCCTGGCGACTATGCCCTGCAAAGTCCGCTCACCGTGCCCGGGCGCTATGATTTGGCCTTGCTGATTTGCGCCATGACGTGCGTGGAAACGGGCTGTCCGCCGTCGGCAGTGCCCGTGGGAGTGTGAACGCGGGATTCGCTCTGGCCGGACGGGGCGACCCGCACCTCCCCACAAAGTGGTGGTGACAATGCTCGCACAGCGAGCGGCTACGTCGATTAGAAAATTGAAGATTGAAAATTAATTTTCCTGCCGCGACCATCGAACCTAAAGAGAATCCCACGACTTGCGTGATGCGGGCCGTGGGATTTTGTGTGTGGGTGGGGGAGGACTAATCCCAGCAGTCGAGGTCGGGGGCGATTTCGGGGAGCTGGCTGCGGTGGAAGGTGGGTTCCTGGATGCCGCGTCGCTTCTGCTGGCGGTAGTCGTCGAGCAAGCGGAAGGCGTATTTGCCCAGGATGGTGATGGCGATGAGGTTGCAGGCGGTGAGGAAGGCCATGAAGAAGTCGACGATGTTCCACACCAAATCGAAGCTGGCCAAGGCACCGAACATGACCATCAGTCCTGCCGATGCGATGCGGTAAATGGTCATCACCGTGGTGTTGGGTGTGATGAAGCGGATGTTGGCTTCGCCGTAATAGTAGTTGCCGATGATGCTGGAGAAGGCGAAGAGGAAGATGGCGATGGCTACGAATATGGGACCAATGCTGCCGACTTCGCTTTGCAGGGCGGACTGGGTGAGGTTGATGCCGTTGAGCTCTGGCACGTCGTAGAGTCCGCTGATGAGGATGATGAAGGCTGTGCACGAGCATACCAAAAGGGTGTCGGTGAACACGCCCAGTGCCTGGATGAGTCCTTGCTTGACAGGGTGAGTCGTGGTTGCCGTTGCTGCCACGTTGGGGGCGCTGCCTTCGCCTGCCTCGTTCGAGAAGAGACCACGCTTGATGCCGTTCATCATGGCTGCTCCGATGCCGCCGCCTGCAATCTGACTAAAGCCAAACGCATCGAGCACAATGACCTTGAAGACATGCGGAATCTCGTGGATATTCATCGCGATAATCACGATGGCCAGGATGATATAGCCCACCGCCATCACGGGCACTAGCACGGAGCTGACCTGGGCAATGCGCTGTATGCCGCCAAAGACGATGAACAGGGCCATTACGGCCAGTGCTATGCCCACCCAGAGGGGCGACCAGCCGAAGGCTTCCTGCATGGCACCGCAGATGGTGTTGGATTGGATGGAGTTGTTGGACAGTCCGAACTGGCAGGTGATGAGGATGGCAAAGAGAATGGCCATCCAGCGCTGTTTCAGTCCCTTCTGGATGTAGTAGGCCGGTCCGCCGATGAACGAATCCTTGTGCCGCTGTTTGTACAACTGGGCAAGAGTGGATTCAACGAAGGCTGTGGCCGAACCCACGAGGGCGATTACCCACATCCAAAACACAGCACCGGGCCCGCCGATGGCAATGGCTGTGGCCACGCCTGCCAGATTGCCTGTGCCCACACGGGTGGCTACACTGACGGCAAAAGCCTGGAACGACGATATGTGACGGCTTCGCTCTCCGGCTTTCTGCTCCCGGACCTGTTCTTCTACCGTATCTACAGCTGATTCGGTAAGCAAGCGAAACATTTCACCAATCATGCGGAACTGCACGCCACGTGTCTTCCACGTGAACCACAGTCCGCATGCCACCAGTATGCCCATTAACGCATAGGCCCAGATGGCATCGTTGATTTGGGTGATAAGTTCGTTCACTTAACAGGAATTTGAGTTCCTCTAATACCTTAGCGACTCGGCATAGCTCAAGCAAGCTATGGCTCTGCACTCACTGCACAGGTATTTCGTCGATTCTGGCTTGATGGCGACCGCCTTCGAACTCAGTGGCGAAGAATTCGTCCATAATCTTGCGGGCCATGTCGGTGTCGATGAAACGACCGGGCATCACCAGCACGTTGGCATTGTTGTGCTGACGGATGAGGTGGGCAATCTCGGGTATCCAGCACAGGCCGGCACGGATGGACTGATGCTTGTTCAGCGTCATGTTGATGCCTTCGCCGCTACCGCAGATGGCAATGCCGGGATATACCTCGCCTGCCTCGATGCCGCGAGCCAGCGCGTGGCCGAACGTGGCGTAGTTGCAACTCTCCTCCGAGTACGTTCCATAGTCCTTATATGCCAGACCCTTCTCCTCGAGATACTGCTTCACGAATTGCTTCAAAGCATAGCCAGCGTGGTCGCTGGCAAGGCCTACTATCGTAGAACTCATAAATTAAAAATTAAAAGTGAAAAATTAAAAATTGATACCTTTGTAATTGAAATGAGTGAAAAGTGAAAAATTGATACTTTCGCTTATTGATTATCTTTCGCTCTTTTTACAATTGCTACTAATATGGAGATAATTTCTTTTATATCTTTGTCTAAAGAATTATAGATATCATCTTCCAGATAATCACCATAGTGCAATAAATCTAACCAGTATCGAGTCTCGTTAGCTTCTTTTAGAGCTATTGACATCTTATTGATGAAGTCGGCCTTACTTTGAGCGAACTCTGCTTCTTTTACCATTGCACCCACAGATGTCCCACTTCGAACTAATTGGTCTGACATATTGTATTCCTTCTTTTTTAAGATATACTGATATGTTTTTACCATTCGACGTGCGAAAGCATGAGCTTTAAGCGCAATCTGGTTGTCCTTCATCTATAGACTGTATCAATTTTTCACTTTTAATTTTTCACTTTTCACTTAAGCATGTCGTTGACTTGATTATAAACATTCTCGGCGGTGTAGCCAAGCTTCTCGTCGAGCACCTTGTAGGGAGCAGAGAAACCGAAGCTCTCCAGACCCCATACCTTGCTCTCGGGGGCAGCACCGATGAGGAAGCCCTGCAGGTTCACGGGCAGACCGGCAGTCATACCGAATACCTTGGCACCGGCGGGCACTACGCTCTGCTGGTAGGCAGCGGGCTGGTTGCGGAACACGCCCTCGGAGGGAACGCTGACGATGCGAACCTTCACACCATCCTTACGCAGCAGCTCGGCACCGGCAACGAGGGTAGAAACCTCGGAACCCGTAGCAACCAATACTACATCGGGATTAGCGTCGCTGCCGGCTACGATGTAACCGCCCTTGCGAGCCTGCTCGTAGTCGTTGCCCTCGGGCAGGTTGGTGATGTTCTGGCGGCTGAGGATGAGGGCCGTGGGGGTCTTCATGTTTTCCATTGCCATAGCCCAGGCCGTGGTGGTCTCCTTGGCATCTGCGGGACGCAGAACGAGGCAGGAGTTCTGGCCGTGGTGGTTCTTCAGCTTCTCCATCAGACGAATCTGTGCCTCCTGCTCTACGGGCTCGTGGGTAGGACCGTCCTCACCAACGCGGAAGGCGTCGTGTGTCCATACGAACTTCACGGGCAGCTCCATCAGGGCAGCCATGCGGACAGCGGGCTTCATGTAGTCGGAGAATACGAAGAAGGTACCGCAAGCGGGGATGACACCACCGTGCAGAGCCATACCGATGCAGCAGCAAGCCATTGTCAGCTCGGCCACACCAGCCTGGAAGAAGGCACCCGAGAAGTCGCCAGCCTTGAAGGCGTGGGTCTTCTTCAGGAAACCGTCGGTCTTGTCGCTGTTCGACAGGTCGGCGCTGGCGCAAACCATGTTGGGAACCTGCTCGGCCAGTACACTGAGGCAAGCGGCGCTGGCGTTACGTGTGGCGTCGTTGTCCTTCTGTACGCACTTCGTCCAGTCAATCTTCGGAGCCTTGCCAGCAAACCAGTCGGCCTGCTGAGCAGCCTTTTCGGGATTGGCAGCGGCCCATGCCTTCTCTTCGGCATAGCGTTCGGCAGCCAGTTTCTTCAGTTCTTCGGCACGCTTTGCATACAGTTCCTTCACGTCGTCGAAAATCTGGAAGGGGTTCTCGGGGTCGCCACCCAGGTTCTTCACGGTGTTCTTGAAGGCATCGCCGCCAAGGGGAGCACCATGCGTCTTGCAGTTGCGCTCGTAGCTTGAGCCGTCTTCCTTCAGGGCACCCTTACCCATGATGCACTTACCGATGATGAGGGCGGGCTTGCCCTTCACGGCCTTGGCCTTCTCGATGGCAGCGCGAATCTGTGCAGCGTCGTTACCGTTGATTTCCTGTACGTCCCAACCCAGAGCACGATACTTGGCAGCGGTATCCTCGTTCATGACTTCCTTGGTCTCGGTAGAGAGCTGGATATCGTTCGAGTCGTAGAACATCACCAGATTATCCAGACCCAGCGTGCCAGCGATGCGGGCAGCACCCTGAGAGATTTCCTCCTGCACGCCACCGTCGGAGATGTAAGCGTAGATGGTCTCCTTGGCGAAGGTGGGGTTACCCGTGTGTGCAGCCAGGAACTTGGCAGCGATGGCAGCACCTACGGCAAAGGCATGACCCTGACCGAGGGGACCGCTGGTGTTCTCGACGCCACGAGCAATTTCGAATTCGGGATGACCCGTTGTGGGAGAGCCCCACTGGCGCAGGTTGGCCAGTTCCTCGAGGCTATACTTGCCAATGAGGCACAGCTGGCTGTAGAGCATGGGAGCCATGTGACCGGGATCGAGATAGAAGCGGTCGCGACCCACCCAAGCGGGATTCTCGGGGTCGTACTGCAGATACTCGCTGTACAGCACATTGATGAAATCGGCACCGCCCATGGCACCACCGGGATGTCCACTCTTTGCCTTTTCTACGGCACTTGCAGCCAGGATACGGATGTTGTCGGCTGCGTGATTCAGAACCTTAATGTCATTCATAGTTTAACAGTTTATGTATTTGGTTTGTGTATAATCCGAGCAAAGATACAAAAAGTAAAGGGAAAAGCCAAATTTATTGCGGCTTTTCCCTCTATGAAGTATCTTCTGTGACAAAAAATCAGCTGAAAGAGCCCTCCAGGTACTTTCGGGTGAGTTCGTGCTTGGGGTTGTTGAACACCTGCTGGGCATCGCCTTCCTCGATGACCTCGCCCATGTACATGAAGATGACGTGGTCGGCTATTCGCTTGGCTTGGCGCAGGGTGTGGGTGACCATAACGATGCTGTAATCCTTCTTCAACTTCACGAACAGTTCCTCGATGGTGCGGCTCGAGATGGGGTCGAGGGCACTGGTGCTTTCGTCGGCCAACAGGTAACTGGGTTCGATGGCCAGGCTTCGTGCCAGGCACAGACGCTGCTGCTGTCCGCCGGATAGTTTGCCGGCAGGACTGTGCAGGCGATCCTTCACCTCGTCCCACAGTCCTACAGCACGCAGGTAGTACTCGACTACAGCATCCAGCTTCTTGCGGCCGCTGATGCCGTGGATGCGGCAACCGTAGGCAATATTGTCGTAGATGCTCATGGGCAGCGGACACGGACGTTGGGGTACCAAGCCGATGACGCGGCGAATCTCCGTCAGTTCGCTGGCACTGGCCGTTACGATGTTCTGTTCGCCCAGCATAACCACGCCTTCGAGTTTCACCCCTTCGATGGTATCTACCAGACGGTTGAAGGTGCGCAGCAAGGTGGTCTTACCGCAACCCGAAGGGCCGATGATGCAGGTAATCTTGTTCTGCGGAATCTCGGCATTCACGAACTTCAGAATCTGGTTGCCCCCGATGTAAACGCTCAGGGCATGGGTGCTCAGACGCAGGTTCTCGGGGTGGGGAAACTTGTGGTCGACGAAGAAAGGCTCCTTGCCCTTCGTCAGGCTATGTGGAAAGAGTTTAGACATACGTTATTGTATCTTGTTACGGGAGAAACGGTTCATGATGATGCGTCCACTGATGCTCAACACCAGCACTATCAGCGTCAACACAACAGCTGCGGCATAGGCACGGTCCTGAACCTCGAGCGAGGGCGACTGCAACTGGAAATACACACTCAGCGGCAGGGTGGCTGTCTGCTGTGTCAGGCTCGTGGGTATGCGGTCCGAGAAACCAGCCGTGAACAGCACACCTGCAGCATCACCGATGGCACGACCGATACTGAGCAGGGTGGCTGTGGCAATAGCCGGAGCTATCTGACGAATCACGATGCTGATGGTCTCCAGACGCGTGGCACCCAGGCTATAGCTGGCCTCCAGCAGTTCCGAGGGTATGGTCTTCGCCACCTCGTCCATCGAACGGATGAAGATGGGGATGATGAGCAGCGTGACCACAATGGTACCGCCCAGCAACGAGGCACGCAAACCAAAGTATATCATGATGGTGAAACCAAAGGCACCATACACGATGGAGGGAATGCCGAACAGCACGTCGTAGGCCAGTCGGGCGATGGAACCGAAACGCGAATTGGCTTTCAGGTACACATTCAGGAAGAAAACGACGGGGATGGAAATGATAAGGCCCATCACCGTGGCACCGCCGACAATGTAGAACGAACCCACGATGGCGTTCAGGAAACCGCCGCCACCACCCATGTAGAATCCGCCACCGGGCAGCGAACTTACCATCTCCCACGAAAGCAGGGGAATGCCGCGTTTGAAGACGGAAAGCACCACGCTGGCCACGAAGAACACCACCAGGGCAATGGAGGCATACATGAACAGCTTCATGAACTTTTCCTCGATTATGCTTCGCTTTACCATGACTATTCCTTGATTTTCTTCAGCACAAGGCGCGAGAAGAGGTTAAACACTAGTACCACGAAGAACAGGATGAAGGCTGCAAACATCAGCGCACTCTCGTAGAGCGGCATAGACAGCATCTCGCCGTAGTTGTTGGCAATCAGGGCAGGGATAGGGTAGCAGGCATCGAGCAGCGAACCGGGTGCAATGGCCAGGTTTCCGCACACCATGATGACGGCTATCGTTTCGCCCATGACACGGCTGGCGGCCAGCACAATGGCTGCCACAATGCCGGGTGCCGTCTTGCGCAGAACCACATGCTTGGCTGTTTGCCATTTCGTGGCTCCCAAGGCAAAGGTGGCCTCGCGCAATTCGTGGGAAACGTTGCTGAAAATCTCGATAAACAGGCTTACGAGCAGGGGGATGATGGTGACACCCAGCACAATGCCGCAGGCCAGGACGGTGTAACCCGTCGTGTTGCGCTGAACCCAGGGACCGGCAACATTCGACACCCAGGGCACAATCAGCAACATGCCCCACACACCATAGATGACGGAGGGCAGACCGGCCAGAATGTCGAGGAAGGGAAAGACGAAGCGGCGCACCATGCTGTGGGCGTATTCCGTCAGGAAAATGGCCGTGAGCAGCGAGATGGGGATGGCAATGAGCAGGGCAAGGCCCGATACCCACAGCGTACCCATCAGGAAGGGGAAGAAACCGAACTGGTTCTTCATGGGCTTCCACTCGCTGGCCGACAACAGTTCCCATAGGGAATGCTCCTGCAGGATGGGGGCGGCCTTCAGATACAGACCTATCCCCATCGCTACCACCAGCAACAGGCTGGTGATGGTGAGCAATGCCATCAGATGCCCCGCAAGGCGGTCTTTCGCTAATCGCCTCACTTCTTTACGCCCAGTTTAGCCAAGCTGGCATCCAGCTTCTCCTGAGGAATGGCAATATAGCCCTGAGCCTCGTTGGCCTTCTGACCCTCGGTCAGGATGTACTTCAGGAATTCTACGACCACGGGATTCGTGGGAACGCCCTTGGATACGAAATAAAGGTCGCGGGCTGGGGGAGAAGGATAGCGGCCGTCCTTGATGGCCTCAACTACACCCTGCTTGGTGGCATAGAAATCTTCCTCGGGGTCTATCTGACCATTCTCGTTAACATCGATGGGGGCAACGAGCAGTCCGGGGTGTGTCTTACCCGTCTTGATGTCGTAGGCAAAGCCGATATTGTTCAGACCGATGGCGTTAACATCCTTCTGTACGGCTTCGGCCAGACCGGGGTCGCCGAATACGGCAGTGCCCAGCAGGTCTTCCTGCTTCTTACCCAGATACAGGGCCCAAGTTTCGGCAGCACCACAAGCATCGCTGCGGGTGTACACGCTGACGGGAGTCTTGTCTCCAGTTTCTACTACCTCGCCCCAGGTCTTTGTTTTGCCGGTAATGAAGAGGCTGATGAGCATATCGCGGGTTACGCCATGCTTAAGCAGGTCGTCCAAAACGGGATTGTTGGCATTGATGGTGGGAACCACGGCATCCTTGGCTACGGCAAAGCCTACAGCACCGTTGGCAATCTCGGCTTCGCCCAGTTCGCGGCTAACCATTCCAAAGTCAACAACTTGAGCCAGAGCATCGGTGATGCCCTTGCCAGCGCCACCGGCAGATACGTCGATGGTAACACCGGGATGCAAAGCCTGGAAATCGTTGGCCCACTGAACGGCCAGGGGATAGAGAGCAAAGGCGCCCGAAAGTGAAATCTCGCCACTCAGACCGTCTTCGCCAGTCTGCTGCTTCTTGTCGCCACAACTGCTGATACCCAGTACTGTGGCTGCAATGACGGCCAGAGCCGACACTTTGAGAATGTTCTTTTTCATATCTTATAGGATTTATGAATGTTTGGGATTAGAAACTTGCAACGGCCTGTACTTCCACAAGGTTCTTGTGGCCGCCGGCATTGAGGAACGTGTGGGTGTAGGCTGCCTGGACACGGAGGTTCTTGATGGGCGTGATGTTGATGCCCACTTGTGCATTGTGCTCGTAGCCGGCAGCATCGATGTGACGTTTGAAGAAATCGTAGCTCACAACGGGCTGTATCATACGGTGAACCGTATAGCCGGCCTGAAGGTAGGCACCATTGCTGCGTTCGAAACTGGTGTGTCCCCACAGATATTCGCTGCGGACCGTCAGTTTCGTGTCCTTCCATTCTACACCGGCACTGGCGCGGTTACGTACGTGGGTTGCTCCCTTGGGACCATAGGAACCCGAGTAGTATCCACCCGTGAACGACAGTTGGCGCATGGGCTTAATCCAAAGGAAACCGGCAACGTCCTTCTTGTTGTTATTGTCCTTGACATTGATGCCGTTACCATTGTAAACGCCTACACTGTAGCGCAGTACATCGAAATTTTCTTTGTGGATGAATGAACCATAAAGACGCATACCGATGTCGCGACCGTTCTTGTGACTGTTCACTCCGCTCAAGTCGTTGTAACCGTTGAGTTTGGTTACTGCTGTGGGATTCTCGATGAGCATCCAGCTGGTAGGTCCGTAGGTGCTCTCCAAAGATGATTCGACTTTGAATTCACCCACCTGAACATTCAGTTCGGGCATAATCTTCCAACGGAAATAGGCGTCGATGATTCTTACCGTTCCTGCGTATTCGGCCTGAACACAATAGTCTACCTTCTCGTGCATGTTGCCTTTGACAGACAAACGTACGCGACGGACGTCGAATCCATGTGTGCTTGCAGCATCGTCGTCATAAGAATAACGAATGTTTGCAAGACCGGAAATTTTGGGAACCAATGAGACTTTTTCGGAGTTCTCCGTTTTCTCTTTGCTATTCTCTTTACCTTTAACTTTACCTATTGCTGGGATGCTCATAAACGACAGCAATGCCAGCACAATTATTGATCTTTTTACCTTCATTTTTTTGATTTTGAGTTACATAGTTTATCAATAATCGGGTGCAAAGATACACTTTTTTTGTTATTTGTGCAATACCTTGTGCGAATAGTTGCCCATGTGAGGAAAAAATGCTATCTTCGCGCCCAGTTATGATGTGGATACAACATGTCGATGCCATAGACCTTGCTTTCAAGGGTATTCTGATAGGAGTAGTAGCCTCTGCTCCTATGGGGCCAGTTGGCGTGCTTACGGTAAAGCGAACACTGAACAAAGGACGTTGGTTTGGCTTTGTCACAGGACTGGGGGCAGCCCTCAGCGATTTGCTTTATGCCTTGGTCACAGGACTGGGTATGAGTTTCGTGATGGACTTCATCGAGCAACCTCGAAATATGTACGTCCTGCAATTGGCAGGAGCTGCCATGTTGTATTTCTTTGGTTTGATTACGTATAAGTCCAATCCCGAGAAATCGTTGCGTCCCAGCAGTATAAAGAAAGGAAACCTGATGCAGAATGCCCTGACGGGGTTTGTGGTGACGTTGAGTAACCCGCTCATTGTCTTCCTATTTGTTGCACTGTATGCCCGATTCGCTTTTATCGTGCCTGGACATCCTATGGAACAGAGCATCGGATATCTGGGTATTGTGGTTGGCGCGCTGTTGTGGTGGTATGGGTTGACCTATTCCATTAACCGGGTGCGCAACCATTTCGAACTGCGTCGTGTGGTATGGCTTAACCGTACGATAGGAATCGTGGTGATGGTGGTTTCGATAATCGGATTCTATTTTACCCTGCGTGGAAAATCATTGTATTAATAATATTAAGGTAAGGAAACATTGAAAATTGCCAAACAACTGAAGGACCAGAACGTATGTGAATATCTGCTGTATATGTGGCAGGTAGAGGATACGATACGTGCTATGGGGTGCGACCTCGACCGCATCCGTACCTCATATATCCCGGGTTTTGGCCTGTCTGAAGACGAGGAACGGGATGAAGTTAACTGGTTCGAGAACCTCATTCGAATGATGCGCGAGGAGGGATGTACCGAACGGGGACACCTGCAACTGAACCAAAGTACCCTGATGTTGCTCGTAGACCTGCATCAGTATATGCTACAAAGTCCCAAACAGCCCTTTTATTCGGCTGCCTATTACAAGGCATTGCCATTTATTGTGGAACTCAGGGCACGTGGCGGTAAGGAAGCGGGAGAACTGGAGACCTGTTTCAATTGCATGTACGGCGTGATGATGTTGCGTCTGCAAAAACGTGAAATCAGCGAGGAAACGAAGACGGCCGTAGTTGCCATCTCGCATCTGCTGGCGTTGTTGGCCGATGCTTATAAGAAAGAAAAACAAGGCGAGCTCGAACTTTAGCCTGTTGCCATTAGACTTTAGCCAAAATAATAAGTATGAACGAAGAAATAACGAGAAGAAGAACTTTTGCCATCATTTCGCACCCCGATGCAGGTAAGACGACCCTGACCGAAAAGCTGTTGCTTTTTGGTGGTCAGATACAGGTGGCAGGTGCTGTGAAAAGCAACAAGATAAAGAAAACTGCGACCAGCGACTGGATGGAGATAGAGAAACAGCGTGGTATCAGTGTGACGACCTCCGTGATGGAGTTCGACTATAATGGATATAAGGTGAATATTCTGGATACCCCGGGTCACCAGGATTTTGCCGAGGATACGTTCCGTACGCTGACAGCTGTGGATTCGTGTATCATTGTGGTGGACGGAGCCAAGGGTGTTGAGGCGCAGACACGCAAGCTGATGACGGTCTGCCGTATGCGTAAGACGCCTGTCATCATCTTTATTAACAAGATGGACCGCGAGGGAAAAGATCCTTTCGATTTGCTTGACGAACTGGAGACTGAATTGCAAATCAAAGTACGCCCTTTGTCGTGGCCCATCAATCAGGGCGCGAAGTTCAAAGGCGTGTATAATATCTATGAACAGGGTCTTAACCTGTTTACTCCCGATAAGCAGAAGGTGACGGAGAAAGTAGAGGTGGACATCAACAGCTCAGTGCTCGACGAATATGTCGGTGAGGCAGATGCCCAGAAACTCCGTGAGGACTTGGAATTGGTGGATGGAGTGTATGACCCCTTTAGTGTTGAAGATTATTTGGAGGCCCACGTGGCTCCCGTTTTCTTTGGCTCGGCACTGAACAACTTTGGTGTGGAGGAGCTGCTGAACTGTTTCGTGGAAATTGCACCATCGCCCCGACCTACGCAGGCCGAGGAACGTGAGGTAAGGCCCGAGGAACCCAAGTTCACGGGGTTCATCTTCAAGATAACTGCCAACATCGACCCCAATCACCGTTCGTGTATCGCATTCTGTAAGGTTTGTTCCGGTAAGTTCGTGCGAAATGCACCTTATCTGCATGTGCGACAGGGCAAGATTCTGCGTTTCAGCAGTCCCACGCAGTTTATGGCTCAGCGTAAATCAACTATCGACGAGGCTTGGCCCGGTGATATTATCGGTTTGCCGGATAACGGTACATTTAAGATTGGCGATACTTTGACCGAAGGCGAGGTGATGCACTTCCGCGGCCTTCCATCGTTCTCGCCAGAGATGTTCAAGTACATCGAGAATGCCGACCCCATGAAGACAAAACAGTTGCAGAAGGGTATCGAGCAGTTGATGGACGAAGGCGTGGCCCAGCTGTTTGTGAACCAGTTCAACAATCGCAAGATTATCGGTACCGTGGGACAATTGCAGTTCGAGGTTATCCAGTATCGCCTGGAAAACGAATATGGAGCCAAGTGCCGCTGGGAACCCCTGAGCCTGTACAAGGCCTGCTGGATAGAAAGCGATGATGCGGCCCAGCTGGAGGCTTTCAAGAAGCGCAAATACCAGTATATGGCCAAGGACCGCGAGGGACGCGATGTCTTCCTGGCCGATTCTGGCTATGTGCTGCAGATGGCACAGCAGGATTTCGAGCACATTAAGTTCCACTTTACCAGCGAATTCTGATTATGAATTGCGAGATAGATATAAAGAATGCCGTTGAGGTGTTGCGGAAGGGTGGGGTGATACTCTATCCGACGGATACGATATGGGGCATTGGATGCGACGCATCGAACGAAGATGCCGTTCGAAGGGTTTATGAAATCAAACAACGTGAAGATTCGAAAGCCTTGATATGCTTGGTGGACTCGCCTAATCGCATGCAGCGCTACTTCCGCAATGTGCCAGAGGTGGCATGGGATTTGATTGAGTATGCCGACCGTCCGTTGACTTTGATACTGGACGGTGCTGTGAACGTGGCTCCGAATCTGGTGGCTGAGGACGGTTCGTTGGGAATGCGTGTTACGCAGGAAGAGTTCTCACGTCAACTTTGCTACCGTTTCCAAAAGGCTATCGTTAGTACCTCTGCCAATATCAGTGGGGAGCCTTCGCCCAAAAGCTTTTACGATATTCCGGAGAGTATAACCTCGAAAGTGGACTACATTGTGCAGTTTGCCCGTGGACGTAAGTCGGACGGTCGTCCTTCCAGTATCATAAAGCTGGCAGAGGATGGAGCTGTTACCATTATTAGAAAATGAAGCAACGAACCTTTATAGAAAGAACGTCTGCAAAGCTCTTTATATGGAGTAAGCGAGGCATCAAGGAGAGGCAGTTTATGTTGCTCCTGGCCTTGTTGGTGGGAGTGCTGACGGCCTTTGCTGGACTTTTCCTGAAGTGGCTGATTAGTCAGATTCAGTTTATGCTGACGCACCAGTTTAGCGTATCTTCTTCCAACCTGCTTTACCTGCTATATCCTGTTATCGGTATCTTCCTGACCTCGATTTTTATCCGTCGTATTGTACGTGATGATATCGGACATGGGGTAACCAAGATTCTCTTTGCCATAGCCCGTAAGCAGAGCCATATCAAGGGACACAACTGTTGGAGCAGCGTGATAGCATCGGCCATTACCATCGGCTTTGGTGGTTCGGTGGGTGCCGAAGCTCCTATTGTACTGACAGGGTCGGCTATCGGCAGTAATCTGGGACGTATGTTCCATATGAATTCCAAGCAACTGATGTTGCTGGTGGGATGTGGCGCGGCAGGTGCTGTTGCAGGTATCTTCAAGGCCCCGATAGCTGGATTGGCTTTTGTCTTGGAGGTGCTGATGATGGACCTGACCATGGGGTCGCTTGTGCCTCTGTTGGTATCATGTGTAACGGCAGCCAGCATTACGTTTGCCCTGTCGGGATGGGGGGCTGTATTTGAAGCCAACATTGACTATAGTTTCTCGGCTACACGAATACCCGCTGATATCGCACTTGGCATTGTCTGTGGTCTGGTTTCGCTATACTTTACCCGTATGACAAACGGATTGGAGAGCGTGTTCCGTAAATTGCGTCATCCCTATGCCCGGTTGGCTGTGGGAGGTGCCATGTTGTCTGTGCTTATCTATCTCTTCCCTTCACTTTATGGTGAGGGCTATGAATTAATAGAGCTGCTGTTAAACGGTAAAGGGAATCAAGACTGGTTGACGGCCATGAACCATTCTTTGTTCTATGGACACGACCACATGCTCCTTTTATACCTGTCTTTGGTAATTCTCTTCAAGGTGTTTGCTTCGACTGCAACGAATGGTGGCGGTGGCTGTGGCGGTATCTTTGCACCCTCGCTATTCCTGGGTTGTATCAGTGGTTTCGTCTTTTCTCGTGTTTGGAACATCAATGAAGTTTTTGGTGTCTATTTGCCGGAGAACTGGTATGCCTTGCTGGGTATGTGTGGATTGATGAGTGGTGTAATGCATGCCCCGCTGACAGGTATCTTCCTGATTGCCGAACTGACGGGCGGATACCAGATGTTCATGCCCTTGATGATTGTATCGGTATGTGCTTATCTTACCATCATTGTCTTCGAGCCTCACAGCCTGTATGCCATGCGTTTGGCACAGCGCGGCGAACTGATTACCCATAACAAAGACCGTGCGATACTGACTCTGATGAATATGGACTCGGTGATGGACCGCTACAGTAAGTTCCTAACGCCGGAGATGACGTTGGGAGAGGTCGTGAAGCAGATATCAGCCTCGCATCACAATGTTTTCCCGGTGCTGAATGCGCAACGACAACTGGTGGCAGTACTTTATATCGACGATATTCGCCACTTCATGTTCCGAACAGAACTTTACGACCAACTTAGGGTTAGTGGGATGATGGTGCAGCCGGCAGCTCGTTTATCGACGCAGGACGAGATGGAAGGAGTGGTTCGCGTATTCGAGCAAACAGGTGCATGGACATTGCCTGTTGTTGATTCCGAGGGCTGTTTCGTTGGTTTCATCCGCAAGTCACGCGTCTTTACCATGTACAGGCAAATGTTGGCTGACATTAGTAACGATTAGGTTATAAATCATTAAATCATAAAATGGGTATTCGTATTATATATATGGGGACTCCCGATTTTGCGGTGGAGCCTTTGCGTCGCCTAGTCGAGGGCGGATATAACATTGTTGCAGTTGTTACCATGCCGGATAAACCAATTGGCCGTCACCACGATGTGCTGCAACAGAGTCCTGTCAAGCAATTTGCAGTTGCCCATGGTATTCCCGTATTGCAGCCTGAACGTCTCAAGGACGAAACTTTCTTGGAAGAACTGCGTTCATATCAGGCCGATTTGCAGGTTGTGGTAGCATTTCGTATGTTGCCCGAGGTGGTATGGGCTATGCCTCGGCTGGGTACATTCAACCTGCATGCTGCATTATTGCCACAGTATCGTGGGGCGGCACCCATTAACTGGGCCATCATTAATGGAGATAAAGAAACTGGTATCACGACCTTTTTCCTCGATCATGACATCGATACAGGACAGGTGATTTATCGTGAGTCCGTGCCCATCTACGATGATGATGATGTGGAAACTGTACACGACCGTCTGATGCTGTTGGGTGCAGACTTGGTTCTTAAAACGGTAGATGATGTTGAACGTGGTATTGTAAGCCCCATTCCGCAAAGTGAGCTGACGGTAGATGGTCCGTTACGTCCAGCTCCGAAAATCTTCAAGGAAACGTGCCAGATTCGTTGGGAAGAGCTGACTGCTCGTGAGGTCTACAATTTCGTGCGTGGTCTCTCCCCATATCCAGCAGCGTGGACTACACTGGATGGTAATATGTTGAAAATATATAAGGTTGCTCTATCTGCGCATTCTTCCAATCATGCTCCTGGAACCATTGAAACCGATGGGAAAAAGTATCTTCGCATTGCTTGTCGGGAAGGTTGGGTTGACGTCTTGTCGTTACAACTTGCTGGAAAGAAACGAATGAATGTAGAAGACTTCCTTCGGGGTGCACATATTGCGCAAGAGTGTGTAAAATAGCACTTTTTTAATACCAAGAAGCAAAAAAATTGTGAATTGTGAATTGTGTATTGTGATTTATTTCATATATTTGCATCCGATAAACCTAAAAAACATACGCCTATCGATAAAACATTACCCCGATTAATACAAAGATAGAAAGGTAATGAATAATTACGTAAAGCAGACCGATGAAACTCTGGTCCGCATGTACGAAGAAGGCGACTTTCAAGCATTCGATGTACTTTTAGCACGTCACCAAGACAAAGTCTTTGGTTACATTCAGTCTATGGTTTCTGATACAGACCTCGCAAACGATGTCTTTCAGGACACTTTCGTCAAGGTTATTATGGCTATTCGCAATGGACATTACGCCGAGTCTGGCCAGTTCTCATCGTGGTTGATGCGTATTGCACGTAACCAGGTGCTCGACCGTTTTCGTAGTCAGCGTAATCCCAACCGTAATGTGATTTCCCACGAGTTGGTGGATGGTGAGGGTGATTTGGTTGCCGACCTTTTCAACGATTCATCGTTGTGTGAGCCTAATATAGAATCCAAAATGCTTGTTGAGCAATCACACGATGATGTACGTATGATGATTGAGCGTTTGCCCGAAGCACAGCGTGAAGTGGTGAATATGCGTTACTTCCGAGATATGTCATTTAAGGAGATAGCAGAGGCCACAGGCGTTAGTATCAATACCTCGTTGGGACGTATGCGCTATGCCATGATTAATCTGCGTCGTATGGCCAGTCATCGCGACCTCTATCTCGCCGTCTAACCCTTGTATGGAATGTTGCGACGACATCGCAACGAAAAAACATAAAAAAGCTCCTGTCGGACACAATATCCGACGGGAGTTTGCGTTATATAGACAAAGGATATGAATGCCGAACCCTTAAAATTCTGATTGCCTATGACGCAAACTTTACACCCTGAAAACTTGCAACCCAATCCTGCCGTGCTGCAGTTTATCCGCAATTTTGCCAGAACCTATAAACCTGTGCGTCCGTCATGTTAGTAGCTCCATCTTTGCTGGCTGCCGATTTTGGCAATTTGGAACGTGAGTTGCGATGGTTTAATGAGAGTGGGGCAGATATGCTCCACCTCGATGTTATGGATGGTGTTTTTGTTCCTAATATTTCCTTTGGATTCCCCGTGTTAAAGCATGTGGCGCGTTTGTGCAAGAAACCATTGGATGTGCATCTGATGATTGTGGAACCTCAGAAATTCATTCGTGAGGTTGCTGAGCTCGGTGCGCGATATATGAACATTCACTACGAGGCGGTAACGCATCACCATCGTGTCCTACAACAAATTCGTGAGGCTGGAATGAAGCCGGCTGTAACCTTGTGCCCATCTACGCCTGTCGACGTGTTACGCGACATTATTTGTGATGTGGACATGGTGTTGCTGATGTCTGTTAATCCAGGTTTTGGCGGTCAGAAATTCATTCCGCAAACTTTACGTAAAGTAGAGCGCTTACGCAGGTTGATATCCGAGGCGAACAGTCAGGCCCTTATTGAAATCGATGGGGGTGTGAATATGGAAACAGGACGTCAATTGGCGGAAGTGGGAGCCGACGTACTTGTTGCAGGTTCCTATGTTTTTGGAGCAGAAGACCCCGCTGGTCGCATTGAGGCTTTGAAGGCGCTATCGTGAATCGCGACAGCCTGCTCTTTCCCTTACTTGCTGTATGCCTTGCCGTGGGCATAGGTATTGCACAATATATTGTCGTGCCATTTGGCGCGACAATTTTTGTGTTGTTTCTTTCTCTGCTGAGCTTTGCTTTCTTCATCGTGGCGCGACGTGACGCTAAGGCCCTAGGATTACTATTGTTGTTTTTCATGCTATTGGGCTTCCTGCGCGCGCAGTTGGCAGATATAACCCTATTGCCAGCCTCCCTCATCCATAGGAGCGCATCTTTCTCACAATCCGCATTATTCGTATTGCAAGGTTTAGGGTTGAATAAAGTGGCAACAACTCTGCTGGAAGCCATGCTGTTAGGCGTTCGTGACAATTTGCCTGCAGAAACGCGCACGCTCTATCGTCAGGCCGGTGCAGCTCATGTCTTGGCCCTATCGGGCATGCACCTTGGCATATTGTTTGGCCTTTTTAGTTTTGCATTACAACGAGTATTGTTAAGTCGCTGGCGATATGCGGTTGGAACTATGGGTATTGTTTTGATGTGGGGTTATGCATTATTGACAGGTTTTCCCGTTTCGCTTTGTCGTGCTTCGCTGATGATGACACTGTTGGTTATTAGCCAGATGCGTCTGGTTGGCACAAATGGTTGGCATACCTTGGGACTGGCAGCTTTTCTAATGCTACTGCTTGCTCCTTCTTCTCTTTTTGATATTGGATTCCATTTATCTTTTGCTGCTGTGACTGGCATACTGCTGTTTTATGCACCTTTACGAGATATATGGTATCCCCAGAACAATATAGTGAAGGGCGTTTGGCAAATCACCATGGTGAGTGTTGCTGCACAACTTGCCGTCCTGCCGCTTTCCTTGTATTGGTTTCACCAATTCACCGTTGTCTCTTTTATTACGAGTCCTATTATTATTCTGTTGGTAACATGTATGCTCTATTTCGCAATTCTGTTTCTGCTACTTCATTTTATCGGAATTGGGTTATGGATGGGGCGTTGCCTCGAATGGTTCATCGTATTGTTGCATACACTGATGGCTGTTTCTGTCCGTTTTCCATGGAGTCGGGTAGAGCAAGTTTATATTACATGGGGTGAAATGATTTTACTTTATGTCGCAATATTATGCCTTTTGCCTCCAATAAATGCCCTAAAGCAGCAACCCGTAGAACAGCCATCGATATATCGCTGGGCTTTGTTCTTCCGCAGCTGGCCCTATCTGTTGGCAACAATTCTCTTACTGCTTGCAATACGTATCATATAAATAATACGCGATGGTCAAAAGGCCATCGCGTATTGATTATTAGAAAGTTTATGTAATACTTTATTTCGGCAATTTAAAGTACCAGTTAGCAGGTGTCAACAACTTGGTGTATAAAGCAGGGTCGTTAGTACCACTGCGCATAGCTACACGGCTTGCCAGGTAAGTAGGATCATTGCGGCGATGAGCTACACGCATCAAGTCGAAGAAACGGGTGCCTTCGAATGCCAGCTCCATGGCCTCTTCCTCAACAATGAGGTCTTCGACGCACTTTTGTACGATTGCATCCTGTGAACCATCATAGATGGTTTCCTTGGTCAGTGTTACATTATAGTTCTCTTTGGCCTTCTTGATGACCTGATCTACGTAATTGTATTGGCTGTTACGCTCGTCATATCGTAGCATTCCACAACCATGACTGTGGATACCATAGGTGATATTATCGTCACCCTGAACCTTTAGCGATGACAAATTATAACTGTCGTCTGTAGCCGATGTACGCCATACAACGATTTGCGTCGTAAACCGACCATTCAGCACTTCGTGTTCAAAATCTATGAACTGGGCCTTGCTGTTTACTTCGCGCGCATCCAGATAGTTTAGGATGGCGGTACAGTTATCATCAGCATAGTTATAGCGACTTACAGCCTTCCAATATTTACGTCCGTCATCGATACCTGCCTGAGTAAGGGTATCAACGCCTGCCATGCATGCAGCCAGTTCGGCTTGTGTTGCACAGATTACTCCAGAAGCCGGTGTGGGGATGGTGTCGTTGGTTGCTGAAACGAAGTACCAGGTACTATCCTTAACGGCAAAATCGGTAGCGTCGGGATACCATGTTTCGTTGTTGCAGAGTCCATTCTTCAGAATTGCAAATGCATAACTGGGATAACCGGCACCACATAGGGCTTCGGCAAAACGCAACCATACCATACTCTTACGATAAATCATGTGTGACACAATGCTGAAACCACTGGGATTCAACTTTGAAATGAACTTTTCTGTGTTCGAAAGCCCGTTTTCGTATGTTTGGTAGTAATCGCGAACCCAATACTGGCGAGCATCACCAATGGAATCTTCGACCTTGATGTCTGCGGTTTGCAACTCGGTGGTACTGCTGGCATAATAGGTCTCAAACTTTTGTTCCTTGCACAGGTCGAAATACCGTTTGCTGGCAGACAATTGCTTAACATCGTACTGAGCCGATAAATAAACGGAAGCATTGGTCTGAGAGGTCGTATCGCTGGTTTCCTCGGTGCTAACACGAATTTCACTGGCGAATCCATACAGGTTGTTCACACCACGCAGGATGGTACCCCACAGCTTGTTAACAGAGGAGGGGATACAGGTAATGGATTCATTAGAGGTGCTAACAGCACCTGTTTCAGTCCAAGGTACACTACCATTATGGGTATACATGGCTTTGGTCATGCCATCTCCTTTCGTACCAATGCAGTAGTTTGAGGGCAGTGTGCCACCAGCCACCATCTTACCATTATCCATGTAGTTACTCAGATAGTAATAGTAGCACAAAGCAGCATAGGCACAACTGGCAGGATCTCCCTTTGTCAGATATAAATCGCCCAAAACCAGACTGGCAGGAAGCATAACCTTGGAACTATGAACCTTTGGATTACTGCCTAGACCATAGGTGTCGTATTGTGGCCAGCCCCATAATTGTTCGATATTCATAGCATCCTGCAAATCATCGGTCAGCAAGTCAACCAGATTGTCTGCTGTAGCCTGTCGGCCTGTGGGATTCTTTGCATAGGCATCCATGAATGAGTTAATCTTGTCAGTGGTAAGCAGAGGTTCGGTATAGAAAGGAACTTCACCATAAACCTGTACCAATTGAAGATATACCCATGCACGAATGGCTCGTACCTGAGAGGCCTCTTTTAACATATAGGGTTCCAACGTACCGGTAGTACGCACACTATCGTACTGAGCCAAATAGGCATTGCACGAGTTAATGATGTGATAGTAGTCGGATGCACACAGGAAACGGCAACTTCCATCGGTCGCGTTATTCATATCAAAGTCAAGAATGGCCTGAATGGAATCGCTGACATAGCCTGTGCCAGAAATTAAATCACCACGACATTCACCGAGTACAATGTATCGTTCTGCTACATTCTGCAACGATTTAACGATGCCCCAGTAACTGTACAGGGTATCCTGTGCGACCACGTAGCTATGACGTTCGCTGTCGGGGGAAAGCATATCCTCACACGATGTTGTCATCCCACCAAAGGTGATGCAACAAATCAGTAAACTTATAATAGATGTCTTTTTCATAATCGTCAATTCGTTACAAGTTGATAGATACACCGATATTGAAGCTGCGTCCATTAGGAATCATACCTGTGTCGATACCCTGATACAGCGAACTGTTACGGCACGACATTTCGGGATCAGTACCCAGATATTTGGTAATTGTCCAGAGGTCGTTACCTTCGGCCCAAATCTTCAAACCTTGTAGCCAAGAGTTAGAGTAGGGCAGATTGTAGGTAATGCGAACGTTCTTCAGTTTCAGATAACTGCCATCCTCAATCCAGCGGTCGCTCATGCGCTCGTTGTTGCGCCAGTTGTCGCTTTCCATGTAGCATGCCTTTGGCATATCGGTCTGCTGACCTTCGTAGGCCCAGCGGCGCAAGGTCGCTGTTGTCTGGTTGTATGTGGTGTTCATGCTTTCAAGGATGGAACGCTGGTAGTTGTAAATATCGTTACCCAACGAGTACTTGAAGTTTACATCGAGACGCAAGTTCTTCCAAGTCAGGCTTGTATAGAGATTTCCGTAGATGTCGGGATTGGGATTACCAATGACAACTTTATCGGCATCGTCAATAACACCGTCGTTGTTCTGGTCGACGAAACGTACGTCACCAGCCTGGAAGTTGCGGTAGGGATCCTGTACCAAACCTGTGGGATACTTTAAGTAGTTGTTGCCATTGCGCGTTACAGTCGTTGCTTGGCTTGCAGTAGCATCGTCAATAAAGACTCCGTTAGTCTGCCAACCATAGAAACTGCCTGCGGCATAACCCACAGCTGTGAGCACGTTGTCCTGACCATAGATACTGGTGGTGTAACCATTAAGTTGACCAGTGGGTGTTCCATCGGCATTTTTCAAATAAATCTGGTTCTCTGTGGGCAACTTTGTAATCTTATTGTTGTAGTGACCTACAGTTGCACCAACTTCCCATTTCCAGTCTTTCTTGTTGAGGAGGGCGGCATTGGCATTGATTTCGAAACCATTGTTGCGCATGGCACCTTCGTTCGTCCAATATTTGGTCATACCGGAAATATATTTGAGGTCCTTGATGGTGAGTAGGTTGTCAATCTTATGGCGATAGAGATCAATACCAGCTTGCAGACGGTTGTTTAGGAATGAACCATGGAGGCCAACATTCCACTTCGTGGCTGTTTCCCACTGGATGGTGCTGTTTTCGATGTTCTTCAGATAAAGACCTACAATGTCTTCCAATACTTGCTGGCTCTCCCAATAAGTACGAGCTGCATAGTAGTCGAGGTTGTCATTACCGCTTTGGTCAACACCTGCTGTCAACTTCAGGTAGTTAATACCCTTGGTCGGTTTGAACCACTTCTCGTTTGTTATAAGCCAACCCAATTGCAGACTGGGGAAGACACCCCAGCTGACACCACCAAGTTGGAAGCCCTGCTTCGTATTGTTACCGAACTTACTGCTGGCCTGGCTGCTGACGGTGAACTCGGCAAAGTATTTGTTTGCATAGTTGTATGCACCGTTCAGATAGTAGGTCATATCAATCCAGTTATCCTTGGTGCCGCCATAGTTCACATACTGCATACTCTTACCGATGTTGGGCAGTTTGTCGTTTTCATTGTTATAACCGCGCATGAAACTGTAGGAGTAGCTATAGTTATTATAGCGCCATCCGCCAAATACATCGACATTGTGTGCACCATAGGAGTTCTTCCACTGGATTTGGAGGTCGTTGTTGATGGTGGTTTCCTTAGTGAATTGTGATTTCAATACCGACGTAATATAACCCAGGTCTTCAAGGAAGTACTGTGTAGTACCAGCGATGGGGAGGAAGTAGCGTTCGTTGTTACGGTTCAATTGGTAGTTGAAGCGATCACTTACAGAAAGCTGCTTTGTAATCTGGTACTTGGGTTTGACGTTGATGTTAATCTGTGTCAGTTCAGCATAGTTCTTGTTTTTTGCCTGTCCATTCTGAAGAATCCAATAGGGATTACGCAAACTTTCGTTTATACCCATATATTGGGGATATTTGAAGGGATTCTGTACCCATGTGGAATTGTTGTTGTTGGCATACTTTCCGGCATATTCGCTGGACAGGTTCAGGCCTCCCAATGCATCGTCGTGATAGTAGGCATAAGGACTAATCATAGGACTTTGGATAAGACCTAATACATTGGTACTACCGATGTTTTGCATGTCGTAGTTCTCGCTCCAACCATTATCCAACAGGTAATAGGCTGTTTGGTTATAGGCAATATCCAAAGCTGTTGTCAGTGCATTTGTAATCTTGATGTCCGTATTGAATCGAAGATTCAGACGGTTCATGTCTGTGCCCTTTTGGGTAGCATCGGCCTTCGTGTAACCCAGTGACAAAGAGTACATACCCACTTCATCACCACCTTCTACATTGATTTTGTAGTTCTGGACAAATGTGTTGCGATATACGTCCTTTTGCCAATCGGTGTTGTTGTGGAATACTTTATAATAGTAATTGTCACTATTATCATTAAGGAATGCCCAGTTAATGTTGTTGATGCCACCATTGTAATTCATGATGTTAACATCCTTAATGGTGCTGGTCAAGTCACCCAAATAGGTACGATACTGCGATCCATTGAGCATATCGAGCTTCTTGGGGGTGAGTTCCGTTCCGCCATAGATACGAACATTAATCTTTGTTGTCATGCTATGGCCGCGTTTGGTGGTAATGATGATTACACCATTGGCACCCTTTGCACCGTAAAGTGCTGTTCCATTCTTCAGCACTTTGATGCTCTCAACATTCTCGGGGTCAATGCCAGAAAGGATGTTATTATAGTATCCTTCGTGCAGACTGGTACGTTCGAATTCGGGGTCAATGATGTTGCCATCCAGAATAATCAGGGGCTGGGCATTGGCATTCAAAGAGTTTACACCTCGAATGGCGAGATAAGCTCCCTGTCCAGGCAGACCATTACGGCTAGTACTATGTACGGCTCCGGCAAGTTGGTTCTCGATGTCGGTTTCTATCGTGATGCTACTGGTCTGATCCAGTTTTGCAATAGCTTCTGCCGTGATGGTAGTACCATCGGTGTAGTACGTTCTGAATACGTCACTCAGCATAGCCGCATTCACGTCTTTTCCAGATTTGATGGGTACTTGCTGAGGAACATAACCTGGTACGTAGAGGTACAATGCATTGGCGAATACAGGAACCTCAAAACTATAGGTTCCGTCCTCTTCGGTCAGTACAGAGAATTTCTCGTAACCCAAGGCTTGGATACGTACACCACCTATGGCTTTGCCCGTAGCGTTGTCGGTAACCTTTCCCTTGACGGTCTGCATTTCGTATTGCTTCGCGATTTTCTCTTTTTCTGCCTTTCGCTTGTTGTAGACGTTGACAGCTGTTGCGCTGTCTACCTCGGTCTCAGCCTGAGCAAACGCGGTAGAGAAACATATGCACGAAAGCATCGCAAGACACAAGCCTCTTTGGAGACTGATGTGCATAATTGTATTGCTAATCTTTTTCATAGTCTTAATCTTCTTTACTTCTCAGGATGAAACGATCGATACAGATATAGTTGGTATACTCATTTCGAAGATCAGCTGACTTATGATCCGTTGTAATCTGGATGCTGGGATAGCTGAAACGAAGGTTTTTGTAACTGTAGGGGAATTCAAAGTCCTTGAACAGAAGCAGTGTGTCCACTTTTTCTCCAGTATATTCAACAAGGTCGCTTTTCATTGTACCTTCACGTCCTTGAAGATTACCGTTGCAATAAGTGATGGTTGCACGAATCTTGTGTTTAACAGGTACGGTGTCGTTTTCAATAATCTTTGCACTGCCATCATCACCAATGTTATGGACAATCTTGTCTGAGGTAGCGCTGGTCATGTAGAAATTGGGAACCATGACTACATAGATGTCGTATTTACCACTCATGACTTCGCTCTCGACATTCTCACCATTAGTGCCTTCCAACTTGAATTCGAAACGGGGAGCACTGGTGGCTTGGTCTGGGCTTAGGCAGATAAAATCATCGTTGAACAAACGTCCAGTCTTTGACAGCCAAGGTTTAACTACGTCATAGGTGTAAGAATAAGTCTTCATAGTACCAATCTGACTTTCTATAGGCTTGTACATAGTGTGACGAGAGGCTTCGACATATACATCAGGCTTGTACAATTTGCTGGGAATGTTCCATTCAGTTTTGACAATGCCTACACCATTGCTGACGCTTAACTGCGTTCCATCGAAGAGTGTGGATTGATTCCAGTTTGCATCAGAACGGAGGGTGTCTCCAAAGGAATTCAGGAGATACTTGGCTCGTGCTCCCTGATCCGACAGGAAATCGTCTAATTTCCATTTACCTCTTTTACCTACAGCATCAGGTTGGAAGTGCAGATTGAAGCAAAGCGGAGAGGTTATGTCCATCGTGATATTCTTCAATTGGAATGAATCCACATCATTAATAAGACGAGGATTAGCATTGTTCGTACCTGCATTAATCTTCTGATTGTCGGCATAAGCCGGTGCATATTTGTATAGAGACTTCAAATCGCTAATAGCATTGTCCCATGCGGCATCTGTCGGCATGAGCAGAATATAGGTAGAGTCTTCGTCCTCTATGCTTTCACCAAAACTTTCGTCGAAGGTTAAATACTGGTCGGTATTGTTATCCGTGGGGAAACTGTGGTTCCCAAAGAATAACTTGTTAGTGGTAACATAGACACTATCTACATATGTGGGGTTACCATTGATGTCGGGTGTACCTTCAATACTCAAATCCTGACTGAAATAGGTGGTGTCGTTGGAGATGATGTAATCGTGGAACTTTGTCATGCTATTGGCAGTGGCATTATCATTGTCCTTCAGGAATTCGTAGAGATTATATTTGAAGGGCAGGGGAGCGTCCACGTAATGCAGGGTACCATTGGATGCGGTAATGTTCTTGTGCTGCGGATCCATGTTAACACCCTGCATTGTTAGGTTCACCTTGTCGAATGTCATCTTCTTACCATTCAGCATGGTTACGGTGTCTACCAAGCTACCTCCGCCAATTGCAACTTGACGCCAAAGTGCAATACTATTGGCTAAAAGCTGCTGCTGGACAGTGTATCCCTTTTCACGAGCGTATGTCATCCACTTCGTCGTGTCGGCAGGGGTAAAGGCATCGTTTGTAGGAATCCATACTGTGGTAAGCATTGAACCCTGTAGCATATCCTTGAACGTATAGTTGTTCTGGGGATGCTCTTCATCGCGATAGAAGGTAGATGCCTCTGCGATTTCCTTGAAATAGCTCAGATTAGGATCATCTTCAATCAGATCCCAAAGGGTTGACGCCGTTGCCGCTGTGTTATTGTCTCCGACTCCATAGTGGTCGTCCCATGTGTCGGAGCAACTGGGAATAGCCAGTACTGTTGCACCCAGTACTGCGGCTCCTATATATGTTTTAATCTTATTCATAATTATCAATTGTCAGTTATCAATTCTTGCATGCTTACCATATGTCCTCGGGAGTCATGGGATTGTCATAAACTTCCTTTGCACAGAATTCGAGATAATCCATGTAGTGCTGTTTCTCCTTGTCGTCCAACACATTCTTGAACTTAACATAATACACTTCATCCGGACTCATATAACTGCGTACAATGATGCGACGGATGGTACGTTCGTCATCGCGGGCATGGTTGCTGCCGCCTGGTGTAAAGGTGTAGTTGTATGCACCCTTCATAAATCCGTTGTTACGCATTTTTTTGTCCACTTCAGCATTGTAATCGTCATCGGGCTGATCTAACTCCCAACCGACAAGAGTGGATGGAGGTGTGTCGCCCGTCAAGTGACGGTAAAGACCGCCCTGTCGAAGGTCAAGGGGAATACCCATGGCGGGCAGGTTATCCTTGTTTGTACCAAAGTAAACCTGACACATGCTTCGATATGAACTATTGCATTGTATCGCATAGCGAAGTTCATAGGTGCCGCTTTCGGGTACGGGCGGGAGACGCAGGGTGAATTCGTATTGTCCGGAGATGTTCATCTCATCGCCTTGCCAGTTCATCCAACCGCGACCCAGACCGAGTAGGTAGTAGAAGCGTGTGCCGTCTTCAATCCAAGCATCGTCCAAATAACGATAGTTAATGTCGACGGGGAAAGCTGGCATTTGATCCTTGGTGCGATTGGCACGCAGGTCGTTGTTCATCAGTTCTGGGAACATGCTTGCTACGTCGAAACGCAGGCGCTGTTTCTTCATATTCTGGCGTACCGTTTCGGTGTATACCAAGGGCTCGTTAATGGGATACACGTATGCGTTTACCAAATTCACAGGATCGGAGGAATCAACTAAGATACCCTTGGTGTCATCCGTAATCTCAAGTTCCTTGTAATTACCATGACGTCCGTTATCCAATACGGGGAAACGGTTAATCCAAACATCGCTGTTTCCGTCAATGCTGTAACTGGGACCAGCCTGATACAACTTTAACAGACGACGTTTACCCATGGTCGTATACAACTCGTAGGTGGGTATGCGGAACGACATGCTGGTATTTGTATAGTTGTAACCATTTTCATTATAGTGGATAACCAACTTATCGACAGGCAGTCGCATGGGCAGCAGATGGTAGGTGAAGAAGAGGTTCAGTACATTGTCCTCGCTGGTGTAGTCTGTATTGTCCTTGCCATCAGGATAGTAGCCTTCGCCAACCACCCATGCCTGAATGTCGGCTGCGGTGATGTCTTTGGGCTCCTTGCCTAGTTTTGTACGCCAGAAATCGTCGGTTTCGGCAAATAGGGTATAACCATAATAACGATGCTCTGGCAGCCAACCACTTCCATTTTCGGTCATCAATTTAACCAAATCAGCCACACGAGGATCACCTGATTGACGCAGTTTTTCGTAAACTTCATCCTTTACCTTACTCAGGGTGTCTACCATACCTGTTGCAATCATCAGTTTGGCCGCAACGATGAAGTCGCCCTTGTTTTCTTCGATGTAGCTTCTTAGCAGGTCGGAAAGCGTTTCATTGCTGGGGGCAATAACACTATGTACTTGATGTATGTAGCCGTTTATGGTGTAGATATCGCGATTCTTCAAGTCGATGAGCGAACCTTTGGTGATAAGTCCGGTCTTCTTGTCGCGTGCTCCGTTTACATAAAGCGAGTCTGCGTTTTTACCATTTACACCACCATGGTAGATGGTGAGTTTGCGGTCGTACATGTTGGCTAAGGTGAACTCTTTGGTATCGTCGGGGAATGAACTGCTTTGCAGGGGCTCAATGTCATCCTTGGTACCGTCGAGAACACTATTGAAGACAATCACTTTGCGGATAGAGTCCAAAACCACGTCATTTGGGAATCCATCCCAGTCGGGAGTGGTAATAATACCCTTGGTGTAAAGTGTGTCCAGATAGTCGTTGATGGCTTTGTTCGTTGGAGCAAATACAGTGTATTTTCCGCGAGCCGAAAGCAATTGATATACCGTTGATTCAGATCGGAAACTAACCTTTACTTCACGAAGTAAATCGAGATATTCGCTATATGTTGTATCATGTTTCTCCAAATACGTAATGACCGTATTTTCCCGAAGGGTATAGCGATTCTCCAGGCTAATATTTTCCGTACAACTTTGTATAGCAACAAACAAAATTGCTGCTGCTGCCAACAGGCTCCATTTTCTGAATATAATCTTGCATTTCATAGTTCAGTCCTCCATCCTTAATCGTCATACAATGATTTGTTCCATACAGGATTCTGTTCCAGATGATTGCCGCTCTTGTTGTTTTCACCATTCGTGGCCTCGATTTCCTTATAGTAAATAAGGTTATACAATCCATAGCGGTTTTTGAATCGGTTGCGGAGAGTCTTACGCTTCTGTACATCCCATTCACCACTCATAAGGTCTTCGAGCATCTTTTCAATTCCATCTATACCGCTGTTGGTTCCAGCTGGCTCACAGGCGGCTTCGGGGAAGTATTGTGCTCTGGTGGTACCGTTGGTCGTTCCTTTGGGATAAGGAGAATTCCATGCTTTTTCGTCCAGTCCCTTTCCTTTAGTTCCACCTGAATGGCGTTCTGCATAACGCACAAGGTCGAACCAGCGTTTACCCTCGCCTAGGAATTCCAATTGACGTTCGTTGAGTACAGCAATTTCGAAATTGGTGGCCTTTGGCAGGTTACCTTTGTTCGCGTTGTCGTCAGCCTGATTAACAGCACCACTTGCGCCGGTAACGTCTTCATTTGGCTGTTCTGTATTCGACGTGTTGTCGTTACAATACCAACGACGGTGTATAGCATTGACATAGCGCATGGCATCCCCCTCTTTACCTAAAGCGACTAATGCTTCTGCCTTTTGGAGCATGACATCACTGAGGCGATAGATAATCCAATTGCTATATTGATCGGGTTCGGGTATAACAGCAATATCTTCGCATTTATTAGAAGCAGGCAGTTTCAATGAGTAGTCGCCACCGCTCCACTTGAAGCAGAAACGCTCAGGCATGTTCTCTACACCTCCATTATCGTCTACTCCTTTGTTCCATCCTGCAATCCACAGACGACTGTCGCGTGGAAGCATATTGGCATTGCTGTTGTAAATTTTACTCAATGTAGCTTCGCTGGTAGCCAATCGGGTGTTGTCGTTGCTACTACGGTCATAACTCCAGATTTTGTTCATATCGTGTGAGCGTCCTTCTGACTGGCTGAACTGCAACTCGAAGATACTCTCCTCGCTGTTTCCACCGAAGATGGAGGCGAAAGCTGACAGCCTGGGCGATGAACCATTGGCGAAGTTCGAGAAGTCGTTCTTGTACATATAGCAGTTTTCCAAACCGTAGTTAATCATCAATGTCCTAGAGGAACTGATGCTAAGGTTGTTATGGTTGTTCTGTTCAGCCAATGCAGCCAATGCTAAATCTGCATAGTCTGCAGCCAACTGGTAGTCGCCTTTCACCGTGTGGATAACTTTCGTACCAACTTTGGCGGGTACATTGGTAATGATAATGCTATCCGTTGCCATACCTCGTCCTTCGTGTAGCGCAGCGCGCCAAAGGTACATATCACTCAACATAGCATAGATTGCGGGGTTGGTGATAAGACCCTTAGTGTCTCTGATTGTCGAGAAACGGTTGCGAGCTTGTCCCTTTACACTTTCCAGATCTGTAATCAACGAGTCGAGTACAATCAATTGGTTTGTGGCATAAAAGTATTGTACTTCCGTGTCTTTGTTGATAACTTTGGTGGAGAAGGGGATATCCTTGAAGGCGCGAATCAGATAGAAATAATTCAGTGCGCGTAGACCAGTGATTTCAGCCTTCATCTGCTGCCATTCGGCCGATGTAAACTGCTTGTCACGCTCCAATACTTCGGCTCCGTGTTGCAATACCTTGTTACAATAGTTAATGGTGCGATATACACCACTCCAGTCGAAATAGGCATTGGCAGAGTCTCGTTCGATACGTCCGTCGCGGATTTCTGTCCACAAACTTTTGGTCGAATTGTCACTTGTACTGTAAAGTGAATAAGAATCCGAGCGAAGGTCACCCCAGAGGATAAGGCTTCTCATTGTCTTGCACATCTGCTGATATGCTGCGTAACGTACACCTTCCAAGTCATTCTTATCTTCCCAGAAGTTTTCTTCCACAACCTGGTTGGTCGGATATACGGTCAACCAATCTTGGCATGCGGACAATGTCCATGCTGCAATGCCCAGGAGAAGGGCTATTTTTACAGTTTTGTTATGTGTTTTCATATTTGTCAAGATTTAGAAGCCAAAGTTAATACTGCATGTAAATGAGCGCGGTCTGGGTGTCTTACTCCTGTCGACGGCAATATCAAAGCCGCTAGGACTAACCTCAGGATCTACACCTGTGTACTTGGACAGGCAGAATACGTTGTTGATAGTGGCTGACAGGTAACAAGTCTTCACGTGAATCTTCTTCAGCAATCCTGGGTCGAAGTTATACTTCAACTGAATGTACTGCAGACGTAGGTAGTCACCATTTTCAACGTTACGGTCGGATACCAGGAAGTTGTAGTTGGAATATCCGTTGACGCTGGTCAGGGCACGTGGAATATCTGTGATATCACCATTCTTGCGCCAACGCCATGTGGTAGCGTAACTCATGTTGGTAATAGCGCTCATGCTTTCATATTCGCTCTTGGCCAGGTTCAGAATCTGGTTACCCATACGGAAGTTGAACGATGCATTTAGCTCGAAACGCCCATAATAGAGGTTGATGCCAAAACCACCATAAAGTTTGGGGTTTGAGTTACCAAGGTAAACAACATCGTAGCGGTCGATTGATCCATTGTGGTCGATATCCTCGTAAATGGCATCACCACCTTGGAACTGGTAGCGGCTACCCTCGCTGTAGCAATAGTACATAGGTAGGGGATTACCCTTTGCATCCGTTACCATATTTCCAGATTCGTCGTATACCAATGGGCAGGTGCTATTCTCGCCTCGGCGAGCGGCAGCGGCAGCAGTATTGATAGCATCTCCGCGAACCCATTGGCCGCTGCTGTTCTGTTTCCAATGATAACCATCACCGTATGCTGCTGCTTCGTCGGCGTTTAGTGCATCACGATATCCACCCATGCCATCGGGTACACTTTCTGCATATCCGTAAGCTCTGAAGCTGGAATTATCATATCCGTTGTGGTTATAGTCGTAGCGGTAGATACCTTTGAACTTCAGACCATAGATGGAACCCAGTGCATTGTGCTTTTGAATCAACGTTCTATAATTGTGGTTTGTGGGATTCCATGTTTCGTCGCCGTTTCTTTCTTTCAGCAGTAGTTCGTCCATATCTTCCACTTCGTTGAAGTTCTGAGATACATTACCACGCAACTTCATGGCAAACTTACCCACCTTGGCAAACTTCGATGTAGAACCGTTCAACTCCCATCCCTTATTGCGAAGGATGCCACCATTGGTCCAACTCAGGGAATTGAAACCATTGGCACTGGGAATACGCAGGTTTTCTAACAACAAGTCGGTTGTCTTCTTGTTGTAAATTTCAAGTTCGAAGGTTAACAAGTCGTTGAGCAGACCCAGGTTGAAACCGAGGTTCCATTGTGCTGTCTTTTCCCAACGTAACTCTGTCAGTGACAGGTTTTCAGGTGTTACGATGGTGTGTCCGTTATAGAAAGTGTTATTGAAACTATACTTGTTGTACTGGTTGCCACCTGCACGGCCCGGGTTACCTGTGATACCCCATGTGGGACGGAAGGCCAGCATGCTGATAATCTTCTTGGTCTTGTCCATGAATTTCTCGTCGCTGATATTCCAACGTCCACCAATTGCAGGGAAGGTACCGTATTTATAGCCTCGACCGAAGTCTGTACGTCCATCGGTACGCAGGCTGGCGTCGATAGAGTACTTACTCTTATATGAATAGTGCAACTGCTCGTAGAAACTGTGGCGGCGCCATTCACCCGTGGTGGAGCTGGCAGCACTGAGCAAGGCTACTACAGTGGGGTCGCTAATTCCATCAGGTACGTTCCATAGACCCAGATTCTGCCTAGAACTGTTTCCTACTGCCATTTCGAAGCGTGCCATACCAGAGAGACTATGGTCTGCGTTCTTGAAGTGTGAGTAGTAGTGCAACTCGTGACGTGTTGTGAACTCCAGTGATTTGTACTCTGTGTTCGACAACTGGTTGCGTTCGTTGCTGGTCAGGTTAGAAGCGTTGTCGCCTCCGTATTTCCATGGCATGGTGTGCAGTTCGCTAGGACAATAGGTGTCGTCACTGGTGTTATAGATGTTGAGCTGTACGTCGCCCTTATAGTTAATCTGATGATGTTCGGAATCCTTGCCCCAGAACTTATAGGTGATGTCGAACTGTGGGGTCAGATTGTACTGTTTCATTTCCCACCAGGCTAGATTGGCACGTGCTACGGGGTTACCATTAGAGTACATCTGTCTGAGTTCCCACGAAGTCATAGTACCATCGTTGGTACGTCCGGTGGTATTCGTATTGCTCCAGTTGGCAGCCAATGGTAACATGTTGAAGTAGTTACCCGTGGCATTACCCATGGCATCGTACTCGTAAATACTCATATTGGGCATTGCCTTATAGGCACGGTCCAGAATATCGTTTCCGTAGTTCTTATGGTTGTTGGTAAAGGTCATGTTCATCGTTGCACGGAACTGGATGCGGTCGCTGACTTGATAGTCCAGTGTCGTGGATTCTGTGAACTGATCCATCTTCTGACCGATGATAGAGCCCGTACTCTTGTTGTAACCGGCACCAATACGGAATGTTGCTTTTTCACCACCACCCGTGAGGTTTACATAGTAACGATGCTCCTTACCGAATTGCTTCACAGCATCCAACCAGTCGGTGTTGTGACTGAAATGATTATAGATGTAGGGCAATTCCGTGTTGTAGTCAAACTCGGGAATATTGCTGGAAAGTTGTGTGGGATTAAAGAAGGCCTCCTTCTGCATCATGGTGTATCCGTCTCCGTTCAGCATCTTATAGCCGTTGGGCTGCCATGTGCCATTGAACTTGTAGGAGAAGTTTACCTGTGTAGGACCTTGTTTACCACGACGGAGCTTAATTTCTATGACACCGTTTGAACCTTGCACACCCCACTTGGCTGCAGAAGCTGCGTCTTTCAATACGGTGATACTCTCGATGTCTTCGGTATTTACGTTCAGCAGGGTTGAGAACTGCTCTTCGTTATCCATATCCTCGAAGTTGATAGTCTGTGCATCATCGGGCAATTCGAAGATGTGGTCGTTCACAACAATCAAAGGCTGTTGGTTACCATTGATGGTGGTGGTACCGCGCAGTCGCATGGTGGTACCGGAACCCAGGTTACCAGAGTTAGCCACGATGTCGAGACCTGCAATCTGACCTTGCAGAGCTTGGTCTACAGATTCAAAAGCCAAACCTTCTAGGTCATCCATTTTCATGGAGGAGACTGCACCAGCGTATTCTCGCGCTGGAATGTCAAGACCCGTGGTGGGTGACTTCTTCTTACCGATAATCTGTACCTCCTTCATCTGTTTTACAGCTTCGGCCATATTTACTTTATAGGTCGTCTTGTTGATGGGGAGCGTCTTGTCAGAGTAACCCATACCGTGGAAGACGAGTTTGTTCTTCTGGTTCTTAATAACCATGTTGAAGTTACCGTTGGCATCGGTAATGGCGCTGCTGACAATACGGTTGTTCGAGTCCACCTCCTTGACTTGAATGCCAGGGATGCCACCGAACTCGTCACTTACCGTACCGCTGATACGGCTTATTTGTGCGCTTACGGGCAGTGCGAAGAACACTACGGCCCATAGCATGATAATCTTGAAATATTTATTCATGGTGGTTCGGTTTTAGTGGATTGCAAATCGTTTCAGATACTTTTTGGCAGCAGCGGCGCTACTCCATTGGCTGTCGTGGCGTCCGTTAACCAACTCGGTGTGATTTAGCACGCTGGGCACCTGATGGATGACAGCAAAGCTGGAACCTTGGATGCTGATACCCTTCATTGACTTGTCGGTGGGTTTTGAACTACAACTGTAGTCACGGGCCATTACGTTGTATTTGCCTGTGATGGGAACCCAAGGACTGAGAGAGTTACCTTTGGAATCTGTTACCGAATAGTCCTGAACTTCCAATACATCGCTGCTGGGACGTCTTACGTTAACTTTACAGAACAGACCCTTCTGGTTGTCGTAACTGGCAGTTACGAAATCCTTGACGGGATACGTGCTCTTGTCCACGAATATACTGTTGTCGGCGAAGTGGTAGCGTACGAAGTTAATCAGGTAGGTACATTTTGCCTGCAGGATGAGGCTGTCAGCCTGTGCTATGGGCAGAATGGCATTCAAACGCTGCTGTAATCTTTCAGCCTCTACCGTGTCTTTCTTTGCCAGATAGTCCTTGATGGACTGGCGCAAAGTCTTGGACTCGTCCATAATGGGCTTCATATCTTCGTAGTCGGCTTCAATCTCTTCCCATGTAGGCAGACCTTTTGCTCTAGCTTCGTTCAATGCTGTTGATGTGGGGACGAAAATGGTGTAGCGGTAGTTATTGAAGAACTGTATGTTCTGATCCAAACCGTTGTCTTCAATGAAGATACTATATTTCTTCACTTCTGTTTGCTGCTGGCTTGCAGACAGCGAACCACTTTCATCAACCAGACCGCATGCACGAATTACTTTCTCGTTGATTTTACACAACTCGTAGAAATCGTTGTACAAGGGACTATCGTTGCGATACTCGTTGGTAAAGATATTATATACGCTTCGACTAGCTGGAATCATTGGGCTGTCCAAAATATAGGTTGTACCGTTGTCCTTGTTATGTTCGTCGGTAATTGTGTTTTGTTGGATACCCAAGATGCCTAAATACTTGTTCTTGTTGGCAGCGGAAATAGTTCCGGTAATGCCTTTTTCTTCATTCTCAATCTGGAAACCGCCCTGTACCTTAACAACGTGCGGTTTGCCGTCGGCGCCAATTCCACGGATAACCTTGATAGCAGCACCGTTCTTGGCCAGATAGTATTCATCGATACCACTGTTGATTTCCTTGACGCCATCGTCAAGCACTACGGTGTGGCTTTCCAGAATATCCTTCAGACGGTTCACGATTTCTGAATCGTCGATGGTCTCTTTCTTGCGGCCTTCTCCGTAGGTTTCACCAATCTCACCCTTTTGTGGGTCGTAGGCATAGATGTTGTACTTGATGGGGAATGATGCTTCCTTGTAATAAAGATGCAGAATTCTGGACTTCTGGCTGCGGAAGCTCACGGGGTCATAGTAATAATACATGGCCGTGTCGCTGGGCATGAAGAATGCAAAGTCACTCTGCATGGCCTTCAGGTAAGCATAGTAGTTCAGACCCATCTGATCGGTATGCTTGAACTTATCCTTACCATCTTTGTACATATAGCCGTTGTAGATGGCATATTTCATAACCTCGTTGGTCTTACTAATGAATGCAGGAGCTGTGATAGCTCTGTAGTCCGTAGGACCGAACACTTTGCTGGTGATGTATATGATACCATTGTTGGCCAGTAATGTTCTCTGGATGTACTGGATATCTTCGGGATAGAACATTTGCTCCTGAGCGTCATCGCGTAGCTTAGTCAGTTTGCTTGGCACAGAACCTACGAATGAACGCTGCATGTTTACCTGGAACAAGCTCTCCAATGTTCCTAGGGGAATCTGGTCGATTTGGAAGAACAATTCATCCAAGTTCTTAGGAGCCGTGTACGGGATTTCTTCGGGGGTTCCTTCCTTCATGTAGTAGGTTTTGATGAGCTGCCATCCGCCGCCGTTCTCCATGAAGTATGTCCACATGGTTTCGTCGTCAGGAACGAACATGGCTGCCATATCGAACTGGGGAGCCGTCTTTTGACTATTAGCCCAGTAGTTATCATTGGAAACGAATGTATTCCACGATGGGTCGAACTTCAGGATGGCGAAGTCCTTGCCTTTCAACTCCTGGCCTTTCGGATCGGTGTTCAGCGCTTTGTTGTTCAGACTATAGGTCGAGAAGTAACGCTTGGTAAAGATAGAGTCGGTCCATTCCTTACCTCTCGAAGCCATAAGGTTTTTATATGCGCGTGTCACGCTTTCGTTGTAGTAAGGTGCACTCCAACGATCCAGCATGTGACTGAAAATCTTTGTACTTCCGTTCGTGCGCAGTATCTCAGCCATGCTGGGCAGCGGAATCAATACCTTCTCGGTCTTATTCAGATAGCCGTTTTCAGCTACACTGTCCTTTTCAATCAGGCGAGCATCGTTGATATGTACGTCGCTTGTGACACGTGGTGTGCCCATGAATTTTGCGAAGTCATCGTCTGTTACGCTGTTTTTGGTCAAATGCTCAGTGGTGAAATGAATCATCATAGGAGCAGAGGCTTCTGCCAAATAGATTCCATTACCGCCATTATTTTTACGGAATCGCCACCAATAGTCAGCCTCTCCGTTATCCTCGTTGTAGTTAATGGGCAACGAGTCTCCATCTAAAAATGCGATGGTATCGGTGATTTCAACATCGGTTTCGCGGCGCATGAAGTCGCCTCGTGAACTGATGTCGCTACTGCTACTCGAGAGGTTTTCCATCACGATGGCATTGTTCAGCATGCTCGTGTGTATGAGCAGCTTCTTCTGGTTAACACTCAGTTTGTCGTAACTCGTGGCATTATGCCATGGGTTGCTTTCCGGCAACAAAGCATTGCTTGCAAAGAATTGCTTCCATGCATCGTCGTCGGCTGCGAAAACTGTCTTTGAACCTGTTCGTGAAAGCACCTCGGTGAGGGGGCGTGCGTTAGTGGGGTTGACATCGGGGTCGCCAATCAGCCGGAGATAGTTGGTGTAATTTCCCTTCTTCTCCAACTTGTCGTAAATGCTAGAACTCAGCCAACTAGGCTTTTCGTCGTCCAGCATGTACTCGTCCTTACACGATGTCGAAATGCCGCTAACAGCCAGCAGGAACATCATGTAGCATGCGTTCCTACTCAGTTTGCCTAAACGGTTTTTCATACATTGAGAGTTTAAGTTGTTATTTTTTTGTTAGTTTTCTCGTTAGTTATCACTTGTTTATCATGCCCTTAACATGGCATAAATGAACATGGAGAAGGGTTTTCCACGTCATACACACCACTTTTTAGGGTTTTTTCCTCACAAATATAACTTTAATTAAGGAGATTTTAACTTTGTTAAGAGATATTTTTCCTTTTGTTAACTAATTTTAACAATATTAGATTAAACCGAACATCATATCATTTCAAATGCCAGATAAAAATGTTATTAAAGAATAAGGATAGTGCGCATGCGCGCGTGTAAACAAAAATCCCCTTTGACAGAGCCAAAGGGGATAGTCTAATTGGGGGATTGGGTGGGATCATCGGACTTGAACCTTTACGGCACGATGACCGTTGGTCACGATGTAAATACCAGGTGGCAGGGGACGGCCTAAAGATACTCTCATACCGCTTGCCGTGAAGACGCTAATGTCCTTGCCGCTGGCGTGAATGGTACGTCCGTCAACACGAACATTGAACCCTAGGTTCTTCGTTGCGTTCTCTATACCAGTTGGAACGATAATGGGTTGTTCATCGCCCGTTCCGTTCGGATCGTCGCTGATGATGAACCATCCGATGTAGTCTCCATTGTTCTTAGCCAAATCATCTTCGGTCACCGTGGTGTTGGTTCCATCGGCCTGACGACGGATGCTAGTCATGTAAACACCATCTTCGTTGCTGGTCGTGCTGTATTGGCGCATGATGCTGGCCTTGCCGTAATTATTGGTCTGGCTGGCAGCAATTATGTAAGGATTCTTGAAATATAGGGTCTCACCAGCCTCGTTCTTAAAAGTAACGTCATGACGGGTGCTTCCACCTATGGGAACCTCAGTATCGCGGCCTACGGTGAGCAGTTTGCCATTACCAATGGGTATCTGTCCGGGACTGGCTGCAAAATAGATGACATTCTGACTGTTAAAGGCTGTAGTTACGGCTTCCTGTCGTACAAGTACGGCCTTGAAGCCTGTGTTCGTTATATCATAAACTTTAACTGTTACAGGGGCGTAACTGGTCGATGAGGTGTACTGTTGAGCTACCACCACCGGAGTAACGCCTTCTGGAAATGCTTCGGGGAAGGTTACCTGAACTTCATCCTTTACCTTTCCTGCATTTTGTGAGATAAGCATCATGTTGTCGGACAGATGGAACACTGTGTCAGGCGGTAGCACCATGTAATCTGCCATTTCAGCATTCTTATAGTTGACGGGACTGGGCAGTTGCCAAGGATAGAAACGGAAGGTGAAACCTGTTCGGTTCATCTTTATCAGATGATTGGTAATTCCGTTTCCTGAGTTCTTCAGTGATACCATACCCACTACTACATAGGGAGCCTGAGTCTGTTCCTCAATTTCTGTAACAACGGATTCCGTGTTTGAAATCTTCAGCTGACCATATTGGAGGGAACCTACTGCATTGGCTGCGGCAATGGTGATGCTGGGTGATTCAGCAGCGGCTCTTTTTTTTGCATCGTAGTCATAATTGATAAGACGGAACGTATACATGGCGGGAGCTAAATCGCTGACATCCACGGTGACGCTACGTTCAATGTCGTCAGACATAGGCAGTGTGGTTAAAAGAACCCATTTGCTTCCATTCTTGTATTCGATGGTGGTGCTGTCTGCCATATCGGCATCAGGATTGTTCCAAGTGAAGGTAGCCTTTTTCTTCTTATTGTCATAAGTGGCCTTGAAATCGGTAGGATCATGATGCGTCCAAGGCATGAAGTAGTTGATGCCTCCTGCCTTGCTGTCATATGCCATTTTACTCAAATATGCTCCCCAAACTTTACCACCGTCGGTAAGTGTGCTTCCATCGGTAATCTGTCGTTTCCACTCTACAGCGTTATATACGGCCAGACGTTCTAGCCAAGGTGCACTGTCGGCGCGTTTCAGCACGTCGCGAAGCCAAACACCGTTCTTGTACTGGTCGTTACCGCTACCCCAATTGTACCAACCTTCAGAGTCAGTATTGAAACCGCCTTCTGAGGTCCAGTTTGCACCGTTGTTCCATTCTGTAGCCCATACGGGAAGTCCCGTTGCATCGTAGAGCGCCTTCAGACGGCTGATGCAGCCTGCGGGATCGGTACCACCAATATAATAGTGGGTGGCTACAAAGTCGATGCGGATATTGTTTTCACGACAGTAGTTGACGTATTCACTGACCCATCCGGTGCTGGGATTGCAGCAGGCAAAGGTGCCGATGCGCTTACCGCTATAGAGAAATTCTTTAGCATGTTCGGCAAGTGTGCTCGAGGCATGATATTCGCGAGGATTACTGGGGATTGTGGTTACATAGGTATAAACCTCGTCCTGTCCACTGGTGTTGTCGGGCTCGTTCTGTCCCAGTACATGGGTGCAGGTCTCGTCGCTGTTGTTGATGCTTGTCCACGATTCCCATGCTCCCTTCCAATCACCTTTATTGCTGTTGCCGGCTTCGTGGTGACGCTGTGGTACATATTCGTGGTTGGTGCGGCTGGTGGTTCCAGCTCCCCAGTCGTAGTACCAAGTGGCGTGGGCTGTATTCATCATATTGGTATCACGCGAATCACTGCATCCTTTTTTGCTTACCCAGTTCCATACGAAAACGCGGAGCATGCTGACGCGTCCGGCCATTTCCTTCGGGAGATTCAACTCCAGGTCTTCGCGGTCAGCAATGTAACAGTGGCTGTAACCTGTTCCATCGGTGCGATTGGCAAAGGTTGCCATGTAGCCGCGCTTCAGTTTGAAGGAGCGTATAGCATTGTTAAACTTACCAAGTGCGGCTTGACGCCCTCCTTGGGTATAGGTACGGGTGTCGCCACCGAAATTTACCTCGGTGTATACCGTCAGTGCTGGGTAACTCTTTCCACGTGGCAATACCATTGCTCCATGACGATAGATGGCTACACGACAGTTTTTACCGTTATTCGCCTCTTCTCCATTAATGTTGATTTTACTCAGGTAGTTATCGATAACCGTCGTGGGCGTTAGATTCTCGAAGACAACAGCCGCATCTTCATTGGCAATGTCGATGGTGCTGGTCAGTGCGTCGGTCTCGGCTGTGATGAAAAGGTCGACGGGAGTTGTCAGTGTACGAGGCGATGTGACACTGGTAACGGTTTCGACATCATTCACTGCCGCATGGCAGAAAGTGGGAAGTAACAATGCTGCCAAAAGGTATGTGATTTTCCTCTTCATGGTAAAAATTATTTAAGGAATTTCTTTACTTTGTTGGCTTGTGCCTTATATGCTTTGGCCGAAACTGGGCCATTCAGCACTTTTTGGCATGCATCGAGCATAGCCTTGCGACCGTCTAACTGTTCCAGCGTGAGTGTGGGAACGGGACGGCTCTTCAACTCTGTGGTGGCGGTCATCAATGCATCCCATGCTGTCAGCAGGTCATACTCTTGTTTAGTAATTGCAATGACAGTTCCGTGACGCGGGGTAAACATACCACTTGTCTTGGTGTCTTGTACGCGTTTGAAAGTCTTTAAATCAGTTGATTTGCAGAACTGGTAGTGGTAGCTGGTATAGCAGTCATACATCAACACCCATGTGCCGTCGAACAGACGGAATACGCCACTGCCCTCAACAGCTTTGTTCGTGTCTTGACAGAAACCAGGCTGCAGCTCCCACTTTGAGTTATCATGAAGGTCGGGAGTAATGAATTGCTTGATGCCTTTTTGCTTCTGTCCCTCAGTCTTAAAGAAGATGTGATAGAGGCCATCGTCATCGCGAACGATATCTGTGTCGATGCTGGCGTTCTGTACGTCGAACATCACTTTGGGTTCGCCTTCGAAATCGCTGAAGTCACTATTTGCATAAGCATAGTACACGCGGTCGTAGGGACAGCTGCCATCATCAGTCAGGATGGAGAAATACACCAGATATTTGCCAGCTTCCTTGTCGTAGATTGTTTGGGGAGCCCATACGCGGGTTACATGCTCGAACATAGTTCCTTTATAGCGTTCGGGGAAGTGAATGGTGTGGTGCTGCCATTTGATGAGGTCACGACTGCGCATCAAGACCATACCGCGGTTGCTGCTCCATCCCAGGCTCGACTTCATGTCGGTAATCACTTGATAGAACCAGCCATCTTCACCACGTAAGATGTGTGGGTCGCGTACGCACTTCGTTAGTGCAATGGAGTCACTCGCAATGACTGGTTGTCCATTGTTCATCGGTGTGTAGTTCCAGCCGTCGTGACTAAGAGCATAACAAATCTGTTCCTGTTCAGGCGCATTACCTGTGAAATAGGTAAACAGGTAAGCAACGTAGTTGGGTTTGGCGTTGGCTGCCACTGCGGTCAGCATGATGACCAGTAAGGTACAAAGATTTCTTTTCATGTTGTTTTTCATATTATGTATTCATGTTTATGCCACAAATGTACTGATATTTTGCGAGTTGTACAATCATTTGATGCTTTTATTCCGGATTTTCTACGATTTCGTTTCCTTTGCTGCCCTCTGGATTGTCTGCATCTTCAGTCTCCTCTCCCTCTTCGCCAGGTGGTGGATAGTAGGCTCCCGAACAACTCCAGCACTGTGGGTCAATCTCCTCTTTCGGTGCGTCGAACTTACGATAGTAACGCGAGAAGCGCGTGTCTTTCAGTAACGACTGGATGAACCATCCGAAGATGGGAAGTGCAGTACGACTGCCTTGTCCAAGCTGACCTGTGCGGAAATGGATGCTGCGGTATTCTCCACCAACCCATGCACCTGCCACCAGACCGGGCGTAACCCCCACGAACCAAGCATCGGAGTGGTTATTGCTGGTTCCTGTCTTTCCACCAAACTCCGTCTTTCCGAGAACTGGATGTATGTATTGCCACAGGGCGGCTGTGGTACCTCCGGGTTCTGTCAGACCGGCACGCAGCATTTGCTGCATGAGGTAGGCCGAACGATAGGGTATAGCCTGTTCTTTTTTCAAACGTGGTTCGTAGATGGTTTTCCCATTCCTGTCTTCAATCTTGGTGATGAGGACGGGCATGTTGTAGATGCCGTCGTCAATGACGGTGCAATAGGCATTGACCAGCTCCAAAAGGTTTACATCCTCCGAACCCAGACTGAGTGAGGGGATGTTTTTCAGGGGAGACTGAATACCCATAGCATGTGCCGTTCGGATGATGTTTGGAATGCCGCATTCATATCCCAGTTTCACAGCAATGCTGTTGATACTTTGGGCAAATGCACTCTTTAGGGGCATGTTGGCATGCGTGAAGTAACCATTCGCATTGTGCGGTGTCCATTGTTTGACTTCGCCATTCACCGTATCGGGATAGGATGCCCACTCGTCCAGTCGACGGTCGCATGGGGTGAGTCCCTGATTCATGGCTTCGGTGTAAACGAATAGCTTAAAGGTGGAACCCGGTTGGCGCATTGCCGTTACTTTGTCATATTCCCACGAGTTATAGTCAACATCGCCCACCCATGCTTTCACCTGTCGGGTGTCGGGTTCGATAACCACAAATCCGCAGTGCATAAAGCTAACCATGTATCGAATGCTGTCCATCGTGCTCATTTCACGCACTTCCGGTCCGTTGTAGGTAAACACCTCTACGGGATGAGGCAGATTGAGATAGTGGAAAATAGAATCGGTGTTCCCTTCGTATTTCTCATTATAATATTGGTAGGCAGTCGTTCCCTCAGCTATCTCTTCGATGAAGTTTGGAATCTCGCGTTGAAGTGCATCGCGCCAAGGTGGGGCAGAACCCCAATGTTCGCGGAATCGACTTTGGATTACACGCATTTGTTTAAGGGCCGCCTCTTCTGCATATTGTTGAATTCGTGTGTCGAGCGAAGTGTATATTTTCAGACCATTGGTGAAAAGGTCGAGACGATGCTCGCTGTCATAACCGGGAATCAGTCCACGTTCACATAATATATCCACGTAATCTTTCAGCGCATCGCGGAAATAGGGTACAGGCCCAAGGTGGTTCTTACCCGTCTGCCGTTCGGCAGTAATCATGGGGATGGCCTGTAAACTATCCAGCTGATGTTGAGTCGCAGGTTTCCCGTCGATAATCATCTGTCCGTTATAGAACAGATTGGCCAGGACCACATTCCGTCGCTCTGTACTGTTCTTGGGATTACGTTTGGGATTGTATGTGCTGGTGGCTTTCAACAGCCCGATTAATGTAGCGGCTTGTTCGTAGGTCAGGTTGTCCGGGGTGGTGGCGAAATATGTTTCGCAAGCCGTCTTAATGCCGTATGCATTGTTTCCGAAATCGACGGTATTGAGGTACATCGTCAGAATCTCTTCTTTCGAGAACAGCATCTCCAACTTTGTTGCCACTATCCATTCCTTAGCTTTAATAGTGAGGAGACGTGTGAAGGATATCTTTCCGAGAAGTCCCGTAGAATATTCCTTTTTGGTGCGGACGCGGAACAGATTCTTTGCCAACTGCTGGGTGATGGTGCTGGCACCTCGTGCATGTCCACCAAACATGTCTTTAAACGCAGCAAACAGTCCTTTGACGTCTATGCCGTGATGGTGGTAGAAACGTACATCCTCGGTGGAAATGAGCGTACGTATCAGTTTCGGGCTGATTTCCTGATAACTGACGGGTGTACGGTTTTCGTTGTAGTATTTGCCTATGACTATACTATCGGCACTCAGAATGATGCTGGCCTCGCTGGTTATGGGGTGTTTGATGTCCTTGAAACCTGGCGAACGACCAAACAACCAAAGGAAGTTGACGTCCACGGCTCCCAGAAACAAAATGAGCAAAAGTAATGCAGTAAAGAACCAGACGATGATTCTTTGCCACCAGGGACCTGTATAAAGTGTGTGAAGCAATTGCTTAATCTTTTGCCAATATCTCTTCATGAAGTTTATGATTTATGTATTGTTTGATTTTGTCCACATCATCGGGGTGGAACCATTCAATCGATGTGTCACGTTGAAACCACGTGAGTTGTTTTTTTGCATAGACGCGCGTATTCTTCTTTATGCGCTCCACAGCCATTGGTAGTTCCCATTCTCCATCGATGACGTGCAGGAGTTCTTTGTATCCTACGGTATTCAACGCGTTGCAGTCGCGATACGATGCATATTCCTTAACCTCGTCGAGCAATCCTTCTGTCATCATCTGATCCACACGAGCGTTGATGCGTGCAAAGAGTTCCTCGCGTGGACGGTTCAGCCCAATCTTTATGATGTGGAAGGGACGTGGCTTTTGGTTTCTGGTGCGGAACGATGTGTACGTTTGTCCGCTCATGTGACAGATTTCAAGTGCATGTACCACTCGTCGTGTGTTCTTCTTGTCCACAATGGCATAATATTCGGGATCCAGTTTCTGCAGTTCTTCCACCAGAGCCTCGAGTCCTTCGTTTGCCAGTCGTTCTTTAATTTTTGTCCTGACGGCTTCGCTCACGGTGGGTATGTCGTCGATACCTTGACACACAGCATCTATGTACATCATACTTCCCCCTGAAAGCAACAATGCATCGTGGCTTTTGAACAGCTCTTGAGTTAACTGTAGCACGTCAGCCTCGTATTGTGCTGCACTGTAATAGGCATCAAGTGGGAGCGTGGAAACAAAATAGTGTTGTACCCGTTGCAATTGTTCTGGTGTAGGTGCTGCTGTGCCAATCTTCAAACCGGCAAAGAGCTGTCGACTGTCGCAGTTGATGATTGGGCAACCCAGCATCTCTGCCAGAGAGAGGCTAAGTTCCGTCTTGCCAACTCCCGTCGGACCCAGTATCACAACGAGTGTTTTTTTCATACTCTTATTCTAATATGTCGAAGCCTTCCATATCCAGGTCTTCTTCCTCGAATCCGTCCTCGCCATAAAACTCCTCCTCCAATTCTTCTGCCAAAACCGTTTGGGTTGGTGCCTCCTCTTCGTTCACCAGATATTGCGACGGCGCTTTGCCGTGTTTGCGGGTCAGCATGCCCTCGGCGGGAATCTTGTCGCCAAAGGTGGTCTCAGTAAGTTCGAGCAGGAACATCCTACGATCCTCTGGGTCGAAACGATATGTGAACCGTTGTCCCTCGTCTTCCAGGAACTCTCCCAAATCAGTATCCGACATCAGGTACACGTCTTCGTCGATGTTCACGTTCTCCTCATCGCTTAGCAAGATGCGTTGGATGGGGCGCCAGTTCTCGTCGCAAATAAAGAAACGCTGGCCGTGTGCTTCCTCGAACCCGCAACTGCGAAGAATCAGATGGTGTAGGTCGGCAAAGGATGCGTCGGCATCAATCTTGAATTCCAGGACAAAGTCTTCGTTTTCCTGACTTATCAGTGTAATGCGCAGTGTCATGGTATAATGGTATTTGTTATCTTATGAATCCACGTTTCTCGGTATCCTTGATAAAGTCGAGGATGTAGGTTGTTTCGGGGGTGATACCGATTTCCTGCTTTACACGCTCAACCTTGTCTGCCAGCAAGCCTTCGCCCATGATAATCTGGAATGCACGGTGCAACAGGTCAATGGTCTCACGCGAAAATCCCCTGCGGCGCAAACCGACAAGATTCAATCCGCAGTAACTGGCCGGTTCACGAGCTGTCATCGTGTAGGGCAGGATGTTCATGTTTACCTTTGAACCGCCTCCCACCATCGTGTAGCCACCGATGCGGCAGAATTGATGAACCAGAACGTGTGCACTCAGGATGGCGTTGTCGTCTATCACCACTTCACCAGCCAACTTCGTTCCGTTACCGATGATGCAGCCGTTGCCGATGATGACGTCGTGAGCCACGTGCATGCCCTCCATCAGCAGGTTGTTCGAACCTACTACGGTCTTTCCCTTGGCTTTCGTACCTCGGTTAATTGTTACGTTCTCTCTGATTTTGTTGTTGTCGCCAACTTCGGCGGTGGTCTCTTCTCCCACGAACTTCAGGTCCTGTGGAATGGCGCTGATTACGGCTCCAGGGAAGAAAATGTTACCATTGCCGATGCGTGCTCCATACAGGACAGTGACGCTGTTCATCAGCGTGTTGTTGTCGCCGATGACAACGTTCTTGTCGATATAGCAGAACGGACCAATCTCGCAGTTCTCGCCAATTTTCGCTTCCGGATGAATATATGCTAATGGACTAATCATATTGGTAAATTAAAAGTTAAAAATTAAAAATTAAAAATTGTATGTTATGCCTTTGATGGGCGTTACGTATCAATTTTTCACTTTTCACTTTTCATTTTTCACTTTTCACATGTTTTTGATTACTTGTGCCATGAAGGTTGCTTCACAGACGCAGTTCTCACCCACGAAGGCATAGGCCTGCATGGTGGCAATGCTATGTGAAAGTGGAGCCAGCAATTCGCACTTGATGATGAGGGTGTCTCCGGGAACTACTTTCTGGCGGAATCGGGCGTTGTCGATTCGCAGGAAGTAGGTGCTGTAGCGTTTGGGCTCGTCCAACAGGCTCAGGATGTACACCCCACCGGCTTGTGCCATAGCCTCCAACTGCAGCACTCCGGGCATCACGGGTTCCTCTGGGAAATGTCCTTGGAAGAACGGCTCGTTGGAGGTAATGTTCTTCACGGCCACCACGTGTTTCTCTTTCAGCTCAATCACCTTGTCTATCAACTGGAAGGGATAGCGATGGGGCAGCAACTCCTTGATGTGGATATTATCTACTACGGCAGGTTTGTTGGGGTCGTAAACGGGAGCTTGAACCTCGAACCTGCGAATCTCCTTGCGCATCAGACGGGCGAATTTGTTGTTAATCGTGTGCCCCGGACGTGTGGCGATGATGCGTCCCTTGATGGGTTTTCCGATAAGTGCCATATCGCCAATGATGTCCAGCAACTTGTGTCGTGCGGGCTCGTTTTCCCAAACCAGCGGCTTGTGCTGGATGTATCCCAGTACGTTGGCGTCGTGGTGTTCGGCACCCGTCTTGTCGCACAACTGGTCCAATGCTTCCTGGCTTGTCTGACGCTCGTAGATAACGATGGCATTATCCAGGTCTCCGCCTTTTACTAATCCAGCCATCAGCAAGGGTTCGATTTCGCGTACAAAGACAAAGGTGCGTGCTGCGGCAATTTCTGTCTCAAAGTTCTCCATGTTGTCCAACGATGCGAACTCACTGCTGATGAACTTCGATTCGAAATCAATCATTGCCGTTATCGAAAAGTCCTCATCCGGCAACAATGTAATGCAGGAACTAGTGTTCTCGTCCTTGATTTCAATCTTGCGGGTAATGATATAGTAATCCTTGGGCGCCTCCTGTTCCTTCAGTCCTACACGGCGAATCTCCTTTACGTACATTTCGGCACTGCCGTCCAGAATGGGAAATTCGGGACCATCGACTTGTATCAATACGTTATCTACTCCCAGGGCATACAACGCTGCCATACCATGTTCTATGGTGCTGATTTTAATGTCCTTCTTGCCTAATACCGTACCGCGGGTGGTTTCTATCACATTCTCGGCTACGACATCCAGAACGGGCTGGTCGGGCAGGTCTATGCGTTGTATCTTGTATCCGTGATTCTCGGGTGCGGGATTGAAGGTTACTGTCAGGTTCAATCCCGTGTGCAGACCTTTTCCGCTGAGGGAAAAGCTGCTTACCAATGTATGTTGTTTGTCGTTCATTTCAGTTTGCTTTTCAGTTCGTCCAGCTCTTTTTGCATTTGATATATCTGCTTGTCCAGTTCGGGAAGGTTCTTGAAGATGGCACTCGACTTCCAGAAGTTGCGGTATTCTATAGCCGGCATACCCTGTACCGTAGTACCTTCCTTCTTGATTCTGTTGGGGATACCAGCCTTAGCTCCGGCTTGTGTGCGGTCGGCAACAGTCAGGTGGTTGGCCACACCTACTTGTCCGCCGAACATGCACCATTCGCCAATCTTCGTGCTGCCGGCAACACCCACCTGGGCACTCATCACCGTATGGCGGCCTATGTCGTCGTTGTGGGCTATCTGCACCAGATTGTCCAACTTTACTCCTTCTCGGATGTAGGTGGAACCCATCGTAGAACGGTCGACACAGGTGTTGGCTCCGATTTCCACATTGTCCTCGATGGTTACGATGCCAACCTGGGGAATCTTTTCGTATCCATTGGGGGTTGGAGCAAAGCCGAATCCGTCGGCACCGATAACACATCCTGCGTGCAGGATACAGTTGTTACCCACCTTGCAGTCGTGATAGATTACGGCGTTGCTGTATATCTCCGTGTTGCTGCCCACTTTGGCATTACTGCCGATCGTTACGTGGGGGTGCAAGACACATCCGTCGCCAATCTCCACGCCTTCAGCAATGGCTACGAAAGGACCGATGTAGCAGTCCTTGCCAATCTTCGCGCTGGGGTCTATGAAGGCCAGCGAGTCGATGCCCTTTCTCTTGGGCTTCATGCTTTCCACCATCGTTAACAGTTTGGCAACCGTCTCGTAGGCATCGTCCACACGAATCAATGTGGCGCTGGTTTCGCCCTCCACCTTGAAGTCCTTGTTTACCAGTACTACGCTGCTCTTGGTTTCGTAGAGATAGTGGGCATACTTCATGTTCGCCAGGAACGATATACAACCGGGACGACCCTCTTCGATTTTGGCAAAGTCGTTAACTTTAACCTCAGGATTGCCTTCTATGGTACCTCCAACGAGGCCCGCAATTTGTTGTGCTGAAAATTCCATCTATGTAATTTACGATTTAACGATTTACTAATTACTATTTATATGCGATTTTAAGATTTTTTCAATTCCTTCGACATCTGTTCTTGCACCTTCTTCGCTTCCTCGCCAGCCCTTTCGGCAAAGTCTTCGCCGTTGGAGGCGTAGATGATGGCGCGACTGGAGTTGACGATGAGGCCGCAGTCTTCGGTCATTCCGTACTTACATACTTCCTCCAGACTTCCGCCCTGTGCACCGATGCCGGGAACCAACAGGAAGTGGTTGGGTGCAATCTTGCGAATGTCATTAAACATTTCTCCGCGTGTGGCACCAACGACATACATTAGGACCCCCTCCGAGCCTCCCCGAAGGGAGGACTTTTCAACCCATTCCTGACTCTTACGTAGCACTTTCTCAAAGAGGCGTTCCCTCTTTGTTCCCTCCCCCTCGGGGGAGGATAGGAGAGGGGTTGTTTGGAAGTCCAGGCTTCCTTTGTTGCTGGTCAGTGCCAACAGGATGACCCACTTGCCATCGTATCCTTGTATAAAGGGTGTCACGCTGTCTTCGCCCATATAGGGGGCTATGGTCAGCGCATCCACATCATATTCGCCGAAGAATGTTTGGGCATACATCTTGCTGGTGTTGCCGATGTCGCCACGCTTGGCATCTGCAATGATGAATTGGTCGGGATAGTTCTCCTTGATGTATTTAACCGTTTTCTCGAAAGCTACGATTCCCTTCACCCCATGTGCCTCGTAGAATGCCAGGTTCGGCTTGTAGGCGATGCAGTAGGGTGCTGTGGCATCGATGATGGCCTTGTTGAACGCAAATATGGGGTCTTCCTCCGCCAACAGATGCTGTGGAATCTTCTTGATGTCAGTGTCCAGTCCCACACACAGGAAACTCTTTTTCCTCCAAATATTCTCAATCAGTTCTTTTCGTGTCATGATTCTTAATCGGCCCCTTCCCCAATCCCTCCCTGGGGGGGGAGGGCGTATATAGTTTTGGGTTCGGGCTTTTTATTAAAATGGTTATTTAATATCTTTTGTTTTAACTTTTTTGTAATCACTCCCCTCACTCGGGAGGGGTAAGGGGGGGGCCTTTTATAGCGCAGCCTCTTTCATTCGTTCCGCATTCTCTGCCACGATGAGGTGGTCGATGCAGTCTTGTATGTCGCCGTCCATGAAGGCAGCGAGGTTGTATATAGTGTATCCGATGCGGTGGTCGGTAATGCGCCCTTGCGGATAGTTGTAGGTGCGGATTTTTGCCGAGCGGTCGCCTGTCGAGACCATCGTCTTGCGTCGGCTGGCGATGTCGTCGATATATTTCTGATGCTCCTTGTCGTAGATGAAGGTACGCAGTCGGGCCAGCGCACGTTCCTTGTTCTTAGGCTGGTCGCGCGTCTCTGTACACTCGATGAGGATTTCCTCCGTCTCGCCCGTATTGGGGTTCGTCCACATATAGCGGGCACGGACGCCCGATTCCACCTTGTTCACGTTCTGTCCGCCGGCACCTTGCGAGCGGAAGGTGTCCCACTTGATGGCACCCTCGTTGATTTCCACATCAAAGGGTTCAGCTTCGGGCAACACGGCAACTGTGGCAGCCGAAGTGTGCACGCGACCTTGGGTTTCGGTGGCAGGGACGCGCTGTACGCGATGCACGCCCGATTCGTATTTCAGTATGCCGTAGGCCCCTTCGCCAGTCACGCTGAACACAATTTCCTTGTAACCGCCCGATGCGCCTTCGCTGAAACTCGATACCGAGGTCTTCCAACCTTTCGTTTCGCAGTATTTCGAGTACATGCGGAACAGGTCGCCTGCAAACAGGGCAGCTTCGTCGCCACCCGTGCCGCCGCGGATTTCCATGATTACGTTCTTGTCGTCTTCGGGGTCGGCAGGGATGAGCAAGAGTTTGATTTCTTCCTCCAGTTCGGGCAACCGCTGTTCGCTTGCTGCCATTTCCTCGCGCAGCATCTCTTTGGTCTCGGGGTCGTCTTCCAGCGCCATCATCTCTTTGGCATCCTGCACGTTCTGCAAGTGCCCCATATATTCCTTGCGTGCCTCCATGATTTTGCCCAGGTCTTTGTATTCCTTGGTCAACTTCACGTAGCGCTTCTGGTCGGCTATGACGTTGGGGTCGGTAATCAGGGTGGAAACCTCCTCGTATCGGGCTACCAGTCCTTCCAGTTTATCTAATAGTGTGTTCTTTTCTGCCATTCCTGTTTATTTGAAGTTTCTGGAGACGAAGGGCAGGCACAGACGCAGCGCATTGTGCCAGTATTCCCAGGTGTGTCCGCCATCGCGCACCCGCAGTTGGGCGTCGAAGCGCTTCTGGCGCATCTTCTTGTACAAATCGATGTTTTGTTCGAACAGGAAGTCGTCGTCTCCACAATCTATGAACCATTTCACTTGTCGCAGGGCGTTCAGTTCCGCCTCGCTGGCATTGTCCAGTTTGTCGAAGGGGTTGTGCTCGTGAACGGCATTCGACAGCAGTGCCCGTTTGTCGTCGGGTGCAGCATCGTTTCGTGGCTGGTCGTTCAGCCAGGCACTCATAGCATAGCAGGCCACGAACATATCGGGGTGTCCCATAGCATATCCCACGCTGCCGCCTCCGCCCATCGACAATCCGGCTACGGCACGCTGCTCGCGACTGCCTCCGGCTCTGTATCTCTGTTCAACGGTGGGCAGCAGTTCCTGGTAGAAATGGTTCTCGAACGCCCATCCGTTCATGTTGAAGTATCCGTTCCAGATGTTCCGGGTGTCGGGACCTCCGGCGCAGGGCATCACGATGACCATCTGACGGGCCTCGCCGCTGGCCATCAACTCGTCTGCCACACGGTCCATCTGTCCTTTTTCGGGCCATGCACGTTCGTCGTCTGTCAATCCGTGCAGCAGGTACAGCACGGGATAGTGCCGGTCGGTGTTCCTTTGGAACCCTGCGGGCAGATACACCATAAAATAACGTTTCACACCCAGCACCTCGCTTTGTATGGAGTCGCGGATGACACCTGCCTGTGCCGATACCGTAAGCATTAGCCCTATCAGGGCAATGCCAAATCGTTGAAAAGTATGTTTCATCGAATAATTTTTAATCTTCAATCTTCAATCTTCAATCTTCAATTTTCAATATTCAATCTTCAATATTCAATCTTCAATCTTCAATATTCAAAAGTGCCAAATTCGCTTTGGATAGTCAGGCTCTTCTTGCCCTCCTCGATGTGACCGATGATTTGTGCATCGATGTTGAACGAACGGCTGATTTCTATCACCTTCTCGGCATATTCGGGTGCAAGGTAAACCTCCAGGCGGTGTCCCATGTTGAACACCTTGTAGGCTTCTGCGTAATCTGTGCCGCTCTCCTTGATGATGGTTTTGAACAGGGGAGGAACGGGGAACATGTTGTCCTTGATTACGCGGCAGTTCTCGCCCACGAAGTGCAGCACCTTGGTTTGTGCGCCGCCTGTGCAGTGTACCATACCGTGAATCTGTGGGCGCAGCTCGTCCAGCAGCTTCTTCACTACCGGAGCATAGGTACGGGTGGGGGAGAGTACGAGCTTGCCGGCATTGATGGGCGAACCCTCCACCTCGTCTGTCAGTTTGTAGGAGCCGCTATATACCAGTTCTTCGGGAACTGCCTTGTCGTAGCTTTCGGGGTATTTCTCTGCCAGGTATTTGCTGAAGACATCGTGTCTGGCGCTGGTCAGTCCGTTGCTGCCCATGCCGCCGTTGTATTCAGTCTCGTAGGTGGCCTGTCCGAAGCTTGCCAATCCCACGATGACGTCACCCGGACGGATGTTGGCATTGTTAATCACATCGCTGCGCTTCATGCGGCAGGTGACGGTGCTGTCCACGATGATGGTGCGCACCAGGTCGCCCACGTCTGCCGTCTCGCCTCCTGTGGCGTAGATGCCGATGCCCATATCGCGCATCTGTTGCAGCAGTTCGTCTGTGCCGTTGATGATGGCGCTGATGACCTCGCCTGGGATGAGCATCTTGTTCCTGCCGATGGTGCTGCTCACCAGAATGTTGTCCACAGCACCCACGCACATCAGGTCGTCGGTATTCATGATGAGGGCGTCCTGCGCAATGCCTTTCCACACGCTCAGGTCGCCCGTCTCTTTCCAATACATATAGGCCAGGCTCGACTTTGTGCCTGCGCCGTCGGCATGCATGATGTTGCAATACTCGGGGTCGCCGCCCAGTATGTCTGGGATGATTTTGCAGAAGGCCTGCGGGTACAGGCCTTTGTCTATGTTCTTGATGGCGTTGTGTACGTCTTCCTTTGCTGCGGACACGCCGCGTTGCATATACCTTTGGTTACTCATAATTTTGTATCTTTTTCTATTTTCGGGCGTAAAGATACAAAAAAGTTTTGAATTACAGGCTATACACGCGCATGTTTGTGACTTTGCTCTTGAAGTTTCCTGCTTTTTGCAGGGGGAAGCACAGGGTGGGGACGTAGGACATCTTCATTCCCGGCTCGTAAACCGTGGGGCAGAAAATCATGTCGTCGGTCATGTGCTGCAGCTTGTTTTCGGGCTTGATGACATAGACATCGTGCTGTGCCAACACCTGCTGGCGACGGTTGTTTACGAAGAGTCGTGTCTCGCGGTTCGTGCTTTCGATGCGTATGTTCACACGGCCCGATGCGGGCAGACGGTAGTTGAAGCGGTTGATGTATCCGTCGCGCTCGAAGGCCATTTGTCCCTGCTTTGGGTCGCTCAGGTAGAAGATGGCGTAGTTGCTCTGCGTCAGCACGGTGCCCTTTTCCTCTGCCTGGCAGTCGATGTCGAACGATACCGCATAGCCGAATCCCGCATCGTCAATCTCCATCCCCAGTTTCTTGCCGGGCTCCACGCTGGCCAGTTTCAACTCGTTGTCGATGCGTCCCAGCTCGTTCACGCCGGGTGCCTCGCTCAGGTTCAGGCGCAGCTTGTCGAAGTCAGCGTAGGGCAGGGTAGTCTTCTGTCCCGTCCAGCATTTCACGGCCAGCGTCTGCATGGCGGGCATCACGCGGTGGTGAATATCCTTGGTGGCGATGCCGTTGCCATAGTGGTCGTTCCACACGGCGAACATTCCACCCTCGATTTGCGGATGCTGTTCCGGGAATGTTTTGTCAGCAATTTTCGCAGGTGTCCAATTGTTGTACAGGAACTCGCAATTCAGGTAGTCGTAGTAGTATCCGGCGGCAGGTACGATGTAGAGCCAACGGTCGGGTATGGATACCACCTGATAGCCGAGTTGTATCATGGAGTCGGGCTGTGCATAGCGGTTGTACCAGCAGTTCATCAGCACACCTTCCACCTGTACGGGGGTCTTACCCTTGGCATGTGTCAGTGCTCCCCACAGTGCAGGCTGTTTGTTGTATTTTTTCACTAATGTGAGATAGTGGTCGGTGAAGGTGCGGAACTGCTCTACCACCTCCTGGTCGCGGTTCGAATATTCGTCCGTTCCTATGTTCACCCTGGGGCCTCGGAAGATGGGCTCCTTGCCCGACAGGTATTCGTCATAGAGCTTGTCCATGAAGGTATAGACATCGGGGTTCGACAGGTCGAAGTGGTCCATGCCGTACACCTTCGAACCCAGTTCCGGACGGTAGTGGGTGAAGGCCAGCGCGTGGGCCGGTGCGTCTATTTCCGGGATGATTTCCACATGCAGTCCTTCGGCCAGTTTCTGCAGGTCTATGAACTCCTGCTTCGTGTAGTGTCCGTCCTTTGCCGCCAGTCCCGGGTAGGTGTCGCACTCCAGTCGGAAAGCAGCCGACGTCTTGTCCCAGTTGCTCTCGAAATATCTGGGTTCGCCCTTGTCGTTGAGGTGCACTTGCAGGGTGTTCATCTTGTAGTACGCCATCACGCGCACCAAGTTGCGCAGGTATTCCATCGGCACGAACTTGCGGCCCACGTCAATCATGAAACCGCGCATCCTGTATTGCGGCTCGTCTATCGCTTCGCCCTGGGGCAGCGGTCCCTGTTCCATCAGTTGCAGCAGGGTGCGTGTGGCCCAGAAAGCACCTGTCTCGCTGGGTGCGGAAATCTCCACAACGTCACCAATCTTCAGCCGATAGCCCTCGTTCGGCATCGTGTCCAGCTTCTTGCATTCCAGTACGATGTCGCCAGCCTTGGGCTTGCCCGATACCAACGTCATCTGTCGCTGGCACATCAGGGCATAGTCGGCAGCCAGCTGTTCGGCCACTGGGCGCAACTGTTTGCTGCGGACAATGATGCGTCCGCTCACCTGTGTCTGTCCTTCACCGCCCGTCCAACTGGTCAGCTCGGGCACTACAAACGGTTTCGTGTTCTCTGCTCCTGCGTTTGCCGCGAAGCACATCATGGCGATTGCCAACAAAGTGTAGATGTTCCTTTTCATTTTCCTATATTATTTAGTATTGCGGTGCTAAGGTGATAATTGTGTCTTTCTTTCCGGTTTTGTACTTTGTACAAAGGTATAAAATTTTTCTCGCTTCACCAAATAATTCCCCAACTTTTTTATAAAAATTTTACCCTTTGCCGTTCGTCCTTAGCCCTTCGCCCAACGCTAGGCGCGGAGCGATACTATTCCTACCCGCCTAGCGTTGTAACGCTCCGGCGGTAGCGTTGAGACGCGGAAAAAGCATTAACTTTTCTAGGGACAAGAAAAAGTGTCACGTGTGTCATGTGTCATACGTGTCATTTTCAAAAATTATATAAAAAGTCCTCACAATAGTATATTATATATAATATACTATTGTGGCTTCGAATGCCAATGTGTATTTCCGAAATCAAAAATGACACATGACACATATGACACATATGACACGTTGTCCTGAAAGTCGATTGTTTTTGTCTTTTCCTGATTTTGGTTGACAGTTTTTGTTCTTTTTCCTGATGTGGTTGACAATCTTTTTCCTGAACAAGTTGACACTTTACTGGAATCGTTGACACCTTTGCTGAAAAGGTTGTGAATGTGGAAAAGCGCCATTCCATCGAGGATTTTGACATTCGATGGGGCGACTTTTTATACCTTTAGGTATAAATTATTATCTATTTTGGACTGAAAAATCAGACAGTGGCGGTGAGGAGGGTGCAGGTGCCCTGGATGTCGAGCACCGCATTGCTGGCCGGTACCAGGAGTGTTTCGCCCCGACGGGCAGAGATGCCGTTGACGGAGGCTTGTCCACTGAGGCACATGACGATGACGAACGAGTCGCGCTGGTAGTCGATGCGGGCCTGTCCGCTTACCACTTCGCGATGCACAGTGAAATATGGGCAGCTGACCAGCTCTGCCGATGGGCTTGACTGGTCGTACTGGGTGCGGTATTCGGGATAAACGGTGTAGTCGATGGCTGCTTTTGCCTGCTGGATGTGCAGTTCACGAGGATGGCCCTGCGCATCCTTGCGTCCGTAGTCGTAAACACGATAGGTGATGTCGCTGGTTTGCTGGATTTCGGCCAGCAGGTTGCCGCCGCCAATGGCGTGCAGACGTCCGGCAGGCAGGAAGAAGCAGTCGCCAGGACGGCTGTTGTAGCAGTCCATAATCTCGGCAAACGGGTTCTGTCCCTCGCCGGCCTCGGCCGTTGCCATTTGTTCGTAGTCTTCGGGCGTGATGTGTTTCTTCAGTCCCACATGTATCTTGGCCTCCTGTTCGGCTTCGATGATGTACCACATCTCGGTCTTTCCCGCACAGTTGTGGCGCTGTTTGGCCAATTCGTCGTTGGGATGTACCTGTATGCTCAGGTCTTGCTTGGAATCGATGATTTTTACGAGCAGGGGGAAGTTGCTGCCAAAACGTTCGTAAACGGCTGTGCCCACCAGACGTTCTTTGTATTTCTCGATGAGCTGGAACAGGGTGAGTCCTTTGTCCTCGTCGTTTTCGAGTCCGCGATCGGCACACACGCTTTCGTGTCCGGGTACTCCGCTGATTTCCCAGCTTTCTCCGATGTTCTCCTGCGTCTGTTCGATTCCCTTGAAGGGTGCAATCTTGTCGCCGCCCCAGATGACGGTTTTGAGGTAGGGTCTGAATTTATATGGTTTCATTTTTTAGATTGAAAATTGAAAATTGAAGATTGAATATTCTCGCACAGCGAGCGACTTTGTCGATTAGAAGATTGAAGATTGAATATTGAATATTGAATATTGAAGATTCTTGCTCCATTGCATTACGCAAGCGACTTTGTCGATTAGAAGATTGAAAAATAAAATGGCTAACGGCAAAAGGCAAAAGGCTAAGGGCTAAAGGCAAAGGGCTAAAGGCTATACTTCTAAATCACTAAACCTCTAAACTTCTAAATCACTAAATCTCTAAATCACAAAATCACTAATAACGTAAAAAGTTTTCAGGTGGAGTTCCATATGCGCCAACTCTCTAAGGCTTGCAATTCGAGCATCTCCAGACCGTTCTTGGTGACGGCCCCACGTTCCCTGCCGCGTTTCAGAAAGAGGGTCTCGGTGGGGTTGTAGATGAGGTCGAAGAGTAGGTGCTGCGGACCAATGGCTTCGTAGGGCAACTGGGGCGCCTCGTCGGTGTGCGGATGCATGCCCACAGGGGAGCAGTTGACGATGACGGTATATTGGCGCAGGATGTCGGCTGTGAGCTCGTCGTAGGTGAAGTTGTCACCCCGTTTCGAACGACTCACTAACTTCCATTCAAGCCCCAATTGTGTCAGTGCATAGCATATTGCTTTTGATGCACCTCCCGTCCCGAGAACCAGTGCTTTACGATGTTTATGTTCGAGTAAAGGTTTAATACTCTCGCGAAAGCCGACGACATCGGAGTTGAAGCCTTCTAAGGTGGGCGCGCCAGTCTCGTTCCTGCGGATGCGAATGACATTTACAGCTCCTATCTCTCGTGCCTCTTGCGAGATGCTGTCCAGCAAAGGCATGATGGCTTGCTTGTGTGGAATGGTGCAGTTGAGACCTCGCAGCTCGGGGTTCTGTCTGACTACATCCAGCAGCATCTGTGCGTCCTCTATTTCGTAGTTGTCGTAGCAGGCGTCGATGCCTTCGCGGGCAAACTTCTCCGTAAAGAACCGTTTGCTGAAGCTATGTCCCAGCGGGTATCCTATGAGTCCGTATTTGTTCATCTTTTTTACTTTTCAGCAAGGTACATCGTGCAGATGCCGAAGGTGAAGCGGCGCCAGACGACTTTGTTGTATCCGTTCTTCTTCAGGATTCTTTCCATCACCTCGCCTTGAGGGAAGGCATTCACGGAGTCGGAAAGGTAGTTGTAGGCCTTTACATCGCGACTGAAAATCCAACCGACGAAGGGAATTACAACGTGCGAATATATCCAGAACAACTGCTTCATGGGGAAGGACTTGGGCGAGGCCAGTTCCAGCATGAGCAGATGTCCGCCGGGCTTCAGGACGCGCAGTATTTCGCGTAGTCCCTGGTCGAGGCTCTCGAAGTTGCGTGCTCCGTAGACAACGGTTACGGCATCGAAGGAATTGTCGGCAAACGTCAGGTTCATGCAATCCTGGCGCTGGAAGGATATGGTGCGTTCCAGGCCTTGTTGGTTCACCTTGTGAGCGGCTATTTCCATCATCTCGAGGCTGATGTCGGCACCCGTCACGTGCTCGGGTTTGAGTCGCTTTGCTGCCAGTATGGCAAAGTCGCCCGTACCTGTGGCAATGTCCAGTAGGCCCCCCTGTCCCTCTTTAGAGGGAAAGTGTTTGCCGAGAGCATCAATGGCTTTGTTGCGCCACAGACGGTCGATGCCCAGCGAGAGGGTATGGTTCAGACGGTCGTAGGTGGGAGCGATGTTGTCGAACATCTTCTCCACCTGCGAGCCTTTGCTTTCGTTCTGGTTGTAGGGCTTGATTACCTCCTGTTGGTAAGCCATTCGGTAACGTTCTTAGCGATGCGCTGTTCCAGGTCGCCCTCGGTGTCTGCGGGTACGAATTTCTGGCCGATGATGTGCTCGTAGAGCTCGATGTAGCGTTCGCTGACGCTCTGGGCGTATTCGTCGGTGATTTCGGGCATTACCTGACCGGGTTGGTTCATGAAGTTGTGCTCGATGAGCCACTGGCGTACGAATTCCTTCGACAGCTGGCGCTGGGGCTCGCCTTTGGCGAAGCGCTCCTCGTAGCCTTCGGCGTAGAAATAACGGCTCGAGTCGGGGGTGTGAATCTCGTCGATGAGGATGACTTTGCCGTCGCGCTTACCGAACTCGTATTTCGTATCCACCAGAATGAGACCCTTCTTGGCAGCAATCTCGGTGCCACGCTGGAAGAGGGCACGGGTGTATTTCACCATCGTCTCCCAGTCCTCCTTGCTCACCAGACCCTGACGGACGATTTCCTCGGCAGAGATATTCTCGTCGTGTCCTTCCTCAGCCTTTGTGGTGGGTGTGATGATGGGTTTGGGGAAACGTTCGTTCTCGCGCATGCCTTCAGGCAACTTCACGCCACAGAGTTCGCGACAGCCGTTCTTGTACTCGCGCCAGGCAGAGCCTGTGAGGTAGCCGCGGATAATCATTTCCACACGGAAGCCCTCAGCCTTCAGACCTACAGTTACCATGGGGTCTGGAGTAGCCAGTTTCCAGTTGGGGACGATGTCGGCCGTGAGGTCGAGGAACGAGGCCGCAATCTGGTTCAGTACCTGTCCCTTGAAGGGAATGCCCTTGGGCAGGATGACGTCGAAGGCCGATATGCGGTCGGTTGCCACCATCACCATCAGGTCGTCGTTGATGTTATACACGTCGCGTACCTTTCCGTGGTACACACTTTTCTGCCCAGGCAGATTCAAATCAGTTCTTGTCAGTGCGTTCATATGCTTCAACAATTTTGGTTACTAATTTATGTCGTAGGATGTCGCCTTTGTCGGTTTCGATGAACGATATGCCCTTGATGCCCTGCAGGATGTGCATGGCGTGGATGAGTCCCGACTGGGTGGAGTGGGGAAGGTCCACTTGCGATGTGTCGCCCGTAATGACCATCTTTGTATTCATGCCCATGCGCGTGAGGAACATCTTCAGCTGGGGAATGGTGGTGTTCTGGGCCTCGTCGAGAATGACTACGGCATCGTTCAGCGTGCGGCCGCGCATGAAGGCCAGCGGAGCAATCTGTATGATTTTCTGTTCCATCATCTCGCTGAGCTTCGATACGGGAATCATGTCCTCCAGCGCATCGTAGAGGGGTTGCAGATAGGGGTCTATCTTGTCCTTCATGTCGCCAGGCAGGAAACCCAGTTTCTCGCCAGCCTCCACAGCAGGGCGCGAGAGGATGATTTTCCTCACTGCCTTCTGCTTCAGCGCCCTTACAGCCAACGCGATGCTGGTGTACGTCTTACCGCTGCCCGCAGGACCTATGGCAAACACCATATCGCTCTTCTCGAAGGCTTCCACCAGTCGTTGCTGGTTGGTGGTGCGAGCCGTGATGGGACGTCCTGTTGTGCTGTAGGTAATGACGCCCTGTACACCATCCTTGTTCGTCTTCTCGCCGCGCAGGATGTGCAGGATGTCCTCCTCCGAGAGGCTGTTGTATTGCAGGCAGTGTTGGCGCATGCGGCTGATGGCCTGTTCAAATTCCTCGGTCTGCTGTTCGTCGCCCATCACACGCATCACATTACCCCGTGCCACAATGCGCAACTTGGGGTAGAGGGCCTTCACCATCTGCAGGTTCACGTTGTTTACGCCATACAGAATGGTGGGGTCTACGTCGTCTATAAGTATATGCTTTTCTATCATTTCTGTAATTTCAGCACAAAGATACTGATTTAATTCATAATTCACAATGCACAATTCATAATTATTTTGTATTTTTGCACATATATTATGAGAAGACTGAAGAAAAAAATATATCTGGGCCTGTGTGCAACCACCTTTATTGCCCTTGCAGCCGTGCGTCATACCTTTCCCGCTGTGATGGGTGAAGAGGCGAAGGACACCCTTGTGGTGAAGGAGGAAGCCCCTGAAGTGAAGGAAGAAACCCCTGTGGCGAAAGAGGAAACCAAAGAACCAGAGAAACCCATAGAGACGGTTAAACCCGTGGCGGAAACAGCAAATCGGGTAAGGCGTGCAGAAAAGAAGCACAGGATTCGTGGCGTACACGATTTCAATGCTTGTTTTCCGGATGTTCAGGATGTGCAGATTGTGTCTGCCCGGAAGTGGGGCGTGCGCCCTGTGCGCGACCGTGAACAGGCAGAGCAGCGCAAGCAGGAACTGGTGTTCGTGGGCTCTAATCCCTATTTTGTCATCGACAAGGGGATGTCGCACAGCATTCCCTATCTGGTGCCCAGGGCTGCCGACCTGTTGGAACGCATTGGACGTAACTTCGTGGATTCGCTCTATGTCAAGGATGTGCCCTTCCACCGCATCATCGTCACCAGCGTGCTGCGTACCGAGGCAGATGTGGAACGCTTGAAACGGACGAATCCCAACGTCAGTACTGAGAGCTGTCACCGTTTCGGCACAACCTTCGACATTGCCTACAACCGATACAATACGGTGTGCCCTCCAGGAGAGTTCCGCAGGGAGGTGCGTAACGACAGCCTGAAGTATGTGCTCAGCGAGGTGTTGCGCGACCTGCGTGCCGATGGGCGTTGTCATGTAAAGTACGAGGTGAAGCAAGGCTGTTTCCACATCACCACCCGGTAATTCCCCTTTTTATAACATTTTTTAAATTTTCCTGATTTAAACCTATCCAGCATTGGGTGGGTCATAGAATCGTGCACAACAAAAACGAGAATACGAACTTGGAAAATAAACTAAAAACAATGATTATGAAAACAAAGACTTTGGCACTTGTGGCCTTTACAATGTTTAATTTGCAGTTTACCACCTCGATGATGGCTCAGGGCCAGAACCAGCAGAATCGTGAGGCTATGCGTACGGAGATGATAAACAGACAAGCCGACAGACTGGTTAAGGACTTGAACCTGAAGGGTGATGAAAAGACGGCGTTTGTGGAAACGTATAAGGCTTACCAGCGCGAGGTGATGGAAAGTCAGCGCGACGGACGTACTCGCATGGGTAACCAGCAGGGCAATCAAGGTGATAAGAAACTGTCGGACGAAGAGGCAAAGAAGGCAGTGGAGCAGTATTTCGAGCGTCAGGAGCGTCAGATTACCCAGATGCAGAAGAAACTGGAGATTGACCGTCGCTATTACGAGGAGTTCAGCAAGACCCTGACCCCACAGCAGTTGGCACGTATATTCCAGCAGAATAACCGTCAGAACCAGCCGGGTAACCGTCAGTTCCAGCAGGGCAACCGTCAGCGTCCCGAAGGTTTCGGAGGCATGGGTGGTGACCGTGGTGGATTCGGTGGCAACGGTGGCGGTATGGGCGGAGATTTCTAAATCCCTGATACCATATTATAAAACATGCATACGCGAGGCAATTCACGCCTCGCGTTTTTTATGAATAAAAATAGTTTTTTTATTTGGCATTTTACCTGCATAGTTGTATCTTTGTAGAATCATTACGGCTATATGCAGGAAAATAAGTTTAGAAAGACAGTTATATTGGTGGATGCCGACTATGCAGACGGCGTTGCGTTCGACTTGACGGTAAACTTCGAGCGGATGCTGATGCGTCGTATTCCCAAGGCCGATTTGGCTCACTGGCTTGTCTGTCTGTCGCTGGACGGAGGTCTGCAGGCGGGGGAGAACGAGGTGCAGGTGCTGATGATTTATCGCAAGACCACACTATCGAATTTCCAACCTGGCGACTTGCTGCAGGACGTTGATGGAAAGGCCTTCCGCGACCCCAACCTGGGAGAATTCGAGATGAAGGCTCTGTGCGACGAACAGTTGACGGGCGAGGATATGTTTTGCGAGGTGTTGCGTACCCTGCTTTCTGCTGAGGAAGTGGAACGTGTCGTTCTGGTGCCCGATATGGAACGCAGTGGGGTAGAGCTGAAGCACCTGCTGGCCGGACAACGTAAGAAGGATATCACGTTGCTCTCCATGCAACCCGAGACGGGACGCGGTTTCCAATCGGAAATCCTGGGGTATAGCCTGATGCAGGCCCTCGGCATTCGTAGCGATGAATTGATGAAAGTTTAAACAACAAATAAGACATAATACTATGGGAAAAGTTCTGATTATTGGCGCTGGCGGCGTAGCAACGGTGGCAGCGCACAAAGTGGCTCAAAAGCCCGAAGTGTTTAACGAAATAATGATTGCCAGCCGCACAAAGTCGAAGTGCGATGCACTGGCGAAGGTACTGAACGAGAAGTATGGCGTGAATGTGCAGACGGCACAGGTGGATGCCGACAGCGTGGAGGAATTGGTGAAGTTGCTCTCCGGCTATAAGCCCGATATCGTCATGAACTTGGCGCTGCCGTATCAGGACCTCACCATCATGGAGGCTTGTCTGCAGACGGGTTGCAACTATCTGGATACGGCCAACTACGAGCCCAAGGACGAGGCGCATTTCGAATACTCGTGGCAGTGGGCTTATCGTGAGCGCTTCGAGAAGGCTGGTCTCTGTGCCATCCTGGGTTGTGGTTTCGACCCGGGTGTGACAAGCATCTATACGGCATATGCCGCCAAGCACTATTTCGACGAGATTCAGTATCTCGACATCGTCGATTGCAATGCCGGTAACCACCATAAGGCATTCGCCACCAACTTCAATCCCGAAATCAATATCCGCGAGATTACACAGAAGGGTCTCTATTGGGAAGACGGTAAGTGGATTGAGACGGAGCCGATGGAGATTCACCAGTCTTTGTACTATCCCAACATAGGTCCCAAGGAAAGTTACCTGTTGCACCACGAGGAGTTGGAAAGTCTGGTTATCAACTATCCCACCATCCGTAGGGCACGCTTCTGGATGACCTTCGGACAGCAGTACCTCAACTACCTCGATGTAATTCAGAATATCGGTATGGCCCGCATCGACGAAATCGAGTACAAGGCTCCCAAGGCTGACGGTTCGGGCGATGAGGTGGTGAAGATTGTGCCTCTGCAGTTCCTGAAGGCCGTGCTGCCCAATCCGCAGGATTTAGGCGAGAACTACGAAGGAGAGACCAGCATCGGTTGCCGCATTCGTGGTATGAAGGACGGTGAGGAACGCACATATTACGTTTATAATAACTGCTCGCATCAGGCAGCTTACGAAGAGACAGGTATGCAGGGTGTCAGCTACACCACAGGTGTGCCTGCAATGATTGGCGCCATGATGTTCCTCACGGGCAAGTGGAACAAACCGGGTGTGCACAACGTGGAGGAGTTCGATCCCGATCCCTTCATGGAGCGCCTCAATGCCGATGGACTCCCCTGGCACGAACTTCACAACGTCGACCTGGAATTCGATTAATTCTCACGGAGTGAGAGGTGAAGAACAAATCATAGTTGGTATATCTAAAATGCTTGTCGCATTGAGAAAAACAATAATAGAAAAATAATTAATTATTAACATTGTGAGAGTTTGGTAAGAATTGGCCGATAGTGAGGCAAGTACATTCCTCTAAATCACTAAATCACTAAATCTCTCACCACAAACACACACAAACAATGGCAAAGAAAGTTGAACAAGTGGCTGGACAGAATGATCTCAACGAGAAGTTGAAAGCGCTGCAGGCCGCAATGGCAAAGATAGAAAAGGATTATGGCAAGGGAAGTATCATGAAGTTGGGCGATGACCGCATCGAAGATGTGGAGGTCATTCCAACAGGAAGTATAGCCCTGAATGCCGCTTTGGGCGTAGGCGGTTACCCCAAGGGACGTATCATCGAAATCTATGGTCCTGAGTCGTCGGGTAAAACCACACTCGCCATTCATGCGATTGCCGAAGCACAGAAGGCAGGTGGCATTGCTGCCTTTATCGATGCCGAGCACGCCTTCGACCGTTTCTATGCCCAGAAACTGGGTGTAGATGTTGACAATCTGTGGATTTCGCAGCCCGATAACGGAGAGCAGGCTCTGGAGATTGCCGACCAACTGATTCGTTCCAGCGCCATCGATATCATTGTTATTGACTCTGTAGCGGCCCTCACCCCCAAGGCAGAAATCGAAGGCGAAATGGGTGACAACAAGGTGGGATTGCAGGCTCGTCTGATGAGTCAGGCCCTGCGCAAACTCACTTCTACGGTCTCGAAAACCAAGACCACCTGTATCTTCATCAACCAGTTGCGCGAGAAAATTGGCGTAATGTTTGGTAACCCAGAAACCACTACCGGTGGTAATGCCCTGAAGTTCTACTCGAGCGTGCGCCTCGATATCCGTAGGATTAATTCCATCAAGGAGGGTGACAATGTTATTGGTAACTTGGTGCGCGTGAAGGTTATCAAGAACAAGGTGGCTCCTCCATTCCGCAAGGCCGAGTTCGAAATCACTTTCGGCGAGGGCATCAGCCGCATTGGTGAGATAGTTGACTTGGGCGTACAGTATGGCATTCTGAGGAAGAGTGGTTCGTGGTTCAGCTACGAAGAAAGCAAATTGGGGCAGGGACGCGATGCTGTGAAGGCAGTGCTCAAGGACAATCCCGAACTTTGCGACGAGATTGCACAGAAACTGGCTGCAGCAATGGCAGACTCTCCTGCTCCCATCGACAATACTCCCGATGTCGAATAATGGGAAATAAATGACTGCTTTTGTCAGCAAGACTGACATAATGGCGTGAGGCGAGAATCTTTTTACAGGTTCTTGCCTCTTTTTTTATTCATAAATGCCAACTTTGGCACGCGACTTGTATGATAGATGTCGGAAGATTTTTGAAGTAAAGGTGTCCTCTAAATCACAAAATCACTAAACTTCTAAATCTCTAAAAGGAATTATAAACAAATAAAAACATACAATTATGGGAAAGATTATTGGAATCGACTTGGGTACAACTAATAGCTGTGTATCCGTATTTGAGGGCAACGAGCCCGTAGTTATCGCCAACTCGGAAGGCAAGCGTACGACTCCCTCCGTTGTGGCATTCGTAGAAGGTGGCGAGCGTAAGGTGGGTGACCCTGCCAAGCGTCAGGCCATCACCAACCCGAAGAAGACTATCTTCTCTATCAAGCGTTTCATGGGTGAGACCTACGACCAGGTACAGAAGGAAATCGCACGCGTACCTTATTCTGTAGTACGTGGCGACAACAACACTCCTCGTGTAGATATCGACGGTCGTCAGTACACTCCGCAGGAAATCAGCGCTATGATTCTGCAGAAGATGAAGAAGACCGCCGAGGACTATCTGGGTCAGGAGGTTACAGAGGCCGTTATCACCGTTCCTGCTTACTTCAGCGACTCTCAGCGTCAGGCCACCAAGGAGGCCGGTCAGATTGCAGGTCTCGATGTTAAGCGTATCGTGAACGAGCCCACAGCAGCTGCTCTGGCATACGGTGTCGATAAGGCCAACAAGGACATGAAGATTGCCGTATTCGACCTTGGTGGTGGTACATTCGATATCTCTATCCTTGAGTTTGGTGGCGGCGTGTTCGAGGTGCTCTCTACGAATGGTGATACTCACCTTGGTGGTGACGACTTTGACCAGGTGATCATCGACTGGCTCGTGAGCGACTTCAAGAGCAACGAGGGTGTTGACCT
>JAFZWQ010000008.1 GCA_017617235.1 Bacteroidaceae bacterium | reverse complement strand
CGGGCGTGCCTGCCATCCTGAATGCAGACCGTTATATCGACGTGGTAGGTACTGGTGGCGATCGTAAGAACACCTTTAACATCTCGACCACTAGCTGCTTTGTGATTGCTGGTGCAGGCTACAAGGTGGCTAAACACGGTAACTACGCAGCAACTTCCGTATCAGGCGCTTCAAACGTCATCCAGCACCACGGCATCAAATTCACCGACGATATCGACCGTCTGAACCGCTCGCTCGACGAGGCTGGCATCGTCTATCTGCACGCCCAGCTCTTCGCCAAGGCCATGAAGTTCGTCGGCCCCATCCGCAAGGCCCTCCAGTTCCCCACCATCTTCAATCTGCTTGGTCCGCTGGTCAATCCCAGCCAGCCGAAGTGTCAGCTGCTCGGCGTTGCCAACCTCGACCAGATGCGCCTCTACAACCAGGTGTACCAGAAGATCGGCATCGACTACGGCATCGTGAACTCCATCGACGGCTACGACGAGATTTCGCTGACGGGCGACTTCAAGGTGACCACGAAGAACTACGAGCGCATCTTCAAGCCCCAGGATCTTGGCTTCGACATTGCCAAACCCGAGGAGCTCGTCGGCGGTGCTACCGAGGAAGAGGCCGCAGCCATCTTCGACAGTGTCCTCGAGAACCGCGCCCTCCCCGCCCAGAAGAACATCGTTCTGGCCAACGCCGCCTTCGGCATCCAAGTCCTCGAGAAGGGCGAAAAGAGCATCGAGGAGTGCATCGCCATCGCCCGCGAATCTATCGACAGCGGTGCTGCCCTGCGTACGTTCAAGAAGTTCGTGGAACTGAATTCGTAATAACGAAATCACGTTATAACGTTATAACGATAAAATTATGCAAGATATCCTACAAGAAATCGTAGCGCACAAGCGCGTCGAGGTAGAGCGCTTCAAGGCAGAGCTCAGCGAACGGGAGATTCATCGTCGCGTAGAGCCGCTGCTCGACTTCAGCGTAGCCTCGATGTCGCAAGCCCTGACGGCTTCTGATTCCGGCATCATCGCCGAATTCAAGCGCAAGTCGCCCTCGAAAGGCTGGATCAAGGAAGACGGACAGGCCGATATCATCCCCCTGAGCTATCAGCAGAATGGTGCCGCCGCCCTGAGCATCCTCACCGATGAGAAGTATTTTGGCGGCCGCGACGAGTTTATCAAGACGGCTCGTCATGCTGGCGTGCAGATACCCATCCTCTACAAGAACTTCGTCATCGACGAGTACCAGCTTTTCCAGGCCCGTCTCTGTGGCGCCAGTGCCGTGCTGCTGATTGCCGCCGACCTGTCGAAACAGGAGTGCAAGTCGCTGCTCACCACCGCCCATAACCTGGGTCTGGAGGTGTTGCTCGAGATGCATAGCGAACCTGAACTGGAATATGCTGAACTGGAACCCGACATGTGCGGCATCAACAACCGCAACCTCGGCTCCTTCGTCACCGACGTCCAGAACTCCTTCCGCCTGGCCGCACTCCTGCCCAAGGATGCCGTGAAGGTCAGCGAAAGCGGCATCTCGAACCCCGAGACAGTGAAAGCCTTGCGCCAAGCCGGCTTCCGTGGTTTCCTCATCGGCGAGAACTTCATGAAGACCGCCGACCCTGGCAAGGCATTAAACGAATTCATCTCGAAGCTATGATAGTAAAGGTCTGTGGTATGCGTGAGGCGGAGAATATCCGCGAGGTCGAGGCTCTCGGCATCGACTTGATGGGCTTTATCTTCTGGCCTAAGTCCAGTCGTTACGTCAGCGAACGCCCCGCCTATCTGCCCACACAATGCAAGCGTGTCGGTGTTTTTGTCGATGCCAGCATTGAAGAAATCATGCAGAAAGTGCAAGATTACGCCCTTGACGCTATCCAACTACATGGCCACGAATCGCCAGACTACATCCGCCAGCTTAGTTCTGTATGTGGCGATAGTATCGCCACAATCAAGGCCTTCAACATCGCCACTACCGCCGACCTTGAAGCAACGAAGCCCTACGAAGGGATTGTCGATTACTTTCTCTTCGACACTAAGGGCAAGATGGTTGGTGGCAATGGCGAGAAGTTCGACTGGAGCGTACTCAAGTCCTACACCGGCAAAACACCGTTCCTGCTCAGCGGTGGTATCGGCTCCGATGATGCAGAACGAGTTAAAGCGTTTAATCATCCCAAGTGCATAGGCATTGACCTCAACTCCCGCTTCGAACTCTACCCAGCCGTCAAAGATGTAGAAAAATTAAAAGAATTCATTAAACAGATACGATTATGAATAAGATTAATAAATTATTTGCCGAAAGGCCACAAGACAAGAAATTTCTGTCGCTCTACTTCTGTGCCGGCTGTCCGACACTCGAAGGAACGGGCGATGTGATACTAACCATGCAACGCCGAGGCATCGACTTCATCGAGGTCGGCATACCCTTTAGTGATCCGTTGGCGGATGGCCCCGTCATCCAGAGCGCTGCCACACAGGCTCTGAAGAACGGAATGAACTTGAAGACCCTCTTCACCCAACTCAGAGCCTTCAAAGACGATGTACAGATTCCCCTCATCCTTATGGGCTATCTCAACCCCATCCTTCACTACGGCATCGAGGCCTTCTGCCAGAGTTGTGTTGAGAGTGGCGTCAGTGGCATGATTATCCCAGACTTACCCTTTGATGACTATCAGAAGATCGTGAAACCCATTGCCGACAAATACGACCTGCGCATCATCATGCTCATCACACCTGAGACCAGCGAAGAGCGTATCCGCTTTATCGACAACAATACCGACGGCTTTATCTATATGGTATCATCTGCCGCCATCACTGGTGCCCAGAAGTCGTTCGACGATGCCAAGCAGGAGTACTTCCGTCGCATCAACGGCATGAACCTCCGCAATCCCCGCATGATTGGCTTCGGCATCAGCAACAAACAGACACTTGATGCAGCCCAAAACAATGCCGCCGGTGCCATCATCGGTTCAAAGTTTGTCCAACTGTTGCAGACTCATGGCAATGTCGCTACAGCCCTCGACAAATTATTCGAAGCTTTGGAGGGCTAAGTACAAAAGGGAAACTGCTAAAGTAGCAAATATCTGCAAGTTATAGATATGAAATTCCAAAAGATTTTCGTATCTTTGTATGCAGTTATATATTAATATGGTATGAAAAGAACGTTCCTGATTGCTTTTGCAAGTCTGGCTGCATTGGCTGCACATGCTTTGAAAACAGAGCAGACCTATCGTATTGTTTCTAAACGCTTTCCCACAAAATCGCTGTTCATAAAGGATTCACAACGCGAATCCGACACTGACATAGTGTTGTGGACGGAAACCAACGTCCCTTCGCAACAATGGCGGCTGACGACCTCGTCCAATGGACAGTATGTCCTGCAAAATGTGTACAGCGAATTGTTTGCAGCCCCTAAGTCGAAAGCTGTTGGAGCAACGTTCAGCACCAATACGTCGCGCACCAGTGCCCGACTAGCTTTTGAGGTTGTGGATGAGACTGCTGGCCTCTACCGCATCCTGTCCAATACAAAGACGGTGTGCCTCAGTGTGTCAACGGGGGAGGACGGAGAATTACCCACATGGGCTAAACCTGACAGCTTGAACCAAGGACAACTGTGGGTGTTTGAAACGGTCGATGCACAAACGACATTCAATACCTTTATGCGTGACCAGATGATGGATGACTACCTGAAACAGCACCTGCAGGAAAAAGGTGGAAACTATCGCACGTTCAGCAACGGTGGATGGGGCGAAGCAGAACAGTTGGAGGTATTGCTGGATGCATATGAATCGACAGGTTACGAACGTTACCTAACAGCTGCCAAGCAGGTTTATTCCTATTTTAATAGCAAGGTAGGTTCGAACTGGACAGGTGGAGCCAGTGGGTATAATTGGTACGGATATGATTATAACGATGACGTTATGTGGCAAATTATTGCCGTTGCCCGACTGGGGTGGCTTACAAAGAAATCCACCTACACCAACGCTGCGAAAGCAAATTTCGACCGTATCTACCAGCGTGCCTACATTCCATTTACGCGCATGATGCGATGGGCAGAACAAACGGGTGACCGATACAGTACGAATTCGTGCATACAAGGACCCACGGAAGTGGCTGCCTGCTATCTGGGAATGAGTGGATGTGGCGAGGAGTATTTTGAGAAGGCACGAGACATCTATGCCGCTCAACGCGAATATTTGACGCAGAATATGGCCAGCGGTAAGGTCTGGGATAATGTGGTGTGGGATCCTACGACGCAGACCATAAAGGACCAGAATGAATGGGCCTCAACCTACAACCAAGGAACCATGTTGGGTGCCGCCTGCCTATTATATATGCACTATGGCGACGTACAATACCTGAGCGATGCGCGTAAAATCGCCAGTTATACCAAAAACAACTTATGCAATTCATATGGCATCATTAAGGTGTGTCAGGACGAAACGAATGGCGATTTATGCGGATTCAAAGGTATTTTGATGCGTTATGTGCGACGCTTCGTGTTGGACCTGAAACAACCCACATATCAAGAATGGATGATGCGCAATGCACTGCTAGCCTATTGTAACCGAAACGAACAGGGACTAATGGGAACAGGGTGGATGAAGAAGGCTACTTTGCAATCCACGACCAATCCCTTTGGATGTTCTACAGCGGCTTCGGCAGCTGTAAATGCTGTATTGGGCAATGTTGTAAAACAAGGGTTTGATACCTTGCAGGCCGAAGGATTCGACTATCATTGTGGTCTCATCGTAACAAACGAAAGTGTATCAGAGGGAACACCCATCGTGCAGGTAGCCAATAACTATTGGGCGAAGTACGACAACGTGGACTTTGGTGAAGAGACAGCACGTAGTCTGACCCTTGTAGCCAGTTTCCCCAAGGGAGCCACAACGGGTAGCATAGAAATCTATTTCGACAAAATGGAAGGGACGCCAGCAGGCACTATTGAACTCAAGGATATCGAAGCATCCAACACGTGGCTCACGATGTCTGCAGACATTTCGCCTACCATTGGCTGCCATCATATGTTCCTGCGTTTCCGCTATTCTACCTCGGATAGTAAAGCCTATAGCATTGACAGATTCCAGTTCAGTACCCTCTCCACAGAACAATTAACCAACGTTCACCAGCCGACAGTCCAGAATTCCTGTGCAGATGGCGATACATCGTATTACACTCTTTCTGGCATACGATTGTCCGATGCTCCTCAACGAGGGACTTGCATTGTCCGTCAATCTGGAAAATCCTCCCTTGTCCGCTTTTAAAGTTTCTTAAGGATAATCTATACCATGAAAAAACTGATAATAGTACTTATCGCATTGCTGTCGATAACAGAATTGGCACAAGCACAGGTGTCGTTCGGACATACCGAGAAAATCAATAAGGGTTGGATCTTCCTGCGCATAGACGCTGCTTGGAACATCGCCGAACAACCCAACATGAAGGCAAAGGATTTCGATGATTCACAATGGCGCAAAGTGGACCTGCCTCACGACTGGGGCGTTGAGTTGCCGATGTCGCCCGACAAAGGGTCGTGCCAAGGTTATCTGCCTGGAGGCGTGGCTTGGTACAGGCTACATCTTAAGTTGGAAAATGGGAAATGGGAAATAGACAATGGGACTTTGCAAAGCCAATCTTCAATCTTCAATCCTCAATCTTCACTTTATATTTACTTCGAGGGTGTTTATAACTACTCGGAGGTCTATCTGAACGGGCATCTCTTGGGTAAGCGTCCCAGCGGCTTCGCCTCGTTTCTCTATGATATGACTCCCTATCTGGAGCAAGGCGAGAATGTCATCGCTGTGCGTGTGGATCACAGCCAGGAATTCGATTCTCGTTGGTACACAGGTTCGGGCATCTACCGTAACGTGTGGCTGATCCGTGCGCCACAAGTACATCTGGCACAATGGGGAACAGCCTACAGGCTGAGCAACATCAACGCGAAGAAGGCAGAACTGGAAGTGGATGTAGAGACAATTGACAATGGACAATTGAAAATTGAAAATTCACAGTTGAAGACCACTGTGCAACTCCTTAACAGCGAGGGCAAGGTGGTGGCCACGACCAAGACGGCCATCGGTTCACAGGAGAAGAAGACGGTAAAACTGACGGTGAAGGACCCACAGCGATGGACACTGGAACGGCCTTACCTCTACACTCTGAAGACCATCCTCAATGCCCCAAAGGCTGAAGATAATGATACCTCTATAGTACGCGTGGGCCTACGCACGCTTGACTTCTCACCCGACAAGGGTTTCGCCCTCAACGGCAAATGGATGAAGGTGAAGGGCGTCTGCGTGCACGATGATGCTGGCGTGCTGGGAACCGCCGTTCCCGCCGAGGTATGGCGCCGCCGACTGTTGGAACTGAAGGCCATTGGCGTGAATGCCATCCGTCTGAGTCATAATCCCCATGCACCTGAGTTGTACGACCTGTGCGATGAACTGGGTCTGCTGGTGATGGACGAAGCCAGTGACGAATGGGAGTTCCCCAAACGTAAATGGATGAAGGGTTGGAACGCCGGCGCGCCTGAGTATCAGGGTACCTATACCTATTTCAACGACTGGATAGACCGCGATGTGGCGGATATGGTGCGACGCGACCGTTGCCACCCCAGTATCTTCCTGTGGAGCATCGGCAACGAAGTGGATTATCCCAATGACCCCTATTCACACCCTGTGCTGGACGGCGACGGAACGGAATTCACGCAACCCGTGTATGGAGGCTACAAGCCTGAACAGCCGAATGCCGAACGCATCGGCATCATTGCGCAGCGGCTAGCTAAAATTATGAAAGACATAGACCCTTCACGACCCACGACGGGAGCGCTGGCAGGTGTTGTGATGTCCAACGCTACTGCCTATCCCTCGGCTGTTGATGTAGTAGGTTATAATTATACCGAGAGTCGCTATGGCGAGGATCACAAGACTTATCCTGAGCGCATCATCTACGGCTCGGAGAACCGTCACGACCTGGCCGCGTGGAAGGCGGTAACAGACAACGAACACATCTTCGGTCAGTTCCTTTGGACGGGCATCGACTATCTGGGCGAAAGCGGCCAGTGGCCGGCTCGCGGTTCATCGGCTGGGCTGTTGGATCTGGCCGGACAACGTAAACCGTTAGGCTGGTATCGCGCAGCCCTGTGGAGCGAAAAACCTGTTTGCTATATCGGCAGTTACCGTCAGTTCGGACGCATGGGGCGCAACGGCAACAGAGGACGGATGAACCAGCGGCCCCACCCCTATGCAACTGCCGTGTGGAACTGGGAGAAGGGTGAGAATGTGCGGGTCGTGTGCTATACCAATGGCAAAACAGCCCGTCTGCTGCTCAACGGCAAAGAGGTAGGCGGACAGCCCCAGCGCGACACAGAGACAGATATCTTGTATTGGGACATCGATTATGAACCAGGCACTCTGCGCTGCGAAGCTGACAATGGCGCTTCCTATGAAATTACGACGGCTGGAAAGCCCTATGCGCTGAAAGTTACCACCGACACCATAGCCCACGTATTTGTGGAAGTGGTGGATGAACAGGGACATCTGGTTCCCACGGCCGACAACGAAGTGACACTCATGGTTCGAGGTGCCAAACTGTTGGGCATGGAACATGGAAATATTGCCGACGCTACTATCACCAGCCGCCAACAACGCAACAAACTGCGCACCTTCGGTGGACGTTTGGTAGCCTATATTCAACCTAATGATGAAGAAAAACAGTTCACCGTCAGAACCTCGTCGCCTTTTTTACAAGGTCAAGACCTGACGGTGAACTTGAAATTTAGATATTAATGGTTTACAGAGGATATTCCTCGAAGGCGTACAGTACGGTGCTAAGGTAGCGTTCGCCTGTATCGGGCAAAAGGGCTACAATACGCTTACCCTTGTTTTCCGGACGCTTGGCAACCTGGATAGCTGCGTAGAGGGCCGCACCTGCAGAGATACCTACCAGCAGACCTTCTGACTGAGCTACTTCGCGACCTGTACGGATGGCATCGTCATTCTCTACGTCAAATACTTCGTCTATAACTTTAGCATCATAGGTCTTGGGAACGAAACCGGCTCCAATACCCTGAATCTTGTGAGGACCACTCTGACCACCATTCAGAACGGGGCTCGATTTGGGTTCTACGGCGATTACCTTCACATTAGGATTATGTTCCTTCAAGCGCTTTCCTACACCTGAGACCGTACCGCCTGTGCCCACTCCGGCTACGAAGATATCTACCAGTCCGTCGGTTTGGTTCCATATTTCCTCACCAGTCGTCAGATAGTGTTTGGTAGGGTTAGCCTGGTTCTCGAACTGTTGCAGAATGACAGCACCAGGTATGCTAGCACGCAGGGCCTCCGCCTCGCGGATAGCACCAGGCATTCCATCCTTTCCAGGAGTCAGACGAACCTCAGCACCATAAGCCTTTACCAGGTTGCGGCGCTCTACGCTCATGGTGTCGGGCATCGTCAGAATGAGATGGTAGCCACGAACGGCGCTTACCAAAGCCAGACCTACACCTGTATTTCCGCTAGTGGGTTCGATGATGGTAGCTCCTGGCTTCAGGATTCCCTTAGCTTCGGCATCTTCAATCATTGCCAATGCGATACGATCTTTTACGCTACCTCCTGGATTGAAATACTCAACTTTGGCTATAACGGGGGTATCTATGCCCTTTGCGTTAGAATACTTGTTCAATTGGAGTAAGGGAGTGTTGCCGATAAGATCGGTCAACTGTTTTGCAATCTGTGCCATAATATTTAATGATTTTAGGATTTAAACAATTTATTGATTTGCAAAGTTACAAACAATTTTTAATTTTTCACTTTTTATTTTTCATTATTAGTTCAGCGCTTGTGCTAAATCTTCCAGGATATCGTCGATATGTTCGGTACCGATGCTGAGTCGGATGGTGGCAGGCGTAATGTGCTGCTCAGCCAATTCCTCGGGCGAGAGTTGAGAATGCGTTGTGGTGTAGGGGTGGATTACGAGGCTCTTCACATCGGCTACGTTCGCTAATAACGAGAAAATTTGTAGTTTGTCTATGAATTGCCAAGCTTCTTCTTGTCCGCCTTTGATTTCGAAGGTAAAGATGCTGCCGCCGCCATTTGGGAAGTATTTTTGGTATAGTTTGTGGTCGTGATGACTCCCCAGCGAAGGATGATTTACCTTAGCCACCTTCGGATGATTCTTCAGGAACTCAACAACCTTCAGCGTATTCTCGATGTGCCGTTCAACGCGCAGACTCAATGTTTCTACACCCTGCAAGAGAATCCAGGCATTGAAGGGCGAAATGGCAGCACCCGTATCGCGCAGGATGACGGCACGGATGCGAGTCACGAAAGCCGCTGCACCAGCTACATCGGCAAATACTGCTCCGTGATACGAAGGCTCTGCCTTGGCAAGTGTTGGGAACTTATCGGGGTTTGCTTTCCAGTCAAACTTTCCGCCATCTACGATGACACCCCCCAGCGAACTTCCGTGGCCACCCAGAAACTTCGTAGCCGAGTGAACCACGATATCTGCTCCGTGCTCCAACGGACGAATCAGGTAGGGAGTACCGAACGTATTGTCGACGATGAGGGGCAACCCATGACGATGAGCCACAGCTGCAACGCCCTCGATATCCAATACATCCGAGTTGGGATTGCCGAATGTTTCGGCATACACCACCTTCGTGTTGGGACGGATGGCTGCCTCTAGGGCTTCCAAATCGTTAACGTTCACGATAGTATTGTCGATACCCTGCGTCTTTAACGTATGGGTAATCAGGTTAAATGAACCACCATACAGGTTATCTGCAGCAACGATGTGGTCACCGGCTTGTGCAATATTTTGCAAGGCGTAAGTAATGGCAGCTGCACCAGAAGCAACAGCCAAACCTGCAACACCGCCTTCCAATGCTGCCACACGATCTTCGAAGACGCCTTGCGTAGAGTTTGTCAGGCGACCATATATGTTACCTGCATCGCGAAGACCAAAACGGTCTGCTGCATGCTGTGAGTTACGGAATACGTAACTGGTGGTCTGATAGATGGGAACTGCACGTGAATCCGTCGTGGGGTCGGCCTGTTCCTGTCCAACATGAAGTTGTAAAGTCTCGAATCTGTAATTTCTGTTCTGTGCCATAATCCTATTTAATATTTAGTTAACGTTTCAACGAATTTTGTTTGGTTTTGCACTGCAAAGTTACGTACTTTTAGAAATATCCTCCAAATCTTTTGCATATTCCAGAAGATATTCTTAAATTTGTGTGCCATAACAATAAAAATTTCCGCAAATAGCCATAAAACAACCCTTCAAAAGAATAATATTCTATGTACACACCGGATGAGATTGATTATCAGATACTTCGCACACTTCAGAAGAATGCGAAGCTAACCACAAAGGAACTGGCCGATGCCGTTCACCTGACCCCAACACCCGTCTTCGAACGCCAGAAACGACTGGAACGCAATGGATATATAAAGAAGTATGTAGCCATATTGAACCCAGAGCAGTTGGGAAAGGATTTGTTGGTCTTCTGCAAAGTGAAGCTGAAGCAGATTAATCGCGAGATTGCCGACGATTTCGAACGTCGCATCCGACATATCCCCGAGGTGACGGAGTGTTACAATACCTCTGGTACCTACGACTACCTGCTGAAGATACGAACATCAGATATGAAGGAATACCAACAGTTTGTATTGAATAAACTTGGTGTTCTGGAATCGCTGGCTTCGCTGGAAAGCATCTTCGTTATGAGCGAAGTTAAAAATGCCTATGGCATGAATATATAAAAGAAGTGAAGAGTGAAGAGTGAAAAAGTAAAAAATTGTTTGTACCTTTGCACCGCGAAATAAATCGTAAATAGAATACGGCTTTGTCGCTTAACTAGTTTAAGAAATTGTTAAATCATAAATAAACCATATGTCATTGAAAGCTGGTATCGTAGGACTGCCCAACGTGGGCAAATCCACTCTCTTTAACTGCCTGTCGAGTGCAAAGGCGCAGGCAGCCAATTTCCCATTTTGTACCATTGATGCCCAGATGGGGCAGGTGAGCGTTCCTGACGAACGACTGACCAAACTTGCAGAACTTGTCCATCCAGGTCGCATCGTGCCTGCCGTGTGCGACATAGTAGATATAGCTGGACTTGTGAAAGGCGCCTCGAAGGGCGAAGGCCTGGGCAACCAGTTCCTGGCCAACATCCGCGAATGCGACGCTATTATCCATGTGCTGCGTTGCTTCGACGATGCCAACATCGTACATGTTGATGGTAGTGTTGACCCTGTTCGCGACAAGGAAATCATCGATATGGAACTGCAACTGAAGGATCTGGAAACCATCGAAAGTCGTATGCAGAAGGTGGAGAAACAGGCTCGCGTGGGTGGCGACAAACAGGCAAAAATAGAACTTGGTGTATTGGAAGCCTACAAGGCAGCTCTGCAACAGGGCAAAAGCGCACGCACCGTTTCGTTCGAGACGGAGGATGAGGTGGCAGCCGCCAAGAGTTTGTTCCTGCTGACTACGAAACCCGTGCTGTATGTCTGCAATGTCGATGACCAAAGTGCCAAGGATGGCAATGAATATACCCGTCATGTGGCTGAGGCTATCAAGGACGAGGATGCCCAGATGCTTATTATCTCAGCACAGACGGAAGCCGACATTGCTGAACTGGAAACCTACGAGGAGAAACAGATGTTCCTGGAGGATATGGGCCTGACGGAAAGCGGTTGCAACCGTCTTATCAAGGCCATCTATTCGCTCCTGAACCTGCAGACCTTCATCACGGCAGGCGAGATGGAGGTGAAAGCCTGGACCTTCCGCCGTGGTTGGAAGGCCCCACAGTGTGCAGGCGTCATTCACACCGACTTCGAAAAAGGCTTTATCCGTGCCGAAGTTATCAAGTACGACGACTATATTAAATATGGTAGCGAAGCTGCCGTTCGTGAAGCGGGAAAGATGGGTGTCGAGGGTAAAGAATACGAAGTACAAGACGGTGACATCATGCATTTCCGCTTCAACGTGTAGAGCCCCAATAAATCCCTGCCTATGAAAACACAGAACAAACTATGGAGCCTGATAGCCATTGTGGGCATTCTGCTTGGTTTGGCGGTCAATACGGCGTGCAGCAATAGCGACGAAGAGCTTAAGGGACTGGAGACAGAGGATGTGCAGAACCCGACGCGCATCCAACACTACGATAATTCGCCCCAGTTCGTTGCAGACCTGGAGACCATGATTGACTATTCGTGTGCCGTCTATGCCATGCGACTGGCCTTTTGGAACATCGTCTCCAACGACTTTGCTACCGATGAGCCCTTCGTAGCCACACCAGAAGAGATTGACAACAACACGACGTCGATGTACGACTTCTACGACATTGCTGCCGGCATCACGGAAAAAGCCGACCAATACGACGAAGCCATCAACCGACTGCAAGAGACAGGGGTGTTGGAGACCGTCAATACCTCTGGACAGACTCGCGGTTTCCTGAGCGACACATTCAGCTTCATCCTCGGATTGAAGAAGAGTCAGGAAGTGGGACGCAAAAGCGTGCTTGCCGTCATTCAGCAGTCAGGCTGGCAGAATGACGACAATAAGCTGCAGCACCTCTTTAACCAAGTAAATCCCAAACGAAGGCAAGGCTACACCAATGCCCGCCAGTTCTGGGCAGACTTCAGTCAGGGAAAACTCGATGCCAAATCGAACCAGATATTCCAAGACCTCTATCACGGCGATGCCGAGAACTTCGGCCTTAACGCACGCGAACTGGGTTTCTCGCCCACCGGCAACATGACAAAGACCGCCGCAATGCTCATCGAGAAGGGCATTAGCGTGGTTATCGATGCTGCCCCGGGAGGTATGGCAGGAAGCATGACGATGGGTAAGGACCTCTACAACACCTACGAGGCTACGGAGGACGTGGTTAAGCACACCGTCAACGGCACGCTGACTCAAGAAGAGGCACAACGGCTTGTCACACAATGGGCCTCGAACCTCATCAACTACAACGACAAAATCATAAACAACATAGACGGAGGTAAATGGGATGCTACCATAGACATGTGGGACACACCGGGCGACTTCCTCGGTCAGGAGTTTGCCAACATACTGCTCAACGAACCCAACGAGCTGTTGACACTCTCTACTGAAGACTACCTTGATGCTGTTGGTTATACCCAAATCACCATCAAAACCCAAGAAGGACAGTCTGTTGACGTCGCCATCGTGGTTGGCGAAGACGGCAAGGCCCGCATCGGTGTGGTAAAGGAGAAGGACGGCTCGTTCAAGGTGAAGACGGACAAGAAAAAGAAGAAGAAGGTAACCATTGCCGACAAGAACGGTCACCGCAAGACTACGGAAATGGGTGCTGACGAGGAAGAGGTGACCATAGATGTTGAAGAGGAACTCGACGAACCGAAGGACGGATACATCGACTTCTCGCCCTCCACGTTTGACTTCCCTGCTGAGGGCGGCACACAACGCATCAAACTCACCACCAACTACCTCTACTATGGAGTGACCACCAGTGTTGACGATGCCTATTGGCTCGAAGCCAATCCCGTACCCCTGAGCGATGAGTTCACCATCACTGCCCAAGCCAACACCACAGGCGAGCCTCGCACGGGAAAGATTATCGTCAAGGCTACCAACAAGCAGGGCAAGGTGCTGAAGTTCATCACCATCAAAGCCACACAGCAGCCTGGCTCGGGCATCATCAAGGCTACGCCCAATACCTTGGAATTCGGAGCCGACGGCGGCACAAAAAGCACTTCCATCACCTGCGAAGGCTTCAAGTACCTCGACGGCTACCTCGACGACTCGGCTGAAGGCTGGGTGACTCTGGATGTAAATCTCGACCAGATGGTCTTCAACATCACCGTTGCCCCCAACACCACAGGCGCACCTCGCACGGGAAAGGTGATAGCCTACGGATGCAACGTCCCCAACCCCAAGATGGAAGACCTCACCACCACGGCAATCGTCATCAGGCAGGAAGCCAAGGAGAGCGCCAAGCTGGGCAATGCCTGGTTCGTGACCATATCCCCAAACTACTACATTTACAACGATTGGGAAGAGGGAATGGTAGCCAGTCTGTACACATATACAATGGACTTGCAGAGAATAATACTCTCCGATAAAGACCTTATCAAGACAGAGAGAACGGGCAACAACATCCATATCGAAGGCAGCTTTGAAAAGAAGATTCTCTATGATACCTACCTGAAGAATGCCTCTTTCTCGTTCGACATCATCAATGCAAGCGACGATTTCACGAACAGCAGGATAGACAACCTTAAAGTGAACATCACAGACACCTCCCTGCATACAGAAAATAGCCAACAAACTTACTCCTACTCGGCATCTAACATCCCATTCAAGGAGTCTGCTTACTTCGGCGATGTAGAGTTCGAGGGCACCGTCGAAGGCGGTCTGACCAACTACAGCTTCAAGGAAACGGGTACCGTCCGCGAAGTACGTGACGACCCCCGTAATAGCATAAATATAGAAATAGGTTTTGAAAAAGCTAAACAATAAACATTATGGACTCCCTACTCCTATTCATACATTGGAACCCGGACATATTTGCCTTCCACATTGGTGCATTCGGTGTGCGGTGGTATTCCCTGTGCTGGGCCATAGGCTTGTTCACGGTGTACCTTTTAGAACATAAGCTTTATAAGGAACAAAGAGTACCTGAAGAGAAGTTCGATCCCCTGGTATTCTATTGTTTCTTCGGTATCATCATCGGTGCTCGATTAGGGCATTGTTTGTTCTATGAGCCGAACTATTTCCTCAGTTCCCCAACCCACATGCTGGAAATGGTTGTCCCAGCCAAGTTCGGTGCCGACGGCTCATGGCACTTCACTGGATACGAGGGGCTGGCCAGTCACGGCGGCACTTTGGGCCTGATGATTGCCCTTTGGCTCTTTGTCCGCAAGACAGGTCTGAAACTGATGATGGTACTTGACAATATAGCCATCGTCACCCCCATCTGTGCTTGTGCCATCCGCATGGGAAACCTCATGAACTCTGAAATCATCGGTCGCCCCACAGATGTACCTTGGGCCTTCATCTTCGAACGTGTCGACCAATTACCTCGTCATCCGGGACAGCTCTACGAAGCCCTTTGTTATGCTCTCTTCTTCCTTATACATTGGTACTTTTACCGCCGCAATCCAGAAAAAGTAGGCACAGGGTTCTTCTTCGGTCTCTGCCTTACACTCATCTTCACAGCCCGAATCTTCATCGAGTACACCAAGGAGAACCAAGTGGACTTCGAGAACGGTATGCTCTTCAACATGGGACAGTTGCTCAGTGTTCCTTTCATCTTACTTGGTGTCTATTCCATGATTCGCAGCAGTAAACAGAAATAACATCATAGTAACCTTATATCGTATTGTGACATGAGAACTTATCAGAAAATCCTTTTCTTGACATTGATTGGCTGGATGCTCAGTTTCTTTAGCGTCAGCCTTTATGCCGACGAACTGAAAGTCTGCGGACAGAATGTGCAAAATTTCTTCTATTCGCTCGACCGTGGGAGAACTTTGAATAATGGTATTCCCATCAGCAACTATAACGATGTGGAAGGACGTACGGCAAAACTGAATGCCATCACCGATGCCTTGTCACCATATAGGGCAGATATCTATGCCTTCAATGAAGTGGAATGTTGTGCGGAAGTATTGGAACTGCTGGCACAGAGTATGAGTACAAAAACAGGCAAGAACTATCAACCTGTTGCCGACGGACTGAGTTATGACCTCAATGACCCTGAAAATGCCAGTGGTGCCATCAAGTCCGGATTCATATACAATACAGCGACGATAGAACTTGTTGGGGAAAACGTGTCAACGGCTGTAGGCTATACTTGGGTTTATCCCTACCAAATGCGTATGCAAACCTTCAAGAGCAAGGCTTCTGGCGAGAGTTTCACATTGAGCATGAACCATTTTAAGGCCAGCACGAGTGAAAACGTTGAAGATGATATCAACAAACGAATAGCAAATGCTGCCGCTTTGCTAAAAGGACTGGCAGAAGCCAAAGACCGCGACATTCTGATTATGGGCGACCTGAATGCCGAAATGGATGAAGAGAGTATGCAGATGCTGGTCAGGGCCGGTTATGAAGAACAGCTGCTGAAATACAACATCCAGCCCGTTTATTCACATTGCTGGGAGCCCAACAATACGCTGATTGACCACGTTATGGCCAACGAGACAATGGCGCAGCAGGTCACTGTCGCCAAATGCTTGCATATAGCTAATCCCTGCTCTACCGGTAGCAAGTATTATTCCTATTCCGACCACGACCCATACCTAGTAACCCTCGACCTGAAGCACATCGATGTGCCAACCTATTCTTTTGCAAAGGCTACGGCCGTAAAGGGAGGTGGCCAATATCTGATTGCTGCTCCCCTCAACAACGAACTGCATATTGCCAAACCAGTACCTTCAAACAAGGACTACTCTTATCTGTACACCCAACAAGTAATGGAAGACGATGGGGTAATAACGCTGGAGGATATGACGAATGCATTTACTTTTGAGGATACAGGAGATGGGAAATACTATATCAAGGACAGCAATGGCCGCTATGCTTATCAGACATTAAAGTCGGGTAATACCTACTATACCACAGTCGCAGCCACAACGGACAAGAATACGGCTCATAAATACACGGCAGCCCTTCAGGGTGATGGAACGTTCAAAATATTGAGCCAGACAGGATACTATCTGTATGGCACATTATATAATGACACACCAGAATTTACAATGACCAACTGGTCAACTCTAAAAGATGGTCAGTATCTGCCTTGGCTCTATGAGTACACAACTATACCCGCAGGTTTCAATACAATAGAAATATCACAGCCCATAACACCTCGCAAAGTGATGGAAAACGGGCGTATATACATCATAACGCCCAATGGCAAGCGCTATACCATTCAAGGTTTAGAGATAAAGTAATAGCATTATATACAAAACAAACGCCAGGCAGGAAACTGTCTGGCGTTTTGCATTTATGGATTTCGTTTATTCAGCCCAGTCGTCCGTGCGGAAGGGACCGACAGGAAGGCCTGACTGTGTTTGTAAGTTGCACTCGGGGTTGTCAGCCCAGGCATAGCGCACGGCTATGGGGTAAGGCACTTCAGGGCATTCCACGACCACACGGCTCATAAAGCGCTCACCTTCTGTACGTGCCTTGGCCACATGCCATTGATGGTCGGGACCTGCCACGATGAAGCCTTTGATGTCGGCATTCTGTGCCAGCACATCGCTGCCCCAAACGGGACGGAACGTAAGCATGGCCTTGCCATCCTGTACACGCATCTGGTAGAATTCGGGAGCGGCACAAGGCTCTTCCTTGCCGTATGTACGATTCAACGCCAATAGAGCCAGACGACGACCTACTTCCTGCTTGTTCTTCGGATGAATGTCACCAGCTTCGCCAATGTCGATGTTCACCATCATACCCACACCGTCCAACTGCAGGGACTTGCGTTGTGCCTCGCGCAGGAATGCCCATTCCGAATCGGTTTGCACATCCTTGCGAGCCAAGTAGTTGGCCAACTGTACGAAATAGAAAGGCAATGCTTTCGTTTCCTGCTGCGAGAAGAAACCACGACGACGCTCACCTTGCTGGGGTTCTGGCTTGGGATAAGAAGTTACTTGGGCTGTGCGGTTGAAACGCTCCTGCCAGTCGAGAATCAGGGTCTGGAAGAGACTTTCGTACTGTGTAGCGCGTCCCACGTTGGAACAACCTTGGTACCAGATGAAACCACGGATGGGCATATCCAAGAATGGAGCCACCATAGCGTTGTACAGATTGCTGGGGAACCAAGCATCGCGGGGACCACGGGGTTCGACTCCCTTATAATTGTTGATTGCTTGGTTCGACATGCTCTTCTGGTATTTCCATTCGCCTGCCAACGAAAGATTGTTATTGCCGTTTTGTACCTTCATGGCATCGGCCTGCCCCATGAAACCTCCTTCGCCACCTGTATCGTAAACACGCACGGTAACGACATTCCGACCAGACTTGACCAACCGACCAGGAATGGTGTATAGGCGCTTGGTACTCCAACTATTGTTAGAACCCACACGCTCGCCATTCCAATAGGTAATGTCGCGATCGTCGATTTCTCCCAGAGAAATCTTAATGTCCTTTCCTGCCCAGTCGGCAGGGATATCAATGGTACGACGGAACCACACCAGTCCGTCCCACGAGGCCAGTTCGTTTGTACTCCAGCGAACGGGCTGCTTCATCGTCTTCCATTGGCTGTCATCAAAGTCAGCAGCTGCCCAGCAGGCACGATTGTAGTCGGCATCAACGAGGCCTTTGTCGTCTCCGAATACGCGTTTCTGCCATGCGGCATGTTCCTCTTGGAACACGGTGTTCAGCTTGGCTTCGTCGTAACCCGTTTCCTCGATACGTTTCAAATAATCCTCGAAACCAGTAACCTTGCGCAACTGTTCGTGGCTAACCCAACTTTCGGCAGGCGTTCCACCCCACGAACTGTTCACTACACCTACGGCAATGCCCAGTTTCTGTGATACTTCGCGAGCAAAGAAATAAGCTGCAGCCGAGAATTCCTCAACCATCTCCGGCGTACAAACTGCCCAGCCCTTCGTGTGTCCAAGGGACACTTGGGTCTGTGGCGTGTGAGCCACCGTTTTCTTCACTTGGAACAGGCGAACCATCGGATGATTGGCATTGGCCACCTCCTGTTCATAGTTCTTTACCTTACCCCATCCCTTCACAGGCATTTCCATGTTCGACTGTCCGCTGCAGAACCACACTTCGCCAGCCATCACGTTTTCGAGCACGAGGGGTTGTTTGCCGTCGTTGAATGTCAACGTGTAGGGACCGCCGGCTTTGGGCACACGCAGGTCAAAGGTAAAGGCTCCCGTCTGTTTGTCGGCCTGCACCTTTGTGGTTTGGTTATCCCACGAAGTCGTAATCTTCACTGTTGCACCTTTCTTGGCCGTAGCCTGCAAGTGCATAACGGTTTGTTGTTGGAGCACAATGTTCGATGTCATCCAACCTGGCAGCGTCACCTCTGCCTGTGCAGCAATAGCGAAAATGCCAATAGCTACCGATAAAAAAGTTCTTTTCATAGTATTGTTCGCATAAAACCAGTACAAAAGTAATGATTTATTTATATTATTCAAACAATATTTTTGTATCTTTGTAACCGTTTAGTAATTTTTTAGATACGACAATTAACAAATATGGCTAAGACAGAGGGCTTGACACCGATGATGAAGCAGTTCTTCGACCTAAAGGCGAAGCATCCCGATGCAATACTGCTGTTCCGCTGCGGCGATTTCTACGAGACCTACTGTCAGGATGCAGTCGAGGCATCGGCCATTTTGGGAATTACCCTGACTAAACGAAACAATGGAGGTGAGAATCCGACAGAGATGGCGGGTTTTCCCCATCATGCGTTAGACACCTATTTGCCGAAACTCATCCGTGCAGGTAGGCGAGTGGCCATCTGCGACCAGTTGGAAGACCCGAAGTTAACGAAAAAGCTGGTAAAACGTGGCATCACGGAACTGGTGACCCCAGGTGTTGCCATGAGCGACAATGTGCTCAACTACAAGGAGAACAACTTCCTTTGTGCTGTTCACTTTGGTAAAGCCACGTGTGGTGTGGCCTTCCTCGATATCAGCACAGGCGAATTCCTCACAGCCGAAGGAACTCCTGAATACATCGATAAACTAATCGATAATTTCGCCCCCAAAGAAGTTCTTTTCGAACGGGGAAGGCGTCCACAGTTCGAGGGTTCATTCGGTACCCGTCATTGCATTTACGAGATGGACGACTGGGTGTTCACCGAACAATTTGCCACAAAGAAACTGACAAAGCACTTTGAAGTGAAGAACCTGAAGGGCTTTGGTGTGGAACACCTGAAGAGCGGCATAGTGGCCAGTGGCGCCATCCTGCAATACCTTGAGATTACCCAGCACGTACAGATTCGTCACATTACTTCGCTTCGTCGCATCGAAGAGGAGCGTTTCGTGCGTCTCGACAAGTTCACGATGCGTTCTTTGGAGCTGTTGGGCTCGATGAGCGAAGAGGGAAAGTCGCTTTGCGATGTCATCGACCAGACCATCACTCCCATGGGAGCTCGTATGCTGCGTCGTTGGATAACCTTCCCGCTGAAGGATGTACGCTTGATAGAACAGCGACTGGATGTGGTGGACTATTACTTCCGTGAGCCAGATTTCCGCGATTTTATCGAAGAAAACCTGCATCCCATCAACGACTTGGAACGTATCATTTCCAAGGTCAGTGTGGGGCGTGTATCGCCTCGTGATGTGGTGCAGCTGAAGAATGCCCTGCAAGCTGTAGAGCATATCAAGAGCGCCTGCGAACAGGCCGACGACCCCACTATCCGTCAGATAGGCGAACAGTTGAGTCCCTGTGCCAACATCCGCGAACGTATTGCTCGCGAGATTCAGCCCGACCCACCTCTATTGGTGAACAAAGGCAATGTGATTGCCAGCGGAGTGAATGCAGAACTCGATGAACTGCGCAGTATTGCCTATGGCGGCAAAAACTATCTCATCCAGCTCCAGCAACAGGAAGCAGAACGCACAGGCATCAGCAGCCTGAAGATAGGTTACAATAATGTCTTCGGCTATTACCTGGAAGTCCGGAATACGTTCAAGGACAAGGTGCCACAGGAATGGGTGAGAAAACAAACGCTGGCCCAGGCCGAACGTTACATCACGCAGGAACTGAAGGAATACGAAGAAAAGATACTGGGTGCCGAGGACAAGATTTTGGCCTTGGAAACACGCCTTTACAACGAACTTGTCGTGGCACTGGCCGAATATACCCCGCAGATACAAATCGACGCCAATCTGGTTGCACGACTCGATTGCCTGCTGTCCTTTGCCCTGTCAGCCCGCGAACACAACTACATCCGTCCCGTAGTGGACGATTCCTACATTATTGATATCCATCAGGGTCGTCACCCCGTCATCGAAACCCAGATGCCTGTGGGCGAACGCTACATCCCCAACGATGTGTTCCTGGACAACGAGACACAGCAAATCATCATCATCACTGGTCCCAATATGGCTGGTAAGAGTGCCCTGCTACGCCAGACGGCTCTCATCACCCTGATGGCACAAATAGGTTGTTTCGTACCAGCCGAACGGGCCCGCATCGGTATGGTGGACAAGATTTTCACCCGTGTGGGAGCCAGCGATAACATCTCGATGGGCGAGAGTACCTTCATGGTGGAGATGAGCGAGGCCTCGAACATCTTGAACAACCTGTCGCCCCGTTCACTGGTCATTTTCGATGAACTGGGACGTGGCACCTCTACCTACGACGGAATCTCCATAGCCTGGGCTATCGTCGAATATATCCACGAGAACCAGCGAGCCCATGCCCGTACCCTCTTCGCTACCCACTACCACGAACTGAACGAAATGCAGAACACTTATAGTCGCATCAAGAACTTCAATGTCAGCGTGCGCGAAATTGACGGCAAGGTCATTTTCTTGCGCAAGTTGGAACGTGGCGGTTCTGAGCACTCGTTTGGTATCCATGTGGCCAAGTTGGCAGGTATGCCATCGAGCATTGTGAAGCGGGCCGACCAGGTGCTGAAACAGCTCGAAGCCACTAAGAACAGCGAGGTGGGCGGCAGCATACAGCTAACCAAGGTGCAGGACAATGTGCAAATGAATTTCTTCCAGCTCGACGATCCAGTCCTGGCTCAGGTACGCGACGAAATTCTGAATCTCGACGTCAATAACCTTACTCCCCTTGAGGCCCTCAACAAACTGAACGACATCAAGCGCATCGTGAAGGGTTGAATACAAGGACTATGAAAGAGCGTCCTTTGCCGTTTTGCTGATGGCGGCATCGTGGCCTGTTAGTGCTGCAAAGGGGGCGAACTGTGCAGCCCGCGCCATCATCGACATCCTTGGATGATGCTTCGGCTCGTAATGTGGCAAATCAATTATATCGTCGTAATTTCCCATACTTCCCAATCTTCAATCTTCAATCTTCAATCTTCAATTTTCAATCTTCAATTTTCAACTACGCCTTATGTCCTCCTATTTGTGCGTTCCTTTCCTTTGCCGTTGCCCCTTCTTCATAGCTGGTGCCACGCAGGATTGCATTCTTGCCGAAGCGTTTTTTGATGGCCAGTTGTGCAGACTGCAGACTGCGTTCTTTCTCGCGAATCTGCTCTTTCTGCTTGCGTTTGCGTTCTTCGGCTTCGTAATCCGTGAAGAGGTCCAGCTGTATGGGTGTCGCTTCCTCTCTCACCTGCGACTCTGGTACTACGTGGTTCGTTACCAATGTGATGCGACGGACGAGCAGGTCGGGATTGGTGATGCGTTCGTACAGACGCACGGCAGCATCCACAATTTGCTTCGAGGATGAAGTGGGCTGTCCCAGTCGTTCCGTTCCGTGTGCATGTTTCGGCACTTCGCGACCATAATAGTCTCGTGTCACGGCACCCGTATAACGTGCTTTGCGTTCGGGGTCGGTCAGGTTCTGGGTGTCGTAGTTTATGGTCATCACCAATTGGTCTGTTATCAATCCCTTATCGAACAGATTCAGGGACATGGCGTCTGCCATTTCTTGCACCACCACTTTTGCCTTCTTCCATTCATAGGGTTCTTGCAACACCTGTCCACTGCTGAACGAGTTCGTTTCCGGACGGTATGCTTTCACATAATCTATGGTACATGGTTCCCATCCCCAGGCATGGTCGATGAGCAGTTCTGCGTTCACCCCAAACAGGTTGTAGAAGAAACCTTCGCTCTGCAGCGATTTCTTGGCTATCTGTCCCATGGTGGTGATGCCGTATTCTGCCAATTTCGCGGCAATGCCCCTTCCCACACGCCAGAAGTCTGTCAGCGGTTGGTGGTCCCATAGTTTCTGGCGATAGCTCATCTCGTCCAGTTCAGCAATGCGCACCCCGTCTTTGTCTGCGGGTACGTGTTTTGCCACAATGTCCATCGCCACTTTCGCCAAGTACATGTTTGTGCCGATTCCTGCTGTTGCCGTAATTCCTGTGTATATAAGCACATCATGCATCATGCGGATGGCCAGTTCGTGGGCCGTCATTTTGTACATCCCCAGGTATGCTGTCACGTCCATGAACACTTCGTCGATGCTGTAAACATGGATGTCTTCTGGTGCAATATATTTCAGGTAGGTCCGATACACTTGTGTACTCACCTCGATGTAGTGCGCCATGCGTGGTGGGGCCACAATGTAGTCCAGTTCCCAGTCGGGATGTGCTTTCAGTTCCGCATCGAAGACAGATTTGCCCGTGAATCGCCATCCGGCATTTTGCTTCCGCTGGTAATTCACTTCCCGTACCCGCTGTACCACCTCGAACAATCGTGCCCGTCCGCTTATTCCATAGGCCTTCAACGATGGCGATACGGCTAGGCAAATGGTTTTGTCCGTACGGCTTTTGTCTGCCACCACCAGATTGGTATTCAGTGGATTCAACCCTCTGTCCACGCACTCCACCGAGGCGTAGAACGATTTCAGGTCAATGGCGATGTATGTACGGACGGCACTCGACATATTATAGATGTATTCCTGCTGCAAAAATAAAACATATCTCACTAACTGCAAAAACATTTGTCGTAAAAAGTCAACATATTTTATGGTACACAAATTTGTGTGATTTGAGGAAATAGGCTACCTTTGCAAAAACAAAACAGGAAAAGCTATGTTGAAGGGATTATTCGGGAAACGCAGTTTCGTTGTCGTACTGGCCTTACTTCTTGCCGGTAATCTGGTGCAGGCCGAGGAGAAGAGTTTGCAGCAGTTGCAGCAGGAGTTCGTGGACCTGCGCTTCGGCATGTTCATCCACTTCAACATCCCCACCTTCGCGCCAGAGGATTGGCCCGACCCCGATATGCCAGTCGCAGCTTTCAACCCCACGAAACTCGACTGCCGCCAGTGGGCACGGGCTGCCAAGAGTGCCAACATGTCCTACGGTTGTCTCACCACCAAACACCATAGCGGCTTCTGCATCTGGGACACGAAGACAACGGATTACAACAGCATGAACTCGCCTGTCCACAAGGATGTGGTGCGCGAATATGTCGATGCCTTCCGTGCCGAGGGGCTAAAGGTGATGCTCTACTACAGCATCCTGGATACGCACCACCGCATACGTCCTGGCTTCATCAACACCAAGAAACAGACGGCGATGATTAAGGCGCAACTGACGGAACTCCTGACGAATTACGGCGAGATTACAGCCCTCATCATCGACGGATGGGATGCCCCCTGGTCGCGCATCAGCTACGACGACATTCCCTTCTGCGAAATCTATCGTCATGTGAAGAGCCTACAGCCCAACTGTCTGGTGATGGATCTGAATGCAGCCAAATATCCCAGGGAAGGCCTGTTCTATACCGACATCAAGTCCTACGAGCAGGGAGCCGGACAGAAAATCAGCACCTCGGAAAACCAACTGCCTGCCCTCGCATGCCTGTCCATCCAGCGCACCTGGTTCTGGAAGGAGAGTATGCCCACCGACCAACTGAAGGACGTGAATTGGCTGGTGAAGGAGAATGTGGAACCCTATAACAACGCCTATTGCAACTTCATCCTGAACGTGGCTCCCAATCGCGAAGGCCTGATGGACGATAATGCGCTGGAGGCACTCCGCCAGATTGGCAGCCTGTGGAAGAACCAGGGTCCCACGCAGCCCATCCCTGCTCAGGAAGCACCCATCATCGAGCCCAACATCGCCAAACACCAGCCTGCCGAGTACAGCTGGAGCTACGACTACGACATCGGTGACTTTGCTAACGACGATAACTTCTCATCTTGTTGGGTGGCTCATTCGTTGGTGGAGCAACCTTGGTGGGAAGTTTCCGTTCCCAAGAACCGCGCCTTCCATCGCGTCACCATTCTGGAAGGTAAAGCCGGTGCCATCGAGGAATACCGCTTGGACTATCTGAAGGGCGGCAAATGGACCACCCTATTCGAGGGCAAGGCCCAGACCTGTCGCCTGAAACAGCACACCTTCCCAGCTGTAAAAGCCGAGAAGGTGCGTATCACCGTCCTGCGCCACAAGGGCGAGGTCTCGATTGCCGAGTTTGGCGTCTATGCCATCAGCAACTAATCTCAAAAATTATCTTTGCCATAATTTTGAATCGCTCTTCCCATGAGACACTTACCTGTTCCTGTGTCCTGGAATTGCGAACTAATAAATTACACCTATTTCTTCAAGTTTATTCAAAGGTTGAGGATTAACCTTAATGATGGTATCTACAATATAGATTTCGTCATTGCGCCAACTACTGAAACGGACATCAACATATCCTTTCTGTTTTGATTGATTAACAACATCTTTACCCATAGATAGAATTTCGTAAAAATCCTTGGCATAAACTATTATAGGAGGTATCAAGTATTTCCAGTTGCCATCTTGACCTAACGTATATACGCTATAGTCACGCCAATTCCCCATAAAGCCCTCTGTCCTGATACCAAAGTCATCTGTTCCATTACCATCTAAATCTCCCTCGGGCAGTACAAATACTCCAAAAACATTATCTATTTGCAGAGGCTTGATTTTGCCAGATGTGCTGTATAGTCTAACCGTACAACTATCTATACCCTCACAAATGAGTGTGTCCATTTTATTGCCATCAAAGCATCCTATCAATGTATCTAAATTAACATGTGCCGTGTCATCAAATATGGATACCTCTACTCTATCTTCTTGATAGGGTTGACTGGAACTGTGATTTACATTCCCATTATCCGTCTTATTACATGAAATAAATGTCAAACAAATAATTGGAATAAGAATTGATAGTTTCATCGTTCGTTCTTATTTGACTTCATACTTTCTTAAACAGTAACCACCAGGGATTAAATAGAGGGATAAAGCACCACCACCAACCGCGACCTATATCGTGACAACGCTTTATACATTGAAAGATATACAATATATAAAGTACATCTGCGATTATGGCCTCAACAAGAAATCCATACCCCACATCATATCCCCATACTGCAGCCGCATCCGTTCCGTCATATAGCATTAATGCTGTCAATGGAAAAAAACCTGTTAATAGTCCAATTTGTCCAAATGTTTCAGTAATATTAATGGACAACATTATCCTGTATTCGAAGGGTTTGCATAGATAAATCGATAGGAATCTGAATAGTTCTACAGAAACAATTGCACAGATAAATATGCAGATAAAACCCTTTCTGCTCAGTTTCCCTTTTGGGGAAAGAAAGTCAAGAACGTCTTTTGCTAATTCAATAAAACTGTCTGTCTTCATTTATTTCTTTTTGAATCCTTCCACAATGAAGTAAAATAAAATGATTGCTATGAGAACATCCACTGCATTCCATATCGTTCTACCTAAGGCAACCCTGAAGAATGGCTGAAATAGGACAGCTAAAGCCGCATAGAGATATGCACTTAGATTTTTGACCTCTTTATTTGTGTTCATAACCCTCTATATCATACCATATAAATGTTTTTGCCATAATAAGTTATTTTAAATGAATATAAGTAATAGTCCGATTCATCAATTTCAATACCTATAATACCTATAAGAGCGATTTGAAACAATCTCTTTCTTTACGGACTCACCTGATTCATGCCATTTCTTACATATAAATAATGTAACTCCAATAAAAATAAGCAACATTATAGCTTTGGTGATGATGTTTATGGCATTACTTCGTGGATCTGAATTCACATTGAGTGGTACATAAATATCTATATATTTACATAGATGGAAATACCAAACTAATGAAAGTATGACTGTCGTGATTATGTTGAATATAATAAATATTCCTACTTCACTCTCCTTGCATCCTGCATTGTATACAATTAGGGAACTAAGACCTACAAAAATGCCACATGAAATTGAAATCAACATGAGATTTGATTTAGACTCTTGAAGTTTTTCCATGGGTGTTAGTTCCTTTTTCTCTTTAGGGGTACTTTCTTCTATAAAGACTTTTTTTTCCATATTTTATAACTAGTTTTTAAGTTTATAGTTCTGAATATAATGCCATATAACTTCACCTTTTTCCATCAATTGTTTCATCTCGGTATTGGATGCTTTGTCTTGTTTTACATATTTCCAAAAAGCATTCATAGCATCCAATACTTTGCAATCTAATAAAGGTTGATACATTGGAATAATCTCCGGAACAAGTTCATCATAGATACGTATCATAGATATCGCCATAGAACAAATTCTCCAATCTAAATGTGAAAGTTTCTCTACTTTATCTACAAAGGAGCTAACTTCGTTAGAGATCCACTCTTTATAGTTATTACATATTTCACAAACTATTAGGAGTATTTCCTCCCAGTTGATATTGTCTCCTTGTTTGACAATTGTTGATGGCTCTTTAGGATATATGGAGACATTCCCACTATGTGTTTTATATTCGGAAAAGTATATGTTTTCAATTAAATTATAACACCACCACCTGACATTAGGCCTATACGCCAATGATAGAGGGAGAATCAGAATATCATTGATGTATATATTTACATAAATATATTGCCTCTGAAGGGCTTTAGGATAGAAGTTCGTTTGTATTATTACTCTATATTGATCTTGTATAAATTCGTTTCTTCCACATTTTAGGTTTTCTCGATAATGTGCCTTAAATAGTTCTACACTATTATGTGTGGAATCTATGGAGAATACTTTTGAAACCGTATCGTAATATAACCGAGGTTCTATAATCATATTAAAATTTTTTTTTATCACATATAATGATTAGACTGAACATAAAAGAAAACGTGGACTTGTTACTTCGTCTACGTTTCTGAGGTATCGCCAAACACCCGACAATCATATCCGAGTAAAAGCCCACGCCATCGGCGTGAGCATCCGTACTTTTACTCTTGATTGTCTCTTTATTTTGGCGAATTTCAGAAACAAGAACTAAAGCGGACGCTTCTTCCAATATGTCCTTTTATGTTATCTTAGCCCATAGGCGGTAATTTCAGTTTAATTTAACATCATTTGCAATCGTCACACGGCAAAGATACGAATAAGTAAGTGAAATGCAAAATGAAAATTGAAAAATGTGTGGGAGGTTACTATAGTTACCAAACACATTTATGAAAAGTAGATGAGTGATTATGGCCTAAGCGTTCCAATTGTTCCAGTTCCAATTAAATAATTTAAGTATACAGCATCCCTTTAAATATATTATAAATAATTAATATATAATTAGTTATATAGTATAATAAAGGGTGATGGTACCTCCAAAAAACAATTGGAACAACTGGAACTGGAACGCTCAAACAATTCTATTTTCATCTAAAAGGCTGTAAAACAATGAGATACGATATCGATAAAGCGACTGCACCCGTTATACAGAACCTCGGAAAGGGGCAAAAATGGATACATTTTTTGCTCTTAAAGGCCTAAAAAAAGATGCGAGGCCCCCTTGTTCTGATGTTTTTTCCTGTATTTGGCGCACATCAAGCTGTTGCGGAAAAAACACATTATACAAGGAAAAACACATATTGGATACAGAAAACAGCATACAGGATTCAGTTTTCTGCGTTTTCGTCTGAGATTTCGAGCATCTCAGTACTACGTCCCAACGCTACCGACGGAGCGTTGCGTCGCTAGGCGGGTAACGATGCATCGCTAGGCGGGTAGGGATAGTATCGCTTCCCTTGTCACACAATTGTGTGTCAAGCGGAGGGATGTGACGCTCCGACGGAGTTCATGTGCCAACTCACTTGGAGCGACGTATTATCTTTCTGCCTGAAATACGTTGACTCACAAAAACGCCTCCCTGGGCAGTGTACTGGGGAGGCGTTGTTTATGGATTTGCAATAAGGATGCGCTGGAGGGTTTATTGGAGGCAGTGCTGGATGAAGGCCTGCATTTCGGGATAGTGGGCCTCGATGCTCTTCAGCAGGTGGAACTGGTTGTTGGCACGCACGAAGTTGTGTTCGGCATACTGGCACTTCCAGTACTTGTCGCCCGACAGGTAGTCCCACAGGAAGCGCACGCACTGCATGTAGGGGAACAGGGCTGTTGCATAGGGCAGATTCTCTATCTCGACGGGAAGCAGGAAGGAGCGGGCGCTCTCCAGATATCCTTCGGTGAAGGCCTTGAAGATTTCCATGTTGAAGCCAACGGCCGTCATATCGGCACAATCCTCTGCCACGAAGTTGGCACCTGTACGCAGGAAGTCGCCATAGTCGGAGAAGATGAAGTTGGGCATTACGGTATCCAGGTCGATGACGCAGAGCACCTCGTTCTTGTCGTTAAACATCATGTTGTTGACCTTGGTATCGCAATGGCAAACACGTTTGGGCAATGTTCCCTCGCGTCCCATGCGCTCTGCCTTGCACATGTCATAGGCACGGGCATCGATTTCCTGCAACAGGAGCTGAACCTGAGGTTCGGAAACACGGCCTACGGGGTCTTTGCTGACCACCTCGCGCAACTGTTCGAGACGGAATTCCATGTTGTGGAAATCCTTGATGGTTTCGCCCAACTGGACGGGGATGTCTGCCAGCATGGCCTGGAAACGACCAAAGGCACGACCGGCATCGCGGCTGGATTCGGGGTCAACGGCCTGCTTGGTGATGGCATTGGGGATGAAGACCATCAGGCGCCAGTATTTACCATCGACTACGGCATAGAGCTTACCATCGGCTTTGGCAGGGATGAAGCGAAGCACCTTGCGCTCGATGTCGTCCTCGCCGGCAGCCTCCAGTTTCTTGCGGATGTGGTCGGTAACGGCACCTATGTTACGCATGACCATATCTACATCGGGGAAGACGTTTTCGTTGACGCGCTGCAGCACATAGTCGGGTTCATCGGCCTCAGCCGTAACCACCTTGAAGGTATCGTTGATGAGGCCTGCGCCCAGGGGCTTGATTTCCTGCACGGTTCCCTTAACGTCGAACTGTGATACAATAAGTTTCAGTTGATTCTGTTCCATAATATTAAGGTTTTAAGGTTTACGAGGACAAATATAAGAAATAATTGTCAATTGTCAATTATCCATTGTGAAATTATTTTTCATATCCTCCATCCAAGGGGCGACATGTTGGAAGAACATCCGATAGCCCTCGCACAGATAGTTGGTTGGTGTGGTGTTGTCGGCATCCAGGCTCCAGCGGTTCTTGGGACATTCGCCATTGCAAGCAAAAAGCCAGGGGCATTGGCGGCACGTGGGGCTGAGGCTTTCGTACTTTGCCCGCCCAAACTCGTTTTGACGGGAACTGTACATCATCTCTACAAGCGGTGTCTCGAGAATATTGCCCAACTTATACTGGGGAAAGACAAAGTGGTCGCAGGAATACACGTCGCCATTCCACTCCATCACAGCCGCATGTCCGCAACCGCGAGCCATCGAGCACACACCAGGTGTCACACCCACCCAGTTGGCCAAAGTGGCATCGAAGAGCTGCACAAACATCTCCCCCACATCGTTCCGCACCCATTCATCGAAGAGGCCACAGAGAAATTCGCCCCACTGACGGGGACGAACATTGAAGGGAGCAGGACTGCCATCGGGCATGCGCTCGACGATAGGAGTAAACTGAAGGAAACGGCATTGCAAGTCGTCGCGGAAGAAACGATAGAAACCAACAGGGTCGTCACCATTCAGGTCGTTGACCACAGCCATTGCATTCCATTCTACATGGAAGCGGTTGAGCAGGTCGATGCCCTTACGCACCTTCACCCAAGAAGGCCGCCCCTGACGGTTACGGCGATAGTGGTCGTGGTATTCCTGAGGCCCATCGATGCTGACACCCACCAGCCATTGTTCGTCGTGCAGGAAACGCGCCCATTCCTCCGTAATCAAGGTGCCGTTGGTTTGGATGCAATTAGAGATGACCTTGCCGTCGGCATATTTTTTCTGCAGTTCAATGGCCTTGCGATAAAATGAGAGGGGACGCATGAGCGCCTCGCCCCCATGCCAGGTAAAAAGCACCTCGTCCATCGTTTGTGCAGCGATGTACTGACGGATGAATTCCTCGAGCAGCTTTTCGCTCATCAAATGTTGGGGAACTTGGGCATAAAGTTGCTGTTTGTCGAGATAGTAGCAATATGCACAAGCCAGGTTGCAATGCGCCCCCACGGGCTTCAGCATCACATAGAGAGGACGGGCAAAAGGAGAGGCAATCATTGTATCTGACGACGGACGGGATACCACACTACCAAGGCACTAACCAGAAGCACCGTGACGAAAACAAGCAAGATATCCCACAAGCGCACCAAAACAGGATAGGCCTCGACAATGAAGGAACCCTCGCTGCGCCCCATGGAGATTAATCCGTATTGCTGTTGCATCCAGCACAGGCCCACACCAATGAGTATGCCAAGCAGCGCGCCCAACAGGCTTATCAAGTTTCCTTCCAGGATGAAGACACGACGCACATCGCCAGGTGTAGCACCCAGATTGCGCAAGGTCTGAATATCGTCGCGTTTGTCTATCATGAGCATAGTCAGGGAACCCACGATATTGAAGCTGGCAACGAGCAGAATAAAGGTAAGGAAGAGATAGGCAATGAGTTTCTCTATCTTCATGATGCGGAACACATCTTCCTGCTGTTCGTAGCGGTCCAAGACCTGAAAGCGGTCGCCCAACTGTTTGGATATATCACGTTTGGCCTGACGCATGCTGGTGCCAGGTTTCAGCTTCAACTCTATCTGGCTGATGCGTCCCTGCTGGTCGAACAAACGCTGGGCAAAATCCAAGGAGGTAATCACATAGTTGGCATCGTACTTTGCCTGCTTGACCTGGAATACATAGCCCGTACTCATCAGTTCGTCGGCATTGAAACTGCCCATGGGATTAGCCATATTCACCCGCTCGCCACGTTTGGGGGCATAAAGCAAGAGCGACGGCTCGAAATCAGGACGCAATCCCAACTGCATGGCCAACTGTATGCCCGGAATGGCATATTCGAGCACATCGGCATGCAGAGTTACATCCCCATCCATCTCAGGATAGAGCAAGTGCGGAAGGTTCATCTGTTGGGAAAAAGTATCATCGACACCCTTCACCGTGACGACAATCTGCTTGCCGTCGCGCACCACCAGAGCCTGGTCCTCGAGACATAGTGTCAACGCCTCCACATCCTTTCGCTGGCGCAATTGCTTAACGGCAGTATCGTTGGCAGACAGGATTCGTCCCTGGGATAGGACTATCTTTAATTCCGGGTCGAAATCTGTGAACAGGTCGGACACCAATCCCTGGAAACCATTGAACACGCTAAGCGTACACACCATGGCCATTGCAGCAATAGCAACACCACAGGCAGAGATGCCCGAGATGATGTTAATGGCGTGGTGACTCTTTCGAGAGAACAGATAACGCCAGGCAATAAACAACCTGTAATTCACAATTCCACAGTATTTAATCCTTTACCCCCAAAAGTTCGTCGATATGCTGGGCATAGTCGAGAGAATCGTCAATAAAGAACTTTAATTCAGGGATTATGCGCAACTGATGTCGCATACGGTTTCCTAACTCGAAACGCACCTGTTTCTGGTTGGCAGTAATGTTATTTATGATTTCCTCGGAACGTTCACTGGGGAAGATACTGAGGTAAACCCGACATATACTCATATCGGGACTGATGCGACAAGCGCTTACACTCACCAAAACACCGTGCATACGACGTGTCTCGGCCATGAATATTTCGCTGAGTTCCTTTTGTATCAGTCGTCCAACCTTATTTTGTCTTGTTGTATCCATCTAACTAATTTACTATTTACCGTTAACACTTAATCCTTCACCCTAATCAAAGTAAGGCCGTCGCGAACAGGCACTATGACCTTCTCTACACGATTGTCCTTCGCCAGCATGTCGTTGAAAGCCTTTATGCCTAACGTCTGCAGGTCGCTCTGGCGCGTATCACTCTCTACCACATGACCATACCACAAAGTATTGTCTGCTAGGATGAAACCTCCCTTTCGCATTCGCGGCAACAGCATCTCATAGAACGCTGTATAGCAACGCTTATCGGCATCAATAAAGGCCATATCTATATCGGAAAGATTGAGTTCGGGCACCAAAGTCAAGGCATCGCCAATGTGCAACTGTATCTTGTCGGCATAGGCAGAACCCTCTATCCAGGGACGTGTGAAATCCTCCTGCTCGTCGTACACCTCGAAAGTGTGAAGCACGGCTCCTTCGTCTAAGCCCTCGGCAATACACAATGCCGAATACCCGCTAAATGTACCCAGTTCAACCGCCACCCGAGGACGTATCATGCGAGTGAGCATCTTCAACAAACGACCTTGTACATGACCACTGGCCATCTGACCATAGGACAGACGGAGTTGTGTGTCACGCCAAAGCCGATGGAGATAATCTCCTTCTGGGTCGATATGGGCGCAGATATATTCGTCTAACTCCAAAAGAGGCGTAGCGTTTTATCCGAGCAGACCCTCGAGAGCCACACGATAGGAATCGAGGCCAAAACCAGTTACAACACCCTTGCAGGCTTCGCTGATCATGCTCTTGTGGCGGAATGCCTCGCGAGCAAAAACATTGGAAATGTGAACCTCGACAACAGGAGTGCTGATGGCTTTGATGGCATCCAAGATAGCAATGCTGGTGTGTGTGTAAGCACCTGCATTCAGGATGATGCCGTCGACCTTACCAAAACCAGCCTCGTGCAACTTATCAATCAGTGCACCCTCCATGTTGCTCTGGAAGAAATCGAGGCGAACGTTGGGATAACGCTCACGCAACTGCTCCAGATAACTCTTGAAGTCGTGCACTCCATAAATCTCTGTTTCCCGTTTCCCCAGCAAATTGAGATTCGGGCCATTCATAATAAGGATTCTTCTCATAGTACGTACTGTTTATGGTTAATACGCAAGCAAAGTTACGATAAACCTGTAATATATGCAAATTTATGTTTTATTTAATGACAATGATGCGGCATACTACAGCTTTTTTGCCCTCACGAGTATTGGCAATAACCTGATATACACCACTGGATACACGTTTTCCGCGCTTGTTTGTACCATCCCAGGTAAAAGTGCCACCGTTGGACACCCCACTCCACACGAGCTGCCCTGTAGAACTGCATATCTTCACCTCGCTGTCCTGAGTGAGCCCACGTACTGCAATGGGTCCCGTATAGCCTGGTCGTACAGGATTGGGATAGGCCACGACACTGTCTCCATTTAATTCCTCCTCGGCCTCCGTCGCATCACTGACATACGAGCACAAGCCTACATCTGTTCCTATCATGACGCGTCCCGTTGTTGGATGTATTGCCAAACACTGGATATTATCGGAAAGCAGTGGAGAATCGGCAGCCTGGAAGTGGTGAATCATTTCCTGTCCATCAGCACTGACCAGATACAGACCATTGTAGTTGGTTCCTATCCACTTACGATTAGCACCATCGACAGCTATGCAGGTCACAGCTACGCCCGAGAGCAGATAATCGGCCAGACCACTGCCATCGTTACGGGCTATCTTGATTTGTTCAAAGGTGAAGTCTTTATCGAAAAAAGTTGTAGGATCATTGATGACAAACAAACCCATCTGTGTACCACACCACACACGTCCATCCAAGTCCTCTGTCATACAATAGAACTGGTCGGGACTGTAACTCGTACCATCCTGGTTGATAATGGTACTACGCAAAAGATGTTTATCGTCGCGTACCGTATTCAATGTGCCATTGGTGTGGAAACCAAAGAAACCACGTCCCTCCATACGACGATTCAACAAGAAGTTCACTCCGCTGGTAGTGAACAGATAATCCTCTGGGGTTTCCGTTTCCTTTATCTCGCTATAATACAGGGAAAGCCAACGGCCCGAAGGTTGCAAGATGCGCACAATGGTATCCGTCTGCTGGTTGGTCATCCACAGATTACCCTCGCCATCGTATTGCAGACAAGTGCAACCCACATAGTTCAAACCGTAATTTTTAATTTGTCGCAAGGGACTGTTATCGCAGTTGTAGAGCTTTACAAATTTCCCATCTCGGTATTCGTAAAGTCCTGTACGATAAGGACTGGCAAAATGGTGTGTAGGGTCATCAGGGTCTTGCACCAAATTGGATGTGTTCCAATGATGCAGGTTGGGATATTGCTGAGCGGGTGTTTCCTCATCAAAGTTCGTCCATTTCCCATCCTCGAAATACATGGCAGTTGCAGGCCGATAGATGGGATAAGGACTGTTGATACCACCTGCCACTAGCAGACGGTCGCCTACAAACTGCATGCGATAGGCCAAACTACGTACTGGACTATTCGGCTGGATTTTTCCTACAGTCTCCGCAAAGGCTCCATCGGCTAATTTATAACCCTTTAGACCTTCTGTTCCTACACTGGCCCAATATATTCCAGAACTATAAGAAAGGTCCTGCCATTGGTTTTCCATTTCAATACGTTTGAACTGCGAAGCATTGGTGTACAAATAAATGTTGGACGGATTGGCACAAACCATCTTACCATCTGCCAGCGTCAGGAATTTTATGCTCTTATCTTTGCGAACATCGACGAAAGTGTTGTCGCTTTCCTGGAAACGAGATATCCCCGTGTTATCCAAAACAAAGATGGCATCATCGAAAACCACCATCTGCCGATAAACATTGGATGTAGAAAGCTTGGTCCAATTCTGAAGCAGATGTTTGTTTTCACTTGTAGAACAATACAATCCATCGTCCGTACCTAAATATACCTTATCATTATGGATAACAAGGGCCTGGACATTTACATCCAAACGATACGTATCGCGAATAACACCTTCTGCCATATCCACTGTGATATAGCCAAAGCCCGTACACAGATAGGCCATACAGCCCTCCACAGCTATATAATTCACGCTCTTGCCGTTCAATGAACTGTTTTTCAGGCTGGCTATGTTTTGGACATTATCTTCCAAATCCATCAGGTCGATGTTGCCATTGTCATACACGATAATGAGTCGTTTTGACTCCCGACTATACGCGATATGACTGATAGACTGGTCACTAAGGTCTTCTAAGCTATTGTAGGTCTTAACTGAAGTATCCTCGTTGTCGTAGCGCAAAAGATTATAGGTCTGCCAGGGATCGGTATAGACCTGTTCTTGGGCAATAGACAAGGCATATACGGTCTGCCCCACTGCTATATTTTTTGAGGCGATGCAATAGGATGGATACACCTGCCATTCGCCTATCTTCTGAGCACGGATTGGCAAAAACATCAGGAGTAGGAGAAGCATAAGAGCTGTACGCAAAAAGGCAGCCAGTTTCTGGGTGGCACGACCACGATGACTGATGTGGTTCTTCTCCTGTGGTCCCATCTGGGCAAAACTTACACCGGCTTCTATCGGAGCAAAGATGGGGTCGTAGCCAAAGCCATCTGTCCCTGTCTTTTCCTTTAGGATTTCTCCTTCAACAATTCCTTCGAATAGATGTTCCTCACCTTTTCTAATCAAAGCAATAGCTGTACGGAAACGGGCCCTGCGATTGGGGGTGTCCTGTAACTTATCGAGCAAACAGCGTATGTTGGCATCTGAATCGTGACTATCTCCATATCCATTCAGATATCCAAAACGAGCCGTATAAATTCCAGGTGCACCATCCAGAGCCTCCACTTCAAGACCTGTATCATCGGCAAAGCAATCCACTCCATAATGGTCGTGAACGTACCGGGCCTTTTGCAAGGCATTGCCCTCCAGCGTGTCGGCCGTCTCAGGAATATCCTCATGACAACCAATATCTGCAAGCCCCTTTACCTCGTAACTATCGGACAATATCTGGCGTATTTCGCGCAACTTGTGCTCGTTGTTGGTTGCCATTATCAGAACAGGTCTCTCCTTTTCCATTTCCTTTTGTCTTTCGCCTTTAGCCTTTCTTAATCTTATCGAACCCTTCACCAAAGACACCTTCAACATTGCTCATGGTCACAAAAGCCTTAGGGTCGATGACGCGGATAAGTTGGAATATCAAGCGGCTTTCTTGCTTCTTAGCCATGACAATCAGCACGCTACGTTTTTCTTTGCTATACCAACCCTCTCCATCAAGAATAGTAACACCACGTTCTACTTGGTCGCTAATGGCTTGTGCTATCTCGCTATACTTTTCCGAAATGATGGTAAACTGTACACTTTGGCGTGCGCCGTTTACCACGTAGTCTATTACGTTTATACTGATAAAGAGGGTGATGTAACAGGCCACCAGTGTCTCGATGTCACGGAAAAGCAAATAAGACAATCCCACTACGAAGATGTCCATATAAAGCATTACACGCCCCAGGGAGATGTTACGGTATTTCGTTACCGTCAAGGCGATAATGTCTGTACCACCTGTACTGCCGCCGGCCAGGAAGACAATAGCCAATCCCAGTCCTTCCAACATTCCACCAATGACACATGCCATAAATTTTTGGTCACCCACCATACGCATCAGTTGCTCTGTTCCATCTGGTCCGACTTCCGTGATATAGCTCTGTATAAGGTCGATACTGAAGGAAACTGCAATAGTGGCAATAACAGTACGCAAACAAAAACGCCAACCCAACGTGTATAGTGCCATAAGCACCAGCGCAACATTGATAATGAGGTAGGAAAAACTGGCATGGAAGCCCGTTGCATAGAATATCAAAGCAGAAATACCTGCCACGCCACCACTCATAATATGATAAGGAAGCATGAAGCAGGTATAGCCTATTGAAAAAACAATAAGTCCAATGAATATTTTAAAGTAAGAGAATATCAGGTCCTTAATCATCGCAATTTCTCCTAATCTCTTTCTATCATTTAATTCTATTGAAGCCTAATCCGTAAACGCCCTCAACACGGCTCGACGAAACGAAAGCCATTGGGTCAACCTCCTGTATCAGGCGTAAGACACTGATTTGTTCGTGACGATGCACCATCAGCAACATTACGTTTATGGGAGCATGGCTGTAGCATCCTTCACCATTCAACTGGGTCATGGTGTGCCCCGTGTGTTCACGTATAATGCGAGCCAACAACTCTCCCTTCGATGTCATGATGATGAGCTGGACATCCTGTTTTGCCGAGTTGATAATCATATCGGCAGCATAGGTATAAACAAACAAGGTAACGTATCCGAATACCATCATGCGCCAGTCGTGGAAAATGAAATAACAGGAGCCTATGACCAACAAATCGAGATAAAGCAGTACGCGGCCGAATGAGATGGGTTTGTACTTATTCACAATGGCTGCCACGATATCCCAACCACCTGTAACGCCACCAGAGAGAAAACAAAGGCCTACTCCCACACCATTAATGAGAGCACCTAACACACAGGCCATTGTGGATTCGTTTGGTCCCAGAATCTGGATAAACTGACCATCGTCTCCAGTCATCATTCGCTGTCCAATTTCCAGGAAGAAAGCCATCGAAACTACAGCATAACCCGTCTTTAAGGTAAATTTCCAGCCCAGTTGCCACAAAGCAAAAGAGAGCAGAATGCCATTACCTATCAACACAGCATAAGTCATGGGAAAACCCGTTGCATAGTAGAGAATGGAGCATACGCCGACCCATCCGCCAGTGGGAATGTGATATGGCAAGAGGAACACGGTCCAGCCAGCCATGTAGATTGCCATACCCAAATTCAGATAAAGGAAATCCTTCAGGAAATCCCATACTTTGTGGATAATTTTAGTTTGTGCCATAGTATTAGAGCATAGTATTAATTAGAGAGGTTTGATTACAATATTGATAATGCGACCAGGCACCACAACGGTCTTAACGATCTGCTGACCTTCGAGGTATTTAGCAGCATCGGGACTTTCAAGGGCAGCCTTTTCAACATCCTCTTTAGGCATATCAACAGGCAGTTCCAGCGTGAAGCGCACTTTGCCGTTGAACTGCACAGGCATCTTCACCATTGATTCCACCAGATATTTCTCGTCGAAAACAGGCCAATGGGCATCGCAAACAGAGGTTTGATGTCCCAAAGCCTCCCACAAATCCTCAGCAATGTGGGGACAGAAGGGGGCTATCAATACAACCATCTGTTCCAGAATAGTACGGTTTGCACACTTCAACTGTGACAGTTCGTTCACAGCTACCATGAAGGCAGAGATGCTGGTATTGTACGAGAACTCCTCGATGTCGGCAGTTACCTTCTTGATAAGCTTATGCAGAGCCTTCATCTCTTCTGCAGTCGGATTATTCTGAGTACTCTGGTTATTCAGAATATTCTGAGCAAGACCCCAGAACTTCTTCAGGAAACGGAAACAGCCATCGATACCTGCTACATCCCAAGGCTTAGACTGCTCGATGGGACCCAGGAACATTTCGTACAGACGCAACGTATCGGCACCATAATTCTCGCAGATATCATCGGGATTCACCACGTTATACTTAGACTTAGACATCTTCTCAATAGCCTGGCTGACAATGTACTGGCCGTTCTGGTTCAGGATAAACTCACCATCGCGGAACTCGGGTGTCCACTGACGTATCTTCTCTACATCCAACACATTACCATTGACCATACTGATATCAGCATATACAGGGTCAGCTTCCGTTCCCTGATAGTAGTACAGGTTCTTCTTTTTGGCATCGTCGTACTTCTCTTCCAAAAGGTCGAAGCTGACAAACTTGTTGGTGTTTCTTAGACGATATACGAAACTTGACCAACCCTGAATCATGCCCTGATTGATGAGTTTCTGGAAGGGCTCATCCTTCTTGCTAACGCCCAAGTCGAAAAGGAACTTGTTCCAGAAACGGCTGTAAATCAAGTGACCCGTAGCATGCTCGCTACCTCCCACGTACAAGTCTACATTCTGCCAATAGGAAGCTGCATTCTCACTTACCAAAGCTTCATTGTTGTGGGGGTCCATATAACGCAGATAGTAAGCACTTGATCCCGCAAAGCCAGGCATGGTGTATAACTCGATGGGGAAGATGTTCTTCTCGTCGATGAGACTGTTCTCCACAATCTTCTTGTTCTTTTCATCCCAAGCCCACTTGGTGGCATTACCCAATGGAGGCTCGCCAGTCTCGGTAGGAAGGAATTTGTCGACCTGTGGCAACTCAATGGGCAGGCACTCTTCAGGAATCATCTGTGGAATACCGTTCTTGTAGTATACGGGGAAGGGTTCACCCCAATAGCGCTGACGACTGAAGATAGCATCACGCAGACGGTAATTCACCTTCACACGACCCAGGTTGTGAGCCTTTACAAAACGTTTGGTCTCAGCAATGGCCTCCTTGATGGTCTTACCATTCAAGTTCAGGCTCTCTCCATCATAGTTCACACTCTTATCTGGACTGATGGGTGAGTTCATCACAATACCTTCCTTGGCATCGTAGCTCTCCTCACTAACATCGGCACCCTCCACCAATGGAATGATGGGCAAATTGAAGTGCTTGGCAAAAGCATAGTCACGACTATCATGAGCAGGAACCGCCATGATGGCACCTGTTCCGTAACCTGCCAACACGTATTCTGCCACATAGATGGGACACTTGTCGCCAGTGATAGGGTTGATACCGTAGGCACCACTGAAAACACCTGTTACGGTGTGGTCAATCATACGCTCACGCTCGGTGCGGCTCTTAACATATTTGATGTATTCGTCAACAGCAGCACGCTGGTCGGGAGTGGTCACCTTGTCCACCAACTCACTTTCAGGAGCCAGAACAAAGAAGGTTACACCAAACATGGTGTCGGCACGAGTTGTGAAGATGGTAAAATCGACATCGCTGTCTAGCACTTTAATCTCTACCTCAGTACCCTCGCTGCGTCCAATCCAGTTCTTCTGTGTCTCCTTGATGCTCTCGCTCCACTGAATGGTCTCCAGACCGTCCAGCAAACGCTGGCTATAGGCGCTGACACGCAGACACCATTGGCGCATTTTCTTCTGTTCTACGGGATAACCGCCACGCTCGCTGACGCCATTTACCACCTCGTCATTGGCCAGTACGGTGCCCAAGGCAGGACACCAGTTCACCATGGTTTCGCCCAGATAAGCCAGACGGTATTGCATCAGCAGTTCACTTTGTTCTTTCTCATCGGCAGGCCATGTGCCTTCTGCCTTGAACTTCTCAATGAGTTTCTCAATGGGCTGTGCCTTCTGCAGTTCCTCGTCGAAGTACGAGTTGTACATCTTCTGGAACGCCCATTGCGTCCACTTGTAGTAATTGGGGGTACAGGTACGTACCTCTCGATCCCAGTCGAAACTGAAACCTATCTTGTCCAACTGCTCGCGATAGCGGTCGATGTTGGCAAATGTTGTCTTCTCAGGGTGTTGTCCCGTCTTGATGGCATACTGCTCCGCAGGAAGACCATAGGCATCATAGCCCATGGGGTTCAATACATTAAAGCCCTGCAAACGCTTGTAACGGGCATATATGTCACTGGCTATATAGCCTAAAGGGTGACCAACGTGCAGTCCCGCACCGCTGGGATAAGGGAACATATTCAGTACGTAGAACTTGGGACGTGTGGCGTCTTCTGTGACGTGATAAGTCTGCTGTTCTATCCAACGCTGATGCCACTTCTTTTCAATCTCTCTAAAGTTGTATTCTTTTGCCATTGTTTTTAGATGGTTGTAATTTTCGCGCAAAGATAGTGTAAATTAAGCGGAAATGCAAATTTTGGAGCAGCGAACGCAAAAGGAAATGATTTTCTTTTGCTGAGTCGTGACAAAATAAGGCCATAGGCCAAATATATTTGCAATTTCCAGAAAAAGAGAACCTAAAACGACAGGTGTTAGTAATGAATTTTACGAAATTACCGTAGATTCAAATCTTCGCTAGTAATCTGCAGAATAGCTTTACCCCGTTCAATAAGGTCAGGAGCGTTACCCACGACAGTCTGGTTACTGGTTAAATCATAAACCACAAAACGTGTGCTGTCCACCATAGAAAATCCGTTATTAAAGGTGTGATAAGCAAAGGGTTGTGTATAGTTCTGCGAGAAAACGTCACGACTAAATCGGAACTTCCCATGGGGCAGTCCCAATTGTCCTAACAGGGTCGCAGCCTGATCGCTCTGATTGCATACCACATCCACCACACGAGGCTGACGTACAGCACCACCTATCCACAAGATGGGAATATGCATTTTCAACTGCGAATTTTCATCCAACCCATTGTGCACCACACCATGGTCAGGTATAAAAATCAAGAGCAGATTGTCCCATTGTGGCATTCTGCGTAGTTCTGTGACAAAATGATTAATGCACTGATCCAAATAGTAGAAAGCATTCTCTACCTTATCATCAAGCACCTGTATGGGAACATCCCAAGGCTCGTGACTCGAAAGGGTATTATAACCGATGAGATGGGGCGTTTTTTCATTTTCCGACCACCCACGAATCTCTTGCAGAATGCGAGTAAAAACAATACTGTCGCAGACACCCCACTGAGCTGTTTTACGCTCCTGACGGGTGAAATCTTCCATCCATGTAAAACGTTCAAAACCAGCGTTGACAAGATAGCTTCCTTTCTTAGTGAAATTTATATCTCCACCATAATAGTAATGACTATCGTACCCAGCCTCACACAGCGAACGGGCAATACCGGGTAATGACTGGTTCTTAGCAGGAATCTTCTGTAAAGAGATTGTAGGAAAGGCGGGCCAACCACCCCAAATACTGACTGTAGCACGGTCTGTACGGAACGAATTAGCATAGCACTCAGAAAAATAGATACCTTCATCACAAAGGCGATTAAAGTTCGGCATGATATCATCGCGCCCACCTATCTTGGTAAACTGTCCACCAGCACTTTCCAACATTACCAAAACAATGTTGGGACGCTGAGTACGCAACAGGGTATCGGGCTGTATGCTAAGGGTGTCGAAAACACCAACTAAAAGGCTGTCGCACCGCTCGCTATTGAAAAATTCATAATGCACATCGCTGCGCATAGAACCTTCAAACGAAGAAAGAAAGCTGAAAACAGGGTTCACAGCCGAATGATTCAAAAAAGCATTTTGTGAATAGTAAACCTGTCCGATGTTGGTGGTAGACTTGTCCACACCTCCTCTAATACCAATGAATATCAGGGGAATACTCAAAATACAGAGACAGGCATAAGGCCAACGACGTTTCAGACGTTTCAGGGGTTGCCACAGTTTCCAATAACCCCATCCGATAAAGCCCATAAGAGCTATAAGACCTATAAGGCCCATTATAAGTTGCCATGTTGGCACACTCGCCGCTGCGGCGGCGGGAGAAGCCAAATATTGAAGGCACGAAGCATCCAGTTTATAACCCCAATGAGGATAAAGGGCTGTGTCGGCTGCAAAGGCCAGCGAAAAAGCTATCGCCGTAACAACAGCCCATAGGCGATAGGCCCAAGTGAGTCCACGTCCTGTATACCATATGCTGACAATGGTGATTAACAGGGGTATAATAAGAAAATATAGCGCTGTGGAAAGGTCAAGGGTGAATCCATGAGCAAGTACATCGAAGAGGTCGCCCGCCCGAAAGGGATGACTGGCACAATTGGTCAGCATAAACACCACCTTAGCTACCAGAAAGAGAGCTACACTGAGTATATAGTAGCGAATCAGAAAAAGAACGCGTTGTTTCATTTCATTGCAGTTTTCGCCTGCAAAGATACGATTAAGTGAGCGAAAACGCAAAAATGTTTGCAGTTTTCCAAACGTGAGTATTTTAAACCAAAGGTTAAAGATACGATTAAGTGAGCGAAATTTCAAATAAACTCACCTAAAAGATAGTCATGGCGGCAAGGACAGTCGTGCAGGCAAGGGCAACACCGATGTATTCTGCCAACTCGTTCATCTGTTCTACCAACTTTGTCTGTTCATGGATAGTTCGACCATTGGTCATGAGTCTAATGATTTTTTCCATAGTATATTGTTTTTATCGGTTATTCCAAAGATCTAATAATACAAACGACCTTATAGACTATTAGAATCTGTTCCTTCAGCACAGGAAAGGGGTCGTAAGCTGGATTATCACTATAGAGCGTCAGATAGGGGTCGTTACCGTTGACACCCTTGATGCGCTTGAGCATACGCTCGTTATCGCGCGTAAAAATAAGGTATATGTCATTAGGACGTATGCGACTCAGATTGTCCAACTGACGAATGCCCACGATGTCACCACTCTGTATGGTTGGATCCATCGAATTGCCCACTACAGGGAAATAAGCTGACACTTGGATTCCTGGAATATAAATACGCTCAGTGGTAACATTATTGTCGCCCATCGTCAACTGACCTGCACTAGCTGGCATACGATTATAATAAGGCTTTCCCACCATCGGCATTGCATCGGCTGCTGATTCATCCTGATAGCCGCTACGGGGTGTATCCTCCTGTCCTGTAAGCCATTCGAAAGAGACATCAGGCAATGCACGGCAAATCTTGGCAATGCCACCCTCAGGAATTTGGTTTTGCGCCATCCAGTTCGCTATGGTGGGCTGTGTGGTACCAATTATCGAGGCAAACACCTTCTGTGTGCCACCATACTCGCGGATGAGGGTTTTCAGTATTTCTCTTGCGTCCATTTGCGTCGTTTTATTAGTTTTCTGATGCAAAGTTATCAATTATTTTATATATTACCAAATATTTTATCAAATAATTTATATTTTCATTTGATATTTCATATTTAGTAATACAAGGAAACCACATCCGTTCAATGCGACGGCATCAACTACTCTATCTTGGCATCAATCTAAGGTCGAAAAACTAAAAAAACAGGGAAAAGTTTGGCTGTGTCGCAGAAATGACCTAACTTTGAGTCACTTTGAGCCTCGAACTTAGGCTACATTTCGGAAAAACTCAAATAAAAATTTGGTTATTCACTCAATTTGCACTAACTTTGCACCCGCAAAGAAGCCCAGATGGCGGAATCGGTAGACGCGCTGGTCTCAAACACCAGTGGGGCAACCCGTGCCGGTTCGACCCCGGCTCTGGGTACTGAAAACGGAGGGCGAGCAATCAATCTCCGTTTTTCAGTATTGCAAAGATAAAAGAAAGAATGTGGACAGATTTGGGCTGCTTGCAACCACAATAAAAAATGCTAAAACGATGAACGGACTGTTCATCATGCATTCCAAGCCTGACTCTTTCCCATCGTGAATTATTAATATAATAAAGAATTGACTATGGGTTATTTATTTACTTCAGAATCCGTTTCCGAGGGTCATCCCGATAAGGTGGCCGATCAGATTTCCGATGCCGTATTGGACAAATTGCTGGCATTTGACCCTGAATCAAAGGTAGCTTGCGAAACACTCGTTACCACAGGTCAAGTCATCATGGCTGGCGAGGTGAAATCTCAGGCATACGTTGACCTCCAGCGCATTGCCCGCGAAGTTATCAACCGCATTGGATACACCAAGAGCGATTACATGTTTGAAGGAAACTCGTGTGGTGTGCTCTCTGCCATTCACGAACAGAGCGATGACATTAATCGTGGTGTGGATCGTGCAGACCGTGAGAATCAAGGTGCTGGCGACCAAGGCATGATGTTTGGCTATGCCACCAACGAAACAGAGAACTACATGCCGTTAAGCCTAGACTTGGCACATAGGTTGCTGCGTGTATTGGCAGACATCCGTCGCGAAGGCAAGGTAATGACCTACCTGCGTCCGGATGCCAAAAGTCAGGTGACCATTGAATACGATGACCAGAACCGTCCCCAGCGCATCGACACTATTGTAGTCAGCACCCAGCACGATGAATTTGCCAGCGATGAAGCTATGCAGCAGCAAATCCGCGAGGATGTCATCAATATCCTTATTCCACGTGTGAAAGCAACCATCAAGAGTCCACAGGTGCTTAGCCTCTTCAACGACGAGATAACCTATCACGTGAATCCCACGGGTAAGTTCGTCATTGGAGGTCCTCATGGTGACACAGGACTGACGGGTCGCAAGATTATCGTGGATACCTACGGAGGCAAGGGTGCACACGGTGGTGGTGCATTCTCTGGCAAAGACCCTTCTAAGGTTGACCGCTCTGCAGCCTATGCCGCACGCCATATTGCCAAAAACATGGTGGCAGCCGGTGTGGCAGACGAAATGCTGGTACAAATCAGCTATGCCATTGGTGTGGCAGAACCCGTAAGCATCTTTGTGGATACCTACGGACGCAGTCACGTCAAAATGACAGACGGCGAGATTGCCCAGAAAATCAGCGAACTGTTCGACCTGCGTCCCTATGCCATTGAACAGCGACTGAAACTGCGCAATCCCATCTATGAGGAGACAGCTGCCTACGGACACATGGGCCGCGAACCACAGGTAGTGAAGAAGACCTACACCTCACTCTACAATGAGACGAAAACCATGGAAGTAGAGCTCTTCACCTGGGAAAAACTCGACTATGTAGAACGCATCAAGGAAGCTTTCAAGATTGAAGATTGAAGATTGAAAATTGAAGATTGAAAGTTGAAGATTGAAAGCAACATGAACGACATAAAGAGCGTAGCTGTATATTGTGCATCGAGCACCAAAATCAAGCCCATCTATTACGAAGTGGCTCGCCAACTGGGACGCGGCTTAGCACTCAGAGGCGTCACCCAAGTAAACGGTGCTGGCAACATGGGACTGATGCAGGCTGCCAGCGATGCTGCCCTCGAGGTAGGTGGTAAGGTGATAGGTGTCATTCCCTCGTTTATGATTGAACAGAACTGGCACCATACTGGACTCACGCAAATCATCGAGACCCAGGATATGGAAAGCCGCAAGCAAACCATCAACGACATGACGGACGCAGCCATTGTGCTGCCTGGCGGATGTGGAACTTTGGACGAACTGTTTGAAATCATCACCCTGAAACAACTGGGGGTTTACCTGAAGCCTATCATCATCATGAACATTGATGGATACTACGACTATCTGCTCAAACACCTGGAACGCTCCATGCAGGAGAATTTCATGCGGGATGCACATCGCGACATCTGGCGAGTAGCCACCACAGCCGAGGAAGCTATCGACATGGTATTCACAACGCCTCTCATCGATGAAAGCATAAGACGGTTTGCCAAGATATAGAGGTAAGAAGTAAGAGAGTTGGGAGAAGATTTGATTATAGATACATTGGAAGCGAGTGCCGACAGCACATCGGCATTGAGCGGATTCCATCCCAAGCAATACTCGGGCTACTTCTCCGATAACAACCTGCTACATACGGAACTTCCCTATCGCACCTGGGGCGAGAGTGCAGAGCCCCTGCCCTATCAACTTTGGCGCGACGATGTGGTATCCTTCAGCCTCATCATCTGTATGGCCATTCTGGTCTTCGCCTTCAACAAGACACGGAAGCAGCTGAGGCAACAAACCAAGGATTTCTTTGCAGCCCCTCGCGAACATACAGGCCTCTTTGCCATAGAAACAGGATACGAGGTGCAAGCCCGCATACTCATCATCTTCATCATGTCCTTCATGGGCGGACTGGCCATGTTTTCCTATGCCCAGTACCGTTTCCACACCTTCCTGGACCAGCTGTCGCCCCATTGGCTGTTGGGCACCTATATAGTAAGTTGCATGGTCATGCTTTTCACAAAGCAGATAATCACCAATTTCATCAATTGGATATTCTTTCCGAAATCTCAACAAAAATTGTGGCACGACAGCGCTTCTTATCTCATTTTTGTCGAAGCATTGCACTTTTTCCCACTTTTGCTCACTTTCATCTATTTCCATTTACCTTTCGCAAAAACCATCTGGATTTTCCTTTTTATCCTGCTAATTTTTAAAATTATACTTTCTTTTAAGGCCTACAGCATCTTTTTTTCGAAAAAGCATGGCATATTCCATCTTTTTGCGTACCTTTGCGCCTTGGAATTGATGCCTCTACTCGCCTTATGGAAGTTGCTGGCCATCGTTACCGAAAATTTGGTAGTAAAATATTAGGACAATTAGTACAATAATGGTAAAGAAGATTCTGGTATCGCAGCCAAAGCCATCCTCTGACAAGTCGCCCTACTTTGACATTGAGAGGAAATATGGCGTAGAGATTGTTTTCCGCCCCTTTATTAAAGTGGAAAGCCTGACCCCTCGCGAATTCCGCGCTCAGAAAATCAACATCCTGGACCATACGGCCATCATCTTCACTTCCCGTCACGCCATCGACCACTTCTTCAATCTTTGCAAGGAGATGCGTGTCATTATTCCCGAAGACATGAAATACTTCTGCATCACGGAAACCGTGGCACTCTATATCCAGAAGTATGTACAATACCGCAAGCGCAAGGTATTCTTTGGTACGACAGGAAAAATCAACGACTTGTTGCCCACGATGGTAAAGCACAAGAATGAGAAATACTTTGTGCCTACAAGCGATGTACACAGCACCGAGATAGAAGAGCTGCTCGAAAGCAAGAAGTTGCAATACACCCAAGGCGTTATGTACCGCACGGTGAGCAATGATTTCACCAACGACGAGCCTTTCGACTATGATATGCTCATCTTCTTCAGCCCCAGTGGCATCAATGCCCTGATGAAGAACTTCCCCAACTTCAAGCAGGACAAGATGGCAATTGGCACCTTTGGCGTACACACGGCACAGGCAGCCAAGGATGCAGGTCTGACCATCCAGCTGGAAGCTCCCACCCCCAAATACGCCAGCATCACCAGTGCCTTGGCCGACTATATTAAGGAGAACCAGGGATGACAAACCAGTCGCGGCACACTTTCAGGAAAGCCGAGCGACTGTGTAGCAAAAAACGAATAGAAACACTGTTTGCAGGTAGCCGGGCCATTTCAGCCTATCCCCTGCGAGTGGTTTTCAGGAAAAAGGATGAGGAGCAGCCCACGCAGCTCCTCATTACCGTTTCCAAGCGTCACTTCAAACATGCTGTAGACCGCAATCGCATCAAACGCCTCATCCGCGAGGCCTATAGGCTCAACAAACAGATTCTGCTCGATGCTCCTTCCATGCAGGGCAAGAGTCTGGACCTGGCCTTCATCTGGATAAGCGATGAACTCAGCGATTTCTGCACTATCGAGTCACGTGTCAAGAACTTGCTCCAGCGCATCAGTGAAAATTTAGAAGCATGAGAAACATCGTCTCTTTCATCAGTAAGACAGTAGGCAGTTTGCTTATTGCTCCCATCCGTTTCTACCAGCGCTTCATATCTCCGCTGTCACCCCCTGTGTGCCGTTTCACTCCCACCTGTAGCCAGTATGCTGTAGAGGCTATCCAAAAACATGGTCCCATCCGCGGACTCTATCTGGCCATTCGTCGCATCCTGCGTTGCCATCCTTGGGGTGGTAGTGGCTATGATCCGGTTCCTTGAAGATTCTTGAATGAATCAAGCGACTTCGTCGATTAGAAGATTGAAAATTGAAAATTATATTGATTTTCACGCACATCATCCCTCGCTGAGGGGCGAACGTGTGATTCAGGATGGCACAGACACCCGTGGTCGTCATCCCTGGAGACTCCTATCAGATCATGCCCAAGGGGAAGAAGACATTTCTCATTCTCTCAATTTCTTGCTCCGTTTCTCTACGCAAGCGCTTCGCGATTACTCATTCTCTCATTCTCTATTAGCCGTTGGCGAAAGTGGACTTGATAAAGTGTGCTCTACCCCATACGACTTGCAGCTGCAGGTGTTTCGCGAGGAGGTAGAACTGAGCGAGCAACTCCAGAAACCCCTTTTCCTGCATTGTGTCCGAGCCATAGACGATGTGCTGCACATACGTCGTGAACTCAAGGCCCGTCAACCATGGATTTGGCACGGGTATCGTGGAAACGCCCAGCAACTCCAGCAATTACTGCCCCACAACTTCTACTTCAGTTTCGGATTCCATTTCAACGAAGCAGCCCTGCTGGCTTGCCCCATGGAACGCCTACTGCTGGAAACCGACGAGGAAACCCAAGTTCCCATAAGTGAACTCTATGCCCAAGTGGCCCAACTCCGTCAGCTGTCCCTCGAACAGCTCGTTACCCAAATGCACCAGAATTTCCATTCCCTTTTCGGCAAAATATACTCATAATTGAGGAAATTAGGGTATAAAGGGCATATTTATCTTTCATTTTGATAAGTATGTTGGCAAAATGTATTAACTTTGCAGACAAATAATGACAATATGAAAGGAAAAACATTTATTTTCGGCCTTTTTTGCTGCAGTTTTGCAATGGCTCAGCAAGCCATCACCCCCGAAGTCTTGAAGCAATTGGAGAACCAGGCAGAGGCTACACCTGCCGAACGTGCATTGCGCAATGCCATCCAGTCGAGCACCATCAGCAAGATGACGTTGCAGCAAAACAACCCCCAAGCCAAAGATACGTGGTTTTCTGTGGAGGTAAAGAACACAGGCATCACAGACCAGCAGAGCTCTGGTCGTTGCTGGTTGTTCACAGGCACCAATGTCCTGCGCCAGCGTGCCATGAAGAACCTGAAGATAGAAAACTTCATTTTCAGTCACGTTTACCTCTTTTTCTACGACCAACTGGAGAAGGCTAACCTGTTCCTGCAGGGCATTATAGACACCCGCAAGGAAGCCATCGATTCCCAGCAGGTGCAGTGGCTGATGGGCAATCCCCTGAGCGATGGAGGAACCTATACAGGTGTTGCCGACCTGGTAACGAAGTATGGACTAGTGCCCAAGGACGTGATGCCGGAAACCTACATTGCCAACAACACCAGCGAGTTCGACAGTCATCTGCGCCGCAAGTTGCGTGAGATAGCCATCAACCTGCGCGAGAAGAGTGAGGCAGGTGCCTCCGTCAAACAGCTCGAGGCCTACAAGGTGCAGGAGATGAAGACCGTCTATCGCATGCTGGTAATTGCCTATGGCGAACCTGTCAAGCAGTTCACATGGGCTCCGAAAGACAAGAATGGCAAGTACCTGAGCGAACCCAAGCAATACACTCCCCTGTCGTTCTACAAGGAAGTTTGTGCCCCAGAGGAAGACCTGAACGCAGACTATGTGATGTTGATGAACGACCCCAGCCGCCCATATAATAAGGTATATGAGATTGACATGGACCGTCACGTCTATGATGGACACAACTGGCTGTATGTGAACCTGGACATCGAGGATCTGGCACCCATAGCCATTGCCTCGCTCAAGGACAGTGTGCCCATGTACTTCTCGTGCGATGTGGGCAAGCAGCTGGATCGCCAGACAGGCCTGCTCGACCTGAAGAACTTCAACTATGCCGACCTCTTTGGCACCACCTTTGGCATGAACAAGAAGCAGCGCATCCAGACACGCGACTCTGGCTCGAGTCATGCCATGACCCTTGTGGCTGTTGACTTGGACAAGGACGGTCGTCCCACCAAATGGAAGGTGGAGAACTCGTGGGGCGAGAAGAGTGGTTTCCAGGGTCACATGATTATGACAGACGAGTGGTTCCGCGAGTACATGTTCCGTGTGGTGGTGAACCGCAAATACTGCCCCCAGTCGGTACTGGACATGCTGAAGCAGAAGCCCGTTCGCCTGCCTGCCTGGGACCCGATGTTCCAGATGGAAGATTGAAAGCCCCTACCCCAATCCCTCCCCTCGGGGAGGGCGTATATACTGACACTAAGATAAAAACGTAATATTATAATATAAATAAGGTATATAACTATGGAAGCAAAAGTAATTACTCCCTTCCCTCGGGAAGGGCAAGGGAATGGGGCCGCGATTCGCGTGGCCATCGTGGGATATGGCAATATTGGAAAGTACGCCCTTCAGGCATTGTTGGAAGCTCCTGATATGGAGATTGCAGGCGTTGTACGTCGCAAGGGTGCAGAGAATCTGCCCAAGGAGCTGGAAGGCTTCAAGGTGGTGAAGGACATCGACGAGCTGGGCAAGGTGGATGTGGCAATTCTGGCTACTCCCACCCGCAGTGTCGAGGAATATGCGCTCCAGTATCTGGCAAAGGGCATTAACACCGTTGATTCATTTGACATCCACACCAAGATTGTGGACCTGCGCCGCTCGCTCGATAAGGCAGCAAAGGCAGGCAATGCCGTCAGCATCATTTCTGCCGGTTGGGACCCAGGAAGCGACAGTGTTGTGCGCACGCTGATGGAGAGTCTGGCTCCCAAGGGCATCAGCTACACCAATTTCGGACCTGGCCGCTCGATGGGTCACAGCGTATGTGTACGCTCCAAGGCTGGTGTCAAGGATGCTCTCTCGATGACCATTCCCGTGGGCCAGGGCATACATCGCCGCATGGTGTATGTAGAGCTGGAGGAAGGTGCTAATCTGGACGAGGTTACTGCTGCCATCAAGGCCGACCCCTACTTTGCCAACGACGAGACCCACGTGTTCCAGGTGGACAGCGTGGATGCCCTGAACGATGTTGGTCATGGTGTGAACTTGGTGCGCAAGGGTGTCAGCGGACAGACCCACAACCAGCTGTTCGAGTTCAACATGAAGATTAACAACCCTGCCCTGACGGCACAGGTGCTGGTGAACGTGGCTCGTGCCAGCATGAAGCAGCAGCCCGGTTGCTACACGATGATTGAAATCCCCGTCATCGACTATCTGCCTGGCAATCGCGAGGATATCATCCGTCATCTTGTATAATAAATGTTGCTGATATTTAATCTTTCTTAAAAGATTTTTCATCATTACCCCATAATAAAAATAATGCGTATCTTTGCTGCCGTGAAGATGCGCATTATCATATTACTGCTGCTCCTTCCCACCCTGTGTGTGGCGCAGAATGTGGAGGACGAGGGTCTGGAAATCCAGGACTTCAAGGGCGAGGAGTTCAAGAGTGCCCGCAGACAAACCTGGTACTGGGCCGGAAAGGACTATATCTACGATGGCGACACCATCTGGACCATCCTCATGCCCGAACTGCCCATCTACAAGCCCCTGCGTTTCAAGAGCCGCAAACAGCAGTTGCAGTACAACCGTCTGGTTTACAACGTAAAGCGCGTCTTGCCATTGGCTCAGGAGGTGAATGTCCTCATCAAGGAAACCTACGAGGTGCTGGAAAAACTGCCTGACAAGAAGGCAAAGAGCGAGCACATCAAACAGGTGGAGAAGGACATCATGAAGACTTACAAGCCTGAGATGAAGAAGCTGACCTATTCACAGGGCAAGCTGCTCATCAAACTCATAGACCGCGAGTGCAACCAGTCGGGTTACGAGGTAATTAAAGCCTTTATGGGACCTGCACGGGCTGCCTTCTACCAGATATTCGCCTGGACCTTCAAAGCCAGCCTGAAGAAGGAATACGACCCAGAGGGCGACGACAAACTCACAGAACGTGTTGTGCGCCAGGTCGAGGCAGGTGTGCTGTAATCCCCCTACAATTTAATTTTTCGCCAGATGCAATTGGGAATCCTGCGCCACAGGGCCGTCAGCAGGCGATAGCGCCAGTCTATCACCCTGATGTGCTTCCTCGCTTTTATGGCTTTCACTATCTCCCTGGCCACCCGTTCAGGCCTGAGCATCATGGGATAGTGGAAATCGCCACTCAGCAGGGCTGTGTCCACAAAACCCGGACGGATGTCTGTAAAACGAATCCTCAACCCACGGGCATTTGCCTGCTGTTCCAGCGACTGCAGATAGACGTTCTGCATGGCTTTCGTGGCAGAATAGGCAGGAGCAGGCCCCAAACCCATGGTTCCGGCTATCGATGTGATGGCAGCAATGTGCCCCTCACCCCGTTCAGCAAAATAGCGGTAAGCCTCGCCTATCATGCGGGTGAACCCCACAGCATTCGTCTGCATCGTGGCCAGCTCAATATCCTCGTGCAGCTCACGGTTCTGCTTGCCAATACCCGATGCATAGAAGAACAAATCCATACCCCCCAACCTGTCTATCAGACTGCGCAACTGCTCCGCAGCATCCTCCTGCGTCACATCTATCCCAGCTGTGGCAGCGGCACCTATGGATTCCAATAAATCCACCCTGCGGGCAGCAACACCCAGCGTCCAACCCTCCTCCAGCAACAGGCGGGCAACCTCCCTGCCGATGCCTGACGAAGCACCTATGACAACAGCCCGCTTCGCACACCCTACATGTTCCGTCTTCATACCTTTCCTTGCTTTTTCTTTCCGCAAAAATACCACTTTTCTCCTTACAACGTATCCAAATTCCCAAAAACTTGCATCCCAATCCCCACAACCCCGCCTCCCATCACCCTCATCGGAGCGTTACTATCCCTACCCACGGAGCGATACTATCCCTACCCGCCTAGCGTTGTAACGCTCCGCCCCTAGCGTTGAGACGCGTCTCATAAGGCATTGTGAGACGGTTCGCGAGGGGGTGATTTGCAGAATCCGGACAATTCGGACAAATGGACAATTAATTTTTGCACACCCCCTCCGCGGCGGGCTATATATATTAGAGGATATATATTATTGAATATTCATTTTATTGAATAAATATTATTATCGATAATTATTATCATCAATAATTAAATCAATATATACTTATAAAATATTATATATAATCAATATTATTTACTTAAACTATTGTTTTCAAATCCCATCAAGGAGGCTTCGAGGCTGGGGGAAGGAGAAAAAAAATGCTTGTCCATTTGTCCGAATTGTCACACCCCCAAAATTTTTTTTCGTTATCATATTGAAAATGAATCATTAAACTACCTAAATAAAAAAGTAGCCCTGCCCTTCACCAGCTTTCTAGTCACCAATCATCGCAAGAAAACAAGGCAAAACCTTTGTTGTATCGGAAACTATCACTATATTTGCTGCGAGTTAAGCTAATAAGCTATTAACCTACTAAACCATAAAACAGAATTGCCTATGGGCTGAGATTGATTAACATGGACATATAGGATGAACATCCACTTTTGATTCTTGTCATCTGACAATTGGGGAATTTGAAGATAATATTGCAAGAACCGAAGTAGATAGTTCACGCCGTCGGGCGTGGGCATTTACTCGTTGAAGCAATATAGGTTATCCCCAATACCTCAGATGACGTAGACGAAGTAATTTGTCCACGTCTTTTTTATGTGTCCAATCCAAATACTGATTATTATATTAACCTTATTTATTATTAACCAATAAAACATTACAATTATGAAAAGAATTTGTTGTTTATTTATGGCAATGGCCGTGTTGAATCTCACAATTTTTGCATCGTCTCCCCTCACACGAGGAACGGTTGTTTACATCCGCACAATGTCTGAAATATCGAGTAAGACAAATGAAACAATAGATGCCATTGTGGATGCTGATGTAAAAGGATCGGATGGGAAAGTGCTTATCAAAAAAGGTACACGTGTTAATGCAAATGTTGTCACCAAAAAAGCTAAAGGAGTTGGAAAACCTGGTTCTATCTCACTAAAGAATCTCTCAACAACAAGTGTGGACGGCCAGACAATACATCTTTCTGGAACAGTTTCCGAGGAGGGAGAAAACAAACATACTAAGGTACTTGCTGTTGGGCTTAGCGTCGGATTACTATTATTCGCACCATGCTTGGCATATTTGGCAAAAAAAGGTGGTAATGCAGTTATTCCTTCTGGAACTGTATATAATCAATTCTCTGTAGCAGATGAATATCAAATAGAATTATAAGAGGCAGTGTCTTTTATCATATTTCCGATAGATAAAAGGTATTATGTTAAACCTTAAATAAGCAGTTTTATGAAGAATAAACTCTTATTACTCATTTTGACATTCTTGCCGATGTGTGCATGGAGTCAACTAATAGCCGAACTTGATGGTATCTACTTTAATATTTTTACAAATAGTAAAACTGCAGAAGTTATAGCATCAACTAATAAGTACTCTGGCAATATTGTTATACCCAATGATATTAAATTCGAGGGGAATACATATATTGTTACATCAATTGCTGAAAAAGCATTTGCTGATTGTAATAAACTAACTTCAATAGAGATTCCAAGCGATGTTACAAGCATTGGAAAACAAGCATTCGCCGGATGTAAAAATTTGAATTCTATAATCATCCCAAACTACGTAACGACTATTGAAAACAAAACTTTTTCTAATTGCAGTAAATTGAAAAAAATTGAAATTGGATATAGTGTTAATAATATAAGTAGTGGTGCTTTCCAAAATTGTTCCGAGTTGACAGATGTATATTGCTATGCGGAAAAAATACCAATGACAGATCAAGCTGCTTTCAAAAATTCTTATGTCAATGATGTTACTTTACATGTACCTGCAAAATCTGTAGATATTTATAAGAAAAAGGCTCCTTGGAATGAATTTGGAAAGATTGTGGCATTATCTAACGAAGAGATGCCAATAATTAAACCTATTCCACCTAAACCAATAACTATTATTTCTTCACAAATATCTGATGAAAAAAAAGATAATAACGATGTAAAAAAGAATGAGGATGCTAATATAAATGAAGCCGATGATGGAATTACAATAAAGGCATTAGTTAGCATAAATTCTTCGAATGTAAACCTGAATGATATAAAACCATTCTTTACAGTTGTTAATGCACCAAATAAAGATCTAATAGGTTGTCCAGTTACATGCAAAGTTCTTCAAGTTAGAAAATCCAATATATCTGGATCAGAAGGACGACTAATAATACGACCTTTATATATTAATAAAGGAGGCGAAAAAATAAAAGTTTCTGGTGACATTCATGTCCGAGGACTGAACAGATCTAATTTTAAATTTTGGTTGAGTTTCTTACCTCCTGTTTGGTTTATACCAGGCACAGGAGCAAAGATTGAAGATTCTGACCGTTTTGTAATTTACCCAAGGTAAGTTTTACTGAAACTACCCTACTTCCCCGCTCCCGGTATGATGGGAGTGGGGTTTTTTAGGTCGTTATAGTTAAGGATGCGGGTCTCTGTTGCCTCACATATTTCCTTGGCAAGGTCGTTGAGACGATGAAAACGTCCATAATCTGAATCTTCATCTAATTTCCATGGGGCAAGGATGAGCAGTCGTCCCGATGCACATGCATAGAAACGGCGTTGTGACGGTTTCCAATATTGAGTGATAGGTTCCTTTTGAACAAGGATGAGTGGCAAATGATTCTCGAGTGCATCGTTGACAATAAGGCTTTCACCCTTGGATATACCAGGCGTTACAAGCACAGTGCCCTCTTCTGCAAGTCGAATAAGCTGTGCTCGCTCTTGTTGATAGGTTTCCGTAAGTTCTGTTGGTTGTCCTGTGGCTTTATCCCTACGGTGGAAAAATACCTGCTCCTTTTGGGGATATTTCAACAGGAAGAGATTTCCGAAAGCCGCATATTCGCGTCCTGCAATCAAAAGGTGCAGTTGCCGTTCCATCAGTTTTGGACATTCCTCGCGAATACAGGCCCGCAAAGGGTTCTCTGCCATATAGCGCTTTATATTATTCAACATTCCTGGGCGATTGATAATACGGTCGTGATAACCCGCTTCAAAAAGCACTGGGCGCTGTTCTTTTGCTATCTTTTTTCCCGAGGGAGAAACCTCGGGCACAGTGGGTGATATTTCCGAGGGAGAAACCTCGGGCACGGTGGGCTCTTTCTTGTTACCTGCTGTTGTGCCCTGCGTATCTCCGCTGGTTTTTTTTTCGTCTTCAAATTGCCACCATGCTCGTGAACAACCCGTCTTAAAGCCCCTAATGATTGTTCCCAAATGTTTTCCTTCTGGTAATTCTGCTTTTACTCGCAACAACAAATGAATATGGTCTGGCATAATTGTCACACGCCATACTTCCACCATTGGATAAAAGTTATTTATCTTAGGAATTTCCTCCAATAATACCCGTTTTCCAAATTCCGATAGCACCATGTGTGGCGCTTCGTTTGTTCCAACCTTTCCCTTGGCAAAACCATCGATATATCCAAATATGCGCTTTCGCCCCTCCACAACCATTGTCACCATATATATCCCTATGGCCCGATAGTCGTGTGCAAATGAACGCCTATGTTGGTTGTGTTTGATTTCTCTTTTCACTCCCAGATGTAGTTCTTGGTGGACATGTCGTAGTAGAGGGCTTCGAGTTCCTGGAGGGTGAGGTTCTTGATGGAATGTTCTATGGCACGGATCAGTTCATCGCGCCTGTATTCTTCTGACTGACTGTAACTTTCTGTGTATGCCATAGTTGATTCATTTTGCGTTTGACGTAAGGTGTTTCCACAACTCCCAGATGACGATGCCAGCTGTGACAGAGACGTTCATGGAATGCTTGGTGCCGTATTGGGGAATTTCCAGACAGCCGTCGCACATATCCACCACCTGTTGCTGCACACCCTTCACCTCGTTTCCCAGCACCACCGCCAACTTCCCATTTTCCATTTTCAATTTTCCATTTTCAATTTCCGTAAGGAGTGTGCTTCCTTCGCATTGCTCGATGGCCATAACGGTGTACCCCTGTTCCTTGAGCCACGCTACACAGTCCTCTGTACGCTCGAAATATTGCCAGCTGACAGAATCTTCTGCACCCAGGGCAGTCTTGTGGATTTCTGGATGGGGAGGACGGGCTGTGATGCCACACAGACAGACACCCCCGAGTCGGAAAGCATCGGCTGTGCGGAACACACTGCCCACATTATACAGCGAACGTACATGGTCCAGCACCACCACCAGAGGGGTTTTCTGGCTCTCCCGATACTCCTCGACAGAGAGGCGGTTCATCTCGGTTATCCTTAATTTTCTCATGTCATCACAGTTATTAACAAAGGGTGTTGATAACCCTGTGCAAAAGTACAAATAAAATGGCAATAAAGGATTCATATTCCCGAATTATTAACAATGGCCCATAATTATTATTGAATATTCACATTATTTTCTTGAGTTTTCATCACTAAAAAAGAAAATAATTACTAACTTTGCAGATATCAACACGTGTTAATAAGTAATAGAAATAAAGCAATATCTGACTCAATATTAAACCGATAGGTGGCCGTGAGTGATGTAAATAAGTAATACAATAACTTTTGTTCCCAACACAATAACTTAATATCCAAATAAAAAAGCAAAAAGTTATCTACACTATCGACACCCCATCATCATCATTATAAGATTCTATATAAAAGAAATAATAAAAATAAAATAATATTGAAATGTTGATAAAGCAGGAATGGAAAGACAAGGGCTATGTTGACGAGCCCATTCCGGAAGGCACAGACCTGAAGGCTGAGATCCGCCGTATGGCAAGTGAGAAGAATGCCGTAATCATGGCTCACTACTATGTGGATGGTGAGATTCAGGATATTGCAGACTTTGTGGGCGACTCGCTGGCTTTGGCACAACAGGCCGCAAAGACGGATGCCCAAATCATAGTGATGTGTGGTGTGCACTTTATGGGCGAGACCAACAAGATACTGTGTCCGGATAAGACTGTTCTGGTGCCCGACCTGAATGCCACCTGTTCGCTGGCAGAAAGCTGCGAGGCACAGGCCTTCGAGGATTTTGTGAAGTCGCATCCCGACCATACCGTTATCAGTTATGTAAACACCACAGCAGCCACAAAGGCTGTTACCGATGTGGTGGTGACCAGCGGCAATGCCCGTCAGATTGTGGAATCGTTCCCCAAGGACGAGAAGATAATCTTTGCACCCGACCAGAACCTGGGTGGATACATCAATTCCATTACAGGCAGAAGCATGCTGCTGTGGAATGGTGCCTGCCATGTACACGAGAAGTTCTCGCTGGAGAAAATACTCAATCTGAAGGCAGCACATCCCCAGGCCAAGATACTGGTGCATCCGGAATGCAAGGGACCAGTGGTGAAGGTAGCAGACAAGGTGGGCAGTACGGCAGCCCTGTTGAAGTTTGCCATCGAGGACGATGCCACAGAGTTCATTGTAGCTACAGAAAGCGGCATTCTGCACGAGATGCAGAAGCGCTGTCCACAAAAGACCTTCATCCCTGCCCCACCCAACGACAGCACATGTGCCTGCAACGAATGTAACTACATGAAGTTGGTGACGATGCAGAAACTATACAACTGTCTGAAATACGAGTGGCCTCAGGTAGAGGTTGACCCACAAATTGCAGAAAAAGCCATCCGACCCATCAATCGCATGCTGGAAATATCCGCCCGATTGGGTTTATAACATATAACTATATTCAGTTTTCATAGGTATTTACATATTTATTAATAATTTTAGTTAAATTTTAATTACTTAATGAATAAGTATACGTTAAAGTGAGTAAATTTACATGAAATACTAACTAATTTAACACATAAACTTATGAAAAAGCTAAAATTTCTTTTGATTTTGCTGATGGGAATGTTAGTTTCAACAGCATTTTCCCAAACAGACAAAACTGGGTATGATTATGAACTGGACGAGTCGGAACCATTGATTACCGATGTAGAGCAGTTGAGTTCCCCATGGAATGCTCCTCATGATTTCGAGGGTAATCTGGAACACTTAATCGACGAGGACATCGAGACCTATTGGCACACCAACTGGAACTATGGTGATACTAATAAATACAGACACTATGTCCAGATAAATCTGATAGAGCCTATCGATGAAGAACTGATTTCTATGAAGTTCACCCGTCGTGTTCACAAATACAACTCTCAGGATTATTGTGTTGCAGATCACGTAACCAAATGGAGCATCTATGGTAGTAACGATCCTGATGAACAAGAAGATGATTGGGAATTGCTGGGTACATTCGATACTCCCTACAATGGACCTGGTGAAGAAATAAATACCGCTGGTTTCGACCCTCAGGGTTATCAATATCTGCGTGTGTATGCCGATGCTACTATCAGTGGTAAGGCATACTGGCATTTGGCTGAACTGCAATTTTATCCTTGTACGTTAGTTGATGAAGTTACATCAGCCAAAAACGAACTTATAGATTTGTATTATCAATACGAAAAGTATATAGATGAATTTAAAGCTAATACTGGAACAGCACCTGGTCAGTATACAGCTGAAGCGGTTGAAGCCTTTGTAGAGGCAATGGAAGCTGTGGACGATGCAGATAATATGAACGATGTAGATGAAATACGAGAACTGATAGAACTTATTAAGACTAGCTATCAGGCCGTACTGGATTCCGTAATACCGTTTACCTTGGCAGATGGTTACTATCGCTTGCGTCATGCTCTTACCTTTATAAATAGTGTTCCCACAGGTGAATTCTACGACGATGGAATGCCTATCTATGAAGATGTAAGTGTAAATAAATATATGTATAGTACTTATAGAGGTGACAAGATTGTTGCTCGTTGGAGCACACCTGAGGATGTGGATAGTGACTGCCCGTCGTTGTGGAAGATAACAAATGTGGATGGTTTGTTCGATATTGTGAACTGTGCTACAGATGCCCGTTTCAATAAATGGGACAATTCACTTTCATATCTGACAATGTCGAAGGAGAGCAATAACCTTATTTCTGTGGATTTGGTAGAAAATCTGGAAGGCAATGCTTGTGTAACCTTACGTGTATCTACACAGGATAATGGTTGTCTGTTCCATCCGCTTGGTCATGGTATCTCTGCCACTAGTGGATATGGTACGGGTGTAGAAAATGATATAATTGGATGGAAAAACGATGTTTACAGGGTTTCGGAGTGGGTATTTGAGCCTGTTGATGAAGATGTTGCCCTAAAAATCATAGAAGACTATGCACCTTTCAAGGACCATGGGGCAATGGTAGAGAGTTTCAAGGTTATTTGCGATGATGCCATAGAGAAACTGGAAATAGCCAAAGACCAGTCTTATAGCAGTCCGCTTATTGAAAATGCGAGTCAGTTGAGTTCACCTTGGAGTGCACCTCATGATTGGGAAGGCAATATTGCACATCTGGTGGATGGTAATCCGTTGACTTATTGGCATACAAACTGGAACAACAATACAGATCGCCAGTATCTGCAGATTGAGTTGAACGAACCCACCTATGATCTTATCTGCATGAAGTTTACCCGTCGTTTATACAACTACGACCAAAAGACGGTATGTACCACCAACCATCCGACAAGTTGGAGTTTCTATGGCAGTGACGATCCTCAGGCCGAAGCAGCCGATTGGGAATTACTTGCCGAGTTCGATACCCCGTTCAATGCAGCTGGTGAGACGGTTATTACAGATGGATTCAATCCTCAGGGCAAAAAATATCTGCGCCTGTATGGTGAAACCAATACCGATGGCAACCGTTACTGGCATCTGGCAGAATTCCAGCTTTATCCCAGTCCTATACAAATTATTGACCCGGCTACCAGCCAATATCACATGATGGGCGATGTGGCTACAACATTGGAGGCTATACTTGAAAAACTGAAGGATATAGATCCCGAAGAAGTGACTGCAGAACAGTATTACGAGTTGAGAACAGCCTACGATGCGTTTATTAAGATGTATGTAGATCCAAATCCCTTGCGCCAGAAGATTGAGGAAGTGAAGGATGCCGATAATATTATTGTACTGGGTACGAATCCTGGTTTCTGGAGAGACAACAGTTCGGGTGAAAATTTGGCAAATGTAATTGATGCTGCCAAGGCCTACGACGAAGGTGGTGTTTATACGGCAGAAAGAAGTCAGGCTCAGATTGACGCTATAGATGCTGCAGTAGAAAACATCAAGCAAAGTGCTATTCCTGTTCAAACAGATAAATGGTATACCATCCGTTTCGGTACTGAAGAAGAATATGATAAGTATAATTGGAAAAAAGATGGTAACTATCCCAACTATTGGATAGACAACACCTATCCTGATTATCCCGTTACCCTGGGCGTATACAATGAAGGTAACTTTGGTAAGTATATTGCTGTGGCTAAACGTGAGATTGTGGTGCTGGGTAAGAATGATAACGGTGATGATGTGAAGGGTAACCGCATAGAGTCTATCGATAAGAATGAGGTTGCTCTTGGTCAGATATTGCATGGTATAGATTTGGATTTCCTGAACGATAAGGATATGGCTCTGTTCCGCTTCGTGAATATTGGCGATAGTGCTTATGCCATTCAGAACAAGGCTACGGGTCTCTTCCTTCATAGTAACACCACTTTGAGTGTACAGCCCGGTCTCTTTACGCAGGTAATTTCCGGTTATGGTCAGAATGCCTTCTTCGTCAAGACCATTGAGGGTAAGGAGATGAGTCCTTTGCATTTGGCTCAGAACCAAACTGTTCTTTGTACTTGGGGTAATAAGTCAGGTGCAGGTTGGACTGATGCTGACGGTCGCCGTGGTAGCTTCTTTGTTGAAGAAGTGGAAGACGTTGCTGCTAACTACACCTTTGGTGACTTTAAGATGAACTTCAATTCAGGTAATATTTATGGATGTTGCTTCCCTGTTCCCATTACGGTTAAGGATCCTACTCAGGGTAAACTTTGGACTGTTTCTGGCATTGAACGCACTCCTGCAGATAACAAGAAAGAAAATGTGAAGATTACGCTAGGTCAGATTACCGATCCTGAAGTTCCTGCAGGTCGTCCGTTCCTTTATGTTGCTTCTGGTGAATATTATCCTGAGGATGGACCTGACGATGCAGCACCTTCCGACTTCAGCTTCAGCTTCAACCTTGTTAAGAAGCCTCAGACCGATGGTTACCTAAAAGGTACATTCGATGGCAAGGCTATACAGGAGAATTTCCTGGCTGTGGGTAGTGGACATGCAGAAGAAGCTCTCGTCTTCAAGGACAAGGATACAAAAGTAGGTGACAACAATGTTTACATCACCGATATTAATCCTGAAGCCGGGGAATTTGCCAACAAGACAGATTTGGTAATTGAATTTAACGATAACATTGAGGATGGTATCAGTACCGTTCTGCAACAGGTGGCCAAGACTGGTAAAATTTATACCATAGATGGTCGTATGGTAAGCAAGAGCGGCAACCTGAATAATTTACGTAATGTACAACCTGGTATATACATAGTTAATGGTGTGAAGATAGTAGTGAAATAAATAATGGTATTCGGTTCGGGCCTATTCTTTTGGAAAGGCCCGAATTATATTACTTTAGGCGGAGATGAAAAAAATCATTTTACTGTTATTATCGCTGGTGCTGAGTCAGAACTTTTGGGCAGCAAACTTTCCCAAATTGAGTGATGATTCAAACGAATACTGGTATTATCTGAAGTTCACTCAAGGTAACTTTGTTGTGGGAGCTAATGGTGAAGGTATGGTGTGTAAGGCTCTCATCCCTATGGGAAAGGGCCATCAGCTATGGAAAGTGGAAGGATCTGCTTCCAAAGGATATACTTTCACCAACAAATCGGGTTTGCAACTCTATGTTACAGGTACATCTCAGGGTTCGGAAGTACGTGCGACAGATATACCAGAATCTTTACAACTGTTTAAGATAAAAGCCAGCGGTTCTAACTATACCATTACCCCATTCACCAACACAGAACAATCGTTTAATTCATGGGGTGGAATAGGTCTGCGTAACGACATCAGGCTCTACAAATCGTCTGATGCAAATGCTCCTATTGAATTCGTGGCAGAAAATGATATTTCACTCTCACTACCTAAGATAAATGTCGTGCCCTACCCTGCTGCTGTGACAATGGGGGAAGGGACGTTTGATTTGCATAAATTAGGGTCAATCGTTTGCTTTAGTGATTCCACTTTGATGTTGGGCCGCCAACTGGCTGAAGATTTGCAGCGGACGGCAGCAATAAACGTGGCTGTTATAACATCGGATGTAGCAGAGGGTAACAAATTGAACCTGATTCCCGACAAAACACTTTCTGCTGAGGCTTATCAACTCGATATTAAGGCAAATGGCATAGAGGTGCGTGCTGCTGATTACGGTGGTTTTTTCAATGCTTTGCAGACTTTACGACAGCTTATGCCTACTGCTATCTTTGCAAAGGAAACTGTTTCTGAAGCAGCATGGGAAGTGCCATTGCTCACGATTAATGATGTTCCCGCTATGCAGCATCGTGGTTTTCACCTCGATATAAGTCGCCATTTCTTTGATAAAACAGAGGTGAAGAAGTTGCTTGATATGGCATCTGTCTATAAGCTGAACCGTTTCCATTGGCATCTTACCGATGACCAAGGGTGGCGTGTAGAGATTCCAGAATATCCGCTTCTTACCACTGTTGGAGCTATTCGTAAGGCTTCGCTGACTGTTTATGACCCCACATCGGGTAATAAATTCTTTGATGATACAGAGTATGGTCGCGGATGCTATTATACCCTGGATGATTTGCGAGAAATTGTAGCCTATGCCCGTGCTCGTAATATTGAGATTATTCCAGAAATAGATATGCCTGGTCACATGACAGCGTGCATTGTGGCTTATCCTGAATTGGGCTGTCATCCGGAAAAGAAGATTGAGGTGATGACGGAGGGTGGCGTAAGTCGAGATATCCTGAATATAGGCAAGGACGAGACAATAGATTTTCTGAAATGCGTCTTGGGACATCTGGCAGAGGTCTTCCCTTATGAAATGATGCATCTTGGCGGTGACGAGTGTCCCACCACTGCCTGGCAAGAAAATGCTGATTGTCAGCGACGCATTCAACGTGAGGGACTGAGTGGTGTAAATGACCTTCAGCCTTGGCTTGTAGAGGTATTGGGTAGTTTCCTGCGTGACCAATATGGTAAGACTGTAGTGGTATGGGACGAATTGTTGGCTCATTGGAACAATGCCTATAGTGTGAAACCCGTTGTTATGTCTTGGCGTGGTGTTGATTATGCCCGTCAGGCTGCAGATAAAGACCTTTATAGTATAATGGTTCCAACACGTCCTCTGTATTTCGACCTGTTGCAGTTTAATCCCGAAAATCTTGAGATAGACTGTCCATACATGGGAGGATATGGCGATGGCAGTGTGAACAGTCTTGAAAATGTGTATAATTTTGACCCACGTTCCACAGTTAGTGGACGCGAGAAATATGTTCTTGGTACGCAGGCCAATCTGTGGACAGAGAGTTGTACATCAAATAGTGAAGCTGAATACCAGTATTATCCACGTTTATTGGCTTTGAGTGAAATAGCCTGGCTGCCCAAGGATAAGAAAAACTTCGCTGATTTTTATTGTCGTCTTCAGCATCAGGCCAACGTGCTTCGGGCAAAGGAAATAACGTATGCTCCTCATTATTTTGAACCTGCCGAACAAACACCAGTTTCCCGTGCATTAGCCGAGGCGGAAGAAATTCTTAACCAAAGTAATCCTGGTGCTGTGGGTTATCCTCAACAATCAGAGTACGATGCTTTGCAACAGGCATTCTTAAATCTTCAGGCCCAACCCGAAAATAGTGATTTGCTGGCTGCACTTCGCAGTCAGTTGAAGGCTTATAAGGAAGCACCCATAGTATTGCCAGAGGCTGAACGTTACTACCAGATTGTAAGTGCATCAACCTATTTCCGTAACCGTTTCGATGGTTCATCGCTTTATGCCAAAGGGAAAAACATAGCTATTCACTATACACCACAGACCGAACGCGAGGAGCTATGGGAGTTTGTGCCTCAAAGCGATGGAACTTACCAACTTGTCAGTGCTCTTACGGGTAATGCCATCAGCATTCCACAAAATGCCAATGGCACAGCAAAAGCCGACAAGGCAACAGGTAGCCAGATTGTTATTCACAAAGCTATCAAACCTGCTGGCGAGATTACCTATATTCCTGGTGTAGTCAATATTAAATCAGGTATCTATAACCTATACGCACAACTCTCGGGCAGCACGCTAACAATGGTATCCTCGCTCGACTCCACTCTCTGCTATGCAGGTACTTGGCGCATCATAGAGGTTACGGACTATCGTCAGTGGATTATGCATATCATTGAAAAAGCAGAGCGAATTATGGCTGAGTCCGAATCCCTAACAGGTATTCTTTTAACCGACGAAGCTCTGGATTTTCTTATTACTAATGTACTCAATCCATCTCGTGATTATTTGTCTCAAGATGTAGTAAGCAGGGAGAATTATCTTGACATCGAAAGCCACTTTGAACAATTTATGGCAATGCCCAAGAGAACCCCAGACCTGGATCCTTCGCATTATTATCTTATAAAGAATGCTTATTATACAACATACTATGCTGCCGCCGATGCCAACAATAAAACCGTGCAGCCCAAGACACTCTCGTCGACAGATGCCTTCCGCTGGTACATTATAAAGAATGAGGACGGTACTGTGAGTATCCGTAACAAACAGAGTAATACACCAGCTTATGTGGATGCTGATGCTGAAGGACAACGTCTGCGATTGGGAACAGATTATCCTTGGAAACTTCTTGAGATTACTACCGACCAGGGAAATACTGCCACAGGTATTCTTAGTCCTACAGGGGCTTTCAGTTGGCACATGAACACTAAGTCGTGGACTTATGTACTGCTCAAGCCCCGTGAATTGGGAGCTAGCGTTTGGGAGTTTGTCAAGACCGATGAGGAAATACCAACAGGAATCCAGTCAATTGATGATAGACAAATCTTTAATAACGATGCAAAGTTAAATGATATATTTGACTTGAGCGGACGTCGATTAAAAGTAGAACCCCAACGTGGTGTTTTCATAAAGAATGGACAAAAAATCTGTAAATAATCTATAATTGAAAAACATGGATAGAAGGAATTTTATCAAGACATTAGGTGCTGCGGGATTGTTCACCATCATTCCGCGCAAAGTGTTGGGAGGCAATGGTTTTATTGCACCCAGTGACCAACTGACGAAAGCCATTATCGGTGTTGGTGGTATAGGTCGTTCATCCAGTCATTTCTCGACGTCAGAGGCCTGCCGACTGGTGGCTGTGTGTGATGTAGATGCCAAGCATTTGTCGAATGCTGTGGAGGCTGCAAAAAACAATCTGAAGGAGAATGTAAAGGCCTATGAGGATTTCCGCGACCTGATAAAGAACAGCGGAGCAGACATTATCCACATAGCGACACCTCCTCATTGGCATGCCATTATGGCTATGGAGGCTGCTCGTGCAGGAAAGGATATCTGGTTGGAGAAACCTATGACACGTACCATAGGCGAGGGTCAGGCTGTGGCAGAAGCTGTAAAGCGTTATGGACGCATACTGCGACTGAACACTTGGTTCCGCTTTACAGATACCTTCTATGGTTTGGCAACACCTGTGAAGCCTCTGAAGAAACTGATACAGAGTGGTGAACTGGGTTGGCCGCTGAAAGTTACCGTATCTGGTGCCACAGGTTTCACCTGGAAGTTCTTCTGGGTGGGTAAGGATAACCTTACTGAACAGCCTGTTCCCAAGGAACTGAACTACGATATGTGGCTGGGTCCTGCACCCTACAAACCCTATAATGTACATCGCACACATCAGACTTTCCGCGGATATTGGGATTACGATGGTGGTGGTCTGACGGATATGGGTCAGCACTATCTGGATCCTGTACAGTATATGCTGGGCAAGGACGATGAATTCCCTGTGAAAGTGGAAATAGATGCTCCACAGCAACATCCCGATGCAGTAGGTATCTGGCGCAAGATAACCTATACCTATGCCGATGGTTGTCAGATAGTTTTGGAAGGCGAGGGATTCGAGAGTCCAGGTAAGGTTCCCTATATCGAGGGTCCCAAGGGTAAGGTTTATAAAGGATTTGAATGTACCATTCCCAATGTTCAGGAACTGATTAATTCGCTACCCGACCCAGAGCCTCAGCGTACAGACTTCCTAGAGTGTGTTCGCACACGTCAGAAGTTTGCCCTGAACGAGCAAAACGGACATCACAGTTGTACATTGGTGAACATGGGTGCTGTAGGTCTGCGTTTGGGTCGCAAGGTGTTGAACTTCGACCCCCAGACACAACGCTTCATTGGCGACGATGCAGCTAATGCACTCATCAATCAGCCCATGCGAGGTGAATGGAAACTCTAAGTCTAACCCTTAATTAGCAAAAGACAATGAAAAACCTTAGATACATTATTATATTATTGGCCTTGAGCCTGGGGTTGAACTTTACAGTTAGCGCTCAGGACAGTCGAGGTCGTGTGGCTTCTACCATCGTTGCAGACGGGTTGGCACAGTTGCCAGCACAGAATCTGGATGCTTTGGAACAAGTGATGGGCGAAATTGCCGGCACGGGTGTGGAAGGCATAAATATGCTGGTGCAGTATTTGAATGATACGGAAGAAGGCAAAGGTGCCACATTCGAGTATGCCATTGACGGACTGACCAGTTATGTAAGTGCAAAAGGTCGTGAAAACCTGCGTGCCAACATCCGTGAAGGATTGAAGAAAGGTGTTGCCACAGCAAAGACCAATGCCCGCAAGGCTTTCTATGTACAGCAGTTGGCAAAGATAGCATCGGAGGCAGATGTTCCTTTCTTCGAGGGACTGCTGACAGATAATTACCTGAAGGAATATGCCCTTGCTGCGCTGACTCCCTTTGGTAAAGGAAAGCCAGAGGTGAACGTAGAGGTATTGGACAATAAATCCGGCGACATTGCCGCGCTGCATATGAAAGTCAGTTCCCTGGCTCCCTCGAAACAGGCTGCCCTGTTGCTGAAGAGTCTGAAGAATCCTGACCGCAACATCCGCACCAATGCATTATCGTTGGCTGATGAACTGAAATTGGAGGGTTTTGATACCAAGGTTATAAAGACCTATCCCAAACTGAAGACCGATGCACAGGCTGATGTCCTTCGTTGGCTGGGAAACAATCATAACAACTCGACTGCAGGAACACAACTGGTGGTTGCTGCCATTTCCAATACAGACGACCAACTGTCAACCGCTGCCATTGAGGCTGCTGGACGTATTGGTGGTACAGAATCTCTGAATGCCCTGGTAGCATCCCTGGACGGGAAGCATAGTAACGCTGCGAAGGGAGCGTTGCAATCCTTCAACGGGAACATTAAGCCGGGTATCCTGAAGGCATTGCAGGACAAAGGTGCCGATGTGAATGAAAGTGTGGTTGCATTGGCAGGAGAACGTCGCATCCATGAGGCCTACAAACCCCTGACGGCTCTGATTGGAAACAATAAGTTGCATAAGGCTGCGACAACAAGTCTGGCCCAGATTGTAACTGCAGAGACTTACGATGACTTGCTTCAGCGCTTCCGTCCTTATCCTGATATCTATTATCTGTTGCTGGCTCAGCGAGGCAACAAGGCCAGCATAGACGAAGTGGTGGCTGCTGCCAAAAGTGGGAACAGCAAGAAGGAAGCCAGAGCCGCCCTGTTGAAGATAGATAATGCAGACGTGGTGCCTCAGCTCTTTGACATTGCAAAGGACGATGCTAGTGTGCGTGATGATATGTTGAACCGTGTATTGACGCTGACCCAAAAGAACAATGTAGCAAGTCTGAGTAAATACCAGACATACAAGCAGGTTTTGGATATGAAACCCTCTGCTGCTACTGCAAACCGTTATCTGGCTGCCTTGGGTACGTTGAACAACGAGCCCGCATTGAATCTGGCTGCTGCATATATGGATGTGAAGGACAACGACCTGGCTGCTGCAAATGCTGTGACAAACCTGATTGCCAAGAACGAACCCTTCCAGCGTGGAGCCCATATTCGCGAAATGCTGCTGAAGGCCCAGCAGATATTCAAGAGTCATACAGAGGATGCCAATGCAGGATATGCTGTGGATCAGGTAAACACATTGTTGCCTAAGATTATCGATGACCCCAATGCTGTTACCACTAAGGTTACTACCCTTTCCGAGGAAGAAAAAAAGGCTGGTTTTGAGCTGTTGTTTGATGGTACAAACCTCGATAAATGGACAGGTGACAAGAATACCTATGTGCCCATCGATGGTGCCATTTACGTCAGTGCCCAATATGGTTCGGAGGGTAATCTGTACACCACAAAGAAGTATTCTGACTTTGTGTTCCGCTTCGAGTTCTGCTTTGTACGTCCAGGCATTAACAATGGTGTGGGCATCCGTACCACTGAGGGTGTAGATGCAGCCTACGAAGGTATGGAGATACAGATTCTGGACCACGACGATCCAATCTACAAGGGCCTGCGCGACTATCAGGTTCACGGCTCTGTCTATGGCATCATCCCTGCCAAGCGTTACAAGCACAAGCCATTGGGAACATGGAACTATGAGGAAATCCGTGCAGAAGGCGACCATATCACTGTTACCCTGAATGGTGAAGTCATTGTGGACGGCAACATCCGCGAAGCCTGTCAGGGTCACAATATGGCACCCGAAGGCAGCAAGGACAATCCCTACACCGTTGACCACAAGAGTCACCCTGGTCTCTTCAACAAAGACGGTCTCATCTGCTTCTGCGGACACGGCGAAGGTTTGAAGTTGCGTAACATCCGTGTCCTGGATCTTTCACAGAAGAAAACTGCCAAAGGAAAGTCTAAGAAAAAGTAAGGAATGGGCGAACTTCCCCAGCTCATAAGTGATTTGGCGCTGATACTGATAGTAGCAGGCATTACTACTATCATCTTCAAGCGGCTGAAGCAACCTTTGGTGCTGGGATATATCTTGGCTGGTTTTCTGGCTGGGCCCAACCTGATGTTTACACCCAGTGTGGAAGAACAGGGTTCCATAGAGGTATGGAGCCAGATAGGTGTCATCTTCCTGATGTTTTCTCTGGGTCTGGAGTTTTCGTTCAAGAAGATACTGAAGACTGGATTAGGCCCAGTTGTGGCTGCCTGCTTCATCATGTCTGCTATGTGGGGCATGGGATGTGGAGCCGCTTACCTGATGGGATGGTCCACCATTAACTGTATGTTTGTAGGCGGCATGTTGGCCATGTCGTCTACAACTATTATCTACAAGGCCTTCGAGGATATTGGACTGATGTCGCGTCGCTTTGCCGGCAAGGTGATGTCTGTTCTGATTCTCGAGGATGTACTGGGTATTGTGGTAATGGTGTTACTGTCGGCAATGGCTGTCAGCAACAAACTGGAAGGTTCCGACTTGATACTTTCCTTAATAAAGCTGGGATTCTTCCTTTTGCTTTGGTTTGTGGTGGGTATGTGGATTGTTCCTACTTTCCTGCACCGTAACCGTCCTTTCATCAACAAAGAGACCTTGGTAATTGTGAGTATAGGTCTCTGTTTCCTGATGGTGGTAGTAGCGGACAGTGTGGGTTACAGTACGGCTTTGGGTGCCTTCATGATGGGCAGTATCATGGCTGAAACTGTGGAGGCAGAACGCATAGACACGGCCATATCATCCATCAAGGATTTGTTTGGTGCCATTTTCTTCGTGTCTGTCGGCATGATGGTCTCGCCCAACGACCTGATACAGCATTGGCAGCCTATCGTTGTGTTGGTATGTACCATATTGGTGGGTCAGGCAGTGTTTGGAACCATAGGTTATCTGTTGTCGGGTTCCTCGCGAAATGATGCCTTGATGAGTGGTTTCTCGATGGCGCAGATAGGTGAGTTTGCCTTCATTATTGCTGCATTGGGCGAATCGTTGGGTGTTACGGATGGATTCCTGATGCCTATTGTTGTGGCTGTCAGCATCATCACTACTTTCCTTACGCCCTATATGATAAAGTTGGCTGGCAAATTCCGAGGCAAGGAACAGGCAGATAAATTAAGGGGTAAGGAGGAAACAAGAAAGAAGAAAAGTGCTAAAGTGCCTCCATCACCACTGTCTTCTTTCCTTTATAAACTCTTTCTGCAGACAACCATCTATGGTGTGCTTTCTGTGGCAGTGGTGTCGCTGCTGTTTGTATCGCTGCTGTTAATGTGCCGCCATGTGTTTGGTCACTGGGTGGGCAATGCCGTGTGTGGTGTGTTGGTGCTGTTGCTGCTGGCTCCCCTGTTGCGTCCCATCATCATGAAAAACAATACCTCGAAGGAGGCCAAGGAATTGCGGAAAAAGGGATGGATATATGGCTGTTTTGTAGATTTCACCATCTTCCTGCGTTTTATTTTTGTCGCACAAATCATCTATTATGTATTGAATTTCCTGTCTCCCTATCGATGGTACTGGCACATCGTTCTGGCTGTAATTATAGTCTTTGCTATTGTTCGCAGCAAGTGGATAAGGAAGATAAGCATACGTATGGAGACCACCTTTATAGAGAATTTGAATCGCAGGGAACAATCCAGAGGTCCTGCCTATGCCCATCAGTTGAAAGGACGTGATTTGCATATCGCCCGTCTGTCTCTGCCTGAAGACAGCACATGGGGTGGGAAAACACTGGCCCAATTGCGCATAGGTGGACATAATGGGGTTCATGTGGCAGCAATACTTCGTAATCATCGCAGGATTAATATTCCTGGTGGTAACTCAATGCTTTTCCCTAATGATATCATAGAGGTTGTAGGTGATGACGACAGCATTGAACAGTTCCGTCAGCGCATGAGTGCAGAGGTGTTTTCCTCGATTCAGGAAAATGACAATCTGATGCAGTTGCAATGTATGGTAGTTGGTGAGCATTGTCCCATGGAGGGTATGTTTATCAAGGACAGTGGCATTCGTGGCGAGTATCGTTGTATGGTTGTGGGCTTCGAGGACGAGAAGGGTAACATGCATGTGGCAGGTGCTGACCATCGCATCACACATGGCGAAAAGCTGTGGCTGGTGGGAACCCACGACGAATTATTGGAGCTGAGTAAAGTGTTGACAGCATAAGAAAGATTGAAACATCTTAAACATAAAGTAACATGAAAGTTTTAAAAGATTACCAGTTATTGCTTGCAGCTATTGCTGTAGCACTGGGATTGTGCTATCTGGGATGCAGTTTGGGTAGCAGTATCGAGAGATTCAAGACATTGGACCGCCACATCACAGTGAAGGGTCTGTCGGAACGTGAAGTGCCTGCCAATAAGGTGACGTGGCCTCTTATGTACAAGGAATTGGGTAATGACCCATCGGCTATGTACGAGTTGATTGAGCAGAAGAACAAGAAGTTGGTAGCCTTTTTGAAGACTGCAGGCATTACAGACAATGAAATCAGCGTGAATCCCCCTACTATTCGCGACCGTCAGGCTGACAACTATGGCAATGAAATCATGAATTATCGCTACAAGGCCTCGTGTGTTATCACGGTTACTTCGACCAATGTAGATAAGGTGCGACAGCTGATGAATCGCCAGTCAGAACTGATGAAGCAGGGCATAGCACTGGTTAGTGAGGAATACGGCGACCAAAGCATTAGTTATGAGTACACGGGCCTGAACGACATCAAGCGCGAAATGGTGGAAGAAGCCATGAAGAATGCCAAGGCCACAGCAGAGCAATTTGCTGCCGATGCCAATTCTACCCTTGCAGGAGTCATTACTGCACAGCAGGGTCAGTTTAGCATAGAAGACCGCGATGCCAACACACCCTACATCAAGAAGATTCGTGTGGTGAACACCGTTGAATATGCAATCAAGTGAGAGCAATGGTAAACTTGTTTAGCATTGCCGAGCGCCAAGCATATCGAGTGCAGCTCAATATGCGATTAAGTAATTAGATTACTTCGATTCCCAATTTCTCACAAAGCTGAAGGCTCATCTCCTTCAGCTTAAATTTTTGTATCTTACCAGAGCCAGTCAAGGGGAACTGGTCGATAAAGAATACATACTTGGGAGTCTTGTAACGTGCAATCTTGCCCTTGCAGAAATCGCGAACATCCTCGGGTTCCATCTTTACACCCTCGTTCAGGATGATGAAGGCACCCACTTCCTCGCCATATTTCTTCGAGGGAACAGCTGCCACCTGTACATCCTTGATACCTGGCATCTGGTAGAGGAATTCCTCAATCTCGCGTGGGTACACATTCTCGCCACCACGAATAATCATGTCCTTGATGCGGCCAGTAATGCGATAGAACCCATTTTCGTCCTTCACACCCAGGTCACCAGAATGCAGGAATCCATTTTCGTCGATGACTTCGGCAGTTGCCTTAGGATTCTTGTAATAGCCCTTCATGACGTTGAATCCCCTGCAGCACATTTCTCCCTGTACGCCAACGGGACATTCCTTGCCCGTTTCAGGGTCAAGTACCTTAACTTCTACAAAGGGGAAGTCGCGACCCACGGTGGTGCAACGCTGTTCAAAGGTATCGTTCAGACAGGTTTGTGTCATACCAGGCGACGATTCTGTCAGTCCATATACTGAAGTGATGGTCATGTACATCTTTTCCGACACGCGCTTCATCAGTTCAACAGGACATAGACTGCCAGCCATGATGCCAGTACGAAGGCACGACATATCAAACATGGAGAACATGGGGTGATCCAGTTCGGCTATAAACATAGTGGGCACACCATAGAGTGCTGTACAACGTTCCTTATGTACGGAGGCCAGTACAACAAGCGGGTCGAATTTCTCTATCATCACTTCCGTACAGCCGTGTGTCAGGCAGTTCATTGTGGCAAGCACCACGCCGAAACAATGGAAAAGAGGTACACAGACACAAAGCTTGTCGTCCTGTGTGAATCCCATGTTTTCGCCCGTAAAGTAGCCGTCGTTGGAAATGTTGAAGTGTGTCAGCATAACACCCTTGGGGAAACCTGTCGTGCCGCTGGTGTACTGCATGTTACATACATCGTGACAGCTGACGTTGCGTTTCATCTTCTCCAGCTCCTCATCCTCGATGTTCTGCCCCAGTAGCAGCAGTTCTGCCGTATTGTACATGCCACGATATTTCTCCATACCAATGAACACAACGTTCTTCAGGTAGGGGAAGCGTTCGCTGTTGAGATGGCCTCGTTGGCTTGTCTTCAGTTCAGGCAGCATCTTGTAGGTCATATCCACATAGTCGCATTCCCATGTTCCATCGGTAATACACAGGGTATGCATGTCGCTGTCCTTGCACAGATATTCCAGTTCGGCCTGTTTATAGTTTGTGTTTACTGTAACCAGTACTGCTCCTATCTTGGCTGTGGCATACAGGAAGGTAAGCCAGTCGGGCACATTAGTTGCCCATATGCCTACATTCGAACCTTTCTTTACACCTATTGATATGAGACCTTTAGCCAGATTGTCCACGCGTTCGTTGAACTGACTCCATGTGAAGCGTAGGTTACGGTCACTATAAACGATGTATTCCTTATCAGGGGTAACTTTAGCCCAATGTTCGAGCCAATCGCCTAGGGTGCGTTCAAAGAGGGTATATCCCTCGCTTCCTGTCTCGGCTGGATATTTCCTTTCCATGTGTTTGTTTGCGTTACAACGTTATAACGTTATGTCGTCATAACGATATTAGAAGGGGATATAGATAACGGCCAGAATCTTTGCTGCTTTGCCAGGGGCGCCATGCACGTGATGCTTCACGATACTGTCGTAGAAGATGCTGTCGCCTTCTTTCAACATGTATTTCTCTTTGCCGTATTCTATTTCCACCTCGCCTTCCATGACATAGATGAACTCTTCACCCTCGTGGGCAGACAGCTTGAATTCTTTCTCCTCGCTGGGCTGGATGTCGATGATGAAGGGTTCCATATGACGACCCGTCTTTTGTTTAGCCAACGGGTGGTATTCCATATGTTTGCGGGCGTCTGTAGCATCGTTCGAGAAACTGATGCTGCTGTTCAGCTCGCGCTCTTCTGCACGGCATACAACAGGACCCAGGCTGTCGTTGTCGTCAAGGAATGTTCCCAGGCGTACACCCAAGGCACGGGCAACCTTAATCAGCGGCCCCAGCGAGGGCAGATACTGCTCGTTTTCAATGGAAGTTATTTGTTCGACCGAAAGGCCACTGCGTTCAGAAAGTTCTTCAATAGAGATGTTCTTGGATTCTCTGAGTCCTTTGATTTTGAACCCGACAATACTATTACTGGACATAAAATCTATGTGTATCTATGATTAATTGGGTGCAAAGGTACGAATATTAAGCGGAAAATCAAGTATTTTACCAAGAAATCTTCATCCGTTTCAGGTCCTTTTCCTGCGAGCTTGTTCCGTATAGTATTTCATACTGGCCAGGCTTTGTACGCATCGTATTGCTCTGGGGGTCGAAAAACTCAAAGGATTTCGGTGTCAGCGTGAGTTGTACCTGTGCTGTTTTTCCTGCACGCACATCAACACGTTGGAAGGCTCGTAATGACTTCAATGGACCATCTGTGTCTGCTACATTGCGGATGTAAACCTGAACAATCTCTGTGCCGTCGCGTGAACCAGTATTCTTGACAGGAACGGTCAGTATGCGGTTTTCGCCCTTTTGGGTCATTTCGGCATCGCCCACTTCAAAGGTCGTGTAACTCAGTCCATAGCCAAAGGCGAAGAGAGGGTCTGAGAAATAACGATAGGTACGTCCCTTCATTGAATAGTCTTCGTAGTCGGGCAGTTGTTCGCTGTTCTTGTAGAAGGTTACAGGCAGTTTCCCGCAGGGATTGTAACTGCCAAAAAGTACATCGGCAATTGCTGTTCCGCCTTCCTGGCCAGCATACCAAGCCTGAACAATAGCATCGCAGGTTCCTGTTTCTGGTTGCAGGGCAATGGCAGAGCCGGAACAATTGACAAAGATGACTGTCTTGCCAGCTTGCTTGAGTGCCTTCAGGAAGTCGCGCTGTACACGAGGCAATTCAATGTTCGTGCGGTCGCCACCCTTGAAGCCTTCGATGTTTACAGGCATCTCCTCACCTTCCAATGCAGGAGAGATACCTCCTACGAAGATGACTTTCTGTATGCCTTTCAACCGAGCGATTATGGCGTTGTAGTCGATAGGTTGCTCCTTGGCAATGTTAATCTTCATATTGGCATTCCACGTCTTTACAAACTTGAAGCGCACCTCGATGTTATACGACCGTCCTGCCTCTGCCTGAATGGCTGTGCGGGTGGGTGTTGTGCGCCAAGAATGAACACGTTGTTCACGCTTTCCATCAATGTACACCTCGAAGTGTCCGCATCCCTCTACATTCACTACGTACTCGCCAGCCTCCTTGGGGGTAAACGTGGTTTCGTATTTGGCAGAGAAATCTTCAATCTTCACGCCAGGTGCGAATACATGCATGCCAGCTGTGGTAACGGCCAAAGGAGTCGTATAGTATTCCGTCGTCACAGGTGTCCCCTCCATTTCCGTATTGTTCCAGAAGGTGCCACGCAAGCCACGCTTCCCTTCTGCCTGACAGTTGTTGCTGAACAGGCAATCCATCACCTTGTCGTAGGTCAGGTCGCATCCTGGCAGATACATGACTTTCTTCTGCACGGCCTTGATGCCGTCGAGGATGCTGACGGTGTGATTGGGCATACCATTGTAATTACCCCACATCATGGGGTCGTTATCGGCATTGGGACCTATGACGGCAATGCGTTCCTTGTTCTTCTGTAAGGGTAGCACGTTGCCTTTGTTCTGCAGTAATACAATACTCTGTCGTGCCATCTGCAGGGCCGTTTGTGCAGATTCCTTTGTGGACATTGCCGAATAGGGAATCTTTGCCCACTCCACGAGTGAGGGGTCGTCCATCTCGCCCAGGTCGAAGCGTCCTTCGAGCAGGCGGATAACATGCTTGTCCACTTCCTGTTCGCTGATAAGACCACGACGAACAGCCTCTGGAATACTCTTGTAGGCATAACCATAGCCACATTCTACGTCAGTACCTGCCACAGTGGCTTTTGCCGAGGCGTGTACGGCATCACTCGAACTCTTGTGGCTGGTATAGAAATCGCTGACAGCACCACAGTCGCTTACGACCAGATACTGGAAGCCCCATTCATCGCGCAGAATGTGCTGCAACAACCGGCTGTTTCCGCAACAGGGCTCATCGTCGAGTCGCTGATAGGCACACATCACCTCGCGCACCTTGGCATCCTGCACCAGGGTCTTGAAGGCAGGCAGGTAGGTCTCTTCCAAATCGCGCAGGGAGATGTCGTTAAGGTTGGCTGTATGGCGCGTATATTCAGGTCCGCTATGTACGGCATAATGCTTGGCACAGGCCCAAAGCTTGCGATATTTTGCATCTTCAGGACCTTGCAGTCCACGAACTACGGCAGTACCCATGACACTGGTCAGATAGGGGTCTTCGCCATACGTTTCCTGTCCACGTCCCCAACGTGGGTCGCGGAAGATGTTCACATTAGGTGTCCACACACTCAGGCTATGGAATTTCTCGTCCTCGCCGCCGTTCTGCATGCGATGGTTGTATTGCGCACGGAATTCTGTGCTGGCAATATCGAAGCACTTATACAGCAAATCCGGGTTGAACGACGAAGCCATAGCTACGGGTTCTGGGAAGACGGTGACGTTGCCCATGTTGGCAGCTCCATGCAGGGCTTCGCTCCACCAGAAGAACTTCTTGATGCCCAGTCTTGGAATGGCGGGCGATTCATCGAGCATGAGCTGTGCCTTTTCTTCCAACGTAAGTCGGCTGCACAGGTCTGTGGCACGTTCACGTGCACCCAGCGACGGATTTTGGTAGGGAAAGGTCTGTGCCGATGCACCGATGCTAACGGCCAGAGCTATGATGGACAGGAGTGTGTGTTTCATTGTACCTTATTATATTATGGGTAATTACTTGAAGAGCAGCGGAGCCATCTGGTAAAGGCTGCGACGCCAGGTCAGGAACTCGTGTGCAGTACCTTCCGATACATAACCAACGGCATTGAAGCCGGCAGCTTTCAGGGCTTCCGTTGTGCTGTTGATGGCATCGGGATTCTCCTTGCTGCCACAGCTTTGGAAGATGAGGCGCACTTGGTTCTTGTCCTTGATATCCTCGGGCTTGTACTGACCACCACTCAGCAATCCATAGTAACCAAAGACTTCAGGACGACGCAGGGTGATGAGACGTGTCTCGAAACCACCCATGGACAGACCAGCCATTGCACGCGATTCCTTCTTGGCAACGGTGCGGAAGTTGTTGTCGATATAGGGCACCAGTTCGTCCACCAGCACCTTCTCGAAGTCCTCTGCCGTGAACTGACCCAGTCCGCCAAAGCGTACATCGTTTGTCATACCATAGGTCATTACGATGATGAAGGGCTTGCACTTGCCCTCAGCAATCAGGTTGTCCATAATCAGGTTAGCATGTCCCTGACGACTCCAGGCCGTTTCGTCCTCACCCCAACCATGCTGCAGGTAGAGAACGGGGTACTTCTTCTTGTCCTTGCCATAGGTGGGAGGCGTGTAAACAAAAGCACGACGTACCTGCTGGGTGCTTTCGCTCCAGAACAGGACTTGTTGCACGTTTCCATGAGGAACGTTCTTTGTGGCATAGAAGTCGCGGTCATGTGCAGGAATCTCGATACCGCTTTCCCAGCGTGTGCTGCCGTAATAGTTTTGGGCACCGGGATCATTCACTACACCGCCATCGACGGTCAGGTGGTAGTAGTGGAAACCTTCGTCCATTGGACCTGCAGTCTGGCCCACCCACGAACCATCGTAGCATTGGTGGAGTTGTGTGCCACCCTGTCCGCCCAGACCCAGGCTGACAACAACGGACTTGGCCTCTGGCAACTCGACGCGGAAACGTACAACACCCTGCGAGTTTACCTGGGGATAATCGCGTCCGGGCTGGTTCATCTCAGAGGGCTTGAAGTCTTCCTTTACATCAGCTTTCTCAGGAAATGCCAAAGCTGCATTAAAGGGGGGACGCTGCTGCTGTTGCTGTCCACGTTGTCCGCGACGTCCTTGTTGGCCTTGCTGACCTTCGGGACGTGGACGGGGTGCTGGTTTTGCGGGTATCTGCCACAGGGGATCACGCATGTTTTTGATATAGTCGTAAGCCATCTTCGGCTTGTACTCCGTGTCGAAAGGCAAGGGATAGTTGCGTGCGCCCAGCCACGAGTCGCGATCGGACAGGTTCCAGAACGTAACGTTGTCCACCACATCCTTGTGTTTGCGCAGTACACGGAAGACGCGGGCATACTGGTCGGCTAGGTGCTGTTTGAGTGAATCGCTGACAACCAAGCCTTCCTGACTGAACTGCAGACCGCCACCCATCTCCTCGTTGGCACGGATGTCGAGCTCTGTTACGTTGATGTGCTTCACCACAGTTTTGTACAATGTGATGGCAGCATCTATTTCGTCCTCCGTGGGACCATAGATGTTGTAGTGAGCCTGCATGCCGATACCATCGATGGGTACGCCATTTTCCTTCATCTTCTTTACCATATTGTAGATGCGCTGACTCTTCACGGGGTCGCATTCGTTGTAATCGTTATAGAACAACAGCGTATTGGGGTCGGCCTCGCGAGCATAGCGGAAGGCATTGGCAATGAATTCGTCGCCTGCAATCTTGTACATCGGTGACTGGCGATAGGGGTCTTCGGACTTCTTGTCGTCCGACATGGCTTCGTTTACCACGTCCCAAGCATAAACCACATCCTTGTAGCGATTTACAACAGTATGAATATGTTCGCGCATCCGCTTGAAAAATTCCTCCTTGGGCAGCAGGTTGCCCTCCTCGTCCTTGTACATCCATTCGCCAATCTGGGCGTGCCACATCAGGCAGTGTCCACGCATCTTGATGCCGTTCTCGCGGCAGAAGTTGGCGATGCGGTCGGCACGCGAGAAGTCGAACTGCCCACGACGGGGTTCTGTGGGCTGAGGCTTCATGTCGTTCTCTGCCGTTATGCTGTTGAACTCGCGGCATATCAATGCCTGCTGTTCTGAGTTAGAAACGTTGCGCTGGTTTACTGCCACACCAATGGTGAAGTAATCCTTGTAGGCGTCTTTCAGGCCTTGGGCCTTCGTGTTCAATGGCAACACTATCAGAGCTGCCACGAGGAGTTGTTTTGCGATTTTTGTCATCATAGTCGTAAAGTTTTGGTTTTCCGCAAATTTAGCAAAGTATTTGCAGACACGAAGCATCCTGTGCTCATAAATATGCGCCTGTGTGACGTGAGCAAAACAAAAGGAAACAAAAACGTAGATGAATGGGTCGCTATCCCCGCTTTTTCATGACGGAATTGATGACGCGAATGCTGGAAACCAGTTTATCGGTAGATGTGAAGACGTCGACATTCCAAACGTGACTGGAGCGGCCCAGGTGGACGGGGGTGCAGACGGCTCGAACCGTGTCGCCCTCGTGTGCGCTGCTGATGTGGTTGCCGCTTACCTGCATGCCCACAACGAACTCATCCGGCTGGCAGGCTATCATGGAGCCCAGTCCGGCTACGGTCTCTGCCAACGCCAATGTGGCGCCTCCATGCAGGATGCCGAATGGCTGGCGTGTGCGATGGTCTACTGGCATAGTGGCTTCCACACGCTCTGCACTGGCAAAGGTGTATTGGATGCCCAGGTTGCCCATAAGTGTCGAGCCGCTTTGGGCGTTCATTGCATCGATGGGGATGTCTGTGATGCGAGCTTCCTGCACAATGGCCTTTTCGATGGCAACGGCAGCTCCGTCCTCGTCGTTCGACAGGGTGGTGAAGTCGGCACAGCGGCGCACGCCTACTGTGGCGTTAGCCATTGCCACACCTGTTCCTGCCATCTGTATCATGTTGATGTCTGCCTCGCCGTCGCCTATGGCTAGTACTTCGCTCATCTGTATGCCCATCTTCTGCACGAGGGCACTCATGGCGTAGCTTTTACCCACCTGATAGCCCACGATTTCCAGATAGTAGGGGTTCGAGTGTATGGTGTCCATTACGCCTGCCAGATGGCGCTGCATGTGCTGTTCCAGGCTGGTGAGTGCCTCTTCGTCGTCGCTGACGAGCATGATTTCTGCTGGCCAGTCGTCCATCGACAGGGAGAGGACATCGTCCTGGCGAAGTGTCATTCCGTTCAGAGCGGCCTCATCCACCACATGGGGGTTGGATATGTCGTCGCTTACCACTTCGTCTCCGTCGTAGTAGGCCATTGTGAAGCCCATCTTGCGGGCTTTCTTCTCCAGATAGGGAACCATCTGTGGGTCTATGCGGCGTTCGAAGATGATTTGTCCGGTTTGTGCCTCCATCACCTGGGCGCCGTTGTACGAGATGATGTATCCCCCATAGACGCCCAGGTCTATTTCGCGTGCCAGGGGCAAGATGCCATAGGTGGGTCTGCCTGAGGCCAAAGCTATCTTTATGCCCATTTGTTGTACCCTGCGCAGGGTTTGAACCGTGCGCTTTGTCACTTCGCGGTTGCTGTTCAGCATGGTGCCGTCCACATCCAGGACAATGAGTTTGTACTTCATAGCTCTTATTTTTTACATAGCACTTCGCATACTTTATCTTGCCAGTCGCGCCCTACGGCAGCTCGTGGGATTCCCATGTTTATGATGCTGAAGACCAGAATGTGGCCTTCTGGCGAGGTGGCGTAGCCTGAGAGGGATGATACTCCGTCCACGGTTCCCGTCTTGGCATGTATGTTTCCCTCGGCAGCGGTTTTCCGCATGCGTTTTTCCAATGTTCCGTCCACGCCAGCGATGGGCAGCGACGGGTAGAGGCTCTGGCGAATGCTGTTGTTGTTCCAGGCGAATTCCAGCAGGCGGACGAGCAACTCCGGCGACACATAGTTGTAGAGAGAAACGCCGCTTCCATCGGCAATTTGGTAGTTTGCGGGGTTCAGTCCCACCTTGCGGATGAGCACGTCGACGTAGGCGCCTGCTTCCTTTCTGCCTGCCTGACGCTTTCCGCTGAAGGCTGCCAACTGGTAGAAGAGGCTTTCGGCAAAGAAGTTGTCCGACTTCTTCATCATTCGCGGCAGCACTTGGTCAACGGTGTGCTTGGCTTCGTAAATCGTTTGTGCGTCTTCCGGACAGTCTGCCATCACCACGCGCTCTATGCTCATACCCCGTATGCCTACGGATTGCAGGTTGTCGAGGAATTCGTGTACAAAGCGGTCGCGTTTGTCCACCATCAGTGGGCGCAAGGGTGTCATATCGTCGTCCCAACACCAGCCCCAGCCCCAGTCTTCAGGGGACTTCATGGAGAGGTCGAGTCGCAGGATGCCAGAGATAGAGTCGATTCCGGCTTCGCGAAGGGCGTTTGCCATCTGGTATACCTCACCTTGGGACAGCAGGGGGTCCATTCCGCCCACCACGCACACTTCGCCCCAGAGCACGCTGTCCTTGATTTCGCCGCTGACAAGCAGTCGTGTGCAGATGGGATAGTTGCCGCCCAAGTGGTGCAGGGCTGCAATGGCTGTCACCACCTTCTGGTTGCTGGCCGGACGCATGCGCTGACGATGGTTCAGGCGATACACGTCGCGCTGACTGGTCAGGTCTCGCACATACAGTCCCACCTGTGTGGTTTCGAACAGGGGAAGTGCTGTCAGCGAATCCAGCTGGCGCTGCATGCGACCTGTCCACGTGGTGGTATCGTCGGGCACAACGTCGTTGGCGTGCACCTGCACACAGCATAATATAAAGAGGTATAGAACGATTCTTCGCATACGGAATTTCAATTTGTCTTGGGCAAATATACAAAGAAATTCGGGATTTCGCTTTATTTCCAATAAATTATTTCGTAACTTTGCGCCAATGCAACCACCCAGGCGTGGGAAGAATGGTGCAGGACTTCATAGTAAGGAAGAGCGTTACATTATTCTCCAATCTTGGAACTTCGACAAATTCATGCTTGTGGAAATAAGTAGTAATGCTTGCGTCCGTGTTTATGTTTCAGCCTTCTTGGCAAAACATAACGATGGGGCGTAGGTATGCTTATTATACAAGCTGGGCAGTCGAAGGCCTCGAGATTATGATGAGTATGACTTACGCCTTTATCATATACATAGCACGGGATGCATAGCTACAATAACATATATATCGGTAAAATTATCCAGCAAAAGTTGGATGCTTCTCGCATGAGCTATGCTGAGTTTGCCCGTCGCATACATGTTGCGCGTACCAGCCTATATCGTATTTTCGAGAGTAAAAGTATTGACATAGAGCGTCTCATTCTTATTTCGGATGTATTGGGTTATGATTTCATCCATGAGGTATATTTATCATCAGATTCCCAGCCTTTCGTTGAGCCTGCAACTATTGTATTGCCTATTGTAGATGGTCATGTAGTGACCGCTAACCTTCCACCTATTCTGCTGCAATTACTTCGAGAAGCGGTTAATGATGCATAATAGTGTGTCGCATATTGCGACGAAACCGTTACATTATGCAACTCATCTCCTTTGATTAATAATATGGAGAAATACTAATTTTGCATTGGAAACAGATACATTAATCTGATACATTTTATTATTAACCTTAAAATTAAATTAGTATGAAAAAGTATCTTTTGTTTGTGGGTGTTGTAGTGGCTTTTGCCTCATGTACTTCAATTACTAAGACTGCTCGTACAGAAAGCATTCCCTATTCCATGTATAATGCTACTGCCGCAGACTTAGAAGTAGGTGAGCGCATAACTTATACGGTGAAGCCTTCTAAGGCTATCCGTAAAGGTGGCGTTCCCAATGTAAAGAAGTCTGCAATACACGAGGCTTTATTGCAGAATGGAAATGCTGACTTGTTGGTTGAACCACAGTTTGTTCTGTCGAAACGTACAGGTTTGTTTGGTTCTAAGATTAAGTCAATTACTGTAACAGGTCGTCCTGCTAAGTATAAGAATTTCCGTCCCTTGAATGATAGCGTTTGGGTAGATCCCGTATTCCGTGGTCGTAATGCAAATCTGAACATCTATAAGAATGCACCTGCTCCTGTGATGTTTGGTTGCCCAAAGAAGTAAAGTACAATGTTCTCAATAAAACATTATATGAAAAAATATATGTTTTTAGCCGTTGTAGCTTTTATGGCTGCATCGTGCACAACTATTACCAAGACTGCCCGTACAGAGAACGTGCCTTATTCAATGTATAACGCAACCGTAGCAGACTTGGAAGTTTCACCAAATCGAATTACTTATACCCTGAAACCTTCGAAGGAAATACGAAAAGGTGGTATTGGAAATGTTAAACAAGCTGCTTTGCAAGAAGCTCTGACTCAAAACGGAAATGCCGACTTGATGCTGGAACCTCAGTATGTTATCTCTCATAAGAAAGGGCCATTGGGAATCTTCATTAATAAGGTAACTTCCATTACTGTTACGGGTCGTCCTGCTACATATAAGAACTTCCGTTCTTTGAGCGACGATGTATGGACTGATCCCGTATTCCGTGGTCACAAAGGGACTAGTTTTAATATATTCAAAACTACGGAAAAATGAAAAGGTTTTTAGGTTTCATACTTTTCATGCTAACTGTTGTGCCAAACTATGCACAGAGAGAAGTTTATGAAGGTTTTGATATCTATAATCTTGAAGATGGTAAAGATTCCAAAGGATGCGCGATAGCATTCGAAATAGGAATAGGAACAGAATTTGAGCTTGCTGGCCGTGTGCAGTATAGCATAGGTAAGTATGTTGCAATTGATGTTCTGACTCTGAAGTATGCTTATGACTATAATAAAAAAGTTTGGGGTATGAAGCATAATTGGAACGAATTTACTCTGCAAACGGGTGTTCGTGGATTCACTCCCACTTTTGGTAAGGGTTTGAAGGCCTTTGCTGCTTTCGACCTGGGTTATGGCGTCGCTTGGAAGAATGCTAGTAGCAGTCATTTTGCATTGGACATAACCATCGGTTCCTATGTATGGAATGGCCTGTATGTAGGTTATGGAATCGGTCCTCTTTGTGGGAATGGAAACCATACAGACCATCTTTTAAAAATTGGATATGAATTCTGATATGCAAAGCTTCCGTTGTTAATTATGAATGTGTTAAAAAAATAGTGATGGAAGCTATAAAAGGGGACACACCTGTGAAGGCCTGTCCCCTTTTCTTTTCTGTTTATCTTTTTGTGAAGGAATACGACGCGAGAACAGGAGGATAACATCCCTTTGACAGGGACGTTGCAATGCTCTTCTTGACACACAATTGTGTGACAAGGGAAGGATTACTATTCCTAGGCGCCTAACGATGGGTCGTTTCTCTTGTCACACAGCTGTGTGTCAAGCGGAGGGTTGTGTCGCCCCTCAACATCCGACGTGCCGACTCGTCGCCAGGAAAGCGTCGCTTTGGGGGCAGCGAAGTCATCATTCTTGCTGAATATTTGGCAGATATGCGAAAAATATTGTAAATTTGCAGCAGTAACAACATAAGTACCATGATACGTAAATTCGATTTTCTGATTATCGGAGGCGGTGTGGCTGGCATGAGCTACGCGCTGAAGGTGGCAAACAGCAAGAAGGGCAAGGTGGCACTGGTGTGCAAGACCACGCTGGACGAGGCAAACACGGCGAAGGCGCAGGGCGGCATTGCCAGCGTGACGAACCTGAAGTTGGACAACTTCGAAAAGCACATCCAAGACACGATGGTGGCTGGCGACTTCATCAGCGACCCGGCGGCTGTCGAGCAGGTGGTGCGTAACGCCCCTCAGGGCATTGCGGACCTGGTGAAGTGGGGTGTAAACTTCGACAAGAAGGAGGACGGCGAGTTCGACCTGCATCGCGAGGGGGGACACTCAGAGTTTCGCATCCTTCACCACGCCGACGACACTGGTTTCGAGATTCAGCGCGGGCTGATGGAGGCTGTGCGACGCAACAAGAAGATAACCGTGTTGGAAAATCACTATGCTGTGGAAATCATCACCCAGCACCATCTGGGCCGCGAGGTGAACCGTCACATGACGGACATCGAGTGCTACGGAGCCTACATCCTCGACCCCGACACGCAGAAGGTGGACACCTTCCTCTCGAGGGTAACCCTGATGGCAACGGGCGGCACGGGCGCTGTCTATGCCACCACCTCGAACCCCAACATAGCCACTGGCGACGGCATAGCAATGGTCTATCGCGCCAAGGGCATCGTGAAGGATATGGAGTTCGTGCAGTTCCACCCGACGGTACTCTTCAATCCAGCCGAAACGCATCCCGCCTACCTCATCACAGAGGCCATGCGAGGCTACGGAGGCATCCTGAAACTGCCCAACGGCGAGGAATTCATGCAGAAATACGACAAGCGCCTCTCGCTGGCACCACGCGACATCGTGGCACGAGCCATTGACCGCGAAATGAAGATTCACGGCATCGACCACGTCTGTCTCGACGTTACCCACAAAGACCCCGAAGAGACGCGACACCACTTCCCAAACATCTACGCCAAGTGCCTGTCGATAGGCATCGACATCACCAAACAGATGATACCCGTCTGCCCCAGCGCCCACTACATGTGCGGCGGCATCAAGGTGGACCTGAACGGCGAGAGCACCATCCATCGCCTCTATGCCGTTGGCGAATGCTCGTGCACAGGACTGCATGGCGGCAATCGCCTCGCATCCAACTCGCTGATAGAAGCCGTCGTCTATGCCGACGCAGCAGCCAAGCACTCGCTGGAGCACATCGACGACTACGCCTTCAATGAACAAGTGCCCGAATGGAACGACGAGGGCACGATGTCCAACGAAGAAAAGGTCCTCATCGCCCAAGACATGCGCGAGGTGGGACAAATCATGTCGAACTACGTGGGCATTGTCCGCAGCGACCTTCGCCTGCATCGAGCCTGGACGCGACTCGACCTGCTTTACGAAGAGACGGAAGAACTCTTCAAGCGCGTCAAGCCCACCAAGGACATCTGTGAGCTCCGCAACATGATAAACGTGGGCTACCTCATCACCCGCCAGGCGCTGGAACGCAAGGAAAGTCGCGGCCTGCACTACACCGTCGACTATCCCAAGCACGCCTACGACCAAAAGTAATTTAGGCTAAGGGCTGACGACAAAGGGCTAAAGACCAGGGTATTACATCCTCGCCTTTAGCCTTTATTCTTTTGCCTTTTGCCTATCTAAAGGCGCCAGGCCTTTGGCATGAAGAGGAAGAGGACGGTGAAGATTTCGAGACGGCCCACCAGCATGAGGAAGCTGAGCAGCCACTTGGCTGGGGCCGATATGGCGGCAAAGTTGCCGGCAGGTCCCAACTCGCCCAGCGCAGGCCCTGTGTTGCCAAAGCTGGAAACGATGGCTCCGAAGGCGGTAGTCATGTCGAAGTCCATGAACATGGTCATCGCCGCACAACTGATGATGAGGATGAACACGTAGATTATCAAGTAGGATATGACCCTGCGGATATGCTGTTCGTGGATGATTCTGCCGTTGAACTTGATGCTGATGACTGCGTGTGGATGCAGGAAGGTACGGAACTCGCGCAGGGCATATTTCAGGTAGACGATGACACGCATCATCTTCATTCCACCTGCCGTACTTACTGTACATCCGCCCAGAATCATCATCAGGATGGTAGGCATCCAAAACGCCCTGCCCCAGCCCACATAGTCGAAGGCCTCAGCTTGGAACCCGCTGGAGCTGATGATGGTAGCCACGTGGAACAGGCTGGTGCGGAACACCTCTTCACCTGTGTGGGGAATGGTCACACTGCCGTCGAACAGGGTGAAGTGGAACAGCAGGCAGAAGACGGCAACGAGGCCCATGACGGTGAGCAGGAATCCCTTCACCTCCTCGTTCTTGAGGCATTCGCGTCCTCGACGTATCGACATGTAGTAGTAGAGGCCGAAGTTTATGCTGGAGATAATCATGAAGATGGCACAAACATACTCGATGTAGGCGGAATGGAAATAGCCGATACTGGCCGTGTGTGTGCCGAATCCGCCAGTTGCGACGGTAGAAAGGGCAAAGCACACTGCATCGTACAGATTCATGGGACCCACCCAGAACATCAGGGCGCATACAATGGTCAGTATCAAGTATATAAGCAGCAGACGGCGCGACGTAGCACCTATCTTCGGCTTCAGGCGGTTGATGCTCAGGCCGGACATCTCTGCAATGAACATCGTGGAATTCTTCATATCCTTCACAGGAAGCATGGCAAACGAGAAGACCACGATTCCCAAACCTCCCATCCATTGCATCAGGCTGCGCCACAGCAGTATGCCGTGCGGCATTGCCTCGATGTCCTGGATAATGGTGGCTCCCATCGTGCTGAAGCCACTCATGGTTTCGAAGTAAGCGCTGGCCACATCGACATCCAGCCCATCATATAATAGGAAGGGCAACATTCCGAATGCCGAGAACACCACCCACGTCAGACCCACGATGATGAAGGCTCCCCCTCGCGACATTTGCTTCTGGCTTCGTCCCAGTTCCGTATGTCCGTAGGCTGTGACCAAAGCGCCAGCCAGACAGGTGATGCCTGACGTTATGGCAAAGGCCTTCCAATCCGTCTCGCCCAGGGTGCAGTGGTAATAGAACGCCACAAGCGTCACGAAAGCCAGGAACAGGCTTTCCAGCATCAGCAGCATTCCAAATATACTCTTCTTCATAATCCTTCTCTTTGCGCTTGCTAATAGGAGACAGAGCAGTCGATGCCCAATGCCCGCACCTGTTCCGCAATGCCGTCCAGCACCTCTGGACGAGCCTTCTCCAAACCAGCGACAGGAGTCTCGCGGTCTATCGTATAAATCATCACCTGGCGGGGGGCAATCTTCTGGACAGCCTCGAGCCAAGGTCCAACGTATTCCTGCCCTGTATTATCCACCCCTTCTCCACTCATGAACATCGTCTGGATAATTACCTTTGGCGACATCATAGCCAAGTGTCCCACGATGCTTTCCACATCGTAATGCCCCTGCGGACGGTCCACCCGCTGGATGTATTCCGATGAAACCGTATCGAGCTTCATGATGGGGTTGTCTGTGCGAAGCAACGCCTCGCGAACAGCCTCGCGATGCACCTGGGTGCTGTTGCTCAACACGGAAATCTTGGCATCAGGAAAATACTGGTTGCGCAACCTTATCACATCCTCCACGATACTGGGGAACAAGGGATGAAGGGTGGGTTCTCCGTTGCCTGCAAAAGTGAGCACATCGGGTCGTGGACCTTCCGCCTGCATCTTCTGCAACTGTCGCTCCAGCGCCTCGCACACTTCCTTGCGGCTGGGCAGAGGCAACTTTGCACGCCTTTCCTCGTTCAGTCCGCATTCACAGTAGATGCAGTCGAACGAGCACCATTTGCCGTCTGCCGGCAACAGGTTTATTCCCAGCGAGACACCCAAACGGCGACTGTGTACAGGCCCAAATATGGGCGATGGATATACGATTGTACTCATAATCAGGGGACAAAGATAGTGCAAACCGAGCGAAATGCCAAATTTATTTGAGCATTTCATAGGTGTAGCCTATTTTCGAGGCTTTGTAAGCCTCAAAGGAACTAAAATTTTTCAAATATATTTGGTTTGAAAGGAAAATATGTTTACCTTTGGCACATCTAATATAGTGAAACAACTTAAAAACCTTACAATTATGAGAAAAGTTCTATTGTTTTTCATGTTCATGCTCGCATTGCCCGTAATGGCTGACGAGTTGCCCGATTATCAGATCGAGGGTGCAGGTACAGGAAGCCAGGGAACCTATTTGGTTCGCATTTCTGTATTGTCGAAGAAATCTAAGATTAAAGACGATGAAATAGGTCGTTGCGCTGTGCATGGCGTTCTTTTCCGCGGCTTTGCCAACAAGGAAGCTCGCCAGCAGCAGAAGCCTCTGGCTGGCAGTCCGATGGTGGAACAGCAGAACGTGAAGTTCTTCGAGGACTTCTTCAAAGAAGATGGCGTATATTCTAACTACTATCAGATTGTAAGCGGTTCGCGCCAGGTGGTAAAGGCTGGCAAGCAGTACAAGGTGACAGGCACTGTTACTGTGGCCAAGGATCAGTTGCGTAAAGACTTGCAGGATGCAGGTATCATTAAAGGACTTAACACTGGATTCTGATGAAAAGACTACTTATTATGGCGTTGATGGTACTGGGTGCCACCACGCTGAGCGCCCAAACGCGCGTCGGAGAAGTATACAACCTCCCCCCGGTTAAATACTTGAATACAGAACTCGACGGCAGCATCACCGTTCGCTCGTATGGCGAAGGAAAGCGCAAAGCCGATGCTCGTACTCAGGCTCGCAAAAATGCGGTCTATGTAATCATGTTCAAGGGCATTCAGGCCAATGGACAAACCATTCGTCCACTCGTTACAGAAGCTAATGCCTACGAGAATCACGAAGCTTACTTCGGAGAGTTCTTCGCGGATAAGGGCTTATGGAAGGAGTTTTCATCGACAAAGGACGAGAAACTCTCTGCAAAGGAAAAAATGCACGGCAGCACACAGAATGCCTTCGGATCGGTGGTACGCGTTTTGCGTTTACAGTTGAAGGCACGTCTGATTGCCGATGGTATAATCGCTAAAGAATAAGAAGCTATGAAGAAGACACTTTTAGCCATAATCGCAATGGCACTCCTGCCCCTTTCCATGATGGGACAGGCCAAGAAACCCACACTGATGGTAATTCCTGCCGACACTTGGTGCGCGGCTAACGGATATATGGTTCCAGATCCAGGTGATCAGGACAAGAAGACTCGTGTGCCCGACTATGAGCAGGCCATACTGGAGAACATGGACCTCTACAATGTGATTACCAAGGTTGGTGAACTCATGAGCGAGCAGGGTTTCCCCCTGAAGGACCTGTCGCAGACGGTGAAGAGCATTAATCAGAATACTGCAGAAGACGAAATGCTTACCAGCCGCACGGGTGGTTCCACCTTGGCTGAAACGCCCCTCGACCGACTGCTCAATCGTGCCAAAGCCGACATCCTTATCGAGGTGGCTTGGAAGGTGAACACCGTAGGTCCCAAGCGCAGCATCACCTACACCCTGCGTGGATTGGATGCCTATACCAACAAGCAAGTGGCAGCCGCTACAGGCACAGGCGCTCCCTCGTTCTCTGCTGAACTTCCCGTTCTGCTGGAAGAGGCTGTTGTGGAGAAGATGGACGGCTTTGTAAGCCAGCTTCAGGACCATTTTAACGACCTGATGGAAAACGGACGTGAAATCAACATCGATGTACGTATCTTCGACAATGGCTCTGGCCTCAGCTTCGAGGAAGAGTACGATGGCGAGGAACTGACAGACATCATTGACAACTGGATGGCTGAGAACACGGTGAACCATCGCTACAACCTTTCCGATGCTACGGATTTGGTGCTGCGCTACGAGCAGGTGCGTATTCCTCTGTATCGTGCCAACGGACGTCCCATGGACACCCGTCAGTTTGTAGGCGAACTGCGCAAGTATCTCTCTGCTGCTCCCTACTCTATCACTTCGAAGGTCCTGACCAAGGGACTGGGACGTGCTAACCTCATCTTAGGAGAAAAATAAAAGGTTACAACTATGAAAAAACAGATATTGACACTATTGTTCGCTGCCATGGGCACAATGGCTATGGCGCAGAATTGCGAGATACAGTTGATGGTGGCTCCTGTTGAGCAGGGTGCGGAAGTTACTGAGGGTTTCAACGATATGCTTATGACCCGCCTTACCAATGTCCTGACTCAGAAGGGCGTTGCTGCAGACCCTGATTTCAACCAGTTCTTCATCACGGGTAAACTCACTCATTTCTACAAGGAGACCCTGCCTGGCCCGCCTGTTAAAACGGCTATGCACTCCATGTTGACCCTGTATGTAGGCGATGCCATCAACCAGCAGGTCTATGCCTCTGAGTCGTTCGAAGTACGTGGCGTAGGCAATACGTTGGAACGTGCCTTGATGAATGCCATGCAGCAGCTCAATGCCAAGAACGCAAAGGTTGAGTCGCTCATCGACAAGGGCAAGAAGAAGATTCTCGACTACTACAACAAGAACTACCAGACGTTGCTGAAGAAGGCCCAGGCTGCTGCTGCCGTGAATGAATATGGCGAGGCATTGTACTACGTGGCCACGATTCCTGAATGCTGCGACGGTTACGATCAGGCCTATGCCCTGATGGGACAGCTCTTCACGGAGAAACTGGCTCGCGAAGGCAAGCAGCTGCTGCAGTTGGCACAGGCTGTATATTATGCCGACCCCAGCGCCGAGGGAGCAGCCAAGGCTATGCAGTATCTGGCTCTGATAGACCCCAGCAGTCCCGTACAGGGCGAAGCTGCTACATTGGCTCAGGAAATCAAGAAGAACACCAAGTCGGATTACGACTTCGAGAATCGTGAGAAGTACAAAGATGCTGTTGCCCTCGAGAAGGACCGCATCGCTGCAGCACGTGCCGTTGGTGTTGCTTGGGGTAATGGTCAGAAAGCTCAGACAACGAACCTGATGTTTGTAAGATAAATGTTGCATACCATGAAATTACGTAAAACTTTAACCCTGCTGTGCCTCCTGGGCATGGCAGGCTCTCTTTTTGCTCAGGAGCTGAGTATAAAGGTTAATGAAAACGGCAAGGCTGGTTATGTCGATGCCACCGGTGGAGAAGTTGTTCCCTGTAAGTACGATGCCGCCTACGCTTTCGAAAACGGTTTCGGAAAGGTCATGAAGGGCGAGAAGTTCGGACTTGTAGATAAGAGTGGCACCCTCGTTGTGCCTGTCAGCTACGACGAGCTTACCTACGATGCAGCCCGCAATATTTATCGCGTAAAGAAGGGTAAGAAGTATGGATACCTCGATGGAAAGGGAAACGTGCTGCTCAAGCCGCAGTACTCTCTCATCAGTCCCTTCAACCGTTATGGCAAGGCGCTTATTGCCATGGGTGGTAAGGTTACTGCCGACAACAAGGTCAAGAAGAACTATCTGGTAGGTGCAAAGTATGGTGTACTGAATGCCGATGGAACGGTAGCCATTCCTGCCAAATACAAAGGACTCTACGAGTTCCGCAAAATTGTCAACGAAGGCAAGGTGGGTCACGGAGCCATGTTGGAGAAAGTCACATATTATTTTGGCGACACTCTCCTCACCGACTGTAAGTACATGGGTTTCGACACACGTGGTTGGGTAGCCCTTGGTGCTGGTGTCCTCGATGAGAATGGTACTATTGTTATTAAGCCCGCAACGGTTAGTTACGCTTTCCGTCCCAATGCAGGTATGGCCCGCTTCTACGACTATTTCACCAGGTCGAAGTCCTTTAATGTTGGTTATATAAAGCTCGCCACACAGCAGAAGCAAACCTTCCTCAATGGCGTGCAGACTGATTTCAACGATGCCACGGACTTTATGGATGACATTGCTGCCATTGCCAAGAATGGCGTGTGGAATATCGTTGACCGCAACCTCTCTATTGTTAACTCGAACTATAAGTATTTGACCAAGGGTACCAAATGTGGACTGTGGTGTCTGCAGACGGCTGATGGCAAATGCGACTTCTTCGATACTGCAGGCAAGCCCGTATTCGAAGGACAGGGATACGCTGGTGTCTTCTTCCCCCGTTCCGAGCAGGAAGCCGACCAACGTTACATTGCTGTTAAGAAGGACAATGTATGGGGACTTATCGACCGCGACAACAATACCGTTCTGCCTTTTGAATATGAACAGATGACCTCTGTACAGTTCGGATGGATTCCTGTCAAGAAAGGTGGTAAGTGGGGTATGCAGAGTGTTGATGGCACTTCCATTGTGCCCACGGCCTACGACGACATCACTTCTGCTGTCGTGCCCGACACGAAGGCAGTCTATGTCAAGCAGGGCTCGCTGTGGTATGTCTATAACATTGCCCAGCACAAGGCTCTTGGCAGCGGATACAAGGCTGCCGGCCGGTTCATCGACGGACTGGCTTGGGCTCGTCCCGAAAAATTTACGGTTCCCGACAATATGGTCTATCGTTCGTTCAGCAGCGATAACAGCATCAGTGCTGAGAACTTTGGCTATATCATCGACAACGAGGGACGCGAAATCGTTTCGCAGCCTTTACCTATCGCACAGATAGAGGAAATTCGTAATGAAATTCTCAAGAAGGGCATACATCCCTTGACGCAGAACGAGACAAAGAACCTGTTGCTCAAGATTTCCGTGCGTTCCCGTCACTATGACCTGAATTCGCAAATCAGTGAAGAGAACTGGGACTATTAATGTGCAACACTTAAACAGATACAACTATGAAATACAATATTATATGTTCAGTTGTTGCAGGGTGCTTCATTGCCTCAACTGCATTCGCCCAGGAAGAGGGTAAGGAAATAGACTATCGCCGCAGTTCTATCTATTCTGTTATGGTCAGCCATACCGACCAGAACTATGCCGATGAAATCAAGCAGGCTTTCCTCGATATGGAGGTTCCCGACAAGTATAATGACCACAACCTTTCCGTGAAGGTTATCGATATGGACAAGAAGCTGAAGGGAGCGCGTTCGGACCAGGAAAACCAGATTATCACCAACTTCCTCAACCAAAACAATATTGGCAGTCGTTTGGTGGGTAAATGGTTCAATCGCGATGCCTATACGGGACAGTGCGATGTGGAACTGGTGAAAGAACGCGGACTGTATAATGCTTCGGAATTCGACAAGGCCATTGCCGCCCGCAGCCAGCGTGCCCGTGCTCTGCTCGAGGATGCCGGTGAGGAACTTATCGGTAACACCTTTGTGCTGGTCAACGACATCCGCTATATCGACAAGGCCCAGAAGGCCAAGGGGTTTGCTACTGCGTTGCGCATCATTGGTCAGGTTGCTGGTGCCGCTACAGGTGTCAATACGAGCAACCTTACAGACAACCTTGGCGACATGATTGAAAGCATCAAGGGCTTCAAGGTGAAAATCAATACCTTCCTCTATCAACTCGAATGGGACGAAGCCACTTCGGCCAACTTCTACCAGAATCACTATTCCGACACTCCGGACGAGTCAAAGCGCAAAGCCTTCGAACTGGGACGTAGCAATTACAAGCTTAAGTTCGCGGGCAAGGTGGAGAGCAAGGGTAATACTGCTTCGTTCATGGGTATCAACGAGGACCAGCCTCAGGTAATGGTGCTGAAGGCCTGTACGCGTGCCATCGATGAGAACATTGCCGACCTGGGTCACGAGGTCGAGGCTTTCCGCGTTCGCGTGCCTCTGCTTAGCACAGAGCCCATTACGGCTCCCATCGGCATGAAGGAAGGTGTGTCGAAGAACAGCCGTTTCGAGGTGCTTGAGGTCAACGAAGACCCAGAGACAGGCAAGCGCACCTACAAGCGTGCAGGTGTCATCCAGCCCATCAGCAGCCTCATTTGGGACAATCGCTTTATGGCTGAGGAGGAAGGTGCTCCTGGCGCTACTCTGGGCAAGACCACCTTCAAGAAAGTCAGCGGCGGCGATTTCTATCCTGGCATGCTCATCCGCGAAATTGCCTCGAAATAAACTTGGAACAACGAAAATACTTATACAAAACATTACGATGAAACGTTTATTCTTATTATCATTTTTACTGGTATTCGCTGTGTGTGGATATGCACAGGATGTTCTGGTTACAGAGGACGGAGAGAACATTACTGCATGGGATGTGGACATCAGCGGTGCCCAGAAGATTTACTACAAGACAGCTGCTGGCGAGGATGCTCCCATGAAGAGTATTGCCAAGGAGAAGGTGCTGCTGTGGAAGAAGGCCGATGGCACCAAGGTTCGTATTGGTACGGAACAACCCGAACCGAAAGCCGAGGCTAAACCCGTCGAAAAGGAACAGTCATCAGGTGCTGCAAAAATCCTTAATGCTGCAGATCCTGAAGCCAATAGCCGCTGTATACAGATGTTCAACAACAGCAGAACCATCATATCTTCGGGTAAGATGAAGACATCGCCTGCCCGTCATGTTTATGCCGTGTTGAATGTCGCACCAGAATCTGCCATAGCAGATAAAAATCTGGAATTGCAATTCCGTAGCTATAAGGGCAAGAATACGAGTGGTACCGATTATAGCAATATGGAGCAAGGTCTTGTGGTAACGGCTAAAAACAAGACGGACCAAACGATTTACATCTATCTGGCTAATACCTACTTCCTGCGTCATGGCGTTGCTACTCCATTCAATGTTTCCAGAGCTGAACAATCTCTGAAGGGAGGTGAGTTGTCGGCAACAGGCTTTTCTCAAAATGTGATTGCTATTCCAGCAAATTCATCATTGGATTTGGGCACGCAGCTCTTCTTTACCGAGAATATGGGTAAGAATCTGTTCGGTCCCGAATATGATGTTGTAAATAGTACATTGTATAGTGGTGGACTTTTTTATAGCAAGACATATACTTCCGCATATTTCAGCCGTCTTTGTACAAAGCAGGATGCAATAGGTGTTTATCAAGAACGAACATTTTCGCCCAACGAGGTGCCCATCGACTTCGGCTTCAAGCTTACCTATTCTTTCAACGAGAAAGACAACCAGCTTTATCAGCTCGACACCCAGCTTTATGTAGCCAAAATGGTTGGTACCGATAGATATGGATTTACCGGAAAGTTCATTTTCCAGGACGACCCCATCTATTTCTGGATGGTTCAAAATGCCAACCAAAAGGGTCGTGGAATGTCCTCTCTTCTGACGAAGTAATTACAGTAATCTTATAAAAGTCGGTTAAATCCGCAGTCTCAGTTGGACGCTGATGTCGTTCTTCCAGGGACTGCGGATTTGTTGCATCCCGGAACTTTGCGTGCTGCGGTCGAAATATCGGAGCATGCCATAGAGCACCTCGATTAGCAGGCGCTGTTTCCATACGGAGTATCGGCCAGCAGCCACAAAGCGAATGCCGTGCCCATAGAGCGAGGGATAGTAGAACATATCTGTCAGCAGGGGTTCGTACTGGAAGATGCGGGTGTCGTAGTCGGGTGTGTGAAAGTAGGCCAGCTGGGTGGAAACCTGCACGGGCTGTTTTTGGAATCTGGCGCGTTGGGCAATGGCGAATCCTGTACCGCTCTGGTCCATAGCGTGCAGGCTGGCTATGCTTTGCAGTTGCCAGGATGTGCCCAGTTGCCTGGTGTATTGCAGTCGCAGCCGGTTGTGCAGTTCCATCTGGTTGTATCGTTCCTTGCGTTTCAACTGGTAACGCACCAGCAGTTTGTTGTTCCTCTTCAGAGTATATTCCACGCGAATGCTGCCTTCCTGTCCGCTGCTGCTGTGGTCCAGCGAATAGCGTGGCCAGGGGTTGTAGAAGAAATCGGCATAGGCCGTTACGGTCAGGTTCCCAACGGGAGTGGCGTCCAGTCGCAACGTGGCTCCGCTTTCGTTCTGCACCTCGCTGTTTTCGCTCAGGGCTGAGGCGTGGAACGAGTAATAATTATAGGAATAGAAACGATACGAACCGCTCAGGGTGTAGTGGGTGTTCACTTTCCACGAGGCGCGTTCCATCGTGGCCCATCCCCCTTTCTCTGTGCTGTAGGCCGTTTCGCCAGCCAGCGAGAACCATTGGTGTTTGTATCCGTAGTGGGCGCCTACGACTCCAAAGTTGCTGCCCTTGGGATAGATTCTTCGATAGACGGCTGTGCCTGGTTCCAGGCTGCGGTTGAAATGTTGGTAATAGCCGCTTCCGCCTGCATAGAAGCCTTTCCGCTTCCACGTCAGATTGCCACCTGCAACGATGGCCGACAGGTTGTGTTTCCGTGCCAGTTCCGTTTGGGTGCGGTGCAGGCCCGAGGTTTGGATGGTTTTCGCCGTTCCGTTGCTGTTCAGCGTGGCATCGAGCTGGCGATACGACACCCACGTGGTCAGTTCCGTATGTCCGAATCGCAGGGTGGCAGCCGCTCCACGCAGGTAGTTATATTCGTCCATTCCGCGTTTGGCACGAATGCCCTGACTGGGTTGGTTCATCAGGCTCGATTTGCCCGTTGCAAAGCCTCCGTTGTTTACTACCAGCCCTTCGCCGAATCCCAATTTGTAGTCGCCCACAATAGCTGCTCGCAATTTCCCCATGTCGCGCACCATCAGGTAGGCCCCATAGCTGTCCCAGCCGCTGTTCCCACGGAAGGGTTCCCCCTGGTCCTTCTCGGCTGACAGCCCCAGGTCGATGCGGTTTCGAGCGTTCATGCGATAGCGCAGCCTGTTGTACAGCGGGTTCCCCTCGTATCCCCCCGATTGTGGCGAGAACGAGTATCCGTCGCGATAATAAAGCGGAATGTCCATTCGTGTCGAGACCTCGTGCCGGGCATGCTTCAGCAGTTTCTTCAGTGTCAGCGTGTCGCGTCGTGCGAATACCGATTGGTCGGCATACAGAAACAGCGACAGATAGCGCCTCGTGCGGTAGTCGATGGATTCTATGGCCATCAGTTCGCTAATTGTCCGCATGCCGCGATGCAGGAAGATGTAAGTATGTATGTCCTCGATTTGCTCCTCCGACAGGAACGGAATCATGCCGAGCTGCTCGCGTGTGGCCGTATTGATGTCCAGCGGATGAGCCGCCAACTGGGCCAATTCCTCCATGTGTTCCGTCCAGCCCTGCTGCTCGGCATACTCGTCGTCTGCCACCTCGTCCACAAAATCCTGCCACGTGTAAATCTTCGTCTGGGCATAGGAAAACGACCCCAGCATGGCCAGAATACCTGCCAACAGCAACTTTATGCCCTTCTTTCTCATGGTCTCACATCTCAGGTTCTTGTCAACAAAAATATAACATCTCCGCCATTCCTCCAAACCTTTCGCCTAAAAACTCTCTAAACTCCCCCTCCCATCCCTACTCGCGGAAAAACTGTAAACTGTTTACATTGTTTACATCGGGGGGCGTGACACAATTCTATTGAGGGAGGAATAGTAATCCTATCACTGGAGCGATACTATTCCTAGGCGCCTAGCGTTGTAACGCTCCGCCCTTAGCGTTGAGACGCTCCGAAGGTAGCGTTGGGAGGCGGCACGTGAGGCGACGTGTTGCTGGCTGCGAGTTCATGTGTCATCGCATTCCAGGTCACGTATCAACTGCAAAATGTAAACAATGTAAACAGTTAACAGTTTTCCGCGGCGAGGGGTATGATGTAAACAGATGTAAACAGTAAACAGTTTTTTTTCTGGCCAGCATAAGGTGAAGGCAGGGACTGGAGGTACTGAGAGTAGAGTAAAATATATTTATAGATATTATTATATAGTATTATATATCAATATATTATAAAATAATTATTCTTTATAAATAATTCTTTTCTCCTGCACTCTTCGCCTCCAAATAGGGGTCCGCGAAAAAAACTGTTAACTGTTTACATTTTCACCATTCCGAACCCACTACCCGAGTGGTTGACCCTTTCATTTATAGATATAGGATTTTGTATTTCATAACTATTTCGTATCTTTGTAATCGAAAGACCACGAAAAACCAATAATTTGCAATTACCTCTGCCACAGATTGGCGTACCATAGCCCTATCTTTGCAGCAAAATTGAAATTAATATGATTAATAACGATAGAGGTCAAAGCCTAATAAGCAAATATGTCTGGGTGATAGAAACTATCTACCGCAACGGGAATATTTCGTTCAAAGAACTGAATGAGCGATGGCTCCGCGATGACATTAGCAGAGGTGTGGAGATTCCCAAACGTACCTTCGACAACTGGCGTTATGTCATTTGGGACATGTT
>JAFZWQ010000007.1 GCA_017617235.1 Bacteroidaceae bacterium | reverse complement strand
TATAATATAGGGTAAAATACCCTTCTCCCTCCGATGAAACATATCCATTTGTGAATTTCAGAATGGCACGATGGCACGATGGCACGAATCGAAGCTTTTGTTGTCATGATACAGTGTTGCTATACCTGTCATTTTGACTGACAAAAAGAAATTTCCAAACACTTTGTGTTTGGCACGGCATTTGTAATAGATATTGCAGATGCAAACCCGAAGGAGTTAGCGCGCAATTCCCGACTGGCACTGCATCTGACAATGACTCCAAGGAATACGATTTAAGGAAGAGAATAACACTAACGAAGGGGCATCCCAACGCTACCCGCGCCGCGATACTATCCCTAGGCGCCTCGCGATACTATCGCTCCCCGCCTAGCGTTGCAACGCTCCGTCAGGAGGGATAGTATCGCTCCGAAACAAGTTCTTTGACTTAATGATGAAGGCTAAAGGAAATTATCAGCTACAAATGTTGCATTTACGAGCATTTTTTTGTAACTTCGCACGCCAAATAATATAGAGAGATGGATATAAGTGTGATTGTACCTCTGTTCAACGAGGAGGAATCGTTGCCCGAACTGCACGCGTGGATACGTCGCGTGATGCAGGAGAACGGGTTTTCGTATGAAGTGATTTTCGTGAACGACGGCTCGACCGACGGCTCGTGGCAGGTGATAGAAGGACTGCAACGGGAGTATCCCGAAGTGAAGGGCATCAAGTTCCGTCGCAACTACGGCAAGAGCCCTGCCCTGTTCTGCGGCTTCGAGAAGGCACAGGGCGATGTGGTGATAACGATGGATGCCGACCTGCAGGACTCGCCCGACGAGATTCCCGAACTGCGTCGCATGATTGTGGAGGACGGATACGACCTGGTGAGCGGATACAAGATGAACCGCCGGCAGGGTGACCCGCTGTCGAAGACCATTCCCACAAAGCTGTTCAACGCCACAGCACGCATGGTGAGCGGCATACACAACCTGCACGATTTTAACTGCGGCCTGAAGGCTTATCGCCGCGACGTGGTGAAGAACATTGAGGTGTATGGCGAGATGCACCGTTACATCCCCTATCTGGCCAAGAATGCCGGATTCAGCAAGATTGGCGAGAAGCCCGTACACCACCAGGCACGCAAGTTCGGCAAGTCGAAGTTCATGGGATGGAACCGTTTCGTGAACGGTTATCTGGATCTGCTCTCGCTGTGGTTCCTGGACAGCTTCGGACTGAAGCCCATGCACGTGTTCGGATTCATCGGCACCCTGATGTTCATGCTTGGATTCATAGCCGCAGCCGTGGTGGGCGGCAACAAGATTTACTGCCTGGCAGCAGGCATCCCTGCACGCCTGGTTACGGAATCGCCCTACTTCTACCTGTCGCTGACGATGATGATTCTGGGCACACAGCTGTTCGTGGCTGGATTCCTGGGCGAACTCATCAGCCGCAACTCGGCCGAGCGTAACCGCTACCAGATTGAGAAGGAAATTTGAGGGAAATTGAAGATTGAAGATTAAAAGGTTTCTGGACAAGATACGCCCTTCACTCGGGAAGGGATTGGGGATGGGGCTTCTCATTCTCAGTATCTCATTTTCTCAATTTCTCATTTTCTCGTGCGAGGGCATAAACTGCGCCATAGACAATGTGGTGACCCTGAACATGGGGTTCTACGACGAGAACGACACGAAGAAAGCCATTACGGACACCCTGACGGTGACAGCCGAGGGAACGGACTCGGTGCTGTACAACCGCGGCATAAACATCACCAGCCTGTCGCTGCCCATGAGCCATTGGCAAGAGGCTGACACCCTGACGATGACCTTCCGCGACACCCTGGGCACAGACCACATCGTGAAGCTGCGCATCGAGAAGACAAACCTGCCGCACTACGAGTCGCCCGACTGCCCCACCGCCATGTTCCACGAGATAAAGAGCGTAACCATGACCAGCGGCAGTCCCTATGTGGATTCCGTGGTCCTGGCAAAGCCAAAGGTCAATTACGAAGCACTGGAGAATGTCAAGATTTACCTGCATCCTACTGATTAGCCTGCTGACAGCGTCCGCCGCATGGGGCGAGAAGAAGAAGGAGGTGATACCCAAGGCACCGCTGTTCTGCGGTGCTGCGGTATATGCCGACCTGGCTGGCCCCATCATGAAGGCCGTGGGCAGTCGTTTCGACCAGATGGAGGTGGGTGCCCGCTTCAACTTCCGCGACCATTTCTTCCCCCTATGCGAACTGGGTATTGGCGAGAGCGACCGCGAGGGACAGGAAAACAACAACAAATTCCACACACGAGCCCCCTATTTCCGCGTGGGCATGGACTATAATTTCAACAAGAAACACAACGGAAACCGACTGATGGGAGGCCTGCGCTACGGATTCAGCAGTTTCAAGTACGATTTCGAAGACCCCACGTTCTCCGACCCCGTATGGCCGGCATCGACAGGAACCTTCAAGTTCGACAACCAGTCGGGGCGCGCCCAATGGCTGGAGTTCTCGGTGGGATGCGAGACCAAGCTGTGGTCGTTCATCCGCCTGGGATGGAACATCCGCTTCAAGGCCCGCCTGCACCAGAAGACCAGCGAATACGGCGAACCCTACTACCTGCCTGGCTTCGGCAAGAACAACAGCAGCACATTCGGAGGCACCATAAACCTGATATTCGACGTGGGGCGCACCAGTAAGAAAACAAACCAAAAGTATCCCAATGCACTCTTCAACAAGCAACAACAGCAATAACCGCCGCACGTGGTGGTGGAAAGCACCCTTCCTGATGGTGCTCATCGCCGCCTCCACATTCATCATACAACGGCACCGCCCCCACTCTGCCCCATTCCAGAAAGACGAGGGACTGGTATTCGGAACCGTGTGGCACGCTACATACCAAAGCGACTCGTCGCTGAACAACAGCATCATGCAGGTGCTGAACCAGGTGGACGGCTCGCTGTCGATGTTCAACCCCAAATCCACCCTGAGCCTCATCAACAGGGGCGAGAGCGACGAGACAGACACCCTGTTGCGCGTCGTCTTCACACAGGCCCAGCAAATCAGCAAAGCCACAGACGGCTGTTTCGACGTAACGGTGGCCCCATTGGTGAACGCCTGGGGCTTCGGATTCAAGAACGGCGAACTGCCCAATGAGCAGCAGGTGGATTCCCTGTTGCAATTCGTGGGATGGGAGGGTGTCTCCCTCATCGACAACCGCATGGTGAAGCGCGACGAAAGGATGGTGCTCGACTTTAGCGCCATAGCCAAGGGCTTCGGAGTCGACCAGGTGGCAAGCCTGTTCCGCAGCAAGGGCATCGAGAACTTCATGATTGAAATAGGAGGCGAGGTCATCGTGAACGGCACAAACCCCAACGGAAAGAAATGGAACATCGGCGTGAACAAACCCGTCGAGGACAACGAAAACCAGAACCAGGAACTGCAAACCACCCTGCAGCTGACCAACTGCGCGATGGCCACAAGCGGCAACTACCGCAACTTCTACATCAGCGAGGACGGACGCAAACTGGCACACACCATAGACCCCAAGACGGGCTACCCCGTACAGCACAGCATCCTGTCGAGCACCGTCCTGGCACCCACCTGTTCGATGGCAGACGCCTTTGCCACAGCCTTCATGGTGATGGGTCTGGACAAGGCAAAAGAGGTGCTGCAGGAACACCCCGAATTAAAGGTGTACTTCATCTACAGCGACGAGGGCGGCAACTACCAGACGTGGCAGTCGCCCAACCTGGAGGAATAACCCAACGACGAAATGGAACAAAGCAATAAGAATCCTTTCCTGAACAAAAAGTTCGACACGCCCCTGGAGAGCGTGCCGTTCGACAAGATACAATTCGAGCACTACGAAGAGGCCATGCTCGAGGGCATGAAACGCGACGATGCCGACATCGAACGCATCACCAACAACCCCGAAGAGCCAACATTCGAGAATACCATCATCCCCAAGGGAGACCGCACACTGACACGCGTATCGAACGTGTTCTTCAACCTCATCAGCGCCAACACCAACGACGAAATGGACGCACTGGCGCAGAAGATGTCGCCCATACTGACGGAACACAGCAACAAAATCATGCTGAACCAAAAGCTGTGGCAGCGCGTGAAAGCCGTACACGACAACCATCGCGAACTGACATCGGAGGAAAGCACCCTGCTGGACAACATGTACCAGTCGTTCGTCAGGCACGGTGCCCTGCTTACGGACGAGAAGAAGAAGGAGTTTGCACAGTTGCAGATGGAACTGAGCCAGATAACCCTGCAGTTCCAACAGAACATGTTGCGCGAGACCAATGCCTTCGAACTGCACATCACGGACGAGAAAGACCTGAGCGGACTGCCCGACAGCCAGATAGAGGCTGCTGCACATGCCGCCCAGACTGCCGGCAAGGAGGGATGGCTGTTCACCCTGCATGCACCCAGCTACGGGCCGTTCATGACCTATGCCGACTCGGCAGAACTCAGGCGGCAGATGTATATGGCACACATGACTATCTGTACACGCGAAGGCGATTGCAACAACCTGAAGCTGATTCCACGCATCGTGAACCTGCGTCGCCAGCTGGCCAACATTCTCGGATACAAGACCTTTGCCGACTTCATCGTCGAGAAACGCTGTGCTGAGAGCATAGAACGCATCAACAAGCTGCTCAGCGAACTGCACGAAGCCTATCTGCCCACAGCCAAGCGCGAGGTGGAGGAAATACTGGAACTGGCACGCGAAACAGAAGGGCCCGACTACGAACTGAAGCCATGGGACTTCGGCTATTACAGCCACAAGCTGAGGATGCAGCGTTACAACATCGACAGCGAGATGTTGCGCCCCTACTTCGAACTGTCGAAAGTGAAGCAGGGCGTATTCGGGCTGGCCACACGACTCTACGGCATCACCTTCCACAAACGCGAGGACATCGCCGTCTATCACCCCGATGTGGAGGCATGGGAGGTGAAGGACAAGGACGGCAGCTATCTGGGACTGCTCTATACCGACTTCCATCCCAGAAGCTCGAAGCAGAGCGGAGCCTGGATGACGACCTTCAAGGAACAATGGATTGACGAAGAAGAGGGAGGAGACAGCCGTCCGCACGCCTCCGTCTGCATGAACTTCACCAAACCCACAGACACGAAGCCTGCCCTGCTGACACTGGGCGAGGTGGAGACTTTCCTGCACGAATTCGGACACTCGTTGCACGCCCTGTTCTCGAAGGTGCGCTTCGAAAGCCTGTCGTGCACCAACGTATATTGGGACTTTGTGGAACTGCCCAGTCAGTTCATGGAGAACTACGTAACGGAACCCGAATTCCTGAACACCTTCGCCCGTCACTACCAGACAGGAGAACCCATTCCACAGGACTTGATAGACCGCATCATTCGCAGCAAGAACTTCATGGCCGCCTATGCTTGCATCCGTCAGGTGGGATTGGCCTTGCTGGATATGGCCTACTACACGCTGGAGGGCGATTTCGAGGGCGACGTTATGAAGTTCGAGGACGAGGCCTGGAAGAGTTGCCAGCTGTTGCCACGAATCGAAGGAACCTGCATGAGCGCCCAGTTCGGACACATCATGAGCGGAGGATATGCTGCAGGATACTACAGCTACAAGTGGGCAGAGGTGCTGGATGCCGATGCCTTCGCCGCCTTCAAGGAAGAGGGAATCTTCAACCCCGAAACGGCCAGCCGATTCCGCAACGAAGTGCTTTCGCGAGGGGCCAGCGAGCCGCCCATGACGCTATATCGGCGTTTCCGCGGAGGAGAACCCACCATCGACGCATTACTGAAACGAAACGGAATAAAACGCAATGGATAAGAAGCAACAAGATCTGGACCTGCGATATCTGCGCATGGCACAAATATGGTCCGAAAACAGTTACTGCACCCGCCGACAGGTGGGAGCACTCATCGTGAAGGACAAAATGATTATCAGCGACGGATACAACGGTACGCCTTCGGGTTTCGAGAATGTCTGCGAGGACGAGAACAACGTGACGAAGCCCTATGTGCTGCATGCCGAAGCCAATGCCATCACCAAGATAGCACGTTCGGGGAACAATAGCGACGGAGCCACGCTGTACGTCACAGATGCCCCCTGCATAGAATGTGCCAAGCTCATCATACAGGCTGGCATCAAACGCGTCATCTATGCCAGAGAATACCGTCTGACAGAAGGAATAGACCTGTTGCGCAGAGCCGGAATCGAAGTCACACTACTACCAATCTCCCAATCATGAACAATAACAAATCACGCCTCACCCCGCTGCTCATTGCCATAAGCCTCATTGGCGGCATCATCATAGGAACGTTCTATGCCAACCATTTCTCGGGCAACAGGCTGAGCATCATCAATACAGGTAGCAACAAGATTAACTATCTGTTGCAGATGATTGACAACCAATACGTCGATACGGTAAACATGAACTCCCTCGTCGAACAGTCCATGCCCAAGATTCTTTCGGAACTCGACCCACACTCGTCCTACATCTCCCAGGACGATGCCGAGGAGGCCAACGAAGACCTGAAGGGCAGTTTCTCGGGCATCGGCATCTCCTTCAACATGCCCAACGACACCATCTGCGTAATGACGGCCATAGAGGGAGGTCCGGCCGAAAAGGCTGGAATACAGGCTGGCGACCGCATCACACGTGCCGATACAGTAAATCTGGTGGGAATGGATCAGCACGAATGCATGAAATACCTGAAGGGTGAGAAGGGAACGGTTGTGAAGCTGGAAATCCATCGCAGGGGACGTCCGAAACCACTATACATCAAGGTGGTACGTGGCGACATTCCTGTCAAGAGCATCGATGCTGCCTATCTGATAAACGACAATACGGGCTATATCCGTGTGAAGAGTTTTGGCGAACAAACGTATGCCGAGTTCATGATTGCTATGGCACAGCTGAACGTGGAGGGCATGAAGAACCTGATTGTGGACCTGCGAGGAAACAGAGGCGGATACATGCACATCGCCATTCAGATGGCCAACGAGTTCCTGCCTGCCAACCAGCTTATCGTATATACGGAAGGACGCAAGTCGCCCAGGGAAGATTACAGAAGCGATGGACACGGCTCGTTCCCCAAGCTGCCCATCGTGGTGCTGATTGACGAAGGCTCGGCCAGCAGCAGCGAAATCTTTGCAGGAGCCATTCAGGACAACGACCGCGGAACCATCATCGGACGTCGTTCCTTTGGCAAGGGACTGGTGCAGCAACCCATGGAGTTCAAGGATGGAAGTGTGGTCCGACTGACGGTTGCCAGATACTACACGCCTGCAGGACGATGCATTCAGAAGCCCTATGTTCCAGGGCACGACGAGGATTACGAGAACGAACTCATCGCCCGTTACGAACGAGGGGAATACTTCACCCAGGACAGCATACATCAGACAGGCGAGGCATATAAGACACGCATCGGGCGCACCGTTTATGGTGGAGGTGGCATTACGCCCGACATCTTCGTCCCTGAGGATACCAGCGAGGTTACCTCTTATTATAAGGAAGCAGCCTTCAACGGACACATCCGTCAGTTTGCCTTCGATTATACTGATGCAAACAGAGATAAGCTGAAGAAGTTCGACGAAGTGAAAGACCTGAGAAACTATCTGCAGAAGCAAAACCTGCTGGAGAAGTTCGCATCCTATGCCGAAGGAGAAGGTCTGCGTAGGCGCAATCTAATGCTATATCGCAGCAGACGCCTGTTCGAGCGCGACATTCTGGGCAGCATCATCTACGAGGCTCGCAGCATGAGCGACTATATCCAGTTCCTGAACGAGGACGACAAGGTGGTGAAACAAGCCGTCGAACTCATCGAAAAAGGTGAAACCTATCCTAAGAAAACTAAGAAGAATGGGAAATAAGGCCTATTTCATGGCCTCGATAATGGTCTTGATTCCCTTGATTTTCTGACCACGTAAGCGTATGAGTGTCTCGCTCGTACGCTTTCTGTTTATGGCAACATAGCTGTGATGGTCGCGTACATCGATGCGTCCCACATCGTCCTTGTCCAGCCCTCCAACCTTCATCAGGAAGCCAGCAATGTCACCCTTGGAGATTTTGTCCTTCTTGCCCTTTCCAATATAGAGCGATGCCCACAGCGGCAAGGAAGGATAGACAGACGAATGGGAAAGCACGTATTCCGAAGCATCGACGTATTCGGGTGTCTGCTCTTCGGGACCTATAATCAGGAAGCTCCTGCCCTCGCGGTCCCAACGTGCTGTACGTCCGTTGCGATGGATGAAAGCCTGCTCGTTGAGGGGAAGATGATAGTGAATGACATTATCGAGCGCAGGAATATCCAGTCCACGTGCTGCCAAATCGGTACTGACAAGAATGTTGGTGCTGCCAGCGACGAAACGGAAGAGTTCGCGCTCGCGGTCGCGCTGTTCCATGCCGCCATGCATGGCAGAAAGAACGAATCCCTGCTCCCTCAGGAACTTTGCCACTCGTTCCACACTCTCGCGGAATCCCACAAAGACTATGGACGTTTCGCTACCCCGCCCCAACAACAATTCGCGCAGGGTCTCGAGTTTATCCTTCAGGGGAGACTTCACCACCCATTGCTCGATGCGTTCCGCCTGCGGCTCATCAGTAAGATAATCCAAACGTTTGTATTCGGGCAGGAAACGCGTAATCTCCGGATTGTCCGTTGCAGACAGCAGGACACGTTTCTTTACTTGCGTGAGGTGGGCAAATATCTGGGACATCTCCTCACGGAAGCCCAGTTCCAGACACTTGTCGAATTCGTCGATAACCAGCGAATGAATGTGTTCCGATGAGAAATTGCCCTTGGTCAGATGGTCGAGCAAACGTCCTGGTGTGCCCACAATGATTTGGGGCTGTACGCCATTCAACGTCCGATGTTCCTCCATAGCCGGGCGGCCTCCGTAAACAGCAACAGCACGAATATCCGTACCCGACTGCTTGACAACAGCCACCGTCTGCATCGCCAACTCGCGACTGGGCACAATAACAAGAGCCTGAACAGCGGCATTATCCGCTTTCAGACTCTCTAGCAAAGGCAACAGGTAAGCCAGAGTTTTACCGCTGCCTGTAGGACTTAGCAATACCAGGTTGTCTGCCTTTCGATAGGCCTGCAGCATGTCCTGCTGCATGGCATTCAAGGCCTCGATACCAAGTTTGCCGAGTTGAATCAAAGTATTTCCAGTTCCTTGAAGACCTTCTTCAGTTTCTCAACCGACTCGTCAACCTGGGCATGCGTGTGGTTGGCCATCAGGGCGTAGCGTACCAACGTATCCTGAGGAGCACATGCAGGCGGAATTACGGGGTTGATGAACACTCCCTCGTTGAACGCCATAGCAACAGCCATGAAGGTCTTGTCAGTATCGCGCACATAAAGAGGAATGATGGGGCTCTCTGTATCGCCAATCTCAAAACCTTCCTCGCGGAAACGCTTCAGGGCGTAGTTCGTAACGTCCCACAATGCCTGCAGACGTTCGGGCTCCTGCTGAATGATGTGCAGAGCCTCGCGAGCGGCAGCGGTGGCTGCAGGGGTGCAGCTGGCGCTGAAGATATAGGTACGAACCGAATGGCGCAACCAGTTGATGATGCTGTGGTCGGCAGCAATGAAACCGCCAATAGAGGCCAGCGACTTGGAGAAGGTACCCATGATGAGGTCGACATCCTTCGTCAGTCCGAAGTGGTCGCAAACACCACGACCCTGACGACCAAAGACGCCAATACCGTGGGCTTCGTCCACCATGATGGTTGCATTATACTTCTTCTTCAGTTCCACGATTTCGGGCAGTTTGCAAAGGTCGCCCTCCATCGAGAACACGCCGTCTACAACAATCAGTTTGATGGCATCGGGCTCGCAACGCTGCAGCACCTTCTCGAGGTCAGCCATATCGTTGTGCTTGAACTTCAGCTGGGTGGCAAACGAAAGACGACGTCCATCGACGATGGAAGCGTGGTCGCGATCGTCGCAGATGACGTAGTCGTTCTTACCAACAAGTTGGCTGATAACACCGCTGTTAACAGTAAAGCCTGTTGCAAAGCACAGAGCCTCTTCCTTGCCCACGAACTCAGCGAGTTCCTTTTCCAACTCAACATGAATATCGAGCGTACCGTTCAGGAAACGGCTGCCTGCGCATCCGCTACCATATTTCTGCATAGCAGCACAACCAGCATCGATAATGCGCTGGTCGCCTGTCAGGCCGGTATAAGCATTGGAACCAAACATGAGGACGCGCTTGCCGCCCATCATAACTTCGGTGCCCTGCTTTCCTTCGATTTCACGAAAATAGGGGTATATTCCCCTTGCCATAAACTCCTGAGGTAGAGTGTAGTGTGATAATTTGTCTTGTAATAATCCCATATTATATCTAATATGTCTTCTGTCTTACTTTTACTTTTCGGTGTGCAAAGATACGAAATAATTGTGAATTGTGCATTGTGCTTTGTGATTTATTTTGTATTTTTGCATCATAATGAGTAAAAAGCAAGTCCGCTTCATCATTAATCCCATTTCGGGAACACGAGGAAAAGAAGCCATCGTGAAGTTGATTCCCGAATATCTCGACCCAGATTTGTTCGAGGTGGAGATGGTGTTTACAGAACGTTCCGGGCACGCTGCCTTGTTGGCAAGCCAGGCTGCTAAAGATGGTGTGGACGTGGCAGTTGCCGTAGGCGGAGACGGTACGGTGAACGAGGTGGCACGTTCGTTGGTACATACCGATACGGCACTTGGCATCATTCCCTGTGGAAGCGGAAACGGACTGGCTCGCCACCTGTACATTCCCATTAATCCTGTAGGCGCGTTGAAGATACTGGCACAATGTCAGGTGGAGTGTCTCGATTACGGACGCATCAACGAACAGCCTTTCTTCTGCACCTGCGGCATTGGCTTCGACGCCTTCATCAGCCAGAAGTTTGCAGAAGCAGGCAAACGTGGACTCATCACCTATGTGGACAACACGCTGAAGGGTGGTTTGACGTATAAGCCTGAAACCTATCAGATTAGCTTCGACGGCGGAGAGGAGACTCACGAGGCCTTCCTTATCGCCTGCGCCAATGCCTCGCAGTATGGCAACAACGTTTACATTGCTCCTGCCGCTTCGATGAACGACGGCCTGATGGACGTTACGCTGCTCGAGCCCTTCAATCTGCTCGAGGCCCCGCAGGTGGTGGTGCAGCTGCTGAACAAGACTATCGACAAGAATCCCCACGCACGCACTTTCCAATGCCGCAGCCTTCATATCCATCGCGCAGAGCCAGGTGTGGTGCACTTCGACGGCGACCCTATGCAATGCGGAACCGACATCGACGTGCAGATTATCCCACAGGGCATTAATGTGGTGGTGAACAATAAGGAGCAGAGGCTGACGTCGCCGCTCTTTAGCGCATTCAACGACATCTACGACAAGATGACGCAGGAAATGACGCTGCTGCGTATGGACATTCGCGAACAGGGAGAGCGCATCAAGCGCATCAACACGGAATTGCTGAACAAACTGAGAATATAGCATTCGCTTTACCTATAACATTAAACCTTGACAAACATGTATATCATCGGAATTGCAGGAGGAACAGGAAGCGGCAAGACAACTGTCGTCCGTAAGATTGTGGAAGCATTGCCAGGCGACAAGATTGCCATCATCCCCCAGGACTCGTATTACAACGATACTTCCCACTTGACTATGGAGGAACGGCGACACATTAACTTCGACCACCCCGATGCCTTCGACTGGGACCTGCTGACCCGACAAATCGAGGAACTGCGCAATGGGCGAGCCATCGAACAGCCCACGTATTCCTACATCGAGAGCAACCGCCAAGCCGAGACAGTACATGTGGAACCCTGCGAGGTAATCATCCTGGAAGGCATCATGGCCCTATGGAAGAAGGAGATTCGCGAACTGATGGACCTGAAGATTTTCGTTGATGCCGATGCCGACGAACGCCTGATTCGCGTCATCCAGCGCGATACGGTGGAGCGTGGACGCACGACACAGATGGTCATCGACCGCTATCTGGAGGTATTGAAACCCATGCACGAGGAGTTTATCGAACCCACCAAGCGCTATGCCGACCTGATTGTACCCCAGGGTGGGAGCAACAGCAAGGCCATCGACATCATGCGCACCTATATCATCCATCGCCTACGCCCAGGACAATCCTTATAATCCTATTGGGACTTGTTCTCGCAGGATGTCAGCCAGACAAGCGGGAACAGGTATCTGCGGTGTTCGCCGATGATGCGGACACCGTGAGTACAGATTACGACCTTTACGACATTCAGGAGAGCGGAGAACTCATCGCTGCCACGTTGTCTGGCCCTGATACCTACTTCGAATTTCGCGGACGTGGGTTCGGACTTCAGCACGACCTGGCGGAAGACTTTGCCCGCAGCATAGGGGTGCGACTGCGTATGGAAGTGGCTCACGACAGCGCTGAACTCGTTCGCCAGCTGACGAATCACGAGGTGGATCTCATCGCGATGCCCATGCCGAAGACTCGCAACACCCATCGCTGCACAACCCATTGGCTCGTCAGTCCCGATGCCCCCTTGCTGGCTCAGGCGATCGAGGATTGGTACTCCCCTGCCCTCGTGGAGAAAATCCAGTCACATTCCGTTTCAGATATTAAGCCACAACGTACACCACGACCCGTTATGCTGGATGCCGCAACAGGACAAATTAGTCACTACGATGCTCTGTTCCAGCGACATGCATCAGCCATCGGGTGGGATTGGCGACTATTGGCCGCCCAATGCTATCAGGAATCTGCCTTCGACCCGAAAGCTGTTTCGTGGGCAGGAGCACAAGGCCTGATGCAAATCATGCCGGGCACAGCCGCCCAGTTGGGTGTAGAAGGCGACATCTTCGATGCAGAGACCAACGTGCAGGCCAGCGTGCGTTACCTCAGCAAATTGAATCAGGTGTTTTCCGACATCAGCCCCCAGTCGGCACGCATTCCCTACATTCTGGCAGCCTATAACGGTGGTGCCAATCATGTGCGCGATGCAATGGCGCTAGCTCGAAAGGAGGGGAAGAACGAACGGGTGTGGCGCGATGTCGAACCCTACATCCTGCACCTGAGCGAACCTCGCTACTACAACGACCCTGTGGTGCGTTACGGCTATCTGCGCGGCAGCGAGACACACGGCTATGTGCAAGCCATCATGGACCGTTGGGCGCAGTATCGCGGACAGGCACGAAGCCACAGTCAGGGCTCTACACCGCAACCCGCCAAGCACAGCAAGAACCCCACCCAGGTGCGGCGACCCGATATTTCGCTCGACTCCCTGTGACATTATAATAAGGAATTGCGCGCGTATATGTGCACACGGAACAACGTTCTCCACGGAGCGTCACATCGTTAGGCGCCTAGCGTTGCAACGCTCCGTCAGGAGGGATAGTAATGCTCCGCTTGTCACACAGCTGTGTGTCAAGAGAAACGACCCAACGTTCCGACGGTAGGAATAGTATCGCTCCGCTTGTCACACAATTGTGTGTCAAGAGAAGGGATGCAACGCTCCTGCGACAGGGACGTGAGGATGAAATTAGAGGCACGCGATGCCTTTTGGCAAAGAAACTTTGGCTGGCTCGGAAGACTTTTGTATATTTGTGCTGAAAAACCCATAAATGAAAGGAAAAGGACGATGAAAGACTTTAGCGAACTGGTGTACCTGCGACGCAGTCATCGCAAGTTTACCGAGGAACCTGTAGGAGAGGCCGAGTTGCGGCAAATCATGCGTGCCGCCCTGATGGCTCCGTCGAGCAAGGGACTGCACAGCTACGAGTTCGTAACCGTAACGGACACGAAGAAAATAGGACAGCTGTCGCGTTGCAAGGCGATGGGTGCCGAATTGCTGGCTGGTGCTCCGCTGGCGATTGCCGTACTGGGCAGACCTGAGACAAGCGACTGCTGGCTGGAAGATGCCAGCATTGCCGCCACACACATCCTTCTGCAAGCCGAAGACCTGGGGCTGGGAGCCTGCTGGGTGCAGATGCGCGAACGCCAGGATGCAGAAGGGCGCGATGCCGAAGCCAACGTGCGTCGCGTGCTGAACATCCCAGAAGAGGTGCGCGTGCTGTGTGTCGTAGCCATTGGTCATAAGGGCGCAGAGCGCAAGCCGCAGAACGAGGAGCGCCTGCTTTGGGACAAGGTACATCAGGAAACCTGGTAAAGCATGAGGCTGACACTCATAGGCAAAGGCAACCTGGGCACGAACCTGCATGCCGCACTGGAGCATGCCGGGCACGAGGTTACGTGGCTGCAAGGACGCAGTTTCGCAACGGAAGGCGCAAAGGGCGACATCATTATCGTAGCCGTGAAAGATGACGCCATCCCCAGCGTGACAAGCCGCCTTTCCACACTCGACAAGCTGGTCGTTCACACCTCGGGCAGCGTTCCCATGCAGGCCATTCCCTGTCGACGACGGGGAGTATTTTACCCCATGCAGACCTTCTCGAAAGAACGCATTGTCGACTTCCGCCCCATCCCCATATTCCTGGAATCGGACACCGATATGCCCCTGTTGGAACAACTGGCCCAGAGCATCAGCAACAGCATCTACAGGCTGGACAGCGAGCGACGCCGATGGTTGCATCTGGCAGCCGTATTCGCCTGCAACTTCGCCAACCATTGCTACACCCTTTCAGCAGAGGTGCTACAGCAGGCCGGACTCCCCTTCGAAGTCATGCTGCCCCTCATCGACGAGACAACAGCCAAAGTGCACAGCATGTCCCCCCAGAGCGCACAGACGGGACCAGCCATACGTTACGACGAAAACGTCATAGGCCGACACGAGCAAATGCTCGACGGCACAACACGAGATATTTACCATCTAATGAGCAAGAGTATTCATGATAAACTACGACCTAAAGAAGATTAAGGCCATCATCTTCGACGTAGATGGCGTGCTTAGCGCAGAAACCATACCCATGAACGAGGCCGGAGTGCCCTGTCGAACAGTAAACATCAAGGATGGCTATGCCCTGCAACTGGCCGTAAAGATGGGACTGCACATCGCCATCATCAGCGGAGCACGTGTCGACGCCATCCGCGTCCGCTACGAAGGACTGGGTGTACAGGACATCCACATCGGAGCCTCCGTAAAGGTAGAGACCTACGACGCTCTGCTGAAGAAGTACGGACTTGAAAACGAGGAAGTTATCTTCATGGGCGACGACATTCCCGACCTGGAGGTAATGCGCCTATGCGGCTGTCCATGCTGCCCTGCTGACGCAGCTCCGGAAGTGAAGGAAATATGCACCTACATCAGTCCCATACAAGGCGGCTACGGATGCGGACGCGACGTCATAGAACAGGTACTGCGCGCCCAAGGAAAATGGTTGGCAGACAAGAGGGCCTTCGGATGGTAATTTTCAGAATAACGGAATAACGATATAACGGTATCATAACGTCATGAAATTAGTATTGGCCAGTGGGAGTCCACGACGCAAAGAGCTGTTAGCAGGTCTGGGTTACGACTTCGAAGTTCGCCTGTTACCAGGCATCGACGAATCATATCCCGAGGGACTGAGCGGCAAAGAGATTGCCAACACCATAGCCAACAAAAAAGCCGATGCATACAGACAGACGATGGCTGCCGACGAACTCATCATTACTGCCGATACCATCGTATTCATCGACGGACACGTATTGGGCAAACCCAAGGACGAAAAAGAAGCCGTAAAGATGCTGCAAACATTGCGTGGACGCACCCATCAGGTCATCACCGGCGTATGCTTGATGACCAAGGAACGAAGGGAAACATTTGCAGCCGTTAGCGAAGTCACCTTCAGCAACATAACAGACGAAGAGATAAAACATTACGTCGAAACATATCATCCTTTGGACAAAGCCGGTGCCTATGGCATTCAGGAATGGATTGGATACATCGGCGTAGAGCGAATCGAGGGCTCATACTTCAACGTAATGGGATTGCCCGTTGCCCGTCTGTATCAGACCATGAAATATTTTATATAATATTTCGCCGCTTTTTGCGTTATAATTAATAATATGACGCACCAGTTCAAGCACTTGTGGCAGAGATTATTGTTTATCGTACTCCTCACGGGGTGCGGGATGACTGTTTGTGCACAAGAGAACGTCGACACCACACGGGTGAAACTGCGTGGAACCATTGTCGACGAAGACCAGGAGCCCATTCCGATGGTCATCGTGCGAATCGAGGGACAAGGAATCGTCGCGACTGCCGGACTCGACGGCAAATACAACATCGCTTTCCATACGGCTGACAGCGTGGTGGTAGTGTACCAGATGATGGGATTCCAGAAACGCCAGAAAGTGCTGAAGAAGCCCGTGGGTGAACTGGTTCTGAACATTGTGATGAAGAGTACCGACCGCCGATTGGACGATGTGGAAGTCGTGGAATCGCGTCGTCAAATGAGTCAGAACCAAACCCTGAACACACAGGAACTGAAACGTCTGCCCTCCACTACTGGCAATGCCGTAGAAGAGTTGGTAGCCACACAGGCTGGTGTCTCCACCCACAACGAATTATCGAGCCAATACAATGTTCGAGGCGGTTCGTTCGACGAGAACTTTGTCTACATCAACGGCGTAGAGGTGTATCGTCCATTGCTCATCAGCAGCGGACAGCAAGAGGGACTTTCCGTCATCAACAGTGACATGGTGGAAAAGGTCGACTTTTCGGCAGGCGGCTTCGAAGCCAAGTATGGCGACAAGATGTCCAGCGTGCTCGATATCACCTATCACAAGCCCAAAGGATGGGAAGGTTCGCTGCAAGGTTCCCTGCTTGGTGCCAGCGGATATGCCGGATATGGGAACAAGAAGTTCTCCTTCTCGAATGGTCTGCGCTACAAGACCAACCAGTATATGCTGGGCTCGTTGGAAACCAAGGGAGAATACAAACCGAAATTCCTCGACTATCAGGCCTATCTCTCGTGGACTCCGTCGAAATACTGGACATTCGACGTTATTGGCTACATTTCGCGAAACGACTACAAATTCGTGCCCAAGGACCGCGAGACTCGCTTTGGCACAATGGAGGATGTGAAGTCCTTCCGCGTATACTTCGACGGACAGGAAGAAGACCTCTTCCGTACCCTATTCGGCACAGCCAAGCTAACCCGCAAACTCAACGAACGTTCCAACCTGAGCCTGGCATTCTCGGCATTCACCACCAAGGAGCGAGAAACCTATGACATACAGGGACAATATTGGCTCGACGATGCCATCGTGGGCAAACAGCTATCTGTAGGCACCTATATGGAGCACGCCCGAAACCTGCTTACCAGCAACACCAAGACCCTGAAGCTCGACTACAACCTGAAGCGCAAGAACCACACATTGTTGGCAGGCATAGGTTGGAAGCACGACAACATCAAGGAAAATGCACGCGAATGGGAAAGCCGCGATTCGAGCGGATACAGCATTCCACACACGGGAACAGACCTCATGCTCATCTACAACCTGAAGAGCAAGAACCAAATCAAGACGAACCACATGGAGACCTATGTGCAAGACACATGGCGCAAGGAATCCTCACTGGGCATCATCAGCGTAAACTATGGCGCACGCCTCTCCTTCTGGTCGTGGAACAAGGAATGGCTCTTCTCGCCTCGTGTCTCCATGGGCTATGTGCCGTCAAAGAACGAGAACTTTACCTTCCGTCTGGCTACAGGCCTATATTATCAACGCCCCTTCTATAAGGAACTTCGAGATACGGTAACCACCAACGGCAACACCATAGTCCGTTTGAACAAAGACATCAAATCGCAACGTTCGTTCCAGATACTGGCAGGTATGGAATACAAGTTCCGCGTGATGAAGCGCCCCTTCAAGTTCACCTCAGAAATTTATTACAAAGCCCAGGGAAACATGATTCCGTATAACGTGGACAACGTCCGCATTGTCTACTATGGTGAGAACTTGGCCAAGGGATTCGTAACAGGCATAGACCTGAAAATATATGGAGAACTGACCAAAGGAACAGACAGCTGGATAAGTTTCGGACTGATGAAGGCCCAAATGAACCTGAACGGAAAGAAGATACCCCAGCCTACCGACCAACGTTGGAACCTGAACTTCTTCTTCTCCGACTTCTTCCCAGGCACCACACGATGGAAGATGAACCTGAAAGCCTCGTTTGCCGACGGATTACCCTTTGGTCCCCCACATACCGGACTCGAGAAACAGGCCTTCCGCGCACCGGCATACAAGCGCATAGACATCGGCATGAACTATCGTGCGCTGAACAACACCGACCGTCATCTCAAACATAATGCCGTGAAGAACATCTGGTTGGGACTCGACTGCTTCAACATCTTCGGTTTCTCCAACGTCAGCGGCTATTTCTGGGTCAACGATGTGGTGGGCAACCAGTTTGCTGTACCCAACTATCTGACTGGCCGCATGATAAACGCCCGCGTGCTAATAGAGTTCTAAAAATAATGTATAATTCATAATGCACAATGCATATTTTTTCGTAACTTTGTAAGGCATTAAACATTAAATCCTATAAAACTTTAAATCCTAAAATCACATTATGAAAATTTCAAGAATCGAACATTTGGGCATTGCCGTACAGAGCATCGACGCCGTACTGCCCTATTTCCAGGACGTACTGGGCCTGGAGGTTTACAAGACCGAAGTTGTTGAGGACCAGAAAGTAAAGACCGCTTTCCTAAAGGTTGGCGAAGTTAAGTTGGAACTGTTGGAACCCACTTGCCCCGAAAGCACCGTACAGAAGTTCCTGGACAATGGTGGCAAGGGTGTTCACCACGTTGCCTTTAAGGTCGAGGATGGTGTCACAGAGGCTCTGGCTATGTGCGACGAGAAGGGCATTCGCCTCATCGACAAGGCTCCCCGCAATGGTGCCGATGGTCTGCACATCGCATTCCTGCACCCGAAATCTACTTGCGGCATCCTGACAGAACTCTGCGAAGAATAGTATCGTCTCTGTCCGACATAATGAAATACGGCCAAGCATTTAATTGCCTGGCCGTATTCCTTTTATTATATGAATCTGTTATCTGATAAACAACATCTCGCGATACTTGGGCAAAGGCCAGAGTTCATCGTCGACGATGAGTTCCAGTTTGTCCACATGGTAACGGATGCTTTCCAGCAGAGGTGCCACATTGTCGTGATAGGCAATAGCCCGTTCGCATTCGTTCTCGATACGGTTTGCTACACGACGGGCATTAATCAACTGCTCTACGTTCTCAGTAATAAAGCTGCTGTGTTCACTTATCTGCTTGATGAGTTTCAAGTTATTGGCATTCACCATACGAGCCTCATCGGCAGGGAAAATCTCGCCCACCTTGTGCACATTGTCGATTAGCTGACTCTGGTAACGTGTAGCCACAGGAATGATATGGTTCAGACAGAGGTCGCCAAAAATACGTGCCTCGATTTGAATCTTCTTTGTGTACGTTTCGAGCTTGATTTCCGTACGAGCCTCCAATTCTGCTTCGTTCAACACGCCCATCTTCTGGAACATGGCGATGCTGGAGGGAGCCAGATACTGCTGGAACATTTTAGGTGCACTCTGCTCTACATCCAATCCACGACGTTCAGCTTCCTGTTTCCATTCTTCGCTGTATCCGTTGCCTTCGAAGTGGATAGGTTTACAAGCCTTAATGTCCTCGCGAACAATCTTCACGATGGCTTTCATCTTATCCATACCACCCTCGACAAGTGCATCCACACGATTCTTGAAGTCGTCAAGTGCCTCAGCAACAGCCGTGTTCAACACAATCATAGCTGCAGCACAGTTGGCTTGCGAACCCACAGCACGGAACTCGAAGCGGTTACCCGTAAAGGCAAAGGGACTGGTACGGTTCCTGTCGGTATTATCGAGCAGAAGTTCGGGAATCTGGGGGATATCAAGACTCATTGCCTTCTTGCCAGAAATGTTGAAAAGTTGGTCATCGTCACTTTCCTCCAATTTCGTCAACAAGTCGGAGAGTTGCTTGCCAAGGAAACTTGAGATGATAGCTGGAGGCGCCTCGTTAGCACCCAGACGATGAGCATTGGTTGCCGAAATGATGCTTCCCTTCAGCAAACCGTTGTGGCGATATACAGCCATCAGCGTTTCCACGATGAAAGTGATAAAGCGCAGGTTCTCGATAGGTGTCTTTCCAGGGGCATGAAGCAGGATGCCTGTATTCGTTGCCAGACTCCAGTTACAATGCTTACCTGAACCGTTAATGCCAGCAAAGGGCTTCTCGTGCAACAGGCAGCGGAATCCGTGCTTACGAGCCACACGTCGCATCAACCCCATAATGAGCATATTATGGTCGACGGCCAGGTTCGTTTCCTCGAAAATAGGCGCCAATTCGAACTGATTGGGGGCAACCTCGTTGTGACGCGTCTTGCAGGGAATACCCAACTCCAAAGCCTGAATCTCGAGGTCCTTCATAAAGGCCGACACACGCAAGGGGATGGAACCGAAATAGTGGTCGTCCATCTGCTGGTTCTTTGCACTATCGTGACCCATCAACGTACGTCCCGTCATCAACAAATCGGGACGTGCAGCATACAGGCCTTCGTCGACCAGGAAATATTCCTGTTCCCAACCCAGGTTTGAAATAACCTTTGTGACATCATCATAGAAAAGTTTGGCAACTGCCGTAGCAGCCTTATCGACAGCCTTCAGCGACTTCTTCAAGGGAGCCTTGTAATCCAGCGCTTCACCTGTATAAGAGATGAAGACGGTGGGAATCATCAATGTGTCACCAATCACGAATACGGGACTTGCAGGGTCCCAGGCAGAATAACCGCGTGCCTCGAAGGTGCTACGTATGCCACCCGAGGGGAATGAGGAAGCATCAGGTTCCTGTTGCACAAGAGCTTTACCTGTGAATTCCTCTATCATACCTCCCTTACCGTCGTGCTCCACAAAGCCGTCGTGTTTCTCAGCCGTTCCTTCCGTCAACGGTTGGAACCAGTGGGTACAATGCGTTACACCCAGTTCCATTGCCCATCGCTTCATACCGTCGGCAACAGCATCAGCTGTCTGCAAGTCCAGCTTCGTACCGTTGTCAATGACATCAAGCATGCGCTCATACACTTTTGCCGGCAAATATTTGAACATCTTTTGTCGGTTGAAGACGTATTTGGCAAAGAACTCGCTGGGACGGTCCTCGCGATTGGGAACGTCGATTGGTTTCTTCTTAAAGGCCTCGCCTACGACTTGAAATCTTAATGTTGATGACATTTTACCTTAAAAATTATGTTATTAATACCTTATTTTATTTTTCAAAATGCTGATAGTCCTTACTGTTTGTCCAGTTGCCTCCCCATCGGAATCCGTGTTGAAGGAACAAACGGCAACATAGGTCCCTGCTGTCTATCTTCATGGGGATATCCTTGCGCTGCTCCCGTCGAAAGGCCCACCGTCTTCCTTCAGCAGGCTCAACACGTCCACTACGGACGTAGGGATTATAGAGCGGGTTTACATCAATGGCCATTCCCCTTCCATGCTTGGAAATCTTCTTCGTTCCCGATATTGGTCGGTAGTTGAAGCAAGAGGTATTGTTTGCTGTCATGGAACGCTGGTCGTCGGCATCATAGTCGTCTATCAGTTGCATGCGTTCTATCGGGTAACCCTCCTTCCACAGCTGGCGGAAGATATCCACCAAATCCTGGGCAATCATCTTGTTACAAACCATCTCGCCCTGTTGAGTATTCCCGTTTCTATCACAATACGAAAGGCTCAGATATCGCAACTCGTCTCTCGATATGGGACAATTCTGTTTATAGCTTTTACCTTGCATTCGTTGCCAGATGCTATCGGGAATGGGTTGACTGACGAAGAGCGTATCGGTATTGCCGGCCCACGCGCTTGTTGCTGCAATCATCAGAAGCCCCACTATACCTATTACTTTTCGCAATCTCATCACACTCATAATATATCCATTATCTCACGCAAATGGTTTACTTCGTAATTCACAGGTTCCGTTGCCGTAAACGCTTCGGGATGCTGGTTAAAGAAGATTACATCCATTCCCGCAGCCTTGGCCCCCAGAATGTCGGATACAAAATTGTCACCAATCATCATGGTTGTCTCCTTACGTGCCCCACTCACCTTGAAGGCATAGTCGAAGTATGCTTGCGAGGGCTTATTGTATCCTGCATCCTCGCTCAGGATGATGGTTTGAAAATAGTCGAGCGTATGGCTGGCACGTAACTTGCGATATTGTATTTCGTGGAATCCGTTACTGGTGATGTGCATGCGATATCCTTTGGCCTTCAAGTAGTCGAGCAGTTCATGTGCCCCTTCTATAACTCCGGGTTTGTCGGCACAACGTTCCAGGAACCAATCGCTCACCTCCAGACAAAACTCACGGGTTACGCTGTCGCCCATACCGATGGACAACGGACGACGGAAACGTTCAACAATCAGATAGTCGCGCGAAATCTCGCCCTTGGAATACTGACTCCACAGCATCAGATTCTCGCACCAATAAGGTTCCGTGAAAGCCTTCAGGTCGTGAAAGTAACGTCCCAACTGGAAATGTTCGAAGACCTCGGCCAGCGCAATATCCGCATTGCCGTGGGTATCGTAGATGGTGTCGTCGAAATCTATAAACAGATCTGTGTATTTACTCATTTACCATTTATAGGTCATGGTGCAACATGCGATATTCGGCCATTTCGGCATACTTCGTACCTGGTCTGCCATAATTGGCATAAGGATAGATGCTAATGCCTCCACGTGGTGTAAACAGACCGGTTACCTCGATATATTTGGGGTTCATCAGTTTGACGAGGTCCTTCATTATCGTGTTGACGCAATCCTCATGGAAATCGCCGTGACTGCGGAAAGAGAACAGATATAACTTCAGGCTCTTCGACTCAACCATACGCTTGTCCGGGATGTATGAGATGCGTATCTCTGCAAAATCAGGCTGACCGGTTATAGGGCACAATGTGGTGAATTCGGGACAATTGAATCGCACCCAGTAATCATTATCGGGATGTTGGTTTTCAAATGTCTCCAACACTTCGGGCGCATAATCCTGACTATACTCCGTGTGGCGGCCCAACTGCTGCAGTTCTTCTCTGTTTCTACTCATGTCTTATGGGGTGTATTTTTAATTTCGCTGCAAAGATAGCAATTCTTTTAGAATTGACCAAAAAATCCCACGACCCGTTTATTTCAGGTCGTGGGATTTGTTATACCTTATAGCTGTTTAAAAAGCGAACTTATGCCTCGACGGCAGCCTGTGCGGCTGCTAATATGGACGAACTTCTACTGATTATCAGTTACTTACATAAGGGCTGGTCAACATTTTGGGTGCATTTTTCGTGCATTCTGCACGTTCTGCACGTTGCTGACTCGAATTCTCTTGTGAGAATATTCACTTACGTAATAAAGTACATCATCTAATCTAAATCTTTAGGGTTTAACTCAATTTGGTCAACATTCTGTCGAACCATTTTTACTATAGTCGCATCAGATACTCTGAGGGAAATAATCGCGAAAAGCACATTCTGCAAACTTTGTTTGCAAAGGTAATGATTTCTTTTGACTTTACGTTTATTCTGCACGTATTTCTTGCAGAATGTGTTTGATTTTTAACAATTTTATTTTAGGCAAAGTGACATTCCTTCTTGCCACAATTTTGTTTCAATTAAAAGAAAAACAGGTGGATTTCAGCATTGTAAGTTTAGGTTTAAGTTTAGAAGTACATGTATATATACATGGGTAAGCATAAACCTTAAACTTGGTTGGTTGACGATTCAAAAACAACCTTTCTCCTTTTACTGAAGATAATGGTTCTTTCATTTCTCCCCCTCCCCTTTTTATAGACATTTAGGTTCCTCTTTATCTCAACTGATTGTATAATTCATCTGTAACAGCCTCCTGCCACTCGTTTGAGGCGCCATCTTGAACACCCTTATGATAGGTCAGGTGCTGCATCCAATGAGTCTGTCGGCGCCTAATCATAGAGTCAGTGATGGTGAACCAGACAGTGCCGCCATGAGAGACCACGAGATTGTGACCTGCCGTTACGTTCCCATCCACATTTATCTTACCCTGAACTTATAGGGGAATGTGGCAGTTGTGCTGTTGCCATCCCCGGCTTGGAGTTGTGTATGTTCGCTTGGAGCGCCCATCACTACGAGATAGAGATTTTTTAGCACTTTGTCTTTCGGACAGGTGAACACGGGGTTGCCCGCATCACCATAAATTGATTCGCCTTCCGATGTCACACCCACGAAGCCAAACAGAACGTTGTCGCCTTTCAACTCTACACGCACACGCTTCTTGCCTACAAGCAACGGGATGGCGTTGAAGCCATATTCTTCTGGCATGTTTTCGGGCTGTAGCCATCCGTAGCTGAGAGTGTCCAACTTGCACGTGAAGGTGCAGGCGTAGGGGCGGGTCTCACGTCGGGCGTGGGTGAAGTCGAAGTTCACAAGGTGCTGGTAGCCCCGCAGCATCTCGGCGTTGAAATTGCTTTGTGAGAGGCCGTACATTCGTTTGTAGGTGATGATGGGGTCTTCGCCAACGCGTCCCTGACGATACAGCTCGGCTATCGAAGCCCGTCCGTGCAGGTCGCTCCACCACTGGATGACGTA
>JAFZWQ010000006.1 GCA_017617235.1 Bacteroidaceae bacterium | reverse complement strand
TTCCACCTCTTCCCATTCCGAACAGAGAAGTTAAGCCCGCCCGCGCCGATGGTACTGCAATTGTGGGAGAGTAGGTAGCCGCCTTTTTTCCGTAGTAAGCCTCTGCATCATACGATGTGGAGGCTTCTTTGTTTATGTGCCTAATGAGCCTAATACGACGAATGGGGCCTATTGGTTTGGTTTAGGGGAGGATGAAGTTCTGGTTCTCGTCGAGGAGGATTTCTTCGCGGCGACACATTTCCTGTACAACTGAAATGAACATGTCGCGGTCGAAACCTGTGTAGTCTACATCGCGTGGACCCAGTGGACCTAATTGCAGTTGGCGAAGGAAATGGGCGCGTATGGCTTCGTGTTCGTCTTCTGTTGGGTCTTTTTTATCGAGGCAGATATCGCAACGTCCACAATTCTTTGTATTTTTCTCGCCAAAATACGAGAGTAGGAAACGACTGTGGCACAGGTCGCGATCTGTTACATATTGTATCATTGAAAGGATGCGATTTTCGTATTGTTTCCGCCGGTCGGCATACACATAGGCTGGCAATACGATTTCGTCCTTGTCGATACGTCGTGATAGGAAGGTAATGTAATTGGTTCGTTTCCGTGGAATGTAGCTCACTATGCCATCGTGTGCCATCTGTTTCAGACAAAGATAGACATCGTTGTATTCGACTCCTGTTTCTTGAGCAATGGCATATTCATCTATGTAGACAAATTCTACGAACAGACCGCTGTATTTACGCAGTAGGGCATGAATGATGAGTTCCTGTTTTTCGGGTCGCTGATGCAGTTGATATAGTCCGTCGCGGTCCAATGTGAACATAATCCTGCTAGTTACTTCCTCGTCTTCTGTATATTGGATAATTCCTGTCTTATCTAATAGCTGTAGGGCACTGTGTGCCTGTACGGGGAAATGATGGAATTTGTAGCAGAATTCTTGCAAGTTGAATTCACGAACCACGTTTGTTCCGTCACCGATGGCCATTTGTAGAAAACAACACATGTCCTCGTAAACACGTCGGATGTAGTCAGGTTCGGGATAGGTTTCGCCCACGCGTTTCAAAAGTTGTTTGCAATCCTTGCTGTCGTAAAGCAGCACGGCATAAGCCTGCAGACTGTCGCGCCCTGCACGTCCAGCTTCCTGGAAGTATGCCTCGGGTGAGTCGGGAATTTCGAAATGCACAACCAGTCGGACATTTGGTTTGTCGATACCCATACCGAAAGCATTTGTGGCCACCATGATTTGATATTTGTCGCGTTGCCAGGCCATCTGTCGTTCGTCTTTCTTTACCTGCGGCAATCCTGCATGGTAGTTCGTAGCCGTCAGTCCCTCTTTTATCAGGTATTCGGCAAGTTCCTGTGTCTGTTGCCGGTTTCTGGTATAGACGATGGCCGAGCCTTGCACGCTGCGCAGGATGTGCACCATTTCCTTCAGCTTGTTATCTGTTTTACGTACGATATAGGTCAGGTTTTCTCGTGCGAAACTCATACGAAAGACACTTGAACTTTTGCCGAATTTCAGCTGCCGTTGAATATCCTCTACCACTTCCGGGGTAGCCGATGCGGTCAGCGCTAAAATGGGTGCGTTGGGGACAATCTCGCGTATATCAGCAATTTTCATGTAACTGGGGCGGAAGTCGTAGCCCCATTGCGAAATGCAGTGTGCCTCGTCAACAGTGATGAAGCTCACCTTCATGTGCCTTAATTTCGCTTGAAATAGTTCGCTTCCTATGCGTTCGGGCGAAACATATAGGAATTTATAGTCTCCCAGGATGCAGTTCTCCAATGCTGTAACGATTTCACCGTGTGTCATTCCCGAATTGATGGCAGTTGCCTTGATGCCTCTTCGGCGCAGACTGTTAACCTGGTCCTTCATGAGTGCAATGAGTGGGGTGATGACAATGCACACCCCCCATTTCGCCATTGCCGGCACTTGGAAAGTAATGCTTTTGCCGCCTCCCGTAGGCATCAGGCCCAGGGTGTCGTGCCCTGAGCCGATGCTTTCGATGATGTCCTGTTGAATACCTCGGAAATCCTCGTAGCCCCAATAGCGTTTCAGGATATCCTTGTATCGTTGTGTCATAGTTCCTTGCCCGTAGGCTGAATGTCCTCGATTTGTAACTGCACCTCACCCCGTTTGTGGGTGTTTTCTTCGATGGCGTACACAATGTCAAACGACTGTTTTGTCTTGATGTAACGTGCTTGGCTGCTTTGTCCGAAGGCAATGCCGTTCATGACGTTGGCACTCTTTCCGTCCACCAGTTCCAATTTGATGTGCTCTTGTTCGCGTCCCACGACCTTGCTGGTTCCATAGTCGTAGACCTGGTGCGTGCAGAAGATGGGACGTGGATTATTGGGACCGAAGGGGTTGAAGCGTTTCAGGTCGATGAAGAATTTGCGTGTGATGTCGCGGAAGTCGATGGTTGCCTCGATGTCAATTTGTGCCAGCGTCTGTTCCGGGTCGATGTTCTCCTCGACGTATTGTATGAAACGTCTCTTGAACTCTTCGACGTGCTCTACTCGCATGGTCAGACCGGCTGCATACGTGTGCCCACCGAAGTTCTCCAATAGGTCGCGGCAACTCTCCACGGCCTTGTATACATCGAATCCACCGACGGAACGTGCCGAACCTGTGGCAAACTCGTCGCTGCGTGTCAGCACCACTGCCGGGCGGCAGAACACCTCCGTCAGTCGCGAGGCAACAATGCCGATGACTCCTTTGTGCCATTCCTCGTTGTAAATGACGATGGCCTTGCTTTCGTGCTCGGGGTCAAGGGTTTCCACGATGCGGTTTGCCTCCTCGGTCATGCTCTTGTCCAGGTCCTTGCGTTGGTCGTTGTAGTGGTTGATGAGATTAGCCTGCATACGTGCCACCTTCTCATCCTTCTCCACCAGCAATGTTACCGTCTCGCGCCCGTTCTGTACACGGCCTGATGCGTTTATGCGCGGTCCTATCTTGAAGATGATGTCGCTCATCGTGATTTCCTTTCCCGTCAGTCCGCAGATGTCCATGATGGCCTTCAAACCCACGCTGGGATTAGCGTTCAGTTGTCGTAGTCCGTGGTAGGCCAGCACGCGGTTTTCGCCCATGATGGGAACAATGTCTGAGGCGATGCTCACGGCACACAGGTCGAGTAGGGGGATGAGTTTTGAGAACTCTATACCGTTGCTCTGTGCAAAGGCCTGCATAAACTTGAATCCAACGCCACAGCCCGACAGGTCGGTGTAGGGGTATGTGGCATCTCTGCGTTTGGCGTTCAGTATGGCCACGGCTGGTGGCAGTTCATCGTCGGGCACATGGTGGTCGCAGATGATGAAGTCTATACCTTTTTCCTTGGCATAGCCGATTGTTTCCACAGCCTTGATGCCGCAGTCCAGTACGATAACCAACTTCACGCCCGTTTCGTAGGCATAGTCCACGCCCTGAACGGAAACACCATATCCTTCTTCGTATCGGTCAGGGATGTAGTAGTCAATATTCGAGTAATACTGCTCCAGGAACTTGTACACCAGTGCCACTGCGGTGCACCCGTCTACGTCGTAATCACCGTAAACCAGAATGCGCTCCTTGCGCGCCAGTGCCAGGTTCAGTCTGTCCACAGCCTTGTCCATGTCGCGGAACAGGAAGGGATCGAGCAGTTCATTCAGCTGTGGGTGGAAGAAACGCCGTGCCTCCCAGACATCTGTGATGCCTCGGTTTACCAGCAACCGGCCCAGTACGGGACTCATATTCAGTCCCTTGGCCAGTTCCTTGGCGGCTATTTCCTGTTCGTCCGTCAATGGGACGAAGTTCCACCTATAATTCATATCCTTTTAGATGCCCAGTTTCTTACGAATCTGCTTGGGGATGGCGTTCTTGTTTACCAGATAGTCCATGGTGTTGGCGGCGATGAAGGCCTTGGTCATATACCATGTACCTTTGTAATCGCCAGTCTCACCCCATGAATTCTTCACCAGGTAATATTCGCGTCCGTTCTGGTCTTTGGCTATGCCGTAGATGAGCATTCCGTGGTCGTCGGTCAGTTCCCAGTTGTCGAAACGTCCCTGGCGCAGTTCCTGTGTGGGAACAATCTCGGGAACAGTGCAACCCAGTGAGTCGATGAGGTTCTGTTTTTTCGATGAACTCATCTTCAACCACTTTGCCATATCGCTGCCAGCCAGGCTCTCTGTGGCCTTGGTGTCGATGGCGTAGGCCAGACCCTGACGGGTGAAACCCTCTTCGCTGACATCGCCGCCCCATGCTACGGTGTATCCGTTCATCACGGCATTGTCAATAATCTGCATCATCTCGTCGATGGGCACATTATAGGAGAGGGGGAAACGCCAGTTGTCCTGCACCTCTACAGCGAAGCCCGTGTAGAAGGGGTGGTGAGTGTAGCTGGTGATGCTTACGTAGTCGTTAAAATCCAGCCCAAGGCTTGCGGCAAACGACTTCGGAGTGTATTCTTTGCCTTCGTAAGTGAACTTTTCGGGGCACTTACCCAGGTATGCGTCCAGAATGCCCTGCAGTCCCACCTTCCACTGGTTCGAGATTTTCTTGGCGTTGCTCTTGGCGATGGCAGCAACATAGGGCTCCATCAACGAGAAGAACTCGTTGAAGTTGTTCAGCGAGTCGCCGTACAGCGAGCCGGGGAAGGGCATAGCGCCTTCGGGACAGATGCCGTGGTTTTTCAATACGGACAGCACGTCTTCGGCTGAACCGCCCTGTGAGAACTGGCAGTCGCCATGGAAACGTACTACTTGAATGGCGCGTTCCATGTACGTTTTGTTGGTAACGAACGATTCGCAGAGGTCCATCTCTTTACCTGTTGCCTTCAGGATTTCGGACTCGAAGAACGAGATGGTGGAATAGTCCCAACACGTACCCGAGCGGTTTTGGTCCTTCACGCTGGTGATGGGGTTCTGCTTCACAATGGTGAACACTGGTTTGTTCGATTTCACGGAGTCTTTTGCTTCCTCCGCCTGTGCGCCGATGGCTAATATGGCCAGCAGTGCGAATGTGAATAGTTTTTTCATTTATTTATAGTTTTATTGTTATGGGTCTATTGGGGTATATGGGTTTATGAGGCGATAAAACTCTCGATTTCATCGGGGTAGAGGGGGATACGTCTTTCGCCCAGATAGCGGCAACCGTCCGGGGTAATCAGAATGTCGTCCTCCAGTCGTATTCCGCCGAAGTCCTTGTATGTTTCTATCTTGTCGAAGTTGAGGAACTCAGCACAATGTCCGCTGGCTTTCCATTCGTCGATGAGTGCGGGAATGAAGTAGATGCCAGGTTCGTCGGTCATCACCCAGCCTTCCTGCAGCCGGCGTCCGCAACGCAGGCAGTTGGTTCCAAACTGCTCCAGGTTGGGACGCACCTCGTCGTCGAATCCTACGTAGGTCTGTCCCAGTCCCTCCATGTCGTGAACATCCATTCCCATCATGTGTCCCAGTCCGTGGGGGAAGAACATGGCGTGTGCACCGGCTGCTACGGCCTCGTCCACATCGCCTTTCATCAGTCCCAGTTCCTTCAGGCGTTCGGTCATCAGACGAGCAACGCCGAAGTGTACGTCCCACCACTTTACGCCAGGTTTGGCCAACGATAGTGCATGGTCGTGTCCCTCTACTACAATCTGGTAAATCTCGCGCTGCCGCTGGGTAAAGCGTCCGCTGATGGGTGTGGTGCGGGTGTTGTCGGAACAGTAGTTCTCGTTTGTCTCTGCACCACAGTCGCACAGCATCAGTCTGCCTGCCTCCAAAGGACGTGGTGAGGGATATCCGTGCATGATTTCGCCGTGCATCGACAGGATGCTGGGGAACGAAACGATACACCCCTTCGACGAGGCAATGCCGCTGATTCTGCCTGCAATCTCCTGTTCCGTCACACCCGGACGGCACATGCGCATGGCGGTGGTGTGCATTTCGTAACCGATGGCGCAGGCGCGTTCAATCTCTTCGATTTCTCCTGCCGACTTCACGGCACGCTGGTCCACGACGGCCTTGATGAGTTCCACGCTGGCCTGTTCGCGTTGTTTCGAGGGGTGGATACCCGTCAGGTCCATCAGTTGTATCATCAGGTCGTGGCGGTAGGGCGGCAGGAAATGCACGCGGCGGCCCTGTTTGCGGGCTTTGTCAACCATTGCGGCCAACTCCTTCATGGGCGCACTTTGCTCCACACCAGACTGACGCGCCATATCAGCCACGGAATCTACCTGTCCGAACCACACGATGTCCTCGATGTCAATATCGTTGCCAATCAGCCATTCTTTGCCTTCGTCGGCATCCAACACACCTACCAGTCCCTCGCGATGCTGACCGAAATAGTACAGGAACGACGAGTCCTGACGGAACTTGTATCCGTTGGCGGGGTAGTTCACGGGCGAATCGTTGTTACCGAAAAGCAGGATGAGTCCGCTGCCAATGCGCTCGCGCAACACGCGACGACGCTGAACGTAGGTTTGTTTGTCGAATAGCATAATATGGCAAGTTAAGAAATTCGTACAAAGATAATGTTTTTTTTTGAAAAATACAATACTATATGTGTAACTAATAATAATTTTTATGTACCTTTGTCTACGTTAAGTCTAATAAATCAATTAATTACGATTGTGAAAAGAATAGCCTTTGTTTTGTCTTTCCTGCTTGCCTTGGGTGCTGTGTCTTTTGCAGCGGAAGTTGCCGACAGTACATCATTGAAAGAAGTAGTGGTAACGGGAACGCGCAGCGAGGTGGATAGCCGCTATCTGCCCTATAATGTAACGATGGTCGGCCGCCAGCAACTCACCGAGGGCTATCGTCCTTCGATACTGCCTACTTTGAACGAACAGGTGCCCGGCCTCTTTATCCCCTCGCGTGGTGCGATGGGTTATGGTGTGAACTCGGGTGGTGCAGGCGGTCTCCTGCTGCGTGGTATTAGCAGTGGAACGGGACAGGTTCTGGTTCTCATCGACGGGCAACCCCAATACAACGGCATCTATGGGCATTCCATTGCCGACCTCTATCAGACTCATATTGCCGAGCGTGTCGAGGTACTCAGCGGTCCGGCATCCATGCTTTATGGCTCGAATGCCATGGGTGGTGTCATCAATATTGTAACCCGTCAGGTGCGTCGCGATACGGTACTGACAAACGTTGGCGTGGGTACCGGTAGTTACGGCACGGTTCAGACCGAGGCCACCAATCAGGTGCGTCGTGGCAAGTTCTCGAGCCTGGTCAGTGCCCAATACAACCGGTCCGACAATCATCGCGACAACATGGGTTTTCAGCAAGTGGGTGGCTTTGCCAAGTTGGGTTACGAATTCACCAGTCATTGGCGTGCTTCGGCCGATGCCGATGTCAATCACTTCTATACCCAGTTGCCGGGAACAGTTGCCACACCTATGTTTTCCAACGAGCAGTGGATTACACGAGGCTCTGCAGCGCTGGCTGTCGAAAATCGTTACCAGGGGACTATGCCCACGAACGGTGCCATCCGTGTATACACCAACTTTGGTAACCACAAAATCGACGATGGAACGACGAATCCTGCAACGCCTACAACCCAATATTTCCGCAGTCGCGACAACCTGTCTGGCCTGTCGCTTTACCAGACCGTGGGTTTCTTCAAGGGCAACAGCTCTACCTTCGGCTTCGACTATCAGCACATTTATGGCCGTGCCTTTTATACGGACAAGGCTACGGGAAATGAACTGCCGCCTTCGAAGGCTACGGGCACCAGTCATCGCAACGAGGTGGCCGGCTATGTCGATTTCCGTCAGGATATTGTCCGCTGGCTGACTGTCGATGCAGGTCTGCGTGTCGACCACCACAGCGTATCCGGCACCGAGCTGGTTCCGCAGGGTGGAATTGTTGTACGCCCCATGCAGCAGGGTGAAATCAAGGCTACCGTTGGCAAGGGATTCCGTAACCCCACCATGCGCGAACTTTACCTATACAAACCCGCCAATGCCGACCTTGGTCCCGAATGGCTCATGAACTACGAACTAGCGTGGAGCCACCATCTGCTTGGCGGACGTTTGAACTATGGTGTCAATGTCTTTTACCTGAAGGGTGAGAACATCATCCAGACCCAGACGGTGAATGGAGCTCCGCTGAATGTAAATGTGGGTGATGTGGAAAACTGCGGCGTGGAGGTGAAGGCCGACTATGCCATCAAGGACCACTGGTCGCTGGCCACCAACCATTCCTACATGCACATGGAAAAAGCTGTTCTTTCAGCTCCTGTCTACAAGGGTTACCTGGGGGCGCAGTACCGCGACAGCCGCTGGTCGGCCAATGCCGGACTCCAGTACATTGCTGGACTCTACATCGCTGTAGGTACTCCCGAGCAGCAGGAGGATTACTGCTTGCTGTCGGCCTCCGTCAGCCATCGTGTATGGCGCGGTCTCAGTCTATGGCTGCGTGGCGAAACCCTCATTGGCTATCGCGACTACCAGACCATTCTGGGCTATCCCATGCCCCATGCCACCCTCATGGCTGGCTTCAGCTGGGACTTCTAGCTGCATCAAGATCCTATAAAGCATAATAAGGTATTACCAAAACCGCTGGACAGCCATAATCGCTATCCGGCGGTCTTTTTTTATTCAAAAATTATGCTATAAGCGACAGATTTTGGGTGGGTAAAACGGTTTTGTCGCAATATGGGGCCTCTGTCGCAACAAGTGAAAACGAAAAACGAAAAAATAATTCCTGGCTGCTGAATAACCTCATAACTTTGCAATGTCGAAAGGGACGGAACAACCTCCTGACGATAAACGAAAGAAACAAATAATACAATATTAATATTAACATTTTAAAAACAAAAAGTTATGAAGACAATGAAGAATTTGGTTAAGTCGATGTTCATGAGCATCCTGACCGCAGGTATTTTCGCATTCACGTTCGCAGCATGCAGTGACGAACTGGAGTCGGGAAACAATCCCTATGCTGACCAGCAGCCCAAGAGCGGAAACGAACCTTTGCTCGAAGCTTATGGTCTTACGTACCAGACTTTCATCAATGATGACGACGTTCAGATTATAGATAAAGACACCACACAGTTGAGCATCAGTCGTGCTTATGCCGAGAAGTTGGGTATCACCTCATTCGTTAATCACCCGATGGGTATCTGGCACAGCGTGAACCAACTTCCTTATATCCGTAAGGCAATAGCAGAACAGTTGGTAGACGACCGTTTCATCGTAACTGTGAAACCTGCAACGCTGGCTGAAGTCATCGGTGACAAGAAAGTGAATCTCCAGACCGACATCTATGTCAACAACAATGATGCTTCCGTGAAGACGCGTGCTGCAGGCAACAATGTTCCTGAATATGCCGCTAAATATATGGACGAGAAAAATGTAATCCACCCCGCTGTGATTCATCTGACCGACCCCTACGGCTATGAGGAAGATGTGCACTACCCCGGCGACAAGCCTTCTGCAAGCCAGACGCGTGCCGCACAGACAGGAGAGTATCAGTATATTACTGCCGAAGAAATGGCAGCTGGCAATACCCGCTTTGGCCTCCGCAAGCGTCTGTTGGCTTTCGACAGCAGCTTCGGCAACAAGTTTAAGCATGCCGCCAAGGGCTCCTCGGACTCCCTCTATGTGGCATACGAGATTAAGTCGGACTTCGAGTTAAACTATTTCCTCACGCTGGAAGGTGGCCTGAAGTGGAGCGGATTCATTCCCAGTCCCTACGTAAAGAAGTTCGAAACGGGTGTTGATGGTCACTTCGACTTTGGTGCAAAGGTTGAATTCGGTGTTGAGCGCGAATGGAAGCTCAAGGAAGAAGATGGTAAGATTCCTCTCGCTAAGTTCCCCGGCTACACATACAGCTTCTTCGTAGGTCCCGTTCCCGTAGCCATCGAGGTCAAGCCCAATATGTTCATGCAGTTCGACGGTAAGATTTCAGGTGCCCTCAGAACCGGTTTCTCCTACGAGTACGGCAACAAGTTCATGGGTGGTGGTCGCTACACCGAAAGCAAGGGCTGGGAAGGCATCGGCTACTTCGAAGAGACCAAGAACGAGTTCAAGATGTATCCCCCGCAAATCAACATCAACATGGAATGTGGCGTAGGCATCTTCCTGGGAGCTGACATCCTTGTCTACAAGTGCGCTGGTCCCGACTTCGCAGCTGGTCCCCACCTTGGTGCTACCCTCGACGTCACAGTATCTCCCTTCGATGCAAAGGATTGGAGCGACATAGTACAAGTGGAAGGCGAAGTGAAACTCGACATCAATGCCAAACTCGGTGCTAAACTGACCCTCTTCGGTTACGAACTGGCCGAGACAGAAGTAAACATCCCGATGGCAGGCCCCTGGACGCTGGCCAAGTACCCCAGCGACGGCAGCGAACACAAGGTAGGCGACAAGAATGGTGTACACACGACCGACCCCATGCAGACCGAATGGAAGAACTTCTACAAAAAGGTTGGCTCCGCCTTCACCAAGGATATGCAGAACATCATCAACATGCTGAAAGAAATCAATGGCTGCGATGCCGCCACAGCCCGTCAGATGCTCATCAACAGACTCCAGAAGGGATACGACAGCGAACCAGTTTACAACTACGCCATCTATGCGGAGCTTTGCGCAGTACTCACAGAATATATGAACGAAGTGAAGCAGATGTACTACGACTACCAATACCAGAAGGCTGGCGAAAATGGAGACTGGACTTGGATCTACGCAGCAAACTGGCAGCGCATCATAAAGGAGATTAAGGCCTGTGGTTGCAAACTCAGCTCCAGCGATTCCGAAGAAGTGGCATGGAATAATATCCACCAGTGGTTCCTCAGCGAGTTCAACCGCGAACCGAACATCGCATCAGCCGACGACATGAGCTGGATTAAGAAAAAGTTCATCTACTACTCCCAGTACAAGGCTGAGTACGAATACAAGCTCAGAAATAAATGAGATTAGAGATTAAAGTCATATATGCGACAAAAAGGGGGGCCATATGCCCCCTTTGTCGCAATATGGGGGCTGTGTCGCAACAAGTCAGGGAGGAAAATGCGAAAAACCGTTTCTCCTGCTGAAGAACACTGTAACTTTGCATTATCAAAACGATAACAAATAAAACGGAGATAATTATGAGAAAGAGTTTTTTTTATGTAGCAGTGATGGTAATGATGGTTCTTACAGCGGCCTGTTCGAAGAATGACGATCTTACTCCTACAGGAGGTCAGGAGCAGTCGGGTAGTGTGGTGGGCGAGAAGACAGTCCTTGTATATATGGCAGGTCGGAACAACCTGTCCGATACACTCAAGATGGATCTCGAGGAGATTAAGTACGGCTCACGTGCCATTGACGACAGATACAACTTGCTGGTGTTCGTTCGCGACTATGATGGTGCAGAGAAACCTTGGGTAGCTCGTATCAGAAATGGTCGGGTGACCGACAGTCTCAGCATCAGCGATTTGGGTATCCAGAGCAGCGACGGACAGAACCGTGCCAGCGACCCTGTGGTGATGGAAGGCGTCATGAAGTATGCCTTCAGTCACTATCCCGCATCCAAGGGCGAATACGGACTTGTGCTTTGGGGACACGGCAGCGGATGGCTGATGAAAAAAGAGGTTAAGAAACCTACCCGTGCTTATGGTGTCGACTATGGGAACTACCGCTATAGCAAGGATGGTCGTTGGATTAACACCCCCGTACTGGCTGATATTCTGAAGCGTATGCCTCACCTGAAGTATATTATGGGCGACTGTTGCAATCTCATGTGTCTTGAGAATCTTTACGAGCTGCGCGACGTCTGCGACTACATCATCGGTTCGCCAGCCGAGATTCCCGAACAGGGTGCTCCCTATCATCAGATTGTGCCCGACATGTTTGCCGACGGACAGTTCTACAAGGGTATCGTCGACAAGTACTATGAGAGTATTGGCGGCTGTCTTCCCCTGACGGTAATAAGAACCAGCGAGATGGAGAGCCTGGCCCAGGCCACTCGTCAGGCTATGCAGTCAGTAAAGGAGAATCTTGGTAATTCTTATGCCGACTTGACTGGTCTTATACATTATTATTATACCAATTATAATTATACTTTCCAGCCGGAATACAATATATTCTACGATGCAGGTGACTTCTTCCGTGCTTATGCTTCTCAGGATGCTTATCAACAGTGGGCTCAGACTCTTGACCAAGCTGTTGTAGAATGTCGCAAGGCCACGTTCTGGAATACCGACAAACTCTGGCGATATTTCTATTCCGACTTCACACCCACAGAGGAGAAGATGCACGGCGTGTCGATGTTTATCCCACAAAGCCCCACCAGAGGTGATTATGCCCAATACAATGAAGATATCAAGCAAACAGAATGGTATAAGGCCTCGGGAATGGAAGAAATCGGATGGTAGAAGCAAAAAAAGGTGGAAAAAGTTGGCAGGAAAGATTTTCTACCTTAACTTTGCCACTATGAAAAGCGAAACCATCAGCAGTTTTGCCACACGGCTCGCCCAACGCATCATGGCAGTCCTATTTCTGTCAATGGCGGCCATAGCCATCGTGGTATACTACGTTGTGCAGAATGGCGTAAGCAACGAGGTCGAGGAGCGTTATGAGGGTACTTTGTTACAAACCCGCGAGCAGTTGCGCGATGTACTTTCCGATGTTTCAGTTGCTGTCGAGAACAACGTACATGACGTGGAACGTGATATTGACAATCCCGATAAGATGCACGAACATGTCGCACGCATGCTCCGCATCAATCCCTACTTGGTGGGCATTGGAATCATGTTTCAACCAGACTACTATCCGTCGAAAGGTCGCTGGTATGAAATCTATGCCGTACGCGATACTGCAGGTAGTATCGCTGTCAAGCAAATCGGTTCTGCCCATCACGACTATCTGCAAGCCCCTTGGTACACCAAAGCAATAAAGGAAGAAAGTGGCGGATGGTCACATCCCTACTTCGATGAACTTGGTGCCAAGCAGTTGCTCATCACCTATCTTTCGCAGATTCGTGACCGCGAAGGTCGCATCGTGGGCCTCATCGGAGCCGACTTGTCACTGGAGTGGCTAAGGCATAGGATGAAGGATGCCGACGAACGAAACAACCTCAAGTTTGCAAGCAGCACCGCACAGAAAGCATATAGTTTTATTATCGACAACAACAGCACCTACATCATACATCCTGATAGTTCACGCATCCTTGTAGGTAATTTCCTAAACGATACCAAAACCACTCCTGGGGATGCTGACGACCGCTTGGCTTTCCGCATGATGGCAGGTGAGGATAGTAAAGAGATGCTCAGCATAGGCAATATTTCCTCACAGATATTCTTCTGTCCATTGGAGTATGTCGATTGGTCGATGGCAATTGTAGTACCCCAGGCTGCCATCTATCGCAATGGACGTATCCTGGGGCTCATCATTCTAACCATCATCCTGGCTGGTTTGGCGCTCATCTATCTCATCAGTCGCTACACCATCCGTCGCACGTCGAAGCCCTTAACCGATTATGCTGCCCACGCCGCATCGGTTGAAAGGGAACTGGACATTGCACAAAACATCCAGATGGCGATGTTGCCTAAAGAGTTTGACACCCAAGACCTGTCGATTAGCCTTCACGCCATACTGACACCAGCAAAGGCTGTGGGTGGAGACCTCTACGACTATTTCCTGCGAGACAACCACCTTGTCTTCTGTATTGGCGATGTCAGCGGAAAAGGTGTGCCTGCAGCCTTGATGATGGCCGTCATGCGTGCTATGTTCCGTAGTGAGGCACGTCAGACCACCACTGCAACAGACATCGTGGATGTGATGAACCGTAACCTCTGTAAGGAATATACAGGCGGTGATTTCGTCACCATGTTCGTAGGCATACTTGACCTGCAGACGGGCATGTTGGATTACTGCAACGCCGGACACGAGGCACCCCTACTCCTAAATGAAAACCCCAGAGAGAAAAGAGAAGCATGTACAGCCCTGCCAATCAAGTCCAACCTGCCAGTGGGTGCCCTGTCCGACTGGACCTATGAAGGGCAACAGGAACAACTAAAACCCAGCGACATGCTGTTCCTTTATACCGACGGGCTCAGTGAAGCCAATAACACCAAAGGAGAACAACTGGGCAGAGAGCACGTGCTGGAACTGGCCAGCAAACATAACTCAGACACAGTTCAGCAGTTGATAGAGGCAATGGAAACAGAGGTTCACCGCCATGCAGCAGGCGCAGAACAGAGCGACGATGTCACCATGTTAGCACTCCGCTGGCAGCCCACACCCATCACTTCACACTTAACCATGCGTGCCTCGATGGACGACATTGCACTGCTGAAACCTTTCATCGAAAATGTTGCTCAAGAGGCTGGAATGGATGACAAGGAAGCCAAACGCTTACGTCTGGCCGTAGAGGAGGCAGTGGCCAACGTCATCAACTACAGCCGAGCCACAGGCATTACCCTACAAGCGACCCAGGGCGACGACTGTGTGCTACTCACCATCGACGACGACGGACAGCCTTTCGACCCCACAGCAGACTCCCCAACCGACCTGTCCATTCCTGCCGACCAACGTCCTCCTGGCGGCATGGGCATCCTTCTCCTCCACCAAATGACCGATGGCCTCAGCTATCAACGCCGCGATGACCACAACATACTAAAGATTAAAAAAATCACAATACACAATGCATAATTCACAATTAAACTTTTAAACCCTTAAACAGCGCGAAGCGCGATTAAACTTTTAACCTTTAACCCTTCACCCTTAACCCCTTACATCCCAATGCTAAACATAACGATTAACGAACAAACGGGACAGATTGTGACAGTCCTCAGTGGCGATCTCGACAATGCCGCCAGCACCCAGGCCGAACGCAGCCTCGCACCTGTATTTGAGCACACCGACTGCGACGTCGTTATCGACTGTGCAGAGTTGAACTACATTTCCAGTAGTGGACTGCGCATACTTCTCAATATCTACAAGCACACGCGCACCAACGGCCACAAGGCAGTGCTGAAAGACATGACAGACGAAGTGAAGGAGGTCTTCCAAATCAGCGGATTCCTACAACTCTTCACAATTCACAATTCATAATTCTCGCACAGCGAGCGACAAAGTCGATTACACAATGCACAATTATGGAGACCATTAAAAAACTGCAGGACGAGAATGCTTTGTTGAAAGCAGAAGTGGAACGCCTGAAGGATGAGATGGTGCGCTTGGTGAGCCGCAATCTCGACCTCTCGGAACGTCTGGAATACGATGTAGAACTGCGCCGCCGTACCGAAGTGGCACGCGAAATCATAGAAGGCAACCTTGAGCGTCAGCGCAATGCCGATTTGAAGGATGATGGTCAACTCATGGCCATCATCGAGATGCGTGTCGAGAAGGAACGCCCCCACCTGCGTCCCGATTTCGACTCCGCCGCATTGGCCGAGATGCTTGGAGTCAGTCAGGCGCGTCTGGTTCAACTCTTCCGCCACCAAACCATCCACCGCACCCCCGATGCCTACATCGACAACCTACGCACACTGGCTGCCCTTCGCCTGCTGCGCGAACATCCTAACTACACCATCGCCGTTGTGGCCGAAGAAGCAGGTTTCTCCAATGTCCGCACCCTGCAGCGCCGCATTCAGGAAGCCATCGGCATGTCTCCCGTTGACTACCGCCTCATGCTTACCCGCGACCTATAAAAATAAAAGCCGCCATCCCCCATGGATAGCGGCTTCTTTCTTTCCGTTTTGAGTACTTACTTGCCGTGGAAGGTGCCTAAGAACAGTATGGTGCCTGTCTGTTGTTCGGTCAGCAAGTACACAAAGGGATGGTCGGCCTGGAACGTCTTCTGGTTCATGGGCATTCCATCGGTGAAATTCATTATGGTTACGGCGGCAGCCTCCGTGCCCTTTTCGTTCACTTTGATGCGTGCGCTTTGATAGGCCTCGGAAAGCAGTAATCCGCGTGGCTTCCCGTTTCTGAGAACCAATCCGCGCAGTTCATTGTAGTTGAACGGCAGTTTCATCTGGTTGAAGGCTTCGAGTAAATCCGTCGTCACGTTGGTCTCGAAACTGGGCAGATACATGACCACATCTGCTCCTGCCATCTGCTGTTCCATTTGGGCAAAGCGCTCTGCCGTCAGCCACTCCAGGATGTCGGTCGTCGTCTTGCCTTCGCAGGGCAGTAGTATGGTCATGCCGAACGACGAGGGTGGGGTCGTGCTGTATCCCCATTCATTCAGTTTTCCGTAGGGCAGGCGAACGGCCTGGAATAGGTCTGTTTCCAGGTATTTGGCATCTATATCGTTACACATCGTGGGCACTTTCACACTGGTCCCGTTCTCCTGTTTGAAATCCCTGTCGTGTGTTTCGTTGCTGTCGAAGGGGGTATACCATTCTCCTTTGAAATAGATGGCGTTAATCAGCAGGCAGACATTGTCGTCCGACAGCGGCTCCTGGAACACTTTGGGAATGAATCCGTTCGTTTGTTTGCTACACCAGTCGTTCATATAGTCAATGCCCTCCTGTTCGCTGGTTTTCACGGCCTCGCAGTCGGCTTTATAGCTTTCCTGCAGCACCTTCTGGTAGTCGGGGTTTGGACTAAGTTCCGGCCGTCCGGCATTCAGGTAAAAGGCGTTGGCCAGGTTTATCTGCACGTTCTCGTCCACGCTGGGCAGATAGGCCATCAGACTGGCCAGCAGATTGTGCATAGATTGTGGCTCCGTGGGTTCGAATCCCAGCGCCTTTACGATGGAATCGCGCGTCTCGCCCTCTGCACCCAGCGCCGTCATTCCCAGTGCATAGTCCACACTCAACGGCGACAGCACCAGACTCTCACCCGGCTTCTGCAGTTGGCGGAACAGACGGAAGGCAAAGTCGTTCATGCGGCTGGCCTGCGACAACTGGGCATCCGTCAGCGGCCAGTTCGCCTTGGGCGCTAGCACCTCGAAGGGATTCACCGATGTGGTGTCTTCCTGCTCCGTATTATCGTCAATGGGACTCGGCTGCTCGCTGTTGTCGCAGCTGCTGAACACGAACATGGCGCAAATCAGGGCGCCCACCAATGTCATTTTCTTCATCTTGCTTTGCTTTTAGTGTGTTTACGCCTGCAAATATACAAAAAAAATTAGTACTTGTGACAATTCGGACAAATGGACAAGCATTTTTTTCTCCTTCCCCCAGCCTCGAAGCCTCCTTGATGGGATTTGAAAACAATAGTTTAAATAAATAATATTGATTATATATAATATTAATTAAGTATATATTGATTTAATTATAGATGATAATAAATATCGATAATAATATTTATTCAATAATATGAATATTCAATAATATATATCCTCTAATATATATAGCCCGCCGCAGAGGGGGTGTGCAAAAATTAATTGTCCATTTGTCCGAATTGTCCGGATTCTGCAAATCACCCCCCTCGCGAGCCGCCTCACAACGCCTTCTGAGACGCGTCACAACGCTAGGGGCGGAGCGTTGCAACGCTAGGCGCCTAACGATGCTTCGCTCCCTCGATAGGATTACTATTCCTCCAACGGTAAGATTAGTATTCCTTCGTCCATAGGATTAGTATCGCTCCGCTTGTCACACAGCTGTGTGTCAAGAAGAGGGAAGTGTCGTTTCTCTCTATACAACGTGTCAAACTGAGGGGTGGAGGAGGCGTTTGAGGGTGAGCTGGCGGTTGTGACTTTTGCGGTGGCGTGCGAGTTGTTGGATGCAGCGCTCCCAGTCGAACTGGCGGGCCTGGGCGTAGTAAGAGAGGGGAGACAGCAGGGTGTATTCGTCCAATCCCAGCTGTTCAAACGACTGCATGGCTTCCTCGAGCGAGGGAACTTTGCCTCGACGCAGACGGTTGATGTCGACGACGGAGAGCCGCAGTCCCTGTGGCGTCTGGCTGACCAGAATGTTGCCTCCGTTGTTGTCGGGAAAGAATATCCCGTTCAGGTGTGCGTGCAGCATGAATTGGCCCAGTTCCTTCCATAGTGCATCCAGTTGGTCGCGGTTTTCGGGGTCTTGGCAGAAGTTTATCAGCGGGACATGGGGGATGTACAGCGAGATGAACCATGTTTCGCGTATGAGTCCACCCGACTCCTGAATGATGTAGGCAACGGGAGTGGCTGTGTGGATGTCCAAGTCCGACAGCAACTGGGCATTTTCGTAGGCTCTCTGCGCCTTGCTCTTGCGGAAGAAGGTGTAGGCGATGCGGTTGACCCAAATAGGTGTCCGGTATTTCTTCACGACCAACTGTGTGTTGCCTATATGCGTCAGTTCCACCACGTTACGCTGGTTGCAGAAGACCAAGTCCACAGGATATTCGTGTGCCGGAACAGCGTGAATGAATTCGGCATACGATGCGAAATCCGGATGAATATGCACATGTGTCTTTCCCATCTCTCCCCCTGTTATGGCAATTTGGCCGTCATAGCAATGCGAAGGCCGCAGTTCGATGCGCGGATGACATTCGACGTGTAGTTGCGTCGGCTCACTCGGCAGAAACTCTGGTCGTAGGTCCAGCTGCCGCCACGCATGATGTGGTGCGACCCGTCGAGTGGACCGGCTGGGTTGGTTTGTTCCTCGGGTCGGTAGTGTCCCTGCCAGTCCGAACACCATTCCCACAGGTTGCCGCTCATGTCGTAAAGGCCCAGCTCGTTCGGCTTCTTCGTGGCCACAGGGTGGGTAGATTTGTCGGAATTGCCTTCGTACCAAGCCACCTCGTCCACGTTATTACTCCCCGAATATTTGTACCCCCGACTGCGGTTTCCACCACGGGCGGCGTATTCCCATTCCGCTTCGCTGGGCATGCGTATCTCGAACTGGTTGTCCAGCAACTCATTCAATTTCGCGATAAAATTCTGGCACATGTCCCATTTCACGCAGTCGACGGGCTGCTGCATGTCGCCGCGAATCAGGGAAGGGTTTTCGTTCATCACCAGTTGCCACAACTCCTGCGTAACCTCAGTCTGACAGATGTAGAACGACGACAGGTTGACCACATGGACGGGATATTCGTACTCGTCGGGGTCTTCCTCTCCCTGTTCTTCGGTGGCCCCCATCCGATATGTGCCGCCCTCGACCCTAACCATTGTGAAGGACACGTTGTTGATGCGGAAAACAACGGTGGTGTCGGTATAGGCTATGGTGTACGTTTTGGCAGGAATCTGCTCGTCTTCCCGGCACGAGGCGAGGAAAACCGATGCGACGACCACCATCAGCAGGAACCAGTAACGAACGACACGCTGTTTCATAGGACTATCGGCGACGGGTGTTTGACAAAATGCGATATTGAACTGCAAAGAGCGACAGTCCCAGCACATTCACAAGTACGTGGGGAACATACAGCAAGGGCGCAACCAGCGCGTGGCAACGATAGATGTTCTGCAGCGTGCCCAACGACGGGAACAGCATCCGCAGGACAGCGTAGTGTCGTTGTTCGGATCGACTGACGAACAGGAACTCCCAGTAGTAGCGCCCCAGACGGAACCCGTGCCCCAGCCGCTCGGGGTGGGTAGCCAGATAATTGATGTAGCGCGTGAAATACTTGCTGCTGGCGGGAAGCAAATTGCCGGTTTCTATCCGCCTCGTCAGGTCGGGATACCTTGCTTGCAACCGCGTGGCAACTGCCCAAACGACACGTTCGAAATGGTATTGTCTGGCCCGTTTGAGCAGGATGGACATTTCCTCTTCGTCCAGCCGTTCGGTGAGCATGGCCAAGTCGCGGTACCATTTTTCTCCCTCCAGAAAATGGAAGGTGAGGTGTGTAGCCAGAAACAGCCATCTGTCCACATTGTCCAGCACAGACACCACATCGTCCGTAGCCGTCAGTCGGGAAATGGCATCTTGGTTGAACCCATTGATGGTGGCCGAAAAGAACTTCTTGGTAATCAGTTCCAGGTGCACATCGACATTCGGCATTTGTTCGGACGGTGCCAGCATGGAGACTTTCTTTTTCTTCTCCAGCGCCGCTTTGTCCAGCGCGAATGAAAACTCCGGCCGGTAGCCGTCGCGCTGTAGCAATTCGATGAACCCCATGGCCCGTTCGGAAGGAAGAACCAGCAGATCTATGTCCCGTAGTTCGCGGTCCAGCGTGTCGGCATACAGCGAACGCATCAGGTCGATACCCTTCAGTGGGACAATGCGGAAACTGCCCCTTGCCTTGGCGCAGAGGTTGTCGAAGGCCTTGAGCAGCATCATGGCCTGCACCTGTCGCTGGAAATCAGTTACCGTATCGTTGTATGTAGTTTCCATTTTCTATCTGAAAGATGTTAAAGTCCTTGTTCGTGGTCAGTGCAGGGTCGTGACTGACGCAAATCACCAGATGCTGCTGGGCCAGTTCATTCATCACATCGCGGATGAAGGCGGCCGTAGCCTGGTCGATGTTGCTCGTCGGCTCGTCCAGGATGATGACCGACGGCTCGCCCACCAATGCGCGGATGAGGGCCAGACGCTGCTTCTCGCCCGACGACAGCGCACGTCCCTTGGCACCTATCCCCATCGACAAATCGCCCGAATCGCCCATCAGATAGTCCATGGCAAATTCGTGCAGATATTTTCTGATGGTTCCCTCGCTGATTTGGCGGCCCAGGGTGATGTTTTCCATCAGGCTGCCCTGAAATACGAACGGTTCCTGTTCGACGATGGCAAACTGGGTGAGCAACGATGTCCGCGTATAGTCGCTGATGTCTTTCCCGTTGTAAAGGACAGCCCCTTCCTGGGGTTTGAAAAGTCCCAGTATCAGGTTGATGGTGGTGCTCTTGCCTGTACCGTTGGGGCCTGTCAGCACGTTCAGCCGTCCTTGGGAAAGTTGGAGACTGGCGTGGTCGAGGATTCTTTCGTTGGGATTGTAACCATACGAAAGATTGCGCAGTTCAATGTTCCCGACGTGCTCGTTCCACACTTGTCCCGTGTTCGCAGGTGCCTCCATCTGCAGCACCAGTTGCAGTCGCGAGATGGAACTTTCTGTGGTGGCCAGCTGTTGGTATCCGCCAAAGAGTTTCAGCACCTCGCTTCGTATCAGCAGAATCAGGGCGGGAAACGACAGCACGATGCCGATATCGACAGAACCTTTATCGTCCGACAGGAAAACAAAGAACAGTATGAAGGCAACATAGGTCAGGATTTCCATCATAATCGACTGCGCCGTGCCATACAGCTTGTGTTTACGGTTCACATCGGAAATCTTGTCGAACGTCGAAGTCATCTTGTTCCTGAAGAAATCCTCTGCGCCGTAAACATGGAAAATCCTGTGTCCCGACAGCCATTCGTTGAAGTATTGCAGCAGCGAACTGGTGGCGTCGTTTTGCTCGCGATTGAACTGTTTCAGGCGGCTTCTCATCAGCAGGGTAATGCCGATAATCACGGCCACCATGGCCGCAACAATCGTAAGCATACGTGGCGATATAATCATCAGCAGAACCACTGCCGAGACAATGGCGACGGGGGCTTGCAGGAACGAACGGTAAATCATGGGAATCAGTCCGCTGGTCATCGAGGCTTCGCGTGTCATGCTGAAGGCAGAACGGTTGTCCAGGTTGTTCGAAATGTCTCCTGTGGAAACGGTGAGTATCTTGGAGAGATATTTCATGCGGATGTTGTATTCCACGTCGATGATGGCGAAGGTGGTTATGACGTTGACACCTTTCTGCAGCAGGAAATAGACAATCAGGACGAGGATGATGTAGGCAAAATTCTCCTTCGTTACCAGACTCAGGATGTCGTGCCCGGCTCCGCTGACAGCGTCCTGCAGGAAATAGACGGCCATCGACGGGAACAGACCGATGACGATTTCCAGTATCATCACCACCAGCAACATCAGGTGGTAGCGCTCTGCCATCTTCCATGCGAATGTCAGAACGTTCCATTCCCGGCGCAGACTTTCGCGCGAGAACCGGTCATAGTTGGAAGAACGCTCCGATGGCTCGTTTTTTCTCATAATCGTCTTTTTTTAAGAATGCGGCCCTGTGCAGGTTCACGGATGTGGGCACATAGCGGTCCAGCATGCAATCCTTGCAAAGCGGCAGTTCCTTGTCGTTGTGTCGCCAGTGTTTCGTGCGGAAGCGACGGGCAGCGGGGCTGTTGAACAGTTCGCTGTAGGTGTTGTCCAACATCGAACCCACCACGCATTCTCCCGTATAGTCGAAGCTGCACATGGTGGCATCGCCGTTCCACAATATGCTCAGTCCTTCGAAAGCGTATCTGCAGCGCTGGTGGCCCTTGCCGATATGTCCGACCAAATCACCGGTCAACGGCAGACGCGGCCACGGGAATCTGCTGCCCAGAAGAATGCCGTTCAGTTGGGAATAGCGCATGTAGAGCTGCTGGCAGGTTGCCACCACTTCGTCCACACGGTCGGCATAGCTGCTGTCCAGCACCACGATGATGTTGAAGAAACGCTTGTGGCGGGCAAACACCTCGTTCACGAAATCCAGTTTGTTCCGTGTGTCGTCGTACCGTGCTCCTACCCTGATGCCTTCGTAATATTCCTGTCCGAGCAAGTCGGCCGAGAAACTGATGGTTACCCGCTTGTTCTGGAGGATGGAATCCAATCTTGCCTCGTCCATTGCGGTGCAGTTGCTGTACAGGTTAACGGCAATCTGCCGCTTGGCCAGTTCCTGCACGAAATCCGGCAGGTTGGGATTCAGGAAAGGTTCCCCATGCAGGTGCAGATAGGCGTGTTTCACGGGAATGTCCAGATGTTCCAGCACACGATGGAAGGTATCCGTGCTCATGATGCCCGCCTTGCGCATGGTCTCTCTGGCAACACCGTGGGGACAACACGAGCAACGCAGGTTGCAAACGCTCGCCGTCTCGATGTTGATGGAGTCGGGCAGTCGCGGTTCATAGCCCGGACGCAGGTATTTCCCCATAAGCGAGCGGCGCCATTTCTGAATTCTGTCGTTTAGTCGACGCATGATACACCTCCGTTTCTGCAGTCTTGTTTATACGACAGACATGCTCCCTGGCACAGTCGCCGCTGATAGAGGAAACAACTGTTGCAACGGTCCAACAGGGGTTGGTTCTGCAATTGAGCGACAGCGTGTCCGAAAACTTTGCGCAGGTCGTCCCATTCCAAGTCGTCGGCGAAGGGCACGCTGGGTTTGTCGACACCCAGACATGGCGAGAAGCGCAGGTCGGTGGACAGCGACAGGTTATGCATTCCTCCATCCTCGCTAACGTTGCAGAAAGCCGCATTGTGATTGTGCCGCAGGACATCCATAGCCATCTCTTCCGGCAGTATGCACAGGGGAACGGGTTTGGCCAGCGAAATGCGTATGTCCAGTTTCCGGCCTTGTGCCCAGATGTGTTCCAGATGGGGAACCATAGACCGCAGGGCTTCTATCTGGACAAAGCTGTTGCTGCCCGTATGACTGGGTATGGTGAAGGCCACGTTCAGGGCGTGAATGTCGAACTCCTGGGCAATGGCGAACCATTCGTCGTAGTGTGCTGCTCCTGCTTCGTCGAAAATGTTGCCACGCAACATGACGTTGATGCGGTGTTCGCGGCACAGGCGCAGGTTGTTGCGGAAGGTGTTCATCAGCCGCGTGTTGCGGAACAGTTCATAGGTCAGGTGCACATACAGCATTCCTATGTTATCGCCTCCTTCCAGTATTCCCGGTGTCAGGGGCAGGCTGAGGTTAGTGGCGAAATATATCTTTATGTTGCGCTTTCTGGCCTCCTGAATCAACCAGTCCATGTGTTCGTACAGCAATGGCTCTCCGCCGCATGGCAGCATCGAATGAACCCCTTGACGTTGCGCCCACGATAGCACGCGTTCCATGTCTGTTTTCGAGATGGATAGCCTTTCCAGTTCCTTCGAAAAACAATACGGACAATGTAGGTTGCAACGGCCTGTGACGAAAACTATCAGCTGCCGGTGTTCTTCGGGTGTGAGGTTGTCGGCTTCGCCCTTCAGGTCAACCCTGAGTCCTGGAAAATAGTACCACAACGTATCCATTGCCCGTTGGGCAGCTGCTTCGTCCAGTTGGTCGAGGTCTTTGTGCATCTCGTGGAGAAACAGCGAATAGGACTCTGCCAGGTTGCGGAAAGTGGAATAGTCGCCAGCCGATTCGAATGGAGCCATCTGCCTGCTGAAACCATCGCGCAGGGCGGGCATCCATTGTCGCGCAGCATTCGCCATCTCGACAGCTGGTTCACCATCCTCGTGGAAGGCAGCAAAGAACAGGTCGGAATAAGTCGGGAAGGACATGACGATTTCCTCCAAGGCCACACGCCGGAATTCGATATCCTGGCTGCCCAACAATGTCTGTATTTCGGCTCTGGTCATGGTCGGCTGAAGAATGAGGGGGTTAATTTGCTGCTGTCGTTATAGCACAGGGAATAGAACGGAACCCTTTCGCAAATGGTGGACAGGGTGGCGACAAAATGACGGGCATCGGCATGGGTATGGGCTTTGTTCGTCAGCTTGAGCATCGTTTCAAACATGGCCTCGCTCGGAATCAGTTCGAGACGCGGTTCGGCTATGTTGGCATTTCTCCTTTGCAGCAGGTAGGCGGATTTCAACGGGGCACTCAATGGCGGACGTTGCGGCAACTGGGATACCATATCCATTTTCCGTTTGCGGTCTTGTTGTTTGTCAGCAAAGTATTTCAGTGGGAACAGCAAAGAACCCGCCATGGTCTGTTCTCCCTGCCGATAAAGCAGAACGAGGTCGTCGCCCAGGTAGGTAGCTCCTTGTCGGATGAGTTCGCGGCACAAAGTGGTTTTGCCCACGCCTCCGTTGCCCATAAAGAGCAGGGCCTTGCCGTCGATGGCAATGCTGGAAGCATACAAGAGGTAACACCCGTACTGGCTTCCTATGATATGTACGAGCATTGACGGCAGACCGTCGGATGTTTCGCAGGGCTGGTCGGAATAGACATTGGTAACGTGTTCCTCCACATGGTGTTCGATGCGCCATTCGCCATTTTCTGGCACGTAATAGTTGATTTTCCGATGTTCGTCGCTGTAACACAACACCTTACCCGTTCCTGAGTACTGCGGAATCTCCTTCTTGCGGAAGAAGGCCCATAGACAACGGCGGTGTTTTTTGCCTGCTATACCCAGACATGCCGACTGCCAGCGCAACGTTGCTTCCCGTGGGATTTTGAACGTTTCGGGTGCACATACCGTAATGCGGTGCATAGCCTTGGTATCGCTATCGACCTCGTGATGGATGAATATTTCCTTCAGACCTTGCAAACAGGCAGAATCCTCGTTGTTGAAGCCACCGACCTCCACGACGAGGTTGGCCATCTGGAAGGCAAAAGGTGTTGAGGAATGCATGCTAACTGTTTGTTTTCAGTAACGAAAGGTTCATCGACGAGCGGTCGCCGAAATGCAGGATAAAGTAGGGCACTTGCTCACTGATTTCGTACATGGTGGATAGCCACTGTTGCTTGTCGTACTGCATCATCATACCATTGGAAGCCCCCATCAGTTGTGGCAGCAGTTCGGCCGCGACTCTTGGTTCCACCGTGGATGTAGGCTTGCCGCTTAGCTGCACCGAATATACGGCTTCCAGTGGGGCGGAAAGACAGTAATCGGTTTGCATCTGTTCTGGAACATCGACTTCGCTCTTTTCTTCGCTGTTGTCCAGGTATAATTTGGCTGGAAACAAAAGAGCACCCACCATGGGCACTCCGTTTTCTGTGTACAACAGCACGATGTCGTCGCCCATGAACGTGGCTTTCTGTCTTGCCAGATCGGTGCACAGGGTTGACTTGCCGCTGCCGTTCTTCCCCAAAAACAATGAAGCGCGACCGTCGATTCCGACTGCCGCACCATGAATGAGGTAGCGTCCGCAGATGGTGCTAATCACGTGTATCAACAACGGAATCGCACTTAACGGACTAATCCCCTCGCTCTCGTCAGGAACGCCTTTCCTTTTGGGGGGACGATGAAGCACATACTTTATCTTATGCTCTGCAGGCCGACAGCTAATCCACGACTGGTCCTGCATCAGGCCATAATAATATTCGCCGCGTTCTCGTGATATATAGCAAGTTGCGAGGCCAAAGGTGTCGAAGTTGGAATAAATTTTGATGCGTTGCTTGCCTACCAACTTTTCCGGTTCCTGGATACCTTGGCTCTTCGACAGCCATAGCATCTCGGCATCCTTTGGCATGTGAAAAGAAGCCTGCCTTTTCAGTACCACCGTGCAGTCGGTCTCCTCTTCGGAATCTGCAAGATGGTACTTGAAAAAACTGCTCAAGTCACTTATATCACTTTCCTGGTCACTTTCAAAACAGATAGTAATATCTGCCAGCCTTACCCGCATTGAATATTTGGCCATGACCACAGATCAAGTGTAGTAATACAGGGTCGTGTAGTAAAGTTTGTAATACAATGTGGTGTAGTACAGCTTGGAATTGTAGTAAAGTGTAGTGTAATACAACTTACTTCCCTGTACGAGGTTCATTGAAGCGTGCTTGACAGTCTCCGGCTGTGTGTAGCACTTTTTTACTTTTACCTGGTCCATCATGATGATAATTAAGGGGTTAATTCTCGGTTTATGCAATCAAATTCATTTCTTTCCATTTGGCTATTTGGGCGTCTATGTCCTGACGCACTTTCTCGGCATCGGTAACATCGTATTCTTCCATAATCAGCGCCACTATTTCGTCCTCGGACTTGTTCTCGGAGATGGCGCCCCAGATGGTACTGGCCACTTCGTTAAAGGTGTAGTAATCACCGTTGCTGGTGTCGACCGCTACGACGCGTTCGCCAAGTTTTTTCCAGGAGATGTTTTCCAGAACATTCATATTGTTAGAGTTTTATGTTTTTACAGTCAATCAGGTTCTTGGCCAGACATCCGGCATTGCACGAGAGTGAGTTGTGCAGATTGCAGGTGGCGCATTCGATGCGGCGTCCCAGCATTCGGTAGGGTCTGAATCGCTCTTCGAACCATATGCAGGCGTCGTTGTAGGTTTCGAACTGTGAATAGTGCTTCATTCCCAACGTGGCCAGTGGCAGACAGTAGATGACTTCGCCTTCTGGGGTAATGTCGAGTCGGCTCTGGCAACCCGAATGCAGTTTCGAGCCGCAACGCCACAGGATACCCAGTTGCTCGTCGGTGAAGGCACATGTGGGAATGCCGCATTCGTAATCCAGATGAACGTTGAACTTGGCAGCCTCTTGTGCCAGACGGGTCACCTTGGCGGCCACCACGGTGTATTGCTCGTCGTTGAGCGCCTCGTTGGTCTGCTTATAGGTTGGCAGCAGGAATCCTACCTTAATATTATTGTTCAGATGATAGCGTTTGGTGTATTCCAATGCCCACATGTTGTCGTCCTCGTCCGGCATGATGTTGAAGGTGAGGCTGGCTCTGCATCCCAGCGCTTCCAGTGCTGCCGTGATGTTCTTGCGCTGTACGTCGTTCCAGTTTGCAGGGTCGTTAACGTTGACCACCCAGTCCACGGGCAGATTGGCGACTTTCTGCGCCAGTTTGACAGCTCCCGGTGTAGCGAGGTTCGAGAATATGGTAATCTGCATTTCCTCTTCGAGCAGTCGTGCCACCATCCATTCGATGTCGGGATGCAAGGTGGGTTCTCCACCCATCAGGTGGAATATGCGGTCGGATGGGCCCTTCTTTACCCATTCCACAATGCCGTCGAAGCATTCGCGCGTCATGGTCTGACGTGGGTTCTTGGGAAACATTATATCTTTTCCGAAACAATAGCTGCATCTATAGTTGCAGTAGTTTGTCAACATTAGGTTCGGCATATTCTTTCTCCTTTATTTGATTGATTTGAAACTACGGCAGCCACCCTTGCACAGACTGTGCTTCATGAAGTCGCAGTCTTTACACTCCGGGCGCACGCCAAACTCGCCGCCAATCTCTTTTGCCACTTGTTCCTGCAGCAATTTCGTCAGATCGTTCTCGTTATCTGCATCCATGGCGTTCACATAGCCCAACTGGAACAGCGGGAAGCAATTCCATGCCTGCAAACCGGGACCGATGTCGATGGCCGAACCGCAGGCAAACTCCATCTGGGTGCCTTGGCGCAGCAGATGGCCTCGTTGCTCGTCGTTGAACATGCAAGCCTGGAAACCGCAATCCATGTTCATGGTTATCCGACGTGCTGCTGCCTGGTCCACACAGCGAATGAAATACTCGCCAGCCTTCTTGTATTCGTCGGGCATGATGTATTTGTTTCCTCCCTGATAGATGGGCAGGGCTATTCCGGTGCGTATGGCGCGGTTCAACTGGTATTTGTCTATCATGTCGAACAGGAAGGTGGGGTCGGCATTCAGGTCGAATATGGTGAAGGACAGGACACTCACCTCGTGGAACTTCTCGAAGAAGTGTTCCAAATTCCGGAACTGCTCGTCGTTGTAGGTTGCACGTTCGCCCACGTTCACCACGAAGTTCACATAATCCATCCTTGCCGGCAATTCCTCCACGTCCTTGGGCAGCGGATTCGTGGCGCTGGTGAAGATTTTGCAGATGATTTCGCGTTCGTGCAGCAGCTTGATAACTTCTGCCAAATGCGGGTACAGGAACGGCTCGCCGCCCAGCAGACCAATGGCCTGGAAACTATTATGGTAATGGTCCAACAGCTTCGTGATGTCCTCCACTGTCAGAATCTCGTCGCGATTCTTGCGCTGTGCCAGCACTTTGCGTGCAAAGCAAAACGGACAACCGCGATTACAATGATGTGTCAAATATAAGTTTGCCATACCAGCTTTCTTATTCTATATTATATTTGTTCCTCGCGCCGTTTCAACGGACCTCGATTGGTTGAAATCCAATAACGGTATTTTTCATTTTCGCCTATTCTGTTCATCCTGTGTGGTCGATACGAGGGTGTCAGGAATACGTCTTTATCATTACACGTTACCCATGCGTGACCGCGTTTGCGAATGCCATCCCCTCGCGTAAAGTATACGATATTAATTTTGTAATCCCCCTTCAAATGCAACAACTTACATACCGCATATACTATTTCCGAAATGATTCGGCAACGCCCCCAATGTCTTTTCTTCTCTTCCATCTTCGCATCGCACCACTTATACATCTTCAACATCGCAAAGTTAGTGAAAAAAATCATACCACCATCATTTTTTTTAAAAAAATGTAAAATTAAGGTAAATATTGAAAATCCACGACCTGCATCCCGCAAGTAATTAGTAATAACTCACTCCAGTTCACACTTGTCGGGCCCTGACTTCATGTATGAACTGCATTGCGACGAAGTACCAACTTCATTGCAAAGATACAACATTTGGGAGGCGAAATCAAGTGTTTTAGTAAATATGCTTCGCATTAGGGCAACGTGTTCCATGCGCTCATGCAGAACGTGTTACAAATCAATCACTTAGTGGCAAGTAAAGTTGCTTCTGCAATCCAAACGCCGTGGCGCCGTACCGCCGTACCGCCGTTGCATGATGTGTGCGGCGTTTGGTGTGTTTTTATAAGTGTATATGTCCTTTACTTATAT
>JAFZWQ010000005.1 GCA_017617235.1 Bacteroidaceae bacterium | reverse complement strand
TTGAATAAAATGTGGTGAAATATTTGTGTATGTGGAAATTATTTTGTAAATTTGTAGTGAGATAAGGGAGGTGAAAGACCCGGTTCTCAAGAGTGTTCATTATCTTATTTATTAATTCAACCTCATCGAAGGTCTCCCCCCCTCAGGGGAGGTTGGAGAGGGGTTCCCTAAAATGTCAAAGAATATGGGAAACAATGTGATTGGCAGTATGCCTTACAGCTTGGCGCTTCATCCAAGCATTCCGGGCGACAAGAACTCGGAGAAGAAGATTTATGGTAGCATTCAGCAGCGCGAGACCATCGGCCTGCGCACCCTGGCTCAGCACATCCGCGAGCACGGCAGCTCGTTCTCGGTGGGAACGCTGCAGGGTGTCCTGTCGGACATGGTGGAGTGCACCAGAGAGTTGCTGAAGCAGGGCTACAGTGTGAACTTCGAGGGTCTGATGCGCCTGTATGTGACTGCAAAGTCGCAGGCGGTGGACGATGTCGAGGACTTCAACCCCAACGTACATTTCACGCGCATCAACCTGCGTGGCGATGTGGACGACGAGGTGCACACGTTCCTGAACAGCGAGAACGACTTCGAGTACGTGATGACGCGCGAGGAGCAGGCGAAGGCGAAGAAGGCTGCCAAGGAGGCTCTGGTCACCGGTGGCGAAGGTGACGACGAGGGTGGTGACGGTGGCGACGACAACGGGCAGACCGAGTAAGCCCCCGCCCCCTTAAAGGGGAGCATGAAGAATCCCACGACTTGCGTGATGCGGGCCGTGGGATTTTTGTGTTGTGATGCAGGGATCTTGTGTTAGTAGGCGTGGTCGTTGTTGATTTCCTCGAGGGTGATTTCCTGCTTGTCGATGGAGCGCCAGGCGTAGATGATGTAGGCCAGGACAAAGGGTACCAGCAGGCTGACGTAGAACATGGTGCGCAGGGTGAACTCGCTGCTCGAGGAGTTCTGCATGGTCAGGGACGACTGCAGGTCGGCCGTCGAGGGATAGTAGGCGGTGTTGTTCCAGGCGGTGAGCAACAGCAGCACCAGCACGGTGACCACGGTGCCGAAGCCCGTAACCCAGAAGCCGCGTTTGTATGCCTTGTGGGTCAGCGACCACAGGATGCCGAAGAGCACGAACACCACGCCGATGAGGAGCATGACCAGCAGGGGCCACATCTCGATGAGGTTGTGCAGGTACTTGTAGGGCTCCATGAAGATGACACCCGTCTGTGGGTCGTAGGCATAGCCCTCGCAGGTGAGGATGTGTCCCAGGAAGGCCAGGAACAGACCCAGGAACAGGAGGGTGCTGCGCCACAGGGGTTGCAGAATCTGGTCGTGATTATTGAGCAACTTGTCATCGACGCGGTTGTGAATGTACAGGCATCCCAGTACGCGAGCCAGGAAGAAGACAGCCAGACCGAGCACGAGGTTCCAGGGGTTCAGCAGGGCATCGAGTCCGTGAGAGGCGTTGGCCCAACGACTGATAATAAATTGAGAATTGAAAATTGAAAATTGAAAATTAACGATGTTGCCTTTCTCGACAATGAAGTTCGAGCCGGTGAAGAAGGTGGCTACGGCACCGCCCAGAAGCAGCGGACCGAGTATGCCGTTCAGGACAAGCAGCCATTGGAAAATGACCCCTCTCCTGCCGATTTTCTCCTCCCTTCGGGGGGAGTCAGAGAGGGGGTTCTGGAACTCGTAGCTGACGGCCTGCAGCACGAAGGAGAAGAGGATAATCATCCACAGCCAGTAGGCACCGCCGAAGCTGGTGGAATAGAAGAGGGGATAGGAGGCAAAGAAGGCACCTCCGAAGGTGACGAGGGTGGTAAATGTAAACTCCCATTTGCGACCCGTGGCGTTCACCACCAGGCGGCGTTCGTCGGCAGTCTTACCGATGGTGAAGATGAGCGAATTGGCTCCCTGCACGAACATCAGGAAGACGAGTATGGCAGCCAGCAGGGCTACGATAAAGCACCAGTAGTGCTGTAAAAATAGATAACTCATATTTTTGAATTAATTTTTCACTTTTCATTTTTCATTTTTCATTTCAGCAGGGTTCGGGCCGGCCTTGATGGCGCGGCACATGATGCTGATTTCCACGGCCAGCAGGGCGGTGAAGAGGACGAGGAAGAGCAGGAACGTGGTCATTACTGCCGACGAACCTAACTCACTCACACCCACCCATGTGGGCAACATATCCTGAATGGTCCAGGGCTGACGACCGAACTCGGCTACCAGCCAACCTGCCTCGCTGACGATGTAGGCCACAGGGATGCAAAGGAGGGACAGCCATTGCGCCCAAGCCTTAGGCTTCCACAGCATGATGATGAAGAGTAGCACAAACAGACAACCGCCACCCACCATCACGCGGAAGGCATAGAAGCAGACGGGGATGTAGGGCACCACCTGACTGCGTTCCTGTACATAGCCGTAGCCGAAGTAGGGCATGTTAGAATTAATAATTGACAATTCACAATTCACAATTGAATCGGAGGCACCGTCGGCTTTGGCCTTACGGTATTCCTGCAGGGCCGTGATGGCTTGCTGTCCGCGCTCAATCTTTTCTTCCAACGAAGGTTCTACGGTTCCGTCCGCCTTCGTGTATCCGTCGAGAATGTCGCGAATGCCAGGCACATAGCCGTTCATGTCGTTGGTGGCCAAGAAGGATAGGGCATAGGGCACGGCCAGTTTCAAAGGCGGCTCGTCTGCCTGCTCGTAGTCGGGTTGCTGGAAGGGGTTGATGCCTGCAATAATGGTCAGCGGTTGGTCGGTACCACCCTTATAGAGTGCCTCCATAGCCGCCAGCTTCATGGGCTGTGTCTGGGCTACGGTATAGGCGGAATGATGTCCGGACAGCATGAGCAGAGCCGAGGAGATGAGTCCGAAGATGGCACCCAGGCGCAGACTCTTGGTAGCAAACTCCGTGTGGCGTTTCTTCAGCAGATACCAACTGCTGACACCCACCACGAAGACGGCACCCAGCACCCAGGCCGAGAGGACGGTATGCACGAATTTATCGACAGCCACAGGCGATAGTGCCACATCGGCAAAGCTGGTCATTTCGTTGCGAACGGTCTCTGGGTTAAAGCTCTGACCCACAGGATACTGCATCCACGAATTGGCCACCAGAATCCACCATGCCGAAATGGTAGCACCCAAGCCCGTGAGCCACGTAGAAGCCAGGTGGAAACCCTTCGATACCTTGTTCCAACCAAAGAACATCACCGCCACGAAGGTGGATTCCATGAAGAACGCCACAATGCCCTCTACGGCCAGCGGTGCTCCGAAGATGTCGCCCACCAGATAGCTGTAGTTGCTCCAGTTGGTGCCAAACTCGAACTCGAGGATGATGCCCGTAGCCACACCCATCGCAAAGTTAATGCCGAAGAGACGCTGCCAGAACTTGGCCGTCTGTTTCCAGAACTCCTTGCCCGTGCGGTAGTACAGCGTCTCCATGATGCCCATCACCACGGCCAAGCCGAGTGTCAGGGGCACGAACAGCCAATGATAGATGGCCGTCAGGGCGAACTGCGCTCTTGCCCAGTCCACCATTGCCATGTCGATGTTAAGTAGTTGATTCATGGTTGATTTTCGTTATTACGTTATTTTAGTTGTGTTGCCACGAAATCGGCCTCGTGACCCTCGCGTGCATGTTCCTTTATATAATTAGGGAAGAAGAACAGCTTGAGCACCACGAAGATGATGAACAGTTTCACCAGGATGATGGCCCACAACGTGCGTCCCAGCGTCATGTTGCGGAATCCATCCCGATACAGGTGCCATATATTGTGTAACCACTTCATCGCGACAAAGATAAAATAAAATTTTGATAATCCGTCAAGATATCCCGAGCAGGGTTAACGAATACTAAAAAACCTTAAATTGGTTTGCCCATGTGGGAATTTTTTTGTACCTTTGCGCCTGAATTTCGAAATTAACTCTAAATGGAAAGAACCTTAGTATTGTTGAAGCCCTCTGTCGTGAAGCGTATGCTGATGGGAGAAATTATCACTCGCTTCGAGCGTAAGGGCCTCAGAATCATAGGTATGAAGATGCTTTACATGACCGACGCGTTGGTCGAGGAGCATTATTCCCACTTGAAGGATAAACCCTTCTTTCCCCTGTTGAAAGCTTCGATGCAGCAGACACCCGTCGTCGCCTTGTGTATCGAGGGTGTAGAAGTTGTACGCGTAGTGCGTGCAATGGCTGGTGTTACCAACGGTAGAAATGCTGCCATCGGTACCATTCGTGGCGACTATGCCATGTCGAACCAGCAGAACATCGTGCATGCCAGCGATGGTATATATGCTGCAAAGGAAGAGATTGAACGATTCTTCAAACCAGAAGAGGTGTTCGACTTTGGAGATTTGAACTTTAGCTCTATCTACGCTGTAGATGAGGTTGATTTATAAATAGTTATTAGGCCTTAAATCGCCTTAAATCGGTAAAAAGAATGAAGAGAATAGTTTTATTGACATTTAGTTTATTAACCCTTGTATCATCCCAAGCCAGTGCTCAGGATCTGATGGCTCGTCAGGCGCCTATCAACGCCAAGTTGCGTGCCATTGATTCCGTGGCTATTCGCCAGTTGCACAAGGTTGAGATGTTTGAAAATCCCGCTGGCGAGCTCTATCCCGACTGGTCGAATGAATTTGTCGGATACTCACAGATGCCGCCTGCCGAATACCGTATAGATCTTCGCGACTTTCACATGCCTTGCGACAGTCGTGTCGTAAACTCCCATTATGGATATCGTCGTCAGTTTGGTCGTCCCCACTATGGCACTGACATTAAGGTATATGTGGGCGATACCATCCGCGCTGCCTTCAGTGGCAAGGTTCGTATCGTAAAGGACCAGGGTTACCGTAAGGGCTATGGCAAGTATGTCGTAATCCGTCACTCCAATGGTTTGGAGACTGTTTACGGACACCTGTCGAAGCATCTGGTTAAGGAAGGCCAGGTACTGCGTGCCGGCGAACCCCTCGGACTGGGTGGTAGCACCGGTCGTTCCACAGGTCCTCACCTCCATTTCGAAACTCGTCTGGTGGGCGAGAAGATTAACCCCGAAAAGCTGTTCAGCTTCGAGGCTGGCGACATCCGTGGCGACTACTACATCTACCGTCGTGCTGGTAATTCACAGCTGATGGCTGCACACGATGTAAACAACCTTCCCGCTGTCGAGAAGGAAGTTGCAGAGTCCAAGGCCGAGGAGTCGAGAAACTTCCAGCAGCAGAAGATGGAGCGCACGAACCGTTCCCTGGTTTACAAGGTACGTTCGGGTGACACTCTGAGCAAGATTGCCAAGAAGTACGGCATCACCATCGACCGTCTTTGCCGTCTGAACAATATCTCGCGCAACAAGACGCTGCGCCCCGGACAGATTCTGAAATGTTCTTAATCTGACGGATGATTGCAGAAAAACAGGCCTGATGTGTTGCTACATCGGGCTTTTTTTGTATCTTTGTCCCAAATATAAAGGAATATGACTACTGAAGAGCAATTCAGACAAGTAATGGGGGAGTGTAGAACACTCTTTGCCAAGAAATTGCACGACTACGGAGCAGCATGGCGCATCATGCGTCCCGCATCGGTCACAGACCAGATATACATCAAGGCCAATCGCATCCGAAGCATTGAAACAAAGGGTGTAGCATTGGTCGATGAGGGCATACGTCCCGAATTCATCGGCATCGTAAACTACGCCATCATCGGTCTGATACAGCTGGATTTGGGATTCGCCGATGCAGTGGACGATATGTCGAACGACGAGGCACTTGCTGCCTACGACCGTTGGGCGGAAAGCACCCTGCAGCTGATGTTGCGCAAGAACCACGACTACGACGAAGCTTGGCGTGGAATGCGTGTCAGCAGTTATACTGACTTGATTCTGATGAAGATATTCCGAACGAAACAAATAGAATCGCTCAGCGGAGCGACGTTGGTGTCCGAGGGCATCGACGCAAACTATATGGACATGATGAACTATGCGGTCTTTGGGCTGATAAAGCTGACCTTTGGCGATGGCATCGAACAAGACGCGGAGCAAGTGGCTGGGCGCTAACCTTTGCAGGTTCCTGCTTTCACTCACCTTCTTCTTCTCAGGGGTGGTGAAGCTGATAGACCCACGTGGCACACAATATAAGATAGAGGATTACTCCGTATTGTTCGGATTCTATGCTTATGTGACGCCACTTCTTGCCCTCTCGTTGGCTGTGGCATTGGCCATGCTGGAGTTCTATCTGGGTTTCAACCTGTTCTTCGGCATTCGTCGACGCACAACGACACGACTGACGGTGCTGGTGTTGGCAGTAATGACACCTATCACCCTGTATCTGGCCCTCAGCTCGACGCACATGGATTGTGGATGCTTTGGCGATGCCGTGCACCTGACCAACTGGCAAACCTTTGCAAAGAACATCGTGCTGTTGGGTGCTGCCATAGTGGCAATGAGGTCGTACAGACACCTCACACGCTTTATCTCCGAACGCAACCAGTGGCTGTTGTCGCTCTATTCGTTGGTCTTCGCCCTGTTCCTGGCCCTGTATAACATCAGCTACCTGCCAGTTATGGATTTCCGTCCATACAAAGTGGGAACAGATTTGCCCAAGGCCATCATGCAGGATTGGGAAAAGATGCCCGATGAAATGCAGTATGCCGACTTCAGCATACTTTCGGCAGAAGGCGAGGACATTACGCTCGAGTGGCTCGAACAACCAGGATACAAGTTCCTGCTGGTGGCACCCTTCCTGGAAACGGCCGACGACGGGTCGATGGAACAGTACAACACGCTCTATGACTACTGTCAGTCGCACGGGTATTCATTCCTGGCGGTGACCTCGAGCGGACAGGAAGCAATAGACCGGTGGAAGGACTTGACGGGAGCGGAGTACGAATTTGCCCAGGCCGATGGCACGATGCTGAAAACCGTTATACGTTCCAACCCCGGACTGCTGATGCTGCACGATGGTGTGGTGTACAACAAATGGTCTGCAAACGGCCTGCCCACAGTGGACGAACAAACCGCTCCGCTTGAGGAGTCGAAGTTGGGACAGATGCATAGAAATAGCCGATTGAAGGCTTTGTATCGCCTGATGCTTTGGTTCCTGGTTCCCCTCATCTTGTGGACACTGATAGACCGCATCTGGGTGGGACGGAAATTATATAAACGACATATAATACATAAGAGAATAAATACGTTATTACCACAAACTAAAAGTATTACAGACATGAGAAAGAAGATTGTAGCAGGTAACTGGAAGATGAACCTGAACCTGCAGGAAGGTGTAGCCCTGGCTACTGAGTTGAAGGGTGCTCTGGCTGCCGACAAACCCAATTGCGACGTTGTAATCTGCACGCCTTTCATCCATCTGGCCACCGTTGCCGGTGTTGTTGAAGGTACCGTAATTGGTCTGGGTGCCGAGAACTGCGCAGACAAGGAGAAGGGTGCCTACACTGGTGAAGTAAGTGCCGCTCAGGTAAAGAGCACGGGTGCACAGTACGTTATCCTGGGTCACAGCGAGCGTCGTGCATACTATGGCGAGACTCCCGAAATCCTGAAGGAGAAGGTGAATCTGGCTCTGGCCAACGGTCTGAAGGTTATCTTCTGCATCGGCGAGGTGCTGGAGGAGCGCGAAGCAGGCAAGCAGAACGAGGTAGTTGGCGCACAGTTGGCTGACAGCCTGTTCGACCTTACCGACGAGCAGTTTGCTAACATCATCCTGGCTTACGAACCCGTATGGGCTATCGGTACCGGTAAGACCGCTACTGCTGAGCAGGCTCAGGATATGCACGAATTCATCCGTGGCGTCATCGCTGGTCGCTTTGGCGAGGCTGCTGCCGAGAACGTAAGCATTCTGTATGGTGGCAGCTGCAAGCCCTCTAACGCTAAGGAAATATTCTCGAAGCCCGACGTTGACGGTGGCCTGATTGGTGGTGCTGCCCTCAAGTGCGCCGACTTTATGGGTATCATCGACGCTTGGAAGTAATTTTGAAATTGAGAAAATGAGAGAATGAGAAAATGAGAAAGGAGACACCATTATGAAAGATAATATATTAAAAAGAATTATGTTGTCCAGAAGGTTCCTTCTGTTGTTTTCTCATTTTCTTGTTTTCTCATTTTCTCAATCTCTTTTTGCCCAGGAGACGTTCCTCGTACGTCTGCAGTCGGCTGTCGCAGGACAGGGAACTGTGCAAATACACCAGGATGCGGATATTGCCGCCCGTGTAATGGGGCTGGTGAAGAACACGCGTCCCTCGACTCGTGTAAATTCGACCCGTGTGACCCACAATCCGGATAGCATTGTGTCGCATGTGGACTCCCTTTCCTTATATCCTGGCCGCAAGGTACGCATGAGCGGTTTCCGTGTACAGGTGTATGCCGGCGCCAATTCGCGTGATGCCAAGAATAAGGCCTACCAGATGGAAGGGATGGTTCACACCCTGTTCCCCGGTCAGCCTGTCTATACACGCTTTGTCAGTCCGCGTTGGATATGCCACGTAGGTGATTTCCGTACACGCGAGGAAGCCCTGGAATTGCTTGAGGAGATGCGCAAGACGGGAAAGTTCTCGGAAGCCATCACCGTCAGATGTAAGATTAATGCTGTAATGTATGATGAATAGACAAGAAGAAATAGAAAAACGTATTCGCGAAATCCTTGGCTTTATTGGCGAGGATGCTTCGCGCGAGGGACTTCAGAAAACTCCCACCCGAGTTGCGAAGGCAATGGAAGACCTGACCCGTGGGTACGATGAAGACCCTATCCAGATTCTTTGTTCTGCAAAGTTCAAGGAAGACTATAGCCAGATGGTTATTGTTAAGGACATCAATTTCTATTCGTTGTGCGAGCACCATCTATTGCCCTTCTACGGTAAGGCACATGTGGCCTACATTCCCAACGGATACATCACAGGACTGTCAAAGATTGCTCGTGTCGTGGATATCTATAGCCACAGGCTGCAGGTTCAGGAACGCATGACACTGCAAATCCGCGAAGCCATTCAGCAGGCCCTGCAACCGCTGGGTGTGATGGTTGTTGTCGAGGCACAGCACATGTGTATGCAGATGCGTGGTGTGGAGAAACAAGGCTCTGTTACCACCACCAGCGACTTTACGGGCGCCTTCAATCAGGCTAAGACACGCGAGGAGTTCCTGAAACTCATCAGCCACAAGTCTTAACCCTTTTATACAATCACCCTTCCTTCCTGTTGCGATAGTTTTTTCTCTATCTCCTTGATGTCCTTGTATTGGGTCATCACTTCGAGATAGCGTTGCGTGTCGCGCATCAGCTCCGGATCTTGCAACTGACGCATTATCTGGCGCTTTTGTTGTGTTACGATTTCCAGTTTATAGTCCGTAACGATGTGACTGGCCAGTGACGAGAGACTGATGCTGTCGTTATTGTCCTTCTTCTGGTGCATGCGGCTCAGTTGTTCTTTGTCCGTCACCAGGTCGAAGGTGAAGGAATTGATTTCGGGGTCGGGATAGTTCAGGAAGAACTTCTCGGCAATGAATCCCGTTTCCTTCACATGTTGGATGGCCAACTCGGCAATGGATTTGTGTATGGGCACCGTCAGCTGCAGTTCGTCCTGTACCAGCGATGCCGTAATGTACTCGATGACGGTGATGGGCTGTTCGTTGCCCTCTTCGTCGGGTAGATTGCCAATCACCTGTTCGCCGTATCGCAGAATCAGTCGTATCAGTTCCCTTTCCTTATTGGACAGTCGTTTGCTGTCGCGGTCGTGGATATTTTGCAGCAAGGGGGCATTGTTCACCTCGGCAGGTACAGCATCGGGAACTTCGTTTGTGGGCAGTGGAATATCCTCAGGCATCTCCTGCGGGTGCTCTTCTGTGCTGTTAACGGGACGTCGGCGTTCCCTTTGCTTCTGTTGTTCCTCGTAATTCGCCTGCACCTGTTTCGTTACGGCCTGTGCCACGATTCGTTCCTGTATCTGCATGGCCTGTGCCGTCTCCTGAACATAGACGCTGCGTGTAATTTCGTTGGGGATGCAGGCAATGCTCTGCACGATGTTGTTCACCAGCTGACTCTTCTTGATGGGGTCGCCCTGTGCTTCCTCCATCAGCAGGTTCGTCTTGAACTTGATGAAGTCCACCTGATGTTCCGCCAGATACTGTTGGTATTCCGATGCATTGTGCTTGCGGGCAAAGGAATCGGGGTCGTCGCCATCGGGAAGGAGTAACAGGCGTACATTCATGCCCTGTGCCAGCAGCATGTCGATACCGCGTTGCGAAGCTTTGATGCCTGCTGCGTCACCGTCATAAATTACTGTGATGTTGTCCGTCAGACGGTGTATCAATCGTATCTGGTCGTCCGTCAGTGCTGTGCCCGAGGAAGCCACCACGTTCTCTATGCCGCTCTGGTGCATGGCCATCACATCGGTATAACCTTCGACCAGGAAGCACAGGTCCTGTTTGCGTATGGCCTGCTTGGCTTGGAACAGTCCGTAGAGTTCGCGTTTCTTGCTGTAGATAATGCTTTCCGGCGAGTTCTGGTACTTGATGTTCACGCCCTTTGTCGCAGCATCCAGCACACGTCCGCCAAATCCCACCACCTTTCCGCTCATGGTGAAGATGGGGAAGATGACACGTCCCCAATAACGGTCTCGCAGGGCACCTTTGTCGTTCTTTATCGAAATGCCTGTTCCCAATCCCGTCTCAGGGTCATTCGTCAGGTATTTCTCCTGGTAACCGGCTTTCAGTGCTGCATCGCTCATCACACCCATGCGCACCCGTCGCATCCCGTTGTTTCCCTCTGGCATTTCCACCTCTACGTTCTTGTCCGGACAGAATCCCAACTGGAACTTTTGGATGATGTCGTCGCGGAATCCACGCTGACGGAAGTATGCCAGTCCTATGGCCCGTCCGTCGTCGGTATTGTTCATCTGGTCCTGGAACCACTGGTTGGCCCATTCGTTGACGATGAACATCGATTCGCGGTCGTCCTGCCGTTGTATGTCTTCCTTCGACATCTCCTTCTCTTCGATGGTAATGCCGTATTTCTTGGCCAGATAGCGCAGGGCTTCGGGATAGGTGATTTGTTCGTGCTCCATGATGAAGCCCACGGGGTTTCCACCTTTTCCGCAGGCAAAGCATTTACAATAGTTCTTGGCGGGCGACACCATGAATGATGGTGTACGGTCGTCGTGGAAGGGACACAGTCCTTTCAGGTTGGCTCCGGCACGTTTCAATGTGACAAAGTCTGAAACGACGTCGACGATGTTCGCCGCGTCCATTATCTTGTCTATTGTTGCTCTGTCAATCATGGAAAGTTGAAAATTGAAGATTGAAGATTGAAAATTAGGGGTGAAGGAATTTCTTGCCGTTGCGGATGTACATGCCACGGGGCAGGGAGTTAGGGTCAGCGACGCGTACTCCGCCCATTGTGTACGTGCCGCTTGTGACGAAAGGGTTGTTCTGCACGGATGTTATGCGGTCCTCTCCGCCCTTGCCCATATAGGTTAGTCGGAAGTTTGTGAATATCGTCCAGTCGTCGTTTATCTTGCTCGACTTCTCAACGCCAATCTCCACGTCCTGACCGTTCACCACGCTGAACTCCACTTCGTTTCCTCCGTACAATCCTGTGCTGAAATACTGCCAGGCCTGTTCCATCGTGTTGGGAACATAACCCAGTGTGGTGCTCTCGCCGAGGGCTCCCATCTTACCGGCTTCTGCAAAGATGCTGAGGATGGGCTGCGACACTTTGTCGTTCCCCGCGGGTTGGGCATAGAGTGTTGCGTTCAACTTCTCGTTACCGGCAGCGTGCGATGTGGCAGCTGTGGCCCTTGCTCCAGCGCGATAGAATCCCTGGCACGTAAGGCGATACTTGCCTGCAGGCAGTCCCTTGATGGTTTGCTTCAGCGAGAAGCTGCTGTTGTTCCAGAACTCCTGTTCGGTGTAGTTCGTAGCCTCGTTGTAGTCTGCCTTGCTCATCGTCCATCCGTAGCGCGTGTTACCTTCGAAACGGGGATTCACGATGTAGCTCGTCATATCCGTCCCTTCGGTCAGTTGCGGCTGATAGGGCGATGTTGTTTCTATGCTGATGTCGCTATCCGTCAGTACCACCTTGATGGTTTCTCCACTCGTCAGGCTTACTTCCCGATGGAATCTGTGGTAGTTGCCGGGCATTCCATATACCGTTATTGTTGTATTCTCGGTGGCTGTGATGTAGGCTGTGTTGAGGTCTTCCAACTGCGCTTTTACATGAGAACCTGCCACGAATATCTTCATCTGTGTGGCAAAACTGTTGTTCTCCTGTAGGTTGAGATTGATATTTGCCTTATTGTCGTTGATGGTCGTCTCCATCTTGAAGACAGGGGCAGCAAAGCTCTTTATCGTGATGCCTTCGATGGCGGCAGATGTGTTGCCTCGGAAGTTTGAGATAAACATGTAGTATGCGCCTGTGGGGTCTGGGGCAATGACACCGTTCCATCCTTCGGGCAAAATGCTCTTGAGTTCGTCGATTTGTCTGGCTGTGGCCTTTGTGTCTTCGGCATTGATGTTGCTGTAGTACACCAGATTGCGTGCGTCCACCACGTCCCCGGCTTTCACCATACGATTCGTATTGCTGTACATGGGATACAGCTTTGAGGTGTAGATGCTGTTGTTGGCACCACGGTCGCCAAAGGCCATCTTCTTGCTGTTGTGTCCTATCACACCCAGCTCGTTGTCGATGTTCACCCAGTCGGAAGTAAAGTTGAATTGCGAGCTGCCGTCCTGTTGCTTCCACGTGATTTCTCCGTTGTCGTCGTAATAGAGCGTGCGCTGCAGTTTGGTGAGTTCGTCGGTGGATATGGCCAGCAGTCCGCCCTTCTCAGCTGTGATGGTGCAGCCGGTGTTGGCTTTCACGTGGTCCAGATAGATGAAGGCGTTGCCCGGAGTAGAGTAGAGGGCAAAGCGGTTATTCAGCGCTCCGTCGTTCACGGACAGTTCGCCGTTCATCACCCACGCATTGCCGTCCAGCTGGTAGATGCCGCTGACCACGGGCGTGGCGTTAGTTCCCTTGCCGCTCACCTCGTACCAACCGGTGATGTTACCCGAGTTGTTGGCGCGATAGGGCACCACGATTTTGTTCTTGTCGGCTTTGTCGGCAGCGAAGTAACCCGTGTAGCTCTTCAGTCCTGTGCTCCACGAGAAGCAGGTGAAACGGTCTGGAGTATAGGCACGCACGATGTTCTGGCAGGGGAATATCATGGCCTGCGAGTGTGCGTTGCGGAAATCTTCCCACGAGGTGGGCTCGAGGTCGGCTGTCGACATCATCTTGTGCATCAGATAGGTCATCATCACACGATGTGCCTCCACACCCATGCGGCGAGCCTGTACATCGGGGCGCAACAGCCACGAACCATCCGTTGTTGTCGTCTGGCGTGCCTTTATCTGTTTGTATGCCAGGTTCTCCAGCAGCAGAGCATTGGGGTCGCGCTGGAAGCAGGCCTGTGTGCTGTAGGATGTAATCTGGTCGTAGAGGAACAGGCTCCAGTCGTTGCCGTTGGGCATAGCCAACTCGCCATCGGCCAATGCCAACCAGTTCAACACGTTGTCCATCACCTCCTGGTTGCCGTGCTGCAGGGCATTTGAACTCCACTTTTCGTTCGTTCCCTGGAACATCTTCAGGGCCAATGCAGCCTCGCCCAGTTCCTGCATCACAACGTTCTGGTACGAGGTGTGGAACAGGTTGTGGTTCTGCAGCGTCCAGTCGCTATACAGGTTGTTTCCCTTGTACAGGTCGCTCCATTTCGTGTTGTCGTACGTTGGATCTACGAATCCTGAATTATTTGCATCGCTGGCGTGGGAATAGCTGTTGGCAGCAAACCGACGCATGCATTCGAACCATATGGGTGCCGTTGCATCGTTGGGGAACAGACCCAGCGTTGCTGCCAGCACATCGGCTTCCCAACCGTTTTCCTCGGCTTTCGTGTCGCCTGCATATCCTGTGGGAACGGTGCGGTTCAGTTCGTAGTTGCATTCGGCCTTTAATAAATTATAGATGTATCCGCGCTGTTTCTCACTCAGCTTGTCCCACTGGAAGTATGCCGAATAGGCAACAGACATTGCCCAGAGCGACGATTCCCACACGTGGTCGTTGCCGCTGGTGCTGCCCCAGTAGTCGCCGCCCGAGCACACCTTCAGCTTGTTGGCTTTGTGGGTCGAGTAGGCAAAGACGAGTGACTTCATCGCCATCTCCTCGATGCGTTCCCAGGTTACGCCTGCGGGCAGACTGATGCCTGCCGGCTTCGCATATTTAACCAGGAAGGCGCAAATCATCGACAGGTCGGCATTGGTACGCACACCAGCTTCGTTGCTGGCCATCGTGCTTTCGCCCTTGAAGCATCCGCAGGCCTCGTTCTCGCTGTTCGGATACTGTGCTTCCTGGAAGTCGTTCACCAGATAGGTGCCGAACTTTGCCAGCATCCCGAGCAGGTCCGTCATCATCTCTTCCTCGCCCACGAAATCGCTGGTGATAACGCCCTCGGTAGGCGATGTCACATCCGTCTCCGTTGGGTCGGGCTTCACCTCTTCATTGGTGATGTCATAAAGGCGCACGTTATCTAATAGGAAACTGGCACCGGCAGAGTTCTTCCATGTGAACTCAAAGCCCAGTGTCACCTCTTTCTCTTCTGTTAGCGTGAATTCCACACTTACAACATTCCAAGTTGAAGGTATGCTTCCCTGATTCATCGTGATGACTGTGTTTTCGCCTGCTGCAACAAGCTTTCCGCTGCTGCTTGTGCCTGCGTGGGCACTCTTGCTGTCAACCGTCAGGCGATACTTGGCAGGGGATAGTTTCACGGTTTGCTTGATGGAGGCCGAACCGTCTTTCCACGCATGACGGATGTAGTACATCTGTTTGCCGTCGCTGGGTTGGCCAGGAGCCCCCATGTTATTGTCCGTAGCCGTTGCGCTGGCCGTCATGATGTCGCTCACACCATAACTGCCAGTCACTGTCCAGTCAGTTAGATTTGTACCCACATTGTATGCTCCACGAGTGTTATCTGCTTCCAGAGTTGAAACCAGCGGCTGCTCGAATGAAGCGTTTTTCAGATACTGGCTCGTTACATCTGTCTGCGCCCAACAGACATTGAGAAAATGAGAAAATGAGAAGGCTGCAAGTAAGAGAGAGCGATGCCAAATTTGTTTAGATATCGCCGAACGTGAGCTGGCTCGACCAAAGGTCAAAATGAGAAATAGAATGCGCCTCATATATTCCTTATTTAATTTTCAATCTTCAATTTTCAATCTTCAATCTTCAAAGTCAAACTCAAAGTCCCCAAAGAACACCGGCACATCGTCGCGGAAGTCGTCCAGCGCACGCCGTTCTTTCTTCGTGGGTCGCCCTGTACCTTTGGCACGGTTCACAAATCCGCTTATCTTGCTCATCTCCAGCAACTCGTACTGCTCGGGCCGGGTCACGTTCTCCAGCACTTCGGGTATCAGTTTCGCCCCCACACGGTGTTCAATGGCCTGCAGAATGCGGAACGAGTAGGTGATGGGTGCTTTCTTCACGTCCACCGTGTCGCCCACCTTCACCATGCGCGAGGGCTTTAGCTGAGTGCCGCCCATCGACACCTGTCCTTTCTTGCAGGCAGCAGCTGCCAGGGTACGCGTCTTGAAGATGCGTGCCGCCCACAGCCATTTGTCCACTCGTGCCTCGTTGTTCATAGTGCTACCAGTTTACAGATGTTCACGATGGTCTGCGTGGCTTTCTCCATGCTCTGTATGGGCACGAATTCGTGTCGTCCGTGGAAGTTCAGTCCACCTGCGAAGATGTTGGGGCAGGGCAGTCCGCGGAACGACAGCTGCGCACCGTCCGTTCCTCCGCGAATGGGAATCACGTTGCAGTGTCCGCATGCCTCGCGGATGGCCTCTTTGGCAATGTCGGTGATGTGTGGCTTGTCCTCCAGCTGTTCCAGCATATTGTGGTACTGGTCTTTCAGGGTCACGCCTACGGTGCCTTCGCCATACTGTTCGTTCATCTCCTTGGCCAGTGTCTCTATCTCCTCCTTGCGCTGTTCGAACAGGGTGCGGTCGTGGTCGCGTATGATGTAACTCAGGCTTGCCTCCTCCACGTTGCCGCTCATGGCTGTCAGGTGGAAGAAACCCTCGTATCCCTCAGTTGTTTCTGGGAGTTCGCTCTTCAGTGCCTCCACAATTTCGTGGGCCACTATGCTGGCGTTCACCATCTTCCCTTTGGCATAGCCGGGATGCACGCTGCGTCCCTTTATGACGATTTTTGCCGATGCGGCGTTGAAGTTCTCGTACTCCAGTTCGCCTACCTCGCTGCCGTCCATGGTGTAGGCCCACTGACAGCCGAATTTCTCCACGTCGAACAGGTGTGCCCCCATGCCTATCTCCTCGTCGGGGTTGAAGGCCACGCGCACCTTACCGTGTGCCACATCGGGATTTGCCTTCAGCAGGCTCATGGCTGTCACTATCTCGGCAATGCCGGCTTTGTCGTCGGCTCCCAGCAGGGTGTTTCCGTCCGTCACTATCAGGTCCTCGCCCACGTGCTGCAACAATTCGGGGAACATCTCTACGCGCGTCACCACTTCGTCGTTCAGGCGAATGTCGCTGCCGTCGTAGTTCTCGATGATGCGGGGCTTGACATCCTTGCCCGAGCAGTCGGGGCTGGTGTCCATATGGGCAATGAAACCTATCGTGGGCACCTGTTCCTTACCCTTTGTTGCGGGCAGTGTGGCATAGACGTATCCGTGTGCGTCCATCTCCACATCCTCCAGTCCCAGAGCCGTCAGTTCCTCCGTCAGGTAACGGGCCAGTGCCATCTGTTTTTCGGTACTGGGACATTGGTCTGCCGCCTCTTCGCTGGATTGTGTGTCGAAGGAAACGTACTTCAAGAATCTATTTACAAGTTCTACGTTATATCGTTGATTCATAGTCGTTTATTATTTTCCTAAAATGCGGTCCATTACCCAGTTTACGGTGGTGGCGGACACGCTGTCGCAGGTGCAAGTGGCTGTGCCCTGCAGGTGTTCCACAATGTTCTGTATCAGTGGCATCTGCACGTGCTCTGGGTTGGGAACCACGATTTCCTCGCGCCCCTGTTCGGTGTGCAGGACGATAGGTTCGTAGGTGAATACCGAGAAGGCCACCGAGCCCTTGTCGCCTATAATCTCTATGCGGTCGGTCTTGGCCGAGGCATGCGACACGAAGCACCAGGAACCGCTTCCGGGCATGCCGTCGTTGAACTGGAACGAGGCACTCACGGTGTCCTCCGTCTGGTACAGTCCTCCGCGGTTGGCGCAGTATCCGTGTGCCCTCAGTATGGGGCCGAACATCTCCTGCAGCAGGTCTATCTGGTGGGGCGCCAGGTCGTAGAAGTATCCGCCTCCGGCAATGTCGCGCTGTACGCGCCAGGGCAGGTTGTCGCGGTTATAGTCCAGGTCGCGTGGCGGTACGGCGAAGCGCACCTGCACGTTCAGCACCTTACCCACGGCACCTTCCTCCACCAGCTGTTTCACGCGCTGGAAGTAGGGTAGATACCTGCGGTAATATGCCACGAAACAGGGCACGCCCGTCTGTTCCGATATGCGGTTTATGCGCTGACAGTCGGGGTAGCTGGCAGCCAGCGGCTTCTCCACGTACACGGGTTTTCCCGACTTCATGGCCATGATGGCGTAGGTGGCGTGACTGCTGGGCGGTGTGGCTATGTACACGGCATTCACCTCGGGGTCGTCCACCAGCTCCTGGGCATCGGTGTACCAACGGGGTATGTTGTGCCGCTGGGCATAGGACTTCGCCTTTTCCTGGTTGCGGCTCATCACCGCCACCACACTCGACCCTGGCACCAGCGAGAATGCCGGTCCCGACTTACGTTCCGTCACTTCACCACACCCGATGAAGCCCCACTTTATCTCCTTCATATCTTATCTGCCTGTCTTGCGCTTATACGTTTGTTTTCGCGCCGCTAAGATACAAAAAAAATCGCTACCCCCCAACGGAATAGCGACCTTTTTCTCCTCAGCTCATAACAAACCTCCCCACTCGTGCGTAGCGGGGAGAGTGCAGGGTGATATGAACTTATTCGTTGCTGCCGGGTAAAGTAATGCGCTTCAGCGGTTGCCTGTTATTGCATGTCGCTTAAATCTATTCGCTCCGTTTTTCCGTAAATATCGTCATAGCCATACAGGCGGACATAGGGACGTACATAGTTTATATCCTTTGACACACGAACCCACGTGGTAAAGGACGTTACCCCATATTTCTTCTGTCGCTTGTTTGTCGATGGAGGATTATAGGTATCTGTGTCGAAGCCCAGTTCATTCACATCGCCACTACTGACACCCGATACCTGTACGGTGAACTTTGCCTCGTAATGGGCATCGTAACCTTTATAGTGATAATACTCCTCATATTTCAGGGACAGGGATACATTCTTGGTGGGGTCGGTCGAAGAACCGTTATCGTTACCAGAATTACCGCCAGAATTTCCTCCAGGATAAGAGCCCATGATATAGCCCGTTCCGTTGCACGTGGGGCACCATCCCTTTCCCTTGCAGAAGTCACAAGTCACCTTGTATACCAGACTGTCGACCTTGCCCGTTCCGTTACACCTCGGACAATAGGCATGTCCGTTACATGTCCCACATCGCGAGAAGTTGTCGCTGTCCATATCCTTGGGCACCCTCATGACGACATGCCCCTTCCCGCTGCAAATGGCACACTTGCCCTTTCCTTTGCAAGAGCTGCAATCCACTTTGTATATCAGGCTGTCCACCCTGCCCGTTCCATTACATACCTGGCATGTACCGCTTCCGTTACAAGTCAGACATACCAAATAGACCGCTTTTGTTCCTTCTATTTCGTCACCGCCGCATGCCATGGGGATAATGGCAATTGCAGACAATAAAAGGGTCAATGCTAAAAGCTTTTTCATGGTAATATAAATTTACGGTTATTAGTTTGATGCATAAACATTTCTGTCAGCAAAGATAGTGATTGTTTTCGACATCGCAAAGGAATGGGTGAAATTAATAAATTAATCTGAGAACATCACTGGGGGCCACTGACGCAAAAGCAGGCTTTCAAAGCCCTCATCCCCACACAAACGAACCTCCCCACTCGTGCGGAGCGGGAGGGGAGAATACGGCTGCGACGTGCTGGATTTGCATCAATTCTTTTCCACTTGAATCAGCCGTTCAATGATGGGTTTTAGATTAGGAATATCTTCCACGATAGTCTGCCAAAGCTGATGTGGACGTATCTTGTAATAACCATGTACCAAGACATGACGCATGCGCTCTATATCTCCCCAGTTGACTTCGGTATGCCTTGCCCTGTAATCGAGTGTCAATTTATAGACAGCCTCGCCAATAATCTCGACATGTTTCACTAAACCAAAATAGACTACGGGGTCTGCCTGGGCATCCTCAAGCGAGTGCGACTCTTTGTAGTTGATAAGGACATTTATGGCCTCCAACATGTGCTCGAGCCTCTCTAAATTCCTAATCTCTTCTCTCATAAATCAGTTTTTTGTCTCGATTTGCCGATGCCTCAGCAAATGGCAATAGGCACCCTTCCTCTATCAAATCCACACGCCGGCCTGTGCTCTTTTCCAATTCTCCCATCATGTGCGAGATGGTTAGCAATGAAATCTTGGCATTCTGGTCATATTCCACCAAAATGTCTATGTCGCTATCCTGAGTTTCCTCGCCACGTGCGAAGGAACCAAACAGCCATGCCTTCACAACGGGTTGCGTTCTGAAGTAATCGGCTATCTTCCGTGTCATGGCCTGTGTACTCATACTTATTATGGTTTGATTATGACACTGCAAAGATACGATTAAGCGAGCAAAATGCCAAATATATCCAAATATATTTCAGAATTTTCGAACCGATGGAGCAGCGAGAGGAGAGTAAAACTCGTTTAAACTATCCCGAGTCGTGACAGAGGAAGACGAAGTCAGCGTGAGTATCTAAGACGAAGTCAAAAATAAGAACTATTTCCGATAACTCCAAACTTTCGAAACCTTTTCTTCATCTGCCGCCCTCGTCCCCCACAAACGAACCTCCCCACTCGTGCGGAGTGGTGCATGCCTGGGCGGGAGGGATAGTATTGTTGGGAGCGGAGGAATAGTATGGCGAGGACGGTAGGATTACGATCTTTCGGGGCGAGCTATATTGCAATATTGCATATTGCATTCGTTTTTCATGAGGGAGCGTTGAAAAGTTGTGTAATTATGGATATATGGTATATATAATTTATTAATATATAATAAGTTATAATAATATTTTCTCTTTCTCTTCTGCGCTTTAAAAATTCGGCACGAAAAATATTGCGCGCAATGTTTTTGTGTTTCACAGAGGGGTGGCTGTCGTGAGATATCCGCCCCTTAAATTATTTAAGTAATTCTTGAATAAAATGTGGTGAAATATTTGTGTATGTGGAAATTATTTTGTAAATTTGTAGTGAGATAAGGGAGGTGAAAGACCCGGTTCTCAAGAGTGTTCATTATCTTATTTATTA
>JAFZWQ010000004.1 GCA_017617235.1 Bacteroidaceae bacterium | reverse complement strand
GTTGCAACGCTAGGCGGGGAGCGATAGTATCGCGAGGCGCCTAGGGATAGTATCGCGGCGCGGGTAGCGTTGGGATGCCCCTTCGTTAGTGTTATTCTCTTCCTTAAATCGTATTCCTTTGTGCTGAAGTTGGATTCAAGACGAGTTCGAAATGTGCACCTTTCGTTCCCGTTTTGTATCTGCAATATCTATTACAAATGCCGTGCCAAACACAAAGTGTTTGAAAGTTTCTTTTTGTCACTCAAAATGACAGGTATAGCAACACTGTATCATGACAACAAAAGCTTCGATTCGTGCCATCGTGCCATCGTGCCATTCTGAAATTCACAAATGGATATGTTTCATCGGAGGGAGAAGGGTATTTTACCCTATATTATATATTATTAATTAATTAATAATATATAATATAATAATATTTATTATAATTTATAACATATAACATATACTTTTCCATTACCTCCGTTAGACGAATGAATAGAGTTGAAAAATATAAAATGGCACGATGGCACGATGGCACGTTTCGTACAAATTCGTTTTCTTGCGAATGTGGGGAAAAGTGTGTAACTTCGTAGCGGAATAAAGGATAAAGAGTGAAGTGAGGAAGAGCATGGAAAACAGGAGAATGAAACGTAACTCGCTGATTAACAAAAATGCCCCATTCCATCGAGGATTTTTGTCATGCGGAGGGGGCAGATTTTATACCTAAGGTATAAACTATGCTCTTTTTAAGACTGAAAAAGGCGCTATCCCGTGTGGGATAACGCCTTTTGCGTGGTATGCGCGGGTGGGTTAGAACGTGAAGTTGTAACCTACGCGAAGCAGATGGTCGGTGTGGTTACCGTTGCCGCACATGGCACCCAGTCCGTAGCCTACATACAGGCCCTTCCAAACATAGGAACCGATGGTGAAGTCGAGTGCGAAGTGGCTAGTGTTAGCATTCTTCCATGCGATACCCCAACCCAGGTCGAGGGCTGCGAAAGCCTTCATGTCCTTGTAGTAAGCGGGAGAGAAGCCACGGGCACCAACCTGGAGGCTGAACTCGTTAAAGTTGGTATTGATACCAAATACCTTCTCGTTGTAGTCGAAAGCGTACTTGGCAACGCCTTCAATTGCAATGTACTCGTTGAAGTTGTACTGTACACGGCCACCCAGTTCCCACTCGGTACCAATACCTGTTTCTACAGCAAATGACAGGCCGTCTTCGGGAGCCTGTGCCATCAGTGAGGTTGCACCCAGCAACATCACAACTACCATTGAAAAAATCTTCTTCATAATGTTGTTAATTAATGAATGTGTTAATGGTTGTTTATAAAACTTAGTGCAAAGTTAATAAAAATTAAAATACGTTGGTGCATTTATGTCGATATTTTTGTACCTTTGCCCTGATTTACGACGAGCATGGAACTGAAAGAACTGCTTCGGCTCTACCAAAAACATCCCGGTGCAAAGGCCCTGGGACGCATGCTCGCGTCTCCCGTCCGTCGGATGTATGTGGCTGGCACACAGGCCTCTAGCCTGCCCATGGCGTTCGCTTCGCTGACCCAGGTGGAGCCCCAGGCTGTGGTGCACCCCATGCTGTTTGTGATGGACGACAGGGAGGAGGCCGGATATCTGTATCACGACCTGGTGCAGATTCTGGGCGACGAGGGGGTGCTGTTCTTCCCCAGCTCGTATCGCAGGGCCATTCGCTACGGGCAGCGCGATGCCGCCAACGAAATCCTGCGCACCGAGGTCCTCACCCGCCTAAACTCGGAACTCGTAACTCAGAACTCAGAACTTTACATAGTAACCTACCCCGATGCCCTGGCCGAACAGGTGGTGTCGAAGGAGCAGATGAGGGAGCGCACGCTGGCCCTCTCGCGCGGACAGCGGATAGACCTGACGGAGGTGGAGAGCACTCTGGTGGACCTGGGGTTCCGTCGTACGGACTATGTTTACGAACCAGGTCAGTTCGCCATCCGAGGTAGCATTCTGGATGTCTATAGCTACTCGAACGAGACACCGTATCGTATTGATTTCTTCGACGATGAGATTGACAGCATCCGCAGCTTCGAGGTGCAGACGCAGTTGTCCGTGGAGAAGAAACAGGACATCAGCATCGTGCCCGAACTGGGCGACCAGCAGCGCATGTCGATGCTCTCGTTCCTGCCCCAGGATACGGTGGTTGTGGTGAAGGACATCACCTACCTATGCGAGACCATCGGCAACATCTACGACACGGGATTCTCGGCTCAAGCACAGCTTGAAAGTTCCGAGTTACAAGTGCCCAGTTACGAGTTCTTGGTGGAAGAAGAGCCTTTCAAAAGGCAACTGCTGGAACTGCGGACGCTGGAGTTCGGACACCGACCCACGCTGAAACCCGAGAAGGAGGTGCGGTTCGACATAACGCCACAGCCCATCTTCCACAAAAACTTCGACCTGGTTGCCGACTGCTTCCAGGACTATCTCTCGCGCGGATATTCCATATATATATTGGCGGACTCGCAGAAGCAGAACGAACGCCTGCAGGCTATCTTTGATGGGCAAACGGCAAACGTCGAATGGCAAAAGATACGGTTCACATCGGTGGAACGGACGTTGCATGCGGGATTTGCCGATAACGAGCTGAAAGTCTGCCTGTTTACCGACCACCAGATATTCGACCGATTCCACAAGTACAACCTGAAGTCCGATAAGGCCCGCAGGGGCAAGGTGGCCCTGACGCTGAAGGAGTTGCAGCAGTTCGAGCTGGGCGACTACGTGGTGCACATCGACCACGGCGTGGGCCGGTTCGGGGGCCTCGTGAGCATTCCCGAGAACGGTCAGATGGTGGAGAAGATAAAGATTGTCTATCAGCACGACGATGTCATCTACGTCTCGATACACGCCCTGCACAAAGTGTCGAAATACAAGGGCCGGGAGGGCGAGCCGCCACGACTGAACCGACTGGGCGGAGGAGCCTGGGAGCGACTGAAGGAACGCACAAAGGAGAAGATAAAGGATATCGCCCGCGATTTGATAAATCTTTACAGTACACGACAGAAACAACGCGGATTCCAGTTCTCGCCCGACGGCTACCTGCAGCACGAACTGGAGGCCTCGTTCCTCTATGAGGATACGCCCGACCAGATGAAAGCCACGCAGCAGGTGAAGCAAGACATGGAGCGCGCCAAACCCATGGACAGACTGGTGTGCGGCGATGTGGGCTTCGGAAAGACGGAAGTGGCCATCCGAGCCGCCTTCAAGGCCGCAACAGACGGTAAACAGGTGGCTGTGATGGTGCCCACAACGGTGCTGGCCTATCAGCATTATCGCACGTTTACGGAGCGCCTGAAGGACTTCCCCGTGAGGATTGAATACCTGAGTCGGGCTCGTACGGCCAAGCAGACGAGCGAAATCCTGCAGGCCCTGAAGGAGGGTAGGGTGGACATCCTCATCGGCACGCACAAGCTGATAGGTAAGACGGTGCAGTTCAAAGACCTGGGGTTGCTCATCATCGACGAGGAGCAGAAATTCGGAGTGGCTACAAAGGAAAAATTACGACAAATGAAGACCAATGTAGACACCCTGACCCTGACCGCCACACCCATTCCGCGTACCCTGCAATTCAGTCTGATGGGCGCACGCGACCTCAGCGTCATACAGACACCACCCCCCAACCGATACCCGATACAGACGGAACTGCACCAGTTCTCGCCAGAAATCATTAGCGAGGCCATCAACTTCGAGATGAGTCGAAACGGACAGGTGTTCGTGGTGTGCAACCGCATAAGCCGACTGCCCGAACTGGAAGAGATGATACACCAGTATGTACCCGATGCACGGGTGGCAGTGGGACACGGACAGATGCATACGGAGACGCTGGAGAATATCGTACTGGACTTTGCCAACTACGACTACGACGTGCTGGTTTCCACCACCATCATCGAATCGGGCATAGACATTCCGAATGCCAACACCATCATCATCATAGGCGCACAGAACTTCGGACTGAGCGACCTGCACCAGATGCGAGGACGCGTGGGACGTTCGAACAAGAAGGCGTTCTGTTACCTGCTGTCGCCTCCATTGTCGGCCCTGGGAGCCGATGCGCGTCGTCGTCTGCAGGCGTTGGAAAACTTCAGCGACCTGGGCAGTGGCATACACATCGCCATGCAGGATCTGGACATCCGTGGGGCAGGAAACCTGCTGGGTGCCGAGCAGAGCGGATTCATTGCCGACCTGGGTTACGAGACATATCAAAAGATTCTGGCGGAGGCCGTTAGCGAGCTGAAGACGGACGAGTTCAGCGACCTGTATGCCGACGAGATTGCTAAGGGCGAGGAGGTGGACGGCAGTCAGTTCGTGAGCGAATGTCAGCTGGATTGCGACCTGCCCATGTGCTTCCCCGACGACTATGTGCCTGGCGCCAGCGAAAGGATGCTGCTGTATCGCGAGTTGGACGGCCTGACGGACGATGGGCAGGTGGAGCAGTTCCGACAGCGGATGTTGGACCGCTTCGGACCTATCCCCGAGGAGGGCGAGGAACTGATTCGCGTGGTAACCCTGCGTCGTCTGGGCCGTTTGTTTGGGGCAGAGCGTATCGTGCTGAAGGCAGGCAGGATGCGGCTGTACTTTGTCTCGAACCCCGAGAGCGCTTTCTACCGCAGTCAGGCCTTTGGTCAGCTGTTGGCCTACGTGTCCTTTGCCGTTGCCCGTTGTCGTTTGGCAGAGAAGGACGGGCGTCGCTCGTTGCTGATTACGGATGTCCACAGCGTTTCCGAGGCCGTCGCCCTCCTCCAGAACATCCAAAAGGTCAAATTCTGAGTATAATTTTCAATTTTCCATTTTCAATTTTCAATTTAATTGATTATCTTTGCAGCCGCAAACTGACAATATGGCAGGATTTGATTTGACACAAATAAAGCAGCGCTACGGCATTATAGGCCGCGACGCAAGGCTCGATACCGTGCTGGACACCGCTTTGCAGGTGGCCAAGACCAACCTGGCTGTGTTTATTCAGGGCGAGAGCGGAACGGGTAAGGAAGTTATTCCACGCATCATTCACGACCATTCGTTGCGCAAGACGAAGCGCTACATCGCCATCAACTGCGGAAGCATTCCAGAGGGAACCATCGACAGCGAGCTGTTCGGACACGTAAAGGGTTCGTTTACAGGTGCCATCAGCGACCACGACGGATACTTCGGAGCGGCCAATGGCGGCACGTTGTTCCTGGACGAAGTAGGGGAGTTGCCCCTCTCGACCCAGGTGCGACTGTTGCGTGTGCTGGAGACGGGCGAATACATCCCTGTGGGCGGTTCGGAACCCAAGAAGACGGACGTGCGCATAGTGGCTGCTACGAACGTGCAGATAGAGAAGGCCATTCGCGAAGGTAAGTTCCGTGAGGACCTCTACTATCGTCTGTGCACCATCAGCGTGAAGATGCCCCCTCTGAGGGAACGTGGCGAGGATGTGCTGCTGCTGTTCAAGAAGTTCGCGATGGACACCGCCCAGCAGTACAGCATTCCAGAACCCCTGCGACTGACACCCGAGGCCGGACGTGTGGTGATGTCCTACAAATGGCCAGGTAACATACGCCAGTTCAAGAACGTGGTGGAACAGATGAGCATCCTGAGCGAGGAGCGCATCATCACCCCCGAAATATTGGCCCACTACGATATTACGCCCTCTGCAGAAACCACGGAACTGGCTGTGCGCGACAAGTCGCTGGCCACGTCGGACGGCAGTGTGGAGAGCACCCTGAAGATGATGCAGCTGATGATTCATTCGCTGAAGATGGATGTGGAGATGCTGAAACAGAAGGCTGAAAACCCAGTGCCGACCCACACCATCGTGCGCCAACTGCCCGCTCCACAGGCTGAGCCCCAGTCGCAGCAGACGCATTCCGAGTTCTCCGAGTATTCCGAATACTCCGATAACTCGTTTGCCGACGATGACGAGGACCTGAACCTGGAGAAGATGGAACGACGGCTGATAGAGAAGGCCCTGCGTCGCAGTCGTAACCGCCGCAAGGTGGCTGCCGACGACCTGGGCATTAGTGAACGTACCCTCTACCGCAAAATCAAGGACTACGGAATAGAAGAATGAAAAAGATAGCATTTTTAATTTTTAATTTTTCATTTTTAATTCTCTTGATATCTTGTACGGTAAGCTACAAGTTCAACGGGGCGAGCATCGACTATACCAAGACGAAGACCATTCAGATTGATAACTTCCCCATACGCTCGGCATATGTGTGGGCTCCCATGCAGGCCATCTTCCAGAACAAACTGACGGACCTGTATGCCTCGCAGACAAAGTTGAAGCAGGTGAAGAAGGGGGGCGACCTGGTGCTGGCGGGCGAGATAACGGGCTTCGACCAGTACAACAAAGGCATCTCGGCCGACGGATACTCGAGTCAGGTGCAGCTGAAGATGACGGTGAACGTGCGTTTCACCAACAACGCCAGGCACGAGGATGACTTCGAACGCCAGTTCTCGGCCACCACGGAATACGACGCCAGCCTGCAGCTGATAAACGTGCAGGAGGAACTGGTGACCCAGATGGTGAAGGACATCACTGAACAAATTTTCAATTCCACAGTAGCAAACTGGTAGACAGAACATTACATGGCAAAGCGCATAACAGAATACATAGGAACCACGAAGGGCGGAAACGTCACGGCACAGCGGCAGTTGCGCCAGCTGGTGGAGCGCTATCCCTATTATCAGGCCGCACGACTGTTGCTGTTGCGTTCCCTGTTCGAGACGCACGACCCCAGTTTTGGTCAGGAACTGCGTCGTGCAGCCATCTACGTGCCTTCGCGCAAGGTGCTGTACGACCTTATCGAGGCAGAACGCCTGAAACCCGTACCAGAGTCGAAGGTGCAGCATAAGATGAGCGATGATGATGAGGAGGCGATGGATCACACCTATACCCTCATCGATAACTTCCTGAATACCAATGTGCAGGAGGAACCCAAGCCCCAGCGTCGTAACACGCGTCCAACGGTGGATGCCGCTACAGACTACATGGGATATATGCTGCAGTTGGAACAGGACCAGGATTCGGATCAGGAAGAGACCAAACCCATCGAATACGGACAGCAGTTGCTGGACAATTTCCTGGCCAACGGAAAGATTACCATCGAGGATCATCCCGACGAGGAACTCCAGAAACCCGAAGAAGTGGAAACACAGGAGGTTTTGACCGAAACTTTGGCCCATATTTACATCAAACAGGGCAAATATGACAAGGCTCTTGAAATAATTCGGCGAATTTCCTTGAAATATCCAAAAAAAAGTCGTTACTTTGCAGACCAAATACGCTATTTAGAGAAAATTATCGCAAATAATAACAATAAAAAGTCATAAAAAATGTACAACGCAATCGTAATTTTGATAGTTGTGGCATCGGTTCTGATGTGCCTTATCGTGTTAGTTCAGGAATCCAAGGGTGGCGGCCTGGCCAGCGGCTTTGCTGACAATAACGCCATGCTGGGTGTTCGCAAAACCACAGACGTGGTGGAGAAGACCACTTGGGGACTGGCTGCCGTAATGGTAGTATTGAGTGTTGTAAGTGTTGCCTTCCTGAGTTCTACAAAGAGTGCTAACTCCACCATCATGGAGCAGGCAGTAGAGCAGCAGGCTACTAACCCCAACAACCTGCCCGCTATCCCTCAGGGTCAGACCACTAGCGAGACTCCCGCAGAAACTCCTGCAGAGACCCCCGCTCAGTAATCCGTTGCTGGCACATTCGCATAAGGGCCGAGCTCGATACATTCGAGTCCGGCCCTTTTCTTGTACCCCAAAACTGTTCGCGTTTTGATATAACAAACCCCCGCAAGTGCTTCGCTTGCAGGGGTTTGTGTGGGTGCCTAGTCGGACTCGAACCGACGACATTCAGAACCACAATCTGACGCTCTAACCAACTGAACTATAGGCACCATTTTAGGGGTTTTCCCTGAATTCGAGTGCAAAGATACATCAATTCCACGAATTGGCCAAACTTTTATCCTTTCTTTTTGCGAAAAAAATAAATATGCATAAAATTTCACTCTTTGGCCAAAGATTCCTCGAATTTTTCGCGCGCGAAAGAAAATAAAGTATTAACTTTGTAACGAAAATGTTGACAACAAAGGATTTCACCAGTCAGCAGACGGCAGCGGAGGGCGCTGGCGACGCCGTAGGCGTACCCAAAAAGCACTGGTTTATAGCCGTTGTGGGGCATAACACGGAGAAATTTTCGCGTGACAGACTGAAAGAATTGGGCTATGAATGCTTTATTGCTGCCCAGAAGGAAACGCACCATTGGAAGAACGGCAAGAAGAAGGTGATTGAGCGCATAGTCATTTCCAACTACGTCTTTGTGAAGGTTACAGAACAGGAACGTCGACAGGTTGTGAACTTGCCTTTCATCAAGTCGTTCCTCACGGACAGAGCTGGAAAGCAGAACGAATACGGACATCGTCCGCTGGCCATCATCCCAGACCGTCAGATGCTGATGCTCCGTCGCATGCTCGACGATGACAGCCTTGTGCTGTTTGCCTCTTCAGCCTTCTCGCTGGGTGACCGCGTGAGAATCATAGGGTGGGGTGCCGACGTTTTCCAGGGACGTATTGTACGTCTGTTTGGGGATGAGGCAAACTACGTGGGCATCCGCATCGAGAATCTGGGCTGTGCCTACATGGAGATATCCGCCAACAAACTGGAGGTGATAGAATGAACACCAAACCCTCATCCCTCGCCCATTGCCTGCTGGTGCTGTTGGCACTGTTGATATGTGCCTGCGAGAAGGCGTACATCGACCTTGACGGAGAAACTCCGGCAGGCAAGGGGAATCTGAACATCAGTGTGTTCCAGATTGAGCAGACGCCATTTACGGATTACACTCGCACGGCAGCTGCAGATGCATGTACTCGACTGAACTTTGCTGTCTATAATACGGCGGGCACACGGGTCAAACAGACCAACCAGCAGTTGGGGAATGCAGGCTTTGGAAGCGCCTCTTTCCAACTCGAGGAAGGAACTTACCAGTTGGTGATAGTGGCGCACAGCAGTAATGGTAACCCCACGATGACCAATCCCGCGAAGATTCAGTTCACCAATGCCCAGGGCTTCAGCGATACGTTCCTATACAGCCATACGGTGGAGGTGAACGATGAGGCACAGTCGCTACAGGTGTCGCTCAATCGCATCGTTTCGCTCTGTCGCTTTGTAATAACAGACGATTATCCAGAGGGCGTAACCCGAATGCGTTTCAAATACACGGGTGGCAGCGGGGCGTTTAATGCCTATACGGGTTTTGGCTGTGTAAAAAGTACGCAAACGGTGACATTTGATGTGGCCACTGGGAAGAAACAGTTCGACCTCTATACCTTCCTGCACGAGACAACGGGCGTCATAGAACTGGAGGTTACTGCTCTGGATGCTGCTGACAATGTGCTCAACCAGCGCGATTTCAGGGTGCCCATGCAGCAGAACAAGATAACATGGTGCGAGGGCGACTATTTCAATGACGACGATTCGCATAACTCGACAGTCGATATAGATATCAACACAAAATGGGACGGTGAGATTCGTATCACGTTCTGACAAACAACTAGTTCATCCATATAAAAACTCATAATTGTTTGAAATTGAATAATGATTATAACAGGGGACTGTATCTGTTGTTATTAACCATTAACAAAACAAACGATTATGAAACAAACAATTATTCTGGCAGGTATCGCCCTGCTGTTCGCTGCCAGTTGCAGTAACGACAGCGATGTGAAAGTAAATAATGATGAATTAGTGCCCGTACGCGTACGTGTCGAGGGATTCTCCGTCAGTATGGAGGAGTTTCCTGAGACTAGAGCTACTGCGGTGAACAGCTACAACGACGCGAATGCGGTTACCGTAGCGTTCTACAAAGGGGATGGTACTGAGGTTGAGAAGATAACGCAGTTGAAGAGTGATGGCTCTACGTACACCACCTTTGGTGAATTCGAGTGCTCCCTGCCATGGGCACCTACACGATGGTGGCTGTGGCTTACTACAATAGTGATGCCAGTCCGCTCGAGCTCACCAGTCCTACCGCAGCTGCCTTCACTGGCTCTCGTGCCTACGAGACCTTTGCGGCAACTCAGGCCGTGAACGTCAACAACACAGAGGCTGTGGACATCAGTGCGACACTCAGTCGCATCGTGTCAAAGCTACAGGTAGTTTCCACTGATGGCAAGACGGCAGATGTAACTAATGTCCGCATGACGTTCTCTGCGGGAGGAAAGAGTTTCAATCCGACCTCTGGACTGGCAACCGTCAATACGGGCTTCGTCAACACTGTGGGAAATAGTGCCGCAGTTGGAAATACCTCGACCTCGCTCAGTTTCTTGTTCCTGGCAACAGACGAGCAGGACATCGATGTGACTATCGAGACCCTCGATGCTGATGGTAATACACTCTTCAGCAAGACCATCGAGGATGTGCCATTCAAACGCAACCGAGTAACGAAGCTCACTGGTGCCATGTACACCAACGACGCTCTTGCCGGTGCCTTTCAGGTAAACACCGCTTGGCTCACGGAAGAGAACGTTGCTTTCTAAACTCCATTTTGAAGTTGAATTAATTTTCAATTTTCAATTTTAAACTTTCAATTTGAATTAGCAGGTCTGTCCCCTGTTTCTTTTATAATATAGTCCCGTTTATTCATTTCGATTCTATCGAAATCCTCTGATAAAGTAAAGTCGCATTCGTTATTTTTCGATTCCATCGAAATCTCATGACTGTCAAAGAAATATTCGACCTGCGAAAGCAGGGCAAGATAGAAGAGGCATACAACGCCATCCGCCCGATGTATGCTGCCCACAAAGGCCGCTACACTACCCTCTGCATGTTTTGGACCGCTTCCGATGTCTTCAAGCTTCGCCTCGAGCAGAAGAGGGTAGAGGAGGCTGAAAAGATATACGAGGCGCTGAAGCGGCTGCTTCCTCGGATTGAGGAGATAGAGGCAAGCGATGACCAGGCTGCGAGTAAGCGAGAGGAGAGCCCAGCGAAAGAACAGGCTCACCATAAGGGGCAGGCTAGTGGCTTTATGAAGTTCGCTGAGGGCCGGCTGATCAAGGAGTCGGAGCGGTTCAGAAAGCGGTACTTCGCAATGCGGGATAAGAAGCGCGAGGCCCCTCCCGTACCCACCACTTCCCCTGCTGCCACTGTTTCCGCTGCTTCTCCCAGCGCTCCTGTGCCCGTTGGTTCTCCAGCGGCCTCTCCCGCCTCTAGTGTGCTCAGAGGTTCTCCCTCTTTGTTCACTTCTCTCCACATTAGTGGTGAGTCCGCACCCGCTGAGGGATTAAATGCGGGCCAACAAGCAGTGCTCGATTGCATCAAGGCTCATGAGGGAATAAATGTCCCTCGCATATCAGAGGCCACAAATATTCCCTCAAAGTCGATAGAGCGGCACGTCTCGGTGCTGATAGAGCGAAACCTCATTGAGCATCGCGGCAGCAAGAAGACCGGCGGCTATTACGCAAAATAAGGCCATTTTGCTGACGTCAGCAAAATGATAAACTGAGGGAACCGATGGAGCAGCGAGAGCAGAGATGAACCGACGCCAAGCCGAATGCCATGAAAGCTCGCTTTCTGATGCCTGAGGCGCGAAGGAGGAAAACCAAGGTTAAAGCTGCTTTCAATCTTTGCCGAGTCGCGACAGAGGAAGACAAAGTCAAGGAGGAAGACGAAGTCAACTTGTTCGAGCTATGCTGAGTGAGGAGGAGGAAGACCGTGGTCAATACGAGTTGGAGGATGCCCTGGCGTTTTTCTACGACTCCGACACCTATGCCCTGATGAGCGAGGGCGTGGCCGATAATAGGAACGAAAACGATTAGAAACAACATAAATGGAAAAAACATCAAAGATTTACGTAGCCGGACACCGCGGAATGGTGGGCTCTGCAATAGTAAGAGAGCTCCAGCGCCAAGGCTACACCAATATCATCACGCGTACCCACCGCGAGCTTGAC
>JAFZWQ010000050.1 GCA_017617235.1 Bacteroidaceae bacterium | reverse complement strand
TATATAGATATAGATATAAAGGTGTTGTGGAAATGTGGAAAGGCTTTTCGAGAACTGTAACAACTGTAACGCTGTAGCGCCATTTACCTAAATCGCTGATATTTAAATAATTATAAAACTCGCTGTTGCAGCGTTGCAGCGTTGCAGCTCCCAAAACTCAATTTGGGGAAGTTAAAATAAGCTCAATATTATATATTATTAATATTGGAGTATTTTCGTGAATTCGGAAATGAAGTTCGAGGACTGCAACGCTGCAACGCGCAACGCTGGTGGAATTTATTTTAAACAAAGTTTAAAATACTCGCCCTATTATTCATAAACCACAATGAGTTGCTGGTAACTGTGAAGGACTAACGTCTCAACGCTACCGACGGAGCGTCACAACGCTAGACGCGGAGCGTTGTAACGCTAGGCGGGTAGGGATAGTATCGCTTGGCTTGACACACAGCTGTGTGACAAGCGGAGCGACACGTCGCTCCGCGCCAGTTCACGCGACCGTGATGCTGGGCTAACGCTCGACTAATGGCGAAAGGCTAAGGGCTAACGGCAAAAATGAGAGAATGAGAAAATGAGAGAATGAGAATCACAAGAAAAAAGGTGCTATTCCTTGGGGAGTAGCATCTTTTTTTGTACCTTCGTGGCGTGATGACGAACGAAGAGTATATAGCAGAACATCGGGAAGAGGATGTGCGGCAGTTGGCCCTGAAACGTGCACCCGAAGGGGTGGACATGCGATGGTGCCTGCAGCAGATAGAGGGTTGGCAGCTGGCCCGCCGCAAGTTGCCACGATGGGCTGCAACGGAGGGGCTGTGGTATCCCGTGCGACTGTCGATGGAGCAATGTTCGAGCGAAGCTACTGCCCAATACAAACAGCAGGTGGTGGAGCGGCTGCTCAGCGAAGACCAGCGGAAGAGCATGGTGGACCTGACGGGTGGACTGGGTGTGGATTTCTCGTTCCTGGCGCCGTTGTTCCAAGAGGCAACGTATGTGGAAATAGTGCCCGAATTGCAGCAGCTGGCCCAGCACAATATGCCTTTATTAGGAATTAAAAATGAAAAGTTAAAAATTAAAAGTGCCACAGAGTCTGACAATTTTTCACTTTTAACTTTTCATTTTTCATTTATATTCATCGACCCGGCGAGGCGCGATACAGCAGGCCGCAAGACAGTGGGTATTGGCGACTGCACCCCCAACCTGCTGGAGATTCAGGACGAACTGCTGGCACACGCCCAATGGGTGATGGTGAAGTTGTCGCCCATGCTGGACATTACAGAGGCCCTGCGACAGCTGCACGGCGTAAGCGAGGTGCATGTGGTGAGTGTGCGTGGCGAGTGCAAGGAATTGCTGTTTCTGGCTACTGCCAACTCCCCCACCCCCAATAGCCCCACGATTTACTGCGTGAATCTGGAGACGGATGACGATATAGTAACCTCCCCCTACCCCCTCCCAAAGAGGGGGCATGAGCCACTTGAAGAAAATTTTCAATCTTCAATCTTCAATTTTCAATTTCTTTATGAGCCCAATTCATCGATACAAAAGGCAGGTTTGCAGGACATGCTGACAGAGAGGTATCCCGTGCGGAAACTGCACCCCATGAGTCATCTTTTCGTGGGCGACACGATGATTCCACACTTCCCTGGTCGCCGCTTCCGCATTACGGGCTGGAGCGATTTCTCGAAACGGGGTTTAAAGGAATTGTTGGGCGATTTGCGACAGGCCAACCTGACGGTACGTAACTTCCCAACAGACGTCGCCTCCCTGCGTCGTCGGTTGAGACTGAACGAGGGAGGCGAGGATTATCTGTTTGCCACCACACAAGCCGACGGCACCCACGTGCTCATCCGCTGCAGGCGGGCAGAAGAAAGTTACTGAACCTGATAGCGAACTTCTCTGGTGCGGAATTTCTTGGAAACCACCTTCTCCTTATCGGTATAGACACCATGACCTGTGATGACGGACAGGCGGTTCTTGTCGTTGTCGTTGGGATAAGGCTGAACGGTATCGCCCTTCCACTCCACTTTCTTTATCATGTTCGGGTCAACGCCCTTGGCAATGAGTGCCTTCTTGGTGCTTTCGGCACGTTTCTTGGAATAGGCCATGTTGTTCTTGGAATTGCCCGTACCCTTGTCGGCATAGGATGTGATGGTGATTTCGCCATCCTTCACGCCTTTCAGGAAGTTGGCAACGGCCGTAATCTGTGCATCGTCCTGGTTCACGCCATCGGACTTCAGGCCAAAGAAGATTTCCTTCTTGATTTGACGGTCGGCAGTGACATCCTTGAAGGTAACATCATCGTACCAAATGGTGTCGATGCGGGTTTCCCATACAGGTTCGGGAACGGGTTCAGGCTCGACCACAGGCGTCGGCTCGACAACGGGAACCACCTTCTTTTTCTTGAAACCGAACTTATAGGTGACACCTATCTGGGCCGTCAGGCTCCAGTCGTCCTTTTCGTTAACCTTGCTGTTGTAGCGGTCGTTCAGACTGTTGGCAGCCAGTTCCAGGTTGATGCTCCAATGCTTGGCCACGTTCCAATCGACCATGGCGCCCACACGGGCATTGTGGCTGAGACGACCGTCCGACCACACCCCTGGCAACACGGCCTTATGAGCTACAGCATCGTCGTTGTCCCAGGCATAGTTGATACCCATACCGCCAATTAGGTAGGCATTGACAGGATAGTAATCTTTCTTGCCAAAGAGCGTTACGACGTTTACCAACAGGTCGACGTTGGGGGTAAAATACTTGTAGCTGTACTTGAAATCGGGTCCCTTGCTGTAACCGCCCTTATTCCAAATACCGTTGAAATGCAGACGGGCACCCACGAAGGAAGTAAACCATGCACCGAAATAGACGGATGCCGTGGGGGTGGCAATCTTCAGGTTATTGTAATCGGTAAGCGTGGTCTGACCTCCACCCTGAAGGCCGACAAACATGTGGGGGAATGGTTTGTAGTCCTTGCCATCGGCGGTTTCCTCCTGGGCGCTGACGGTAAGAGCGGTGGCTGCAAACAGGCAAATAGTAAAGATTTTCTTCAACATAGCAATTCGCTTTAAAGTTTACACTTTATAGGGCAAAATTAACACCTTTTTCGTGTTCATCCAAATAAAAATGGGCACAAATACGGGATTAATCCTAAAATATCCCAAAAAACGGAGCGAAAAATCCCTTAACTCGACATTTTTTTGTATTTTTGTCATTTGAATAATAATTAGAACCATCATCTACAAAATTTTGCTTTTTGCCTTATGGAAAACAACAACACCGCGATTACCATAAGACCCGTGACCACGAAACGGGAAATGAAAAAATTCGTTCGCTTCAACTGGGAACTGTACAAGGATTGTCCGTATGCCGTACCCGATTTTCTGGAAGACACGCTGGACACCTTCAATCCCAAGAAGAATCCCGCGCTGAAGTTCTGCGACGTGCAATGCTTCCTGGCCCTTCGCGGCGAGCAAATCGTGGGACGCGTGGCTGCTATCATCAACCGCCGTGCCAACGAACATTGGAACGAGAAGCACGTACGCTTCGGATGGATAGATTTCATCGATGACCTGGAAGTTACCAAGAAACTGCTGGAGACAGTAGAGGAATGGGGACGCGAAAGGGGCATGGACACCATCGTGGGCCCGTTGGGATTCACCGATATGGACCTGGAAGGCATGCTCACCGACGGCTACGACCAGCTGTCCACGATGAACAGCATCTACAACTATCCCTACTATCCCGAGCACATGCGTCAGTTGGGTTACGAGAAGGAAGTGGGATGGGTAGAGCGCAAGGTTACCGTTCCCAAGAAAGGCCATGAGGCACAAATCGAAAAGTACTTCAAGATTGCCGAGATGGTGAAGAAACGCTACGGCTTCCGCCTGCGCAAGTTCAACAAAAAGAGCGAAATCCGCGAAGGTGGCTACATCCAGAAGGTTCTGGACGTGGTGAACCGTTCGTATGCCAACCTGTATGGTTACTGCGAACTGGACCGCGAACAGATGGAGACCTATGCCAACCAATACCTGGCCTACCTCGACAAACGCTACCTCTCCGTAGTGGAGACCGCAGAGGGAGAGGTCATCGGCATGGGAATCTGCATCACCAGCCTGAGCCGCGCCATCCAGAAGGCCAAGGCCAAGCTGTGGCCCTTCGGCTGGTGGCACATGGCCAAGGCCCTGTGGTTCAACAAACATCCGCAGGTGCTCGACATGCTGCTGGTGGGCATCGCCCCCGAATATCAAGACAAGGGAGCCAATGCGCTCATCTTTGCCGATATCATTCCACAGACCATCAAAGACGGTTATGAGTGGGCCGAAACCCATCACCAACTGGAGGACAATGCGGCCAGCCAGAGCCAGTGGAAATATCTGGAATGTGAAATCCACAAGCGCCGCTGCGCCTTCAAGAAAGCATTATAAAACCCCTACCCTTACCCTCCCCGAGGGGAGGGGATAATTAAAAATTATGGAAGTAGAAAATAACATTAATAGCAATAATGAATACTCCTCCCCCTCGGGGGAGGTTGGGAGAGGGGTCGCCGACTATGGCGAAGAAGACATAAAGCACCTCTCCGATATGGAGCACATCCGGCTCAGACCGGGTATGTATATCGGTCGTCTGGGTGATGGAAGTCATGCCGAGGACGGTATCTACGTCCTGCTGAAGGAGGTCATCGACAACAGTATCGACGAATTCAAGATGAATGCCGGACGGCGCATCGAGGTGGATATGAGCGAGAATCTGCGTGTCAGCGTTCGCGACTATGGTCGTGGCATCCCCTTGGGTTCACTCATCGATGCCGTATCGATGCTGAATACAGGTGGTAAGTACGATTCGAAGGCCTTCCAGAAGAGTGTCGGACTGAATGGCGTAGGTCTGAAGGCTGTGAACGCCCTGAGTTCCCGTTTCGAAGTATATTCGGTACGCGACGGAGAACTGCGTCGTGCCATATTCGAGAGAGGACAGCTCATAGACGACCAGATTGCCCGTACCGACGAGGAGAACGGAACTTATGTATTCTTCGAGCCAGATCCCACGCTCTTCAAACATTACCGTTTCCAGTCGGAATTCATAGAGACATTGCTGCGCAACTATACCTACCTGAACACCGGACTGACCATCATGTTCAACGGCAGGCGCATCGTGTCGCGCAACGGTTTGTCGGACCTGCTTTCCGACCGCATGACCAACAACCCACTGTACGAAATCGTACATCTGAAAGGCGAGGACATAGAGATTGCCTTCACCCATTGTAACCAGAACGGCGAAGAGTACTATTCGTTTGTCAACGGTCAACACACCACCCTGGGCGGAACACACCAGGCAGCCTTCAAGAAATACATTGCCGAAGTGATTAAGGACTACTCTGGCAAGAACTACGACTATGCCGACATCCGCAACGGACTGGTGGGTGCCATCAGCATCAACATCCAGGAGCCCCTGTTCGAGAGCCAGACCAAGGTGAAGCTGGGTTCGCTGACCACAGCCCCAGAAGGCGGCATATCGATAGATAAGTTCATCGGAGACTTTGTGAAGGTACAGGTGGACAACTATCTGCACAAAAATACCGATGTGGCCAACGTCATCCTGCAGAAGGTGCTGGAAAGCGAACGCGAACGCAAGGCAATGGCCGGTGTGGCCAAACTGGCCCGCGAACGCAGCAAGAAGGCCAACCTGCACAATCGCAAACTGCGCGATTGCCGTGTGCACCTGACGGATGCAAAGGGCGAATTGCAAGAAGACACCTCGATATTCATTACCGAGGGCGATTCGGCCAGCGGAAGTATCACCAAGAGCCGCGATGTGAACACACAGGCCGTATTCTCGCTGCGAGGCAAACCCCTGAACTGTTTCGGACTGACCAAGAAGGTGGTGTACGAAAACGAGGAGTTCAACCTGTTGCAAGCCGCCCTGAACATCGAGGACGGATTGGACGGATTGCGCTATAACAAGGTTATCGTGGCCACCGATGCCGATGTCGATGGCATGCACATCCGCCTGCTGATGATTACCTTCTTCCTGCAGTTCTTCCCCGAGCTCATCAAGAAGGGACATGTTTACATCCTGCAGACCCCGTTGTTCCGCGTTCGTGCCCGCAAATCAAAACTGGGCAAGGCCAAGGTGAAGGAATTGCAGGAAGCAGCTCAGGACCAAGAGGCAAAGGTGCGTCGGCAGATATCAGAAAATGCCGATTTCATCACACAATATTGCTACAGCGAGGAAGAGCGTGTGCAGGCTATCGAAGATATGGGACCAGACCCCGAAATCACCCGATTCAAAGGCTTGGGTGAAATCAGCCCCGAAGAGTTCAAGACCTTCATCGGTTCCGACATCCGCCTGGAACAGGTCAGCCTGCACAAAAGCGACCAAGTGGGTGAACTGCTGGAATACTACATGGGCAAGAATACCATGGACCGTCAGGAATTCATCATCAACAACCTGGTTATCGAGGAAGACCTCGCAGAAGAAGAGGAATAGCCCCACCCCCAATCCCCTCCCGAGGGAGGGGCGTATATACTGACATAAAGATAATTTATGGATAAGAGTAAAAACATCATTAGCAGTAGTGACTACTCCTCCCCCTCGGGGGAGGTTGGGAGAGGGGCCGCAAAAGCGCTTTTTCCCGGGTCGTTCGACCCCTTTACACGCGGTCATGCAGACATCGTGCGACGTGGCTTGCGGATTTTCGACCATATCACGATTGCCATTGGCATAAATGAACAGAAGCAGGGGTGGATACCTGTCGAGGAACGGGTAAGAGCCCTGCGCGAGCTGTACAAGGACGAACCACGCATTAGTGTGGAAAGCTATCGTTGCCTGACCATCGACTTTGCCCATCAGCAGGGTGCCCAATTCATTCTGCGCGGCCTGCGTACCCATAAGGACTACGAATACGAGTTGGGAATGGCCGATGTGAACCGTCAACTGGATACGGATATTGAAACGGTAGTGCTGTTTACAGAAGCCAACCTGGCCAACATCTCGAGCAGCGTGGTGCGCGAACTGGCCCATTTCGGCCACGACATCCGACGTTGGCTGCCCGAAAACCTGAATTACAAGTTATGACAAAAAAACTTATATCCATACTGCTTATCCTATTCGCTTCCAACATTGTGTTGAAAGCACAAAACGAAGTATATGACAAGGCCATACGCAAACTGAATATGGCCACCATAATGACCAACATCTACTATGTGGACAGCGTGAGCATCGAGCGTCAGGTGGAGGATGCCATCAACGGTATGCTCAGTAAACTCGACCCCCACTCCCAGTATTCGAATGCCAAGGAGACAAAGCGCATGAACGAATCGCTGGAGGGTAGTTTCGAAGGCATCGGTGTGCAGTTCAACATGCTGGACGATACCCTTATCGTTATCCAACCCGTATCGAAAGGTCCATCGGAACGTGTGGGTATCCTGGCTGGCGACCGCATCGTGTCCGTCAACGATACCGCCATTGCTGGCGTGAAGATGAGTCGTGAGGAGATTATGAGTCGTTTGCGCGGTCCCAAGGACACAAAAGTAAAATTGGGCATCGTGCGAAATGGCGTAGAGGGCATTTCGTACTTCGTTGTAAAGCGCGACAAAATTCCCGTAAATACCCTTGATGCAGCCTATATGGTAACGCCGGAAATCGGTTTGATACGCTTCAGCAGTTTCGGACAAACCACCCTCGACGAAGTGACGCAGGCGATGGACAAACTGAAGGAGAAGGGCATGAAGAAACTCATCATAGACCTGCAGCAAAACGGCGGCGGCCTGTTGGGTGCAGCAGCAGAGATTTCCAGCCAGTTCCTGCCCAAGGGCGATACTATCGTCTATACCAAGGGACGCAACGTGCCCTCGAAAGTGTTCCTCAGCACGGGTAGCAAAGGGTGGCAGAGTGGAAAAATGGCCGTTCTCATCGATGAATATACGGCTTCGGCAGCAGAAATCCTGACGGGAGCCATCCAAGACCACGATCGCGGAATCGTTATTGGCAGACGTTCCTTCGGAAAGGGTCTGGTGCAGCAACCCGTAGAACTGCCCGATGGCAGCATGATACGCCTGACCATAGCACGCTACTACACCCCCAGCGGCAGATGCATCCAGAAACCATACACCAAAGGCGACAAGGAGAGCTACTCGAAAGACGTAATCAACCGATACAACAGCGGCGAACTTATCCACGCCGACAGCATACACTTCCCGGATTCCCTGCGTTACAAGACACGTAGGCTGGGACGTACGGTTTATGGCGGTGGCGGCATCATGCCCGACTATTTCATTCCGTTGGATACGACGAAATATACCAAATATTATCGCGAACTGTCGGCCAAGAGCCTCATCATCAATGCCAACCTGCACAACCTCGATAAAAACCGTAAGAAGTTGAGCAAACAATGGAAAGACTTCGAGGAATTCAAGGCCCAGTACGAGGTGCCCGATGAAATGATTGAACGCATCTTCAAGGAAGGAGAGAAGCTGAACATCAAGCCCAAGAACGAGGAAGAACGCGAACTGACCATACCCGCATTGCGTCGGATATTGAAGGCGCTGACAGCTCGCGACCTGTGGGATATGAGCGAATATTTCTCCATTATCTACGAGGACGACCCCATGGTGCTGAAAGCAGTAGAGCTGCTAAATAATTAAAAATTGAAAAATGAAAGTTGAAAATTGAAAGTGATAGTTACTTTTAATACAGAGAACGTACAGATGCCAGACATCGACCAGGGACGCATCACACAATGGGTGCGCGATGTGGCCGCCAGCTACGATAAAAACGTAGGACAGATCAACTATGTCTTTGTGGACGACGAACGCATCCTGGAAGTCAACCGCCAGTTCCTGGGGCACGATTACTACACCGACATCATTACCTTCGACTATACCGAAGGACGGTACATATCGGGCGACCTTTACATCTCACTCGACACCATACGCACCAACGCCCAACAACTGGCCGTACCCTACGAGCGGGAACTGCATCGCGTCATCATTCACGGCGTGTTGCACCTGTGCGGCATTAACGACAAAGGGCCTGGCGAACGCGAGATTATGGAAGCCTGTGAAGACAAGGCGCTGGAGATATTGAATGAATGAGAAAATGAGAAATCTTAATATATAATACTATGAAGACTTATGATTTGTTACTGTCAGCTAATTCTTTATTGTTAAATAGGGGAAGTGTGTTTTCTCATTTTCTCATTCTCTCAATATCTCAATCTCTTTGGGCGCAGCAGCAGCGCCCGAATATCGTGTACATCATGACGGACGACCACACGGCACAAATGATGTCGTGCTATGGCAACAGCCCCATCCAGACTCCCAACCTGGACCGTATTGCCAACGAAGGTGTCCGCTTTACCCGCAGTTTTGTGGCCAACTCGCTCAGCGGTCCCAGTCGTGCCTGCATGATTACAGGTAAACTTAGTCACAAAAACGGGTTCACCAACAACGAACACGGCGTCTTCGACGGTACGCAACAGACCATGCCCAAACTGATGCAGGCTGCCGGATACCAGACTGCCCTCATTGGCAAATGGCATCTGGTGAGCACGCCGACAGGATTCAATCACTACGACATTCTGTCGGGTCAGGGCGAATATTACAACCCCACCTTCATTCACGACAATGGAACACGCAGCATAGAAAAAGGATACTGTACCGACATTATCACGGACAAAAGCATCCAATGGATGGAGGAAAGGGACAAGACAAAACCCTTCATCCTCTTCGTCCACCACAAGGCTTGTCACCGCGATTGGCTTCCCAAGTTGGAGGACATGCGTCTCTTCGAGGATCAAGTGTTCCCATTGCCCGACAATTTCTGGGATACGTGGGAAGGACGTGTGGCTGCCCAACAGCAGGAGATGAGCATCGGATCGGCCCACGATATGGACATTGTCTACGATAACAAGATTTATTCTCCTGGCGATAAGACACGCCTTACTTGGTCCTATCTGAACTACGTCAACCGCTTGGATTCTGCCGACCGTGCACGATACTTCGAATTCCACGATTCCATCACCGCTGCTTTCAAGGCCTATCCCCCTCGCGGACGTGCCCTTACCGAATACAAGTTCCAGCGCTACATGCGCGACTACTGCAAAGTAACCAAGAGTCTGGATGACAATGTAGGACGACTGATGAAATATCTCGAGGACAGCGGTCTGCTCGATAACACGCTTGTAGTCTATACCAGCGACCAGGGTTTCTATATGGGTGAACACGGATGGTTCGACAAACGGTTTATGTACGAGGAAAGCCTCAACACCCCACTTGTCATGCGCCTTCCCAAGGGTTACGAACGACGCGGAATCATCGATGAAATGGTACAAAACATCGACTACGCTCCCACCTTCCTCGATATGGCTGGAGCCAATATTCCCGAGGACATACAGGGTATGTCACTTACCCCATTGCTCAAGGGCGAGAAGAGTCCAAAGAAGTGGCGCAATGCAATCTACTACCACTACTACGAGTTCCCAGCCGAGCACATGGTGAAGCGGCACTACGGCATCCGTACCGGACGCTACAAACTCATCCACTTCTATCAGGACATCGACCAATGGGAATTGTACGACCTGAAGACCGACCCCACGGAGATGCATAACCTATACGGCAATCCAGCATACCGCAAGGTGCAACAGCAGATGCACAAGCGTCTGACCCAACTCCAGCAACACTACGACGACCCCATCGAGCAGGAGTTACAGCAAAAATAAAGTATCGTTTAGAAAATGCTCAGGGTGTAAAGATACACCACAGCAGCAGGGATGGCCAGCAGGCTGGAATCGAACCGGTCGAGCATGCCACCATGTCCCGGCAGTATGTTACCGCTGTCCTTGATACCCAACTGACGCTTCAGCAAGCTTTCCACCAGGTCGCCCCACGTGCCAAAGGCCACAACCACAAAGGCGAAGCCCAGCCATTGGGGCAGGGTCAGGCTCTGGTCGTAGTATGCCAACACACAGGCAGCACCCAGACTGACCGCTGTTCCGCCTATCGAACCTTCCCACGACTTCTTGGGCGATATGCGCTCGAACAGGCGATGTTTGCCAAACAGCGAACCAAAGCAATAGGCACCCGTGTCGCTGGTCCACAGGAATATGAATACCGACAAGGGGAATATCCAACGATAGTGGAGTTCCTGAGGATGAGCCGGGTCGGTCATAAAGGCCAATACGGGAATCAAAGCGAAAGGCAATGCCACATACATCTGACTCATCATCGTGTAGGCCCAGTTGTTGATGGGACTTTCGCGCTGGAGGTATAATTCGCTAATCAACAGATATACGATGCTGATAAGGTAGGGAATGAAGACGGCAGGCGTTGGTGTCCATCCGCTGCAATAGCCAAAGAAAGCCAGAAACAGGTATGCACCCGATACGGAACATATCAGGGGGTTAATCTCTACATCCTCGCGTTCCGACACGATATCGCAGAATTCATGAACGGCAAGAACTGTAATAATGGTAAACAAAATTGCCAGCGACTGGGGACTATACACAATGCCGCCAATCATGGCTGCCAAGAAGACAATGCCCGTGAGGGTGCGTACAATCAGGTTACTCTGTTTCGGTGTCATGGTTTTCGCTATCGTTTTCGTTAAGGTTTTCGTTTTCGTTCTCCTCGTCCATCTCCTCTATAATCTCGTCGGCACGACTTGCCCAGGGGCGCGGACCGAAGATTTCCTTCACATCTTCAGCAAAGATTACTTCGCGCTCCACCAGCAGTTGAGCCAGTTGGGCGTGTCCGTCCTTCTTTTCTGTCAGAATGGCCTTCGCACGCTCGTATTGCTCGTTCACCATCTTCTGCACCTCTTCATCAATCAGACGGGCCGTATCTTCGCTATAGGGTTTTGCGAACTGGTATTCTTCATTATTATAATAACATAGGTTGGGCAAACGGTCGCTCATACCCATGTAGGCAATCATGCCATAGGCCTGCTTGGTTACACGCTCCAGGTCATTCATAGCACCACTGGAGATGTGTCCGGTGAACAGCTCCTCTGCAGCACGTCCACCCAGCAGGGCACACATTTCGTCGAGCATCTGTTCTTTCGTCGTAATCTGTCGTTCCTCGGGCAGATACCACGCAGCTCCCAGCGCACGACCTCGCGGCACAATAGTTACCTTCACCAACGGGTTGGCATATTGCAGATTCCAGCTGATGGTGGCGTGACCAGCCTCATGCAGGGCTATAGTACGCTTTTCCTCTACTGTCAACACCTTGGTCTTCTTCTCCAATCCGCCAATAATACGGTCCACAGCAGACAGGAAGTCGTCCTTCGTAACGCTCTTCTTGTTGTGACGTGCAGCAATCAGCGCTGCCTCGTTGCAGACATTGGCTATATCCGCACCCGAGAAGCCTGGCGTCTGACGAGCCAGGAAATCGATATCCAAATCCTTCTCAATCTTGAGGGGACGCAGATGAACCTTAAAGATGGCCTTACGTTCGTTTACATCGGGCAAATCCACATGTATCTGACGGTCGAAACGTCCTGCACGCAGCAAAGCCTTGTCCAGGATATCCGCACGGTTCGTGGCTGCCAGAATAATGACACCGCTATTTGTACCAAAACCGTCCATCTCGGTCAGCAACTGGTTCAATGTACTTTCGCGTTCGTCATTACCACCCATCATGGTATTACGTGAACGGGCACGTCCCACAGCATCGATTTCATCGATGAAAATGATGCACGGACTAGCCTCCTTAGCCTGACGGAAAAGGTCGCGCACACGACTGGCGCCGACACCTACAAACATCTCCACGAAATCGGAACCCGACATCGAGAAGAAAGGCACATCGGCCTCTCCGGCAACAGCCTTGGCCAACAACGTCTTACCCGTTCCAGGAGGACCTACCAACAGGGCACCCTTGGGTATCTTACCACCCAAATCCGTGAACTTCTTGGGGTTCTTCAGGAACTCCACAATCTCGCGGACCTCCTGCTTGGCTCCGGCCTGACCAGCCACATCGGCAAAAGTCACCTTCGTCTTCTCATCTACTTCCACCTTCTGAGCACGACTGCGCCCCACGTTGAAGATGTTCATGCCACCATTAGACGAAGAAGAGCCGCCGCCCATACGACGCATAATAAATATCCAAAAGAAGATAAGCAACAGGAAGGGACCGAAGTTTCCAATAATGCGCCAGAACATATTGTCCTGTTCCTTGTAGATGAGCTCGCCTTTGAAGTGACCCTCCTTCTGCTGTTCATCAATGAATTCCTCCAATTTATCGATGGAACCGTACTTTACCGTAACATAAGGCTCCACACCTTTCTCGCTGTCGTTGCCCTTGTGGAAGACATCCCGTATATGTTCGCCCTTGACATACATGTTCAGCGGGCCCTGGTCCTTATAAACCTCGATACGAGAAGCGTAGCCACGTTCCACATATTCCTTAAATTCGCTATATGTGGCCTGTTTCGACATAGCGCCAATCATGCCGTTGCCTTCACTGTTGAAAAACATCCAACCCAGCACCACGACAATGATGACATAAAGCCACGTCAGGTTGAAACGGGGCATCTTCTTGTTATTCTTCTTATTATTCTTTTTTTCAGCCATTCGTAGTGAGTTCAAGAGTTAATCCAAATCGGCAATCTCAGTCAGACGTGCATCTGCCCACAGATGTTCCAAGTCGTAGAAGTCACGCTCCTCCGGCAAGAAAATATGGACGATAACATCACTATAGTCCATCGCCACCCATTGTGAATTACGGAGTCCGGCAACAGCTGTAGGTTTACTCTGTGCCTCCTTTCGTACCGTATCGGCAACACTATCCGATAGCGCCTGGATGTGCGAAGGCGAGTTGCCCGTGCAAATAACAAAAGCTTTACAGATGGTATCTTCGATAGGACTCAGGTCCACCACAACAATATCGTGGGCCTTCTTGTCCTGCATGCCCTTAACAATTTTGTCTATCAACAGTTCCGTGTTGTTCATTCCTTATTACAATATATTAAAGCACAAAGGTACATATTTAAAGTTAAAACATAAAAAGTTAAGAGTTAAAAATTAAAAAAGTGAAGGAAAAGTTTTGTTGATTCGGAAAAAGTACTTACCTTTGCAGTCGCAATCAAGAATTGGGCTATGGTGTAATGGTAACACTGCAGATTCTGGTCCTGCCTTTCCTGGTTCGAGTCCGGGTAGCCCAACAAAAAGAAAAAAGTCGCTCAATCGAGCGACTTTTTCATTTCTGATTCTACTGCCTTTATCTTCTGCTTCAAGAGTTCCAGCTCATCTTTCAGCTTATCCACCTTCTTCTGGATTTCCTGAACCAAGGAATTACCCGTCTTGCTGCTGGCAGAAAGGAAGCCGATGTTATTCTCATAGGTCTGCAATTCGCCCTTCATGATTTCGTAAGCACGAGCCAGTCGGTCGCGTTCGCGAGCCAACGTATTGGCACCTGCCTCGGCACTTACCTTCAGGGTGGTCTTGAAACTGTTCAGTCGACGCTCGGCCTGACTCAGGTTCAGTTTCTTGTACAATTCGTCCACCACTTCGCGGTACTGCTTGTAAATCTTATCCTTATCGCGGATGGGCACAAAGCCTACTTCGTTCCATTCCTGCTGTAATTCACGAACCTTCTGGCCGGTGGCCTCGGCAGCATCTTCCAACAATCCCTTCAGGCGGGCAATAATATCTTGCTTTTTCTTCAGGTTCTCCTGCTGTTCGCCGCGTTCTTCGGCTGTGGCAGCACCCTTGGCCTCGAAGAAGTGGTCGCAGGCACCCACGAAACGCTTCCACAGTTCATCGCTCACCTTGCGGGGAACGGCACCGATGGTCTTCCACTGCTTCTGCAATTCTATCAAGGCATCGCTTGTCTGCTTCCATTCCGTACTGTCCTTCAGGGCCTCGGCCTTTTCTACCAGTTCCTTTTTCTTCTGCAGATTCTGGTTCAGTTCCTCCTTGACGGACTTAAAATAGGCTGCCTTCTCGGCAAAGAACTTGTCGCAAGCTGCACGGAAACGTTCGAATATCTGGGTATTCACCTTCTGCGGGGCAAAGCCGATGGTCTTCCAAACGGCCTGCAGATCGATGATTTCCTTTGTCTTGGCATCCCAGTCGGCAAAAGTTTTCAGCCCATCCGTAGGAATAGCCTCAACCTGTTCGCACAACTCCGTCTTCTTCTGCAGATTTTCTTCTTCCTGAGCCTTGCGAGCCACGAAGAAATCCTGATGACGCTTGCGGATAACGGTGCTGGCCTCTTTGAAACGGTTCCATATCTCTTCGCGCAGGTCTTTGGCTACGGGGCCAATCTCCTTCCATTCCTGGTGCAAGGTCTGCAGGCGGTTGATGGCCGTCACCACATCCTTCTCCTCTGCAAGTTTCTCGGCCTGTTCGCACAACAGCGTCTTTGCCTCCAGATTCTTGCGGAAGTCATATTCGCGGAACTGAATGTTCAGCTTCAGCATATCGTAGAACTGCTCTACATACAACTGATAGTTCTTCCAGATTTCCGATACATGTTCAGCAGGCACAGGACCTATTTCGCGCCATTCGGCCTGCAGTTCCTTGAAGGCATCGTACGACTTTCCGGCCTCCTCGGGGGTGGTTGCCAGCAGCTTAATCTTTTCGATTACGGCCTGCTTCTTGGCCAGGTTCTCGGCACGCTGCTGCTCCTGTTCAGCCATGAGCTGAGCACGGCTTTGGCGAATCTGCTGCATAGCTTCCTTGAAAGGTTCTTCTGTGGGATCGAGTTCGGGCTGATATGTCTCGGGATCTCCACCAGCATCAACAAAAGCCTGCTGGGCAGCCAGGATTTCCGCCTTGTGATATTTATAATAAAGTTGTTTCAGTAATTCCAATTCCTGCTTGTTGCCTCCATCACCCTGTGCGGCAATTTCCTGCGCACGGGCCAATACTTCCTCCTTTGTCTTCATCAGGGGGATCTGCGGCTCCGCCTCTGGAGTTTCTTCGGCAACAGGTGCATCTTCAACAACGGGAACTTCCTCTGCAGGGGTTTCTTCTGCGGGAGCTTCCTCCACTACTTCGGGAGTTTCCTCTACTATGGGGGCTTCTGCCTCAACTACAGGAACTTCAACGGTTTCATTCACGGTTTCTACGGTCTCCACAGGAACTACTTCCTCGGCGGCCTCATTCACTTTGGTCTGATCTAAAGAGTCCATCATTCTTTGTTTTTAGGTAATGATTCGGGTTACATAACACACATACGGGGTGCAAATTAATGCAAAAAAACAATAACTTGCTAATATTTCGCAATAAAAATGCCTTTTAAACCCTAAAATACTTGATGTTGGGCCTATTTCAGGCTCCAACCCAAGGATAGGGATACGATAACGCCCAACAACGTCAGCAATACATAGGCCTGCCAAGGCAGTCGCTGGAAACCAGCAAAGACGCTGTGAATCTCGACATCGCCGTTGCTGTATATGTACTTCATATCCTTGAACGTTGCCGAACCCATCACGATGAATACGATAACCAATGGACAAGCCAGAATGAAAGAGAGGAACAATTTCAGCACCGTGATGAAGAAAATGCCCAATCCACCGAGGAATCCCAACACGATTATCAGGCTCAATGCAGCACCTACGAATCCACGAAGCGGACCAAATGTGCGTATATTCTTGTACAGCAACGACAGCAATCCCAACAGAGGCAAGCCCCATTCAATCAGACTGCCCACCGTTCCCGATAAACCAAACATGGCCACAGCAAATCCACCCAACCAGAACAGGGGATAGATGGCTATGATGCTCAGAAATGCCGTAAGCATATGGAATGTAGGCACGTTTTCGTCGTCTTCATCCTCTACTGCGCCCAACTGCTTAGGCATATAGACAGTAAAGATGAACATGGCCACAATCTGCAACAGCAGGAATATCAGCAACAGACTTACGCGGAAAACAGCAGTTAACAGGCCTATTTTATCAGGATTGCACCACCAGATACTGCCATAGAAGCCTAACGTCATCAGCGCGCCCAACTCCAGCAGCATGGCCAGAGGGAACAATACGAATAAGGCACGCACCAGCTTTACACCCCAGCCTTTCTCCTCATCGGCCCACCAGAACGATGGAATGGTCAGAATCGAGACGATGGCAATAAACAGATAGGGCCACAGCGTGTGATAGAATCCCGTCAGGTTTTCCGTGCACCAGTGGTGAACACTCATGAAACCCGAGCCGAACTTAGTCGCTACAGACATAAATTGGTTCAGGTCTTCGGCCTTCTGCGGTATAGTATCCGTTACTTCTTCTGCCACCTCTTGCGCCCACAGACCCATCGTGGTCAGCAGCGTCGTCAGCATTGCGAACATCTTTTTCATCGTATTAAATATAGGAATAAAGGGTTAGAACCAAGATTTACGTTTGAAGTACCAGAAGAACAGGACAGTGGTAACTACGCACAGTACCAGTGCGATGGGGAAGCCCCATGCCCACGCCTCCATACCGTTTATCAGGTTCATGCCGAACAAACTGGCAATGAGCGTGGGGAACATCAGGATAATGGAAATGCTGGTCAGCATCTTCATCACCTTCGACATATTGTTGTTGATGATGTTGGCATAGGTCTCCATTGTCGACTCCAGAATATTGGCGTAGATGCTAGTCGTTTCACGGGCCTGACTCATCTCGATGTTTACGTCTTCAATCATATCGGCATCCAACTCGTCGACGGGCAGTTTGAACTTCAGTTTCGACAGCAGGTTCTCGTTGCCACGAATAGAGGTGATGAAGTACGTCAGGCTGTCCTGCAGACGACTAAGGGCGATGAGGTCCACATTATCGACATTGCGGTCCAGATTCAGTTTGGCTTGCTCTATGCGGGCCGAAATCTGTTTCAGTCGCTTCAGATACCACACAGCACTTGACAGGAACAGGCGGAACACCATATCCACCGAGTCCGTGAAGCCCAGACCTCGCCGCTGTTGATAGGTAACGAAGTCTATCATCATGTTTGTCTCGAAGTTGCACAGCGTGATGCAAACATCGCCCTTCAGTATGATACCCAGAGGGATGGTGGTGTACGGTGTGCGCGATTTTACTTCCTTGACGTATGGGATACGCAGAATGATGAGCACCCAGCCCTCGTCGATGTCGTAACGGGCACGCTCGTCGGTATCCGCGATGTCCGAAATGTAGTAATCGGGCACGTGTAGTGTGTTTTGCAGGAAATTTACATCGTCCTGTGAGGGACAAGTCACCTGAACCCAGCAATTAGGTTCCCATTGTTCGATGGTGCGCAGACCACGATTGGTGTTCCAGAATGTTAGCATTGGCCTTTCCTCCTTGAATGTTTGTATGAGAGAAATGAATTTCAAGGGAGAGCGGCCTCTTCGCCACCCTACCCTAAGCGTTTATCATTCTCCGCCGGATAGTCGTCCATAGTGGTTATTAATTAGGGTTATTTGTTAAAATCAGCGCAAAGTTAACTAAATTAATTAAAACTCGGAAATTCTTGCTCCATTTTTTATGCCACGCACCTTTGGGAAGGACAAAATTCACGAATTAGGGCTTAAATCGGAATTGAAGGCTCTTGTTATTATTTAAGGATTTGTTGATGTTTAATGCACCCGGTGAGATACTCATCGACGAGGGCGTCTTTGGTTCTTCCAACCTCTTCTTGAAGTTGTCCATGATTTGTTGGCGTCGTCCGTTCAGGGCATCTATCATTTGCTGACGTTGTTCGGGAGTGACGGTAGCAAGACGGAGGGTGCTGTTTTCGTTAAGGGTGAATTTTTCCTTTAGGACATTCCACCACACATTCCAAGTAAATTCTCCATGTATCTGTTCTATCACTTTGCCCTGTTCGTCCATCAGAATCAGCCCGTGTTTCATGTTCTCCGCAGCATTTTCGTCATTTTGCACCTTCAATAATTCAGCGATAAAACCCTCAGGTTGCTCCAGTGTCCAGTTGTTGAAGGCCAGAATCGTATAGGTTTTGCCATCAACATGGTTCGTCCACTTCCAAACCTTGTCCTTCATCCTGTTCCGATGCTCCCCCAGTAGATTTTCGCTGGCGAGGGCTGCTATGGTTTCGGATTCCTCTAAGCCAATGGCACGTTGCCCCTCAGGCAGTTGACTGTTCAGGATGTTTGCCTCGCGCAGGTTTTTCAAGGCATCAACGTCACCATAGGGATAAAGCCTCATCATGTACGTCAAATACCTCATACAACCAACATTGGCAATGGCTGGCGGAATCAGTTTGTTCTGATATCCGAATTCCTCGACATAAGCACGAATGGCCATATCCAAGTGAAAGATTGCCCGCTCATAGTCGTTCTTCTTCATAAAAACTCCGGCCAACAGTTCCAGAGTCTTGGGCATGATGGTATCTTTCTTGGCCTGCATCTTCTGTGCGATTTCAAAAGCACGTTGTGCGTACTTCGCACTTTGTACCGTATCATCTATCGAAATAAAGAAATCTCCGGCGTCGTACTGCTTACGCCAGTTCTGCGGGTCGGCATCAGCGGCTTTTATCAATTGGTCACCCTTTTGTTTAAACACACTTGTCTTCTGTTGTGCAACAACATTCGTCGTTATGCAGATTAAGGCAACTGCGGCCACAAGTATCTTCTTCATATCTGTCACATTTATTGATTTCAATTAAGGTCTTTTTGTCTGCAAGGGACGGTACTGAATACCCATTGCATCAAGGCGCTTGAGGTGTGCCTGCAGGCGGGGAAGGAAGTCATCCCACTGCTGGTCCTTGCGAGGTGTCCATGCTTTCTCTGCTAGTGCCAAGGCACGTGGAAATACCATCCACTGCAGTCGAGCCTCAGTAGGGATGCGCTCGCACCAAATGTTGCCTTGCATGCCCTTGATGAGTTTCAATTGCTCGGCTGTGAGGTCAACGGGCACAATGTCGCCGTCGTAGATATGGCGCAGGGTATTGTCGTCCTGAGCATAGTCGAAATACAGGAAGGTAAAGGGGCAGAGCACAACCTCGTTGCCCATAGCGGTAGATTTCTGGGTCACATCGGGATGATCGCCACGCCACCAATGTACGGTAGCCGTCTTGGAAAGTCCGCCCTCCAATATCTCGTCCCATCCGAGGATGCGCTTGCCGTGGGCGTTGAAGTACTTCTCCATCCGCTTGGTAAACCATGCCTGCAGTTCATTGACATCCTTCAAGCCCTCACTCTCGATGCGCTTCTTGCACTCGCTGCACTCCGACCATCTCCGACGGTTCACCTCGTCGCCTCCGATGCTCACATACTCGTAAGGGAAGAGCTGGAACACCTCGTCATATACCTTCTCGGCAAACTCTATGGTCGATTGTCTGCCCAGGCAGAGCGGCTCCACGCCGTTCTGGGTGCAACTGAGCCATTTGTAGCAGTAGCACGCAGCACCATTGTGGCCGGGCATGTCAATTTCAGGAATGATGTCGATGCCACGAACTGCTGCATAAGCTATCACATCGCGAATATCGTCCTGCGTGTAGTAGCCGCCGTACAATTCTCCATAGCCCTCCACCTCCTTGAAATACTTCCAGGGGATGAGCATGGCAGGATTGTTCTCCTTCGAGGCACGTTCCAGGCACTGGCGATCGTGGTAATTGAAGCGGCGCCATGCCACGGTATCGGAAGTCAGACCCGGATAGGCCTTCACCTCCATGCGAAAACCCTCGTTGTCAGAAAGGTGCCAGTGAAATTTATTGAGCTTGTAAAGCGCCATCTGGTCGAGTAGCGCCTTGGTCTCCTCTACGGAGAAGAAGTGGCGCACGGGGTCGAGCATCAGTCCGCGCCAATGAAAGTTGGGACAGTCCTTAATAGTCACAGCAGGAATGGCAACCTTACCACTCTCTCCACCTTGGGAGAGGACTGGAGGCAGCAACTGGCGTAGCGTAGCAATGCCGTTTACGATGCCACGATAACTGGGGGCCGTGATGAGGACACCCGATTTGTCTGCTACCAACTCGTAGCTCTCGTCATTCTCGTTGGGGTCGACAAGCATCAACTGTATCTTTCCCTTCTTGCCTGTCTTAATAGTCAGGCCCGTGACCGTCGTCAGCATCTCCTGCAGATACTGGGCGGCAGGAGCCAGCGAGGCATCATTGCAGCCGATGGTAAGCCCGTCCTTCAAGGGAAATACCCCCTCGCGTACAATCAGCGAGGTTGGTTTGGGAATGATGTTCACCTGAGTCCAAGCACTTGTTGCACACAGCAACAGACCCACCATCCATAATGTTATTCTTGCTTTCATCTTCAGCCAGTTTTACCGATTTTCCACAGCCGGAAGTTTATATTATGGGCAAAGTTAATGGTTTTGTTACTATTATCAAAGAAATCTCCTCAAAAAGTACCCTACACCTTCGTCAGTCCACATAGTCTTTTCCATTTCCTCCCTCATCTCGATACAACGACCCGCGTCCCAACGCGAGGGGCGGAGCGTCGCATCGTTAGACGCCTAGCGTTGTAACGCTCCGTGGGTAGGATTAGTAACGCTCCGTAGGTAGGATTGGGACCCCATGTGAGAGTCTATACGATGCCTTGGGCCATCATGGCCTTTGCCACTTTCATGAAACCTGCAACGTTGGCGCCTCGGACATAGTTGATGTAGCCGTCAGGCTGCTTGCCGTAGCGGACACACTGGGCGTGGATGGCATGCATGATTTGGTGCAATTTCTGGTCAACTTCCTCTGCCGACCACGAAAGATGCATGGCGTTCTGACTCATTTCGAGTCCGCTGGTGGCTACACCGCCTGCATTCACAGCCTTGCCTGGCGCATAGAGCATCTCTGCCGCTACGAAGGCGTCGATGGCCTCTGGCGTACAGCCCATGTTAGAGATTTCGCCCACACAGGTTACGCCATTGGCGATGAGCTGCTGGGCATCGTCGCCATTCAGCTCGTTCTGCGTGGCACAAGGCAGGGCGATGTCGCACTTCACCTCCCAAGGACGCTTGTCGGGCACGAAGGTGGAACCTGGGAACTCGTCGGCATAGGGCTGACAGACGTCGTTGCCCGAAGCACGCAGTTCCAGCATGTAATCTATCTTCTCGCCGCTAATGCCCTCTGGGTCATAGATATAGCCATCGGGGCCACTGATGGTGACAACCTTTGCTCCCAGCTGAGTAGCCTTTGTCGCAGCGCCCCAGGCCACATTGCCAAAGCCGCTGATGGCCACCGTCTTGCCCTTGATGTCGATTCCCTTGGTCTGCAGCATTTCGTTCACGAAGTACAGACCACCAAAGCCAGTAGCTTCGGGCCGCACCAGCGAACCGCCATATTCCAGGCCCTTGCCCGTGAGGACACCGCTCCAGTCGCGCGTCAGCTTCTTGTACTGTCCAAAGAGGTAACCCACCTCGCGGGCTCCCACACCGATGTCGCCAGCAGGCACGTCGATTTCCGGCCCGATGTAGCGATACAGTTCGTTCATGAAGGCTTGGCAGAAACGCATCACTTCCGCATCGCTCTTGCCACGAGGCGAGAAGTCGCTGCCGCCCTTTCCACCGCCCATGGGTAAAGTGGTGAGGGCATTCTTGAAGGTCTGCTCAAAGCCAAGGAACTTCAGGATGCTGAGGTTGACAGAGGCGTGGAAACGCAGGCCGCCCTTGTAGGGGCCAATGGCGCTGTTGAACTGCACGCGATAGCCCAGATTCACCTGTACCTCGCCCTTGTCGTCGACCCAGGGCACACGGAACGTAATGATGCGTTCGGGCTCCACCAGTCGCTCGATGAGTTTGGCCTTTTCGAACTCGGGGTGCTGGTTATAAACCTCTTCGATGCTGAGCAGCACCTCGTGCACAGCCTGCAGGTATTCCTTCTCGCCTGGATGCTTGGCCTCCAGCCGGTTCATAATTTGTTTAACGTCCATAATGTGTGTGTATTAGATTAAGATGTATGCTTGCGTTCCTGTTTTCCTTATTTTTTCAACGGCTCCACGTTGATATAGTCGATGTCCGGCATCCAGCCATCGGCATTGGACAGGCGAATGGTGTTACGCCCCTTCTTCAGTTTGATGGGGATGGAGGTCTGCCCTACCCTGCCCCAGTCGCCGCTGTTGGCAGTCAGCGTCTGCACCTTCTGACCGTTCACGCTGACGGTAATCTGGCGGTCTTCAGCCGACATGTAAGCAATGGTGAGATTGCGCTTACCGCCCTTCTGGACATACACGTTATCCCACACCAAGTCGTTCTTCTCGCTCTGTCCCAGCCAGCAGGCCTTGTAGCCCGACGAGCAAACGTTGTTGGCAACATAGATTCCCGTCTTCTCGGCCTGATTGTTGCGAATCTCCTGATAGTCGCTGATGAAAGCTGTCTCTGCTTCGTAGCGGATGCGCTCGATGCGTTTTTCGCCAGTAGCCTTGTAGATGCGTGTTCCATGGGCAGGAACCGTTACCTGGAAACCTGTGGCAAAGGTGCCAATCTCGCGCTGGGCAAAGCAATCACGCAGCTGCACACTACCCTCCAGCTCGATGTCGCGGAAGTTCACCGTTACATAGCGAGGCTCGTCCGTAGGATTATAGATGGCAAAGACGCGCTTTGTGCCCTGCAGTTTCTCGATGTCTCGCGTCAGGATGTAGCAATCGTTGGTGCGCTTCACCAGATAGGCCTGCTGGAAGGTCTTATCCTGATTTATACCGATGAGATCGGCGTTTTTCATCAATTCGAGAGGTTCCTTGCGGATGTTGCGCATGTCGCAGCCGATGAGCAAGGGCGAGTTCATGATGCACCACATGCCGAAGTGCGTCTCGTCCTCGGTCTGACTCATGGAACGGCCCACCTCCAACATGTCCATATCGTTGTAGTGACCGGGCTTGCAGTAGGCAGCGAGGTACAGGTTTTCTGCCAGAATGCCGCGAACCGACCTCCAAGCATCGTAGATGTCGCCTGTGGTGCGCCACGAGTCAGCCACATCAGCACTCCAGGTGCCTGGATAGGCCCAGCGGCACATATTATAGACGATGCCAGGCTTGCCGCAGTTCTTGATGGCGTTGGAAATCTTGGTGTACTGCTCCTGTTCGTCCAGCTTCATGTGGGCGCCACCACAGTAATCGACCTTGATGAAGTCGAAGTCCCAATCAATGAAGTACAGCTTACAGTCTTGGTCCTCATGTCCGGCAAAGCCAACGCCGATTCCCCACGCATGACGATTGCCCGAACCGCAGGTGTTGTCGCCAGCATCGCTATAGATGCCAGCCTTCAGGCCCAGCGAATGGATGTAGTCGACCAACGAACGCATGCCCGATGGGAACAGCTTGGTATTCAGGCGCAGGTGACCGTCCTCGCCACGTCCGTCCCAATAACCGTCGTCGATGTTAATGAACTGATAGCCAGCATCCTTCAACCCACTCTTGGCCATAGCATCGGCCTGACCCTTGATGAGCTCCTCGTTAATGTTCAGGGCAAATGTGTTCCACGAACTCCAGCCCATGGTGGGACCCAACTGTGCTTTCGCAGTTAATTGAAAAACGAAAAGTGAGAAGTGAACAATTGTCACGTAAAGCATTAGACGTTTCATAGCATTAACCTTTTAATTTTTAACTTTTCATTTTTAATTTTTCATTTAGCTAGTGTGCTTCCAACCAGTTGGTGCCCCAGCCGCAGTCGGCCACCAGAGGCACGCTGAGCTGACAGGCGGCTTGCATCTCCTCGATGACCATCTGCTGCAGGCGTTCCTTCTCTTCGGGTACGACGGTGAAGTTCAGTTCGTCGTGTACCTGCAGAATCATCTTGCTTTGGAATCCCTCGCTCATGAGGCGACGATAGACGCGTACCATTGCTATCTTGATGATGTCGGCAGCGGTGCCCTGAATCGGGGCGTTGATGGCGTTGCGCTCGGCATAACCGCGAACTACGGCATTGCGACTGTTGATGTCGGGCAGCACCAAACGACGATGGAACAGGGTCTCCGTGTAGCCTCTGTCGCGAGCCATCTGTATGCTGCGGTTCATGTATTCCTTTACTTTGGGATAGGTGACGAAGTATCCGTCGATGAGTTCCTTGGCCTCTGTGCGACTGCAGCCGATGCGTTCGGCAAGTCCAAAGGCGCTGATGCCGTAGATGATGCCGAAGTTGGCCGTCTTGGCCTTCCGACGTTCGTCGCTAGTGACCTCTTCTATGGCCTTATGGAAGATTTTGGCTGCTGTGGCGGCGTGGATGTCGTGACCAGAGCGGAAGGCTTCGATGAGGGCTGGATCCTGGCTCAGGTGGGCCATGATGCGCAGTTCGATTTGGCTGTAGTCGGCAGAGAAGAACTCCTGTCCGGGTTCTGGGATGAAGGCCTTGCGGACTTCCTTGCCTTCAGCGTCGCGAACAGGGATGTTCTGCAGGTTGGGATTGCTGCTCGATAGGCGCCCTGTGGCGGCAACGGTCTGGTTGAACGACGTGTGGATGTGTCCCGTCTGGGGGTTGATGAGCAGGGGCAGCGCGTCGATGTAGGTGCTCAGCAGTTTCTTCAGGCCGCGATAGGCCAGAATCTTCTCGACAGCGGGGTGTTTGGAACGCAACGATTCCAGTATCTCTTCGCTGGTAACATACTGTCCCGTCTTCGTCTTCTTGGCTTTGTCAACGATTTTCAGTCGCTCGAAGAGCACCTCGCCCACCTGTTTCGGCGACGAGATGTTCAGGTCGGGAACACCTGTCAACTGGTGCACTTCGTCCTCGATTTGCGTCATGCGCTCTGTGAAGAGGCGACTGGTTTCGCGAAGGCCTTCGGTATCGACGCGCACTCCGTTTCGTTCCATATAGGCCAGCACGGGCATCAGGGGCATTTCGATGTCGTAGAACAGGCTGTCGCAGCCCAGTTCCGTCAGTCGGGGACGCAGGACATTCCACAGGCGAAGGGTCACATCGGCATCCTCGCAGGCATAGATGTACACTTCCTCTGGTGCGAGGTCTGCCATCGACTTCTGCTTCTTGCCCTTGGGCCCTATCAGTTCCTCGATGTGGATGGTCTGGTAGTCGAGCAGGGTTTCTGCCATATAGTCCATTCCGTGGTGCAGTTCGGGGCTGATGAGGTAGTGGGCAATCATGGTGTCCACCATAGGGCCTTGCAGTTGGATGCCGTAGTTCTGCAGCACCATGAGGTCGTATTTCAGGTTTTGTCCAATCTTCTGAATGCCAGACTCATAGACGGGGCGGAACACCTCCACTACCCTACTCGCTCCTTCGCGGCTCTGGGGAACAGGCACGTACCAGGCTTGACCCTCGCGAATGGCAAACGAGAGGCCCACGAGACGGGCTCGCATGCTTTCCGCACTGGTGGTTTCGGTGTCCAGACAGATGGCCTCTGCCCCCAGCAGGGTGTCGCGCAGGGCATTCATGCCTTCTGGCGTATCTACCAGCTGATAATCGGGATTCAGGTCCTTCCACGTTTGTCTCGATGTGAACAACGTCTCTGTGCCCTCTGTCTCCTTTGTGTGCTCTGTGCTGTCTGTGTCAAATCCGAAGAGGTCGAGCTGCCCGGTTTGGGGCTTCTCCACCTTCTTTTTCTCTGTGACTTCTGTCTTCTCTGCGCGCTCTGTGCGCTTCGCCAGCAAGGCACGGAACTCCAGTTCCTCGTACAACTGTCGCAGGGCATCCAGGTCGGGCTCTTCCTTCTTCAGGGCTTCCATATCCAACTGTATGGGCACGTCCGTCTTGATGGTGGCCAGCCATTTCGAGAACTGTATCTGTTCGCGGTTTTCCTCCACTTTCTGCTGTATGGCGCCTTTCAGCTCACCTGTCCGCTCCAGCAGGCTTTCCACGCTGCCGAATTGCTGGATGAGCTTCTGGGCCGTCTTCTCCCCCACCCCAGGACAACCTGGGATGTTGTCCGCCGCATCGCCCATCAGGCCCAGCATGTCGATGACCTGACGGCAATCCGTAAGCCCGTATTTGGCTTTCACCTCAGCAGGGCCCAGTATCTCGGCTTCCTGTTTTCCCAAGCTGGGTCGGTACATGCGGATGTTCTCCGTCACCAACTGGGCGTAGTCCTTATCGGGCGTCATCATAAAGGTGGGAATGCCGGCTGCATCGGCTTGGGTGGACAGCGTGCCGATTACATCGTCTGCCTCGAATCCAGGTGTCTCGAGGACAGGGATGCGATAGGCCGCCAGAATCTTCTTAATATAAGGTACAGCGGTTCGAATGGCCTCTGGCGTCTCTTCGCGCTGGGCCTTGTATTCAGGATAGGCCTCGTGACGGAAAGTAGGTCCCGAAGGGTCAAAGGCCACACCGATATGCGTTGGATGCTCCTTCTCGAGCACCTCCTCCAGCGTGTTCACAAAGCCCATGATGGCAGATGTGTTCAGACCCTTCGAGTTGATTCGAGGGTTCTTGATGAAGGCGTAATAGGCGCGATAAATGAGTGCGTATGCATCCAGCAGGAACAGTTTTTCCATGATTTCTTCGTTTTACGAAGTCAAAGATACGATTAAGTGAGCGAAATGCAAAAGAAAAGCCTGTTTTTCTTTTCATTTCCGAACGAAAGTATCTTCGACGGCAGGTCAAAGTTACGTAATCGTTGCTCGGCAACGCTTGCGTAATACAATGGAGCAAGAATAAGTGAGCAAAAAAGCAAGTAATCCTGCGCTCGACGCTTCGTGTTCCTTTTCAGGCCGCCTAGTGCCCCTTTTCAGGCCACTTGCTGTCCCTTGACAGCCTGCTTGCTGTTCCATGAGAGGCCGCTTGGTGATGTTTGTCCTGCAAGACGCGCGTCTTTATGCTGAAAGATGCGCGTCTTTCACGTGTAAGACGCGCGTCTTACACGCCCTGCGACACGTCACCCTCCTCACAACTACACTTCACTGCCCCCATATCCACACACCGTCACCCTCCTAACTACACGTCGTTGCCCCCATAATTACACGTCGTCGTCCGCATATCCCCACGTCCCCCTCCCCTAAACGCCGCATTATCCAGCTCTCCCCGTCCTGTTCACAAGGAAGCAACGATGCAAACAAAATGCAAATACTGAATATTGGTCTCTTTACGTTATTATAGTATGTTTGCAAACGAAAAACTGGAAAGATGAAAAAGATACTGTTTATTCTATCGATGTGTTCGCTGCTATTGGGATGCAGCAAAGTGGAGAAGAAACAAAAGGAATTCCTACTTCAAGGCGTATGGACAGCGCGCCATGGGGAGTTCCCCACAGGAGAGACATGGGACTATCCCACGGAGAACGGAAATATATTCTGCCGAATATTCGACGGTGACAGCATGACCTACAAATGCCGTCTGTCCGTTACAGGTGGCAGTATGGTTGTGCTCCCTCTCGAAAAATGCGAAGTAACGCTGATAAACAAGGGCAGAAACGATATCCTGTACCTGGAAGACGGCGACCCTCATCCCCTTACTATCATCAACGACTCCACTATCATCATTCAGAAGAACGGCGTACGAAACACCTGGGTGCGCGATGATAAGATGACACAAGAGTGGGGTGCGGAGATGCGCGACCTGATAGCAAGCGAACTGGATTCGAAAGGCGAATCGGAAGTCCGACATTATGTGCTTTCCTCCATTGAACGGCAACAGGAAAGCACCATCCACCAATTCGTCTATACTCTATTGGGTCTTGTATTCGTGTTGATGATTCTGGCACAGAGGGCCTTTGCCAGTCAGCGAAGCAAACGCCGCCTCCAACGGCAACTCCAACAGATTCAAGAGGAGCACGACACGCGACCGCAACCCATACGGCAAGCCATGATGGAGGTGGAGCAGGCCTTCTTCGTTTCCGACGAATACGCCTTTCTGCACAAACGCATCGCCAACGGAGAGCACCTAAAAGAGGAAGATTGGGAAGAAGTGGAACGACAGTTGAAGCTGGTCTATCCAGGCTTCACAAGTAAACTACGAAGTCTTTACCGTATGTCGGAGTTGGAATATCAGGTCTGCCTGCTCATCAAACTGCGCATTGCCCCAAAGGATATCGCTAATATACTATTCCGCGATGTCAGCACCATCAGCACCGTGCGCAGTAGGCTTTACCAGAAGGTGTTCGGCCACAAAGGTGGAGCTAAAGAGTGGGACGAGTTCATATTGAAAATTGAAAGCTGAGAATAAATATGAAGAAAACCATTATCACAGCCGCCCTGCTTGCCCTCGTCGTAATTGTAGGCAGGGGACAAGAAAACAACTATACTATCAGTGGCGACTTGTCCCCTTTCGTCGGAGCACTTGTGGAGAGTTTGAACGACCTCGACTCTGTCATTCTCGAGAATGACGCAAATCATAGGGTGGGTATTCAACAGAAAAGTGCTATTCATGAAGGTTCATTCTTTTTCACGGGGCATGTGGACAAACCCCAATATTCCGAACTGAAGATTCCCTACTTAAATGGCGAGAAAACAGACACAGCCACCATGTCCTTCATCCTTGAAGCAGGAACTTTCAATTACTCCAAAGGTAAGATGACGGGGATGCCCATGAATGAGTTGTTTTGTGAGAAAAGAGCTGAAATCTACAAGATGGCAGAAGAAGATGGCGACGAAGCGAGAAGCAAGTATATATCGTTGATAGAGCAGCATCGTGACGATGCGCTTGGAGTTGCGTTACTGTTGATGGCATCTCCCATAGACCTGCCCGCGACAACAGAGAAGAAGCTTATCCTTTCTCTTGCCGCTGATGGGAAGGCCGATTACCGTATTCAAAGGAGATTAGAACGCCTGATGGCACTTCCGCCCACCGCTGTCGGGGACAAGTTCGTAGATTTCGCTGTGGAATACGACAGCAAGACCATTCGCCTTAGCGATTATGTGGGGCGCGGTCAATATGTACTCGTCGATTTCTGGGCTTCGTGGTGCGGCCCTTGTCTTCAGGAGATTCCCAACATTATCGCCGCCTACGAGAATTATAAGGAAAAGGGACTGGAGGTACTCGGCATTGCCGTCAGCGACAAGCCCGAATCCACATTGAAAGCCATTAAGGAACATAAGATTCCCTATCCGCAAATTATTAACTCACAGAAAATTGCCACCAATACTTACGGCATCAGCGGCATCCCTGAAATCATCCTTTTCGCTCCCGATGGCACTATCCTCGCCCGTGGTCTTCGTGGCAAAGAAATAGAAAAGGAACTCACAAAGATATTCGAAGAATGAAACACGCTGCAAAGGAGATGCAAATGCGATGCAAAGGAGATGCAAACCGAAAGTCTTGGCTGTTCGAAATAGCATCTCTAACTTTGCCCTCACAAACTTAAAACTCATTAACTCACAAAACTTAATCTTACGACTATGAAAAAGATGCTTACGATGGCGCTGTTGCTCATGTGCACAGTCAGTATGAATGCTCAAAAGAGCCAAGTTCCCGACAAAGAAATCATCGGTACCTGGATTATGGAATCGATGCAATGGGAAGGTGAGAAAGTAATCAAGTGTGGCAAGGAGAAGGGATACACGCAATTCAAATACTATGGTCCAGACGGTGAGTACGCCTGTGCCGAGATTGTCTTGAAAAAAGATGGGCAGCTCGTGATTTATCCACATGAATACGGCACCTATTCCTTTAAGGATGGTTGGTATGTGGAAATGGGACGTCCTACCCTTAAGGACGCTGTTATCCTGACGGACAAGAATACGTACAAAGGCACATGGTTTACTCGTCACGACATTTGGAAGAAAGTCACCTTGCCCGATAAGGTGACGAAGTGCATCGTGGATCGCTGCAAGATGAAGGACACGTCCGACGATGAACAGCAACTCATCAAGCAGCATATGTTCAAGTAAGTTTCCCTAAACTTTATGAAACATATCAGTTTAGTGGCCATCACCCTGATGGCCACCCTCGCTATGCCCTTGTCGGCACAGGAAAAGGAGAAAAACGATTCGCTGAAGAAGGAACGCACCATCGCCCTTTATGGACATGTAAAGAACTCTCTGACGCGTATCGGCATTCCCGATGTGCTGATAACGCTGATGAAGGAAGATAGCACCGTAGTTGATACCATGCATGTGTTCAAACAGTGGTCAGGTCGTGGCAAGGACGACTATCTCTACCGCTTCAAAATTCCTGCACGCGAGCAGCAGTACATCATCCGTGCCGAGCATCCCGACTACGAGACTACATACGTCAACTACGCTATACGCCACATTGCCCGAAACGACTACTTTGATGCCCCGTGGCACTATATGAAGAAAAAGCCCACCTTAATGGGGGAAATGGCAGACTCTCTGAAAGAAGTGGTGATAAAAGCAACGAAGATAAAGATGACGTATCGAGGTGATACGATAACCTTCAATGCCGATGCCTTCAATCTACCCGAGGGGTCGATGTTGGATGCACTCATCCGTCAGATGGACGGTGTAGAGTTGAAGGACGACGGACGGATATTCGTACAGGGCGAGCAGGTAGAGGAACTGATGCTAAACGGCAAAGACTTCTTCAAGGGAAATAATAAAGTGATGCTCGACAACCTGCCTGCCTATACGGTGCAGAAGGTGCAAACCTACCACAAAAGCACGGAACTGAGCGAATATCTGGGACGCGACTACGAGAAGAAGCACTTCGTAATGGATGTACAACTAAAGAAGGAATACAACCAAGGCTGGATAGCCAATGTGGAAGGAGCGGCCAGCCCCTACCCGACCTCCCCGAGGGGAGGAGATGGCCTGAGTAACCTGTCTCCCTCGGGAAACGACAGGGGGGCTGTTCGTTATCTGGGTCGCTTCTTCGCTCTGCGCTACACCAACAATTCGCGCCTTTCCATTTATGGCAATGCAAACAATGTGAACGAAAGCCGACGACCAGGAAGTAACGGCGAATGGGAACCCAGCAATGCACCAGAGGGATTACAGGAACAACGTATGGCAGGTGCTGATTTATTTATCGAAGAGAAAGATAAGAAGTGGAAGGAGAATGCACAAGTGAGTGTGCAATGGAAACAATCGACAAACCAAACGCTGACCAACGCCGAGCAGTTTCACACCAATGCCGCCTCCACCTTCAACCGGCAGACGTACTATCATCGCAATAATGATTTCAGTCTTAGTGCGACGAACATCTTCCAACTGAACAAGCCCTTCTTCCTTTTCTCCTCATCATTCTTTAAGTACAACCCCTACGACAACAACACACGCACCCGTTCGGCGCAGTTTAGCAGCGACCCCTCCAAATACGGGAGCACCACGGCCATATTAGATAGCGTGTTCTCCGCCACACTCAGTACCGAGATGCAACAGACGCTCATCAACAGTAACCTGCAGAATGCCAACAGCGATGGAAATAACCTCACCGCAGAGACCGACAACTATCTGACCAAGAAACTGGCGTCTGGCGACAATGCAGGGGTTGATTTCAATGCCTCGTACAACCGTGGACGCAGTCACAGCACTTCGAAGCAGCAACTACGCTACGAGCTCACGCCCTCGCTGAACAGCATACTGAACCGCCACTCTTCCACCCCATCAAGTGACGTAAATGTGTCTGTAGCACCCAACTACCGCATCAGCTGGCTCAATGGTCCATACCTCTATGCCGAGTACCGTTTCCTCTACCGACAACGCGACAATACAAACGATGTGTTTCTAGCCGATACGCTGGACCTGCAGAACGCCTACGACCGTATGCACCGTCGCGTGGAGAACCGCGTAGCACTCACCCCAGGCTATTCATACGATAAGAATGGGAAGTATGCCCGGGTCTATTATCAGATGCACTTCTACAATGTGAACGAACGTCTGCATTATCATAGTGCCTACACCGATACGACTCTGGTGCAACATTGCTGGACGATGTCGCCCGAACTGCATGTTCAGTATGCCTGGGACAACTGGTCACAGTCGTTCGACTATTTCTATGGTATTGAGTTCCAGACGCCTGACCTGTTCCAGAAGGTGAACATCCTAAACAACGAGAATCCCTTGATACGACGCTATGGTAATCCTAACTTGCGTGGTGCCACCAACCATCGTATGCAGTTCGGAATCAATCGGAACTGGCGTGAGAAGCGCATATCGGAACGATTCGGTGGAGGTCTCCGTTTCTTCCGTCATCAGGTTTCGCAGGGACAAAGCTACGATGCCACAACAGGAATTACCACCTATCGCCCTGAGAATGTCGAAGGCAATTGGCAAACCTACTTCTTCAACTTCTATAACATGCCGCTCGACAAGCCCCGCCGCCTGATGATGAACATCTACACGCACGGCGACTACAGCCGAAACGTGGATATTCTGAATGGGCTCTCGCATGTCAACAATTATTTCCTTGAGAACCGACTGACACTCTCATATACTTGGCGTGATTTGACATTGGGTCTGCCCACCAACTTCGAGTACCGTCACACGACGAACGAGGAACATACCATAGAGACAATTAATGCCTATAACTACCAGTACGGCATTACGATGAACTATAACTTCAAACGCGAGGAAGGCTCCAAGGCACCAAGATGGTTGCAAGGATTCACGCTGGCCACCGACCTCAAAATGTTCTCACGTCGGGGTTATGGCGATAGGTCGATGAACCGCGATGATATAGTATGGAATGCCTCTATCACCCGTTCCTTCCTCAATCCTTTCGGCAAGAAAGCCGGTGGTACCCTTGTTGCCCGCCTCGAAGGCTTCGACATCCTTGGTCAACTCTCCTCTACCAGCATCTTCATCAACGGACAAGGACGCACCGAAACCATCCGAAACACCCTACCCCGCTATCTCATGCTCCATCTCACCTACCAATGGAGCAAGGTACCCAAAAAGAAATAATACTGTTTTTCATGAACAGATTTTGTTAGTAAGCACGTGCAAGCCCCCTGCCGTCCGTGAGGATAGCAGGGGCAACCATTTTGCACAACTGGTCATACAAGCCGACTACGTTCCTTTAAAAAGCATATCAGATTTGCGAATACCAATAACTATTCGTAACTTTGCCGATATAAATGACTGAAAAGATGAAGAAAGTATTATTTATCGTGGTGGTCACACTAATAGCCAGTCTGCTGACGGGATGCAGCACGAAACTGACCGTGGATAACTCTGTAGTGTCGGACCTCGACCTGAACCGCTACCTCGGCGACTGGTACGAGATTGCCCGCTTCGACCACCGTTTTGAGCGTGGCGTGGAGTATACAAAGGCCAACTACACGCTTCGCGAGGACGGCAAGGTAAGTGTGCTGAACACGGGCATCAAGGATGGTAAGCCCAAGGAAGCGAAGGGCAAGGCCAAACTGACCGACACCCCTGCCCTGCTCCGCGTTTCCTTCTTCGGTCCGTTCTATGCCGACTACCGCGTCATGCTACTCGCTGCCGATTATCAGTACGCCCTTATCGGCAGTGGCAGCGACAAATACCTGTGGATTCTCTCCCGCACGCCCCGCCTCTCTGACGAGGCCAAGGCACTAATCCTCAACGAAGCCCAGCGACGCGGTTACGACACCAGCAAACTCATCTGGGTGAAGCAGGAGTAATATTACACCCAATCATATTAAAGAGAATCACAAGGACAGGCACTTGACGAAATCTATGCGATTCGGAAAATCAATCAAGTGCCTGTCTCAAGAAAATAGCAGGCTCAATTCCAAGATGTTATTTTCCCCTTTTTTACATACACATACTGATTCCCATATACATATTGATCACCGTATGAAGCAGAATGAATTCTATCTGGCTTTCCCCAAGACATAATTAACAATTTTGATGGCATACCAACTTTGATTTTCCTCGACATAACTGTTTGCATCATTGGTAATCCATAAGTTAATACCAGCTTGTCCCACTCGTTCTTTTCAAATATCTGCCTTCTTCCATCTAGATTTAGTGCATCTTCAAAATTATCTATAGAAACGCATGACGTCATATCTCTATTCGTAACAATCACACTAAGTTTTCGATTATCGTCATTGACAATAGTAATATCCATGACAGTCCAAAATACTTTAGTTTCATTGGAAATTACTATATGGTTACCAGTAATGATATCATGCATTTTTAGTAAGTGTCCTGCAATAATAAACTTTTTTCCAATGAATTTGTTTTTTAGATAATTAAAATGAGAAACAACCATAAATGGGAAGTTGTGTTTATATTCTGAGTCATAAACAAAACAACAACGATTTGCAGGGTTGTCCTTTTCCGTCAGGTAGAATATGTTATCGTCTTCCAATGATAAAAGCTTATTTTTATAACGGACAACACTATCCACATGAAAGTATTTGTTTGCAAGATCCTCATATTTTGTGTTATATTCACTTGCTTCGGAATTTCTTCCATAATGTACGTTTTCGTAAGAAGAATGGTTATAATCAATTGGCTTAAAATTACTATAGCCCCATTTTTCAAGTCCTTTTGCTTGAGGTAGGACAAATAATAATTGACCTGTATAACTGCTTATATTTACTCTACCCCAATAATTTCTTGTACTATCAAAAACTATTTCTGTTATGTCCTCCTTGATAGGCTGGGCAACATTAGTAGTCCCTATTTGACAAAAACAGGTTAGCACCATTGATAATAAAAATGTTATCACAAAAAACCTCTTTTTCATTTTTAATGCTATGTATAGTATATAAAATTACTATTGGGATTTATGTCCTACTTCGCAAATTTAGGGAATAATCCGCAAAGTAACAAATATTAACGGGAGGAAGTTAGCAAAGGTTAAGTTCGTTAAGCATGATTTAGGAATTGAACAGGGGCGGCGAGAGGAGAAGAAAACACGGGAGTTGATATTTTTTCAAATAAAAGCGAAATGCGGAACACAAGAATTGGGTTTATTTGAGGATAATTTCGTATTTTTGCATTGGAATTGCGAGAAAATGGATAAACTGGCAGAAATAAGACAACCCATTGAGGCTGAGCTGAAAGCCTACCGACGGATATTCGAGGAGACGTTGCAGACGGAAAATCCGCTGCTGCAGTTGGCCCTGAATCATCTGTTGCAACGGCAAGGAAAGATGATGCGTCCCATGCTGGTGCTGCTGGCGGCCCGTTATGTGGGGCAAGTGGGTCAGGAGGTGCTGCATGCTGCCGTTGCCCTGGAACTGTTGCATACGGCCAGCCTGGTGCACGATGATGTGGTGGACGAGAGTGACCGTCGGCGTGGACAGAAGTCGGTGAATGCCTTGCTGAACAACCAGGCGGCTGTTCTGGTGGGCGATTTCCTGCTGTCGAAAGCGCTGTACCATTCGGCTGCAACGGGTTCGAATAGGGTAGTGACGTGGGTTTCCGAACTGGGTCAAACGCTGTCGGATGGTGAACTGTTGCAACTCGCAAATCTTGACAAGACAAGCGTATCTGAGGACGATTTCTACGAAGTAATCCGAAAGAAGACCGCCTCGCTATTCGAGACCTGTGCCAAGGCTGGCGCCATGCTGGCTGGGGGTGGGGAAGAGGAGATTCGCCGGATGGCAGAATATGGACAAATGGTGGGCCTATGCTTCCAGATGCGCGATGACTTGTTAGACTATGATAATCAGCACGATACGGGCAAGCCAAGTGGCAACGATATGAAGGAGGGAAAGCTGACTCTGCCCGTCATCCACGCCCTGCTTTCGACCAACGATGCGGCGATGATGGATTTAGCCATCAAGGTGCGTAGGGGAGAGGCCAGCGACGAAGAAGTGACCCGTCTGGTTACATTCACCCACGAACAGGGCGGCATAGAATATACCGAAAAAAATATGTACAACCTGGCGCGCCAAGCTGCCGCCATGCTTACACAAGAAAACAGGAATCCGGACATTGCCGAATCCCTGTTATCCTATGTTCAATTTGTTGTAGGCAGAGCGTTGTAAAGACGCTCTTCTTTTTTATTGTGCTGTAATCAGGTCGTACAGCTTATCCAACTTGGGTGCAATGATGATTTCCGTACGACGATTGCGGGCACGTCCCTCAGGAGTTTTGTTGGTGTCGACGGGTTTGAATTCGCTGCGTCCACAGGGCTGAATCTGTAACGGGCTGACACCGTAAGTCTCTGTAAGTATGCGCACTACGCTGGTAGCACGAATAACGGAGAGGTCCCAATTGTCCTTGAAGACAGCCGTCTTGATGGGTACGGAATCGGTGTGTCCTTCGATGTAAACATCGATGTCCGTCTGGCGGTTCAGCACGTTAGCCAGTTTGCCCAGAGCCGATTTACCCAAGTCGTTCACCGTTGCACTACCAGATTCGAAGAGCAGCTTATCACTCATAGCCACGTAAACCTTTCCATTTTCTTCGCGAACGGTCAACTCGTCGCTACTGAATCCGGTAAGTGCGGACTTCACATTATCAAGCAGCGACTTCACGCGAGAGTTCTGCTCGTCGATAACAGCTCGAAGCTGTCGGATGGTCTCAGCACTTTCATTCAACTCCTTCAGCTTATCGTTGAGCTGATTCGTCAGTTGATCGCGTTCGTTCTTGTTGGCATTAAGCAACGATTGATAGTTACGGATGCCACTACGCAACTGAGCCGTGTCTTGCTTCAAACCATTGAATAATTTTTCGAGGTTTGCATAAGCAGCCCGATTGTTGGAAAGCAAATCGTTCACACTGTCACGACTGAAGAGTGCAGCCAGTCTTCCTGACTCGGCAATGTCATATTTCTTACGTGTGACCAGGCATGAACTGAAAAAGAAGGGCAATGTGGCCAAAAACAGTAATTTCAGGGTCTTCATGTTCTATTTCACTTAAAATATTGTTGTTAACATTATGGGCTTTACTGCCCGAAAATCAATCATTTACATCAAGTTTTAACTCGCTGAGAATCGCGCAGAATCGTTTTTCCCAAGGGGAGTACGGAAATACGGCGCTCTCAGAGGGGAAAATCAGAAGAATTTAATCTCCTTGCCCTCGACTTCACTCAGCAGAAGGTTCGCCAGTCGGGAAGTGCCCAGACGCAAGTACTGATTCGTGAGCCATTTCTCGCCGAGAATTTCTTTTACAATTGTGTAGTACACGAGTGCATCGTGAACGGTGTTCAGTCCGCCAGCGGGTTTAAAACCAATCTGGATTCCCGTCTTGTCGTAGTACTCCTTGATGGCCTGACACATCACGTAGGCTGCCTCAGGAGTTGCTGCCGGTTTCTCCTTACCTGTGCTCGTCTTTATGTAATCGGCTCCAGCATACATGGCCAGGATGCTTGCCTTTTTGATGTCGGAAGCACTTGGCAAAAGGCCAGTTTCCAGAATACATTTCAGCTTCTTTTCGCCACAGAGTGCCTTCAGTTCGAAGATTTCGTCGCATACGGTTTCATAGTCGCCAGAGAGGAATTTTCCCACACTCATAACCATATCTATCTCCGTTGCACCATCTTTCAGAGCAAGGGCTGTTTCAGCCACCTTGACTTCGAGCAAAGCTTGAGAAGAGGGGAAACTTCCGCTAACGCAGGCAACCTCTACACCTTCGATTTCCAGGCTCTGGCTAACGATGCTGGCGAAGCAGGGATATACGCAGATAGTGGCAACGTGAGGCAGGGCAGGGTAGGCATCCTGGAACTTGTTCACGCGTTCTGTAAAAGCCAACACACTTTCCTCGGAATCCGTAGTCTTCAATGTGGTCAGTTCTACACTGCCCATCAGGAATTTCTTTACCTCCAAAGTATCATTTTCAGGTACTTTATCCTCGATGAGACGGGCTACTTTCTGTGCTACTTCCTCATCGCTGATGTTTGTGTCATACAACGCAAGTGCCTGTTCGTACTTGCTCATTTCTTCCATGTGGTGGTCGTGGTGTTCGCAACCACAGTTGCAATGTTCGCTCATAGTGCTATTGTAGTTTAGGGTTATTAATATGTCTGGTTTTATCGCGATTTGTCTTCTTTTCTATGCTCTGCTCCAAAGCTTCGGTCAGGTCGATACCTGTCTGATTTGCCAGGCAGAGGAGCACCCACAACACGTCGGCCATCTCTTCCTTCAGAGCTTGAGCTCCGTTGTCCGCAGCACGTGGATCACTGGCCTTCCACGATTGCTCGCCATAGCGACGAGCCATAACGCGAGCCATTTCGCCAATTTCCTCGGTCAAAACGGTCATATTTGTCAGTTCGCCAAAGTAGCGTACGCCATATTCCTTTATCCACGCATCCACGCGTTCCTGTGCTTCCTTTATTGTCATTTATTCCTTATTTTTAGTGTCGATACAGATGGTTACAGGACCATCGTTCAGGAGTGATACTTGCATGTCGGCTCCAAATTCGCCCATTCCAACAGGTTTTCCCAGTAGGGCAGAGAGGTGCTGACAGAATGCTTCGTAGAGCGAAATGGCCGTTTCGGGTCGTGCTGCACGTATATAACTGGGACGGTTTCCTTTCTTCGTGCTGGCCATCAAGGTGAACTGACTGACCACAATGATGTCGCCTCCTGCATCCAAAATGTTCCTATTCATCACACCTTCTGCATCATCGAAGATACGCAAGCCGATAATTTTGCGACAGAGCCATTCAATATCTTCCTGTGTGTCTGCATCTTCGATACCCAAAAGGATGAGCATACCCCCTTGGATTTGGCTTTTCACACGGCCACCGATGCTTACACTGGCCTCACCTACACGTTGAATTACGACTCTCATACTGCGAAATTACGTATTTTCTTTGTTCCGAGCAAGCGCATCGTACAGAATTTTAGCTTTATTAACCCCTATAACTTCGCTTAACACTTCAAGCGATGCCTCACGGATGTGCTTAACGCTGCGGAAATGCTTTATCAACAGTTCACGCGAACGGGGGCCAATTCCCTTGATTTCATCCAGCTCCGATGCCACCTGATGCTTGCTTCGTTTTTCCCTATGAAACGTAATGGCATAACGATGTACTTCGTCCTGAATCTGGGTGAGCAGACGGAAAAGTGGCGAATCCATCTTCAATCCTATCACTTGTGGAGGAAATCCATACAGCAATTCATGTGTACGATGGCGGCTATCTTTGGCCAAACCTGCAATAGGAATATCCAAATGCAATTCTTCCTCCACAACTTTGCGCACAACTTCCATTTGTCCCTTTCCACCGTCAGTTATAATCAAGTCGGGTAGGGGAGTCTGCTCCTTCATCATACGAATATAGCGGCGTCGAACCACCTCCTGCATCGAGGCATAATCATCGGGACCTTCTACGGTTTTAATTATGTAGCGTCGATAGTCTCTTTTCGACGGTTTACCCATACGAAATACAACACATCCTGCCACAGCATCCGTACCTTGACTGTTGGAATTATCGAAGCATTCGATGGTCATAGGCATTCGTTCCAACCCCAATAGAGTTTGTAAATCCTTCATCAGACGCACGCCCTTCTGCTCTGGATTCAACTTATCCGCCTGGTTCAATCGATCCTTCTTGTATTGTAATACATTCAGTCGAGACAGTTCCAACAAAGTCTTCTTATCACCACGTTGTGGCACCGTTAGTTCCACATTTTCGAGTGAAAGTTCCACGGGGAACGGTATGATAACTTCCTTACTATCACTGGGATAGCGTTCACGCATTTCACCAATACCTAACACCAAAAGTTCCTCTGGCGATTCATCAAGCCGTTTCCGAATCTCGAAGGTAAAGGCCTGGGTGATGCAACCATTCACCACATGCAGATAGTTTACATAGACCTCTTTTTCGCCTACCTCTATATTATACACGTCGACATTGCTGACGGTATTGCTTACCACCTCGCTCTTACTTCTGTAATTCTCGAGCAATTGATATTTGCGCTTCAATTGTTCAGCTTCCTCGAAGCGTAATTCCGCAGCCAATTGCATCATTTCATCGCGCATTTGCCGTTCCAAATCGCGTGTATTTCCTTTCAATATTTCCTTGGCCTCATCAATCCAACGCATATACTCCTCGTGGTCAACCTTGCCAATACACATTCCAGCACAGTTGTGGATGTGATAATCCAGGCACTCCCTATAACGCTTTTGGGCAACACCGTCTGCCGTGATAGGCATTTTGCAGCGTCGCAAGGGATAGAGATTCTGGATAAGTTCGAGCAACATGTACATCGTCTGCACATGACTGTACGGCCCGAAGTATGTACCAAAACGTTTGTTTATCTTGCGCGTCTGAAAGATACGTGGGAAATATTCATTCGTAACAACAATGCTGGGATATGTCTTGCCATCTTTCAGCAGGATGTTGTATTTGGGATTCCATTGCTTGATGAGATTGTTCTCGAGCAACAGCGCATCCTCCTCTGTATTCACAACGATGTATTTGATGTCGCGAATATTCTCAACCAAACGTGCCGTCTTCAGACTCTGGTGCTCCTTTTGAAAGTACGACGAGACGCGCCGTTTCAATCGTTTTGCCTTACCTACATAAATAATGGTACCCGTATCATCAAGATACTGGTAGCAACCAGGCAGGTCGGGCAGGTTGCTGACAATGCCTTTCAGGTATTCACTTACCTCTTTCTTCAAATTGTAAGCAGCGTCGTTATTTCTGTATCATCATCGAATACAGCACGTCCGTTCAAACCCTCAATGGTCAGTTCAATAATAAAGTTGATATAGACCTTCTTGGGATTGAATTCCATCACCAACCCATAGGCAGCCTTCATGCTACCGCCTGTAGCCAGCAAGTCGTCGTGCAACAGCACCACATCATCCTCGCTAATGGCATCCGAGTGAATCTCGATGGTGTCCTTACCATACTCTTTCATATACGAAGCCTGTCGCGTTTCAGCTGGCAGCTTGCCAGGCTTGCGACACATAACAAAGCCGGCACCCAGTCGCAAAGCCAACGCTGCGCCCACGATGAAGCCTCGACTCTCTATACCTACCACCTTGGTAATGCCCTTGTCCTTGTACATTTCGTACAGTTCGTCGACCATAATGCGCAGGCATTCGGCATCCTTGAATAGGGTGCTCACGTCCTTGAACTGGATACCCTTGATGGGGAAGTCAGGGACATTGCGAAGGTTCTTAAGTAAAATTGGATTGTTCATGATTTATTGTTTTTGATTTTTGGTTCTTACAAGGCTTATAGGGCTTATGGGATAATGCTTGTTTCACGTGAAACTATCGACCCAAAAGTACCAGTAATACGTTCACGTCGCTGGGCGACACACCTGGTATGCGACTGGCCTGTGCCAGTGTCTCTGGGTCGATGTGGGCCAACTTCTGACGAGCCTCCGTCGAGAGCGACTGAATCTCCTCATAACGGAAGCGCCCACGAATGTGTAACCCCTCCAGCCGTTGCATCTTCTCTGCCATCTGTCGTTCGCGTTCGATGTAACCCTGATACTTGATTTGAATCTCTGCCGCCTCTGCTATTTCCTCCTTACGGTTGGGTGTGGCATCGAGCGTCTCTGCCAAGCGGTTCAGGGCAGGGGAGAGGTTCTCGAAAGAGAGTCCCGGACGACTTAGCAAGTCGATAAGTTTACATCCCTTTGCCAACGGTGCAACTCCCAGGTTCTCCAAGTAGGGATTGATGAGCGCAGCCTTGACGGAAAAATCCTTACAGAACGCCAGGATGCGCTCAATCTCGTCGCGTTTCTCTGTCCAATGATTGTATCGTTCACTAGTGGCAAGACCCAGTTCGTAGGCACGTGGGGTGAGGCGTGCATCAGCATCGTCCTGACGAAGCAGGATGCGGAACTCCGCACGACTGGTAAACATACGATAAGGTTCGTCAACGCCTTTCGTCACCAGGTCGTCGATAAGCACACCAATATAACTCTCATCGCGATGCATCACAAATTCACCACCACCGCTGCACTTGAGGGCAGCATTCACGCCAGCCACCAGACCTTGACCTGCGGCTTCCTCATAGCCCGTGGTACCATTTACCTGACCTGCCAGATAGAGTCCCTCGACCTTCTTGCTTTCCAATGTGTGGTGGAGCAGGGTAGGGTCGAAGTAATCATACTCGATGGCATAACCTGGACGGTACACCTTCAGGTCGCGGAAGGCAGGAATCAATCGCAGGGCCTCCAACTGCACATCGATGGGAAGCGACGAGGAGAACCCATTCAAATAATATTCCTGCGTGTGCAAGCCTTCCGGTTCCAGGAAAAGTTGGTGCTGTTCCTTGTCGGCAAAGGTTACCAGTTTCGTTTCGATACTGGGACAGTAACGTGGGCCTATGGATTGTATCTGCCCGTTGAAGAGCGGAGAGTCGGGCAAACCTTGTCTCAACCTCTCGTGAACAGCAGGGTTGGTATAGGTTATCCAGCAGGGGAGAGACCTGAGAGTCTCATGAGCCCCATGAGCCTCATAAGCCTTATTAGATTCAGGGAAATACGAGAACCTGTGAAAGTCGTGGTCGCCAGGCTGCAGAGTCATCTCGTCGAAATGCACACTGCGCCCATCGATGCGGACAGGTGTTCCCGTCTTCATACGTCCCACCGTAATGCCATGTTGGGCTATGCTTTCCGACAGTCGGAGCGAAGGCGGTTCGGCACAGCGTCCTCCTGCCAACTTGGTGCGTCCGATATGCATGAGACCATTGAGGAACGTTCCTGCTGTAATGATGACACAGCGAGCCGTGAAGGTTACACCCAGGTAAGTTTCGACACCCGTCACACGTCCGTCTTCCACCAGCAGTTCCTTCACTTGGTCCTGCCAGATGCTGAGGTTCGGCTGGTTTTCCACCACCTGTCGCCAGGCCCAGATGAAGCGTCCTCTGTCGCATTGGGCACGCGGGCTCCACATGGCTGGTCCCTTCGAACGGTTCAACATACGGAATTGAAGGGTGGTACTATCCGTCACCTGACCCATGTGCCCCCCCAGCGCATCAATCTCGCGCACAATCTGTCCCTTTGCAATGCCGCCTACCGCAGGATTGCAGGACATCTGTGCTATTTTGTTCATGTCCATTGTGATGAGTAGCGTCTGCGCTCCCATTTGAGCAGCAGCACAGGCCGCTTCGCAACCTGCATGTCCTGCCCCCACCACAACGACGTCGTAATGTTCCTTCATTGTTCTCAATCGGATTTCACTGCAAAAATAATGAATTTCCACGAGAATCGTAGCCTTAAATTTGTTTTTTCGCTCACTTAATCGTATCTTTGTAGGCGATAATACCTAAAAGTAAGTAACAATAATTTATTAATAACTTAAATCAATCCTAATTTTATGTGGTTAACTAATTCATCAATCGGCAGGAAAGTAATCATGTCCGTTACCGGTGTGGCACTTATCCTGTTCCTGACATTTCATGGCAGCATGAACGTGGCGGCCCTGTTCTCGAAGGAGGCCTATAACACGATTTGTGAACTGCTGGGTGCCAACTGGTATGCTGTTGCAGCAACTCTGGGACTGGCCGCACTGGCTGCGCTGCACATTGTCTATGCCTTCGTGCTGACAATCCAGAACCGTCGTGCTCGTGGAGCCAGCAGTTATGCTGTTACCGAGAAACCTGAGAAGGTAGAGTGGGCCAGCCAGAACATGTTGGTGCTCGGCATTATCGTTTGCCTGGGTTTGTGCCTGCACTTGTTCAACTTCTGGTACAACATGATGTTTGCCGAACTTATGGGCTGGGAAGGCCTCGCATGCTCTCCCACCGATGGTTTTGGTTGGATTGTGGAAACCTTCTCGTGCCCCGTCTTCGTGGCCCTGTACATTGTTTGGCTGCTGGCCCTGTGGTTCCATCTGACCCACGGTTTCTGGTCAGCCCTGCAAACGCTGGGTTGGAGCGGTAAGATTTGGTTCAATCGCTGGCGTTGCATTGGCACCATCTATGTAACTTTGGTAGTGCTTATGTTCCTGGCCGTAGTCCTGGCGTTTGCTTTCGGCTGCGCTCCCTCGCTGTGCTGCGGTGGCTGCGGTGCTTGCTAATCGTAACTTCTAATTCGTAACTCATAATTATAAGGATATTATGGCAAAAGTAATAGATTCAAAGATTCCCGCAGGTCCAGTGCCTGAGAAATGGAAGGAATATAAGGCTCATCAGCGTCTGGTTAACCCCAAGAACAAGCTGAAGCTCGACATCATCGTCGTTGGTACTGGTTTGGCTGGTGCTTCTGCAGCTGCTTCACTTGGTGAGATGGGCTTCAACGTTATCAACCTGTGTATTCAGGACTCTCCCCGTCGCGCTCACTCTATCGCTGCTCAGGGTGGTATCAACGCCGCCAAGTGCTATCAGAACGATGGCGACTCTGTTTACCGTCTGTTCTACGACACCGTAAAGGGTGGTGACTATCGTGCTCGCGAGGCCAACGTTTATCGTTTGGCTGAGGTTTCAAACAATATCATCGACCAGTGCGTGGCTCAGGGCGTTCCCTTCGCTCGTGAGTACGGTGGCATGCTGGCTAACCGTTCTTTCGGTGGTGCTCAGGTAAGCCGTACCTTCTACGCTAAGGGTCAGACGGGTCAGCAGCTGCTGCTGGGTGCCTATAGCTCACTGAGCTGTCAGGTGAAGGCCGGCAAGGTAAAGCTCTACACCCGTTACGAGATGGAAGATGTAGT
>JAFZWQ010000049.1 GCA_017617235.1 Bacteroidaceae bacterium | reverse complement strand
CCGAGGGTCAAAATGCCGATTGTATTGACTACAAAGCGTCCTCCGAGGGTCAAAATGCCGATTGTATTGACTACAAAGCGTCCTCCGAGGGTCAAAATGCCGATTGTAATGACTACAAAGCACCCTCAAAGTCGAAAAATTAAATAAAACATAACGTCAGACATTAAAAACGAAAAAAATATGGGAAATCCTAAAGCATTTTTAGAAATTGGCCGTCAGGAGGCCGGCTACCGCCCCGTCCACGACCGCATCCACGACTTCGGCGAGGTAGAGCAGACGCTCTCCACGCGCGAACGTAAACTGCAGGCATCGCGCTGCATGGACTGCGGCGTGCCCTTCTGCCACTGGGCCTGTCCACTGGGCAACAAGGCCCCCGAGTGGAACGACGCGCTGTATAAAGGCGACTGGGAGTTGGCTTATCGCTTGCTGAATAGCACTAACCCCTTCCCAGAGTTCACTGGCCGCATCTGTCCCGCCCTGTGCGAGAAGGCCTGTGTGCTGAACCGTTTTAACCACGAGCCAACTACCAATCGTGAGGATGAGGCTGCCATCACCGAGATGGCCTTCCAGGAAGGCTTCATCCAGCCCCGCACCGACATCAAGCGCAACGGTAAGCGCGTCGCCGTCATCGGCGCCGGTCCTGCCGGACTGGCTGCCGCCAACGACCTTAACCTGATGGGCTACCAGGTAACTGTATTCGAGAAGAACGAGGCTGCCGGCGGCCTCCTCCGCTATGGTATCCCTAACTTCAAACTGAATAAGGCTATCATCGACCGCCGCATTGGCCTCCTCGAAGCCGAAGGCATCGAGTTCCGCTACGGAGCCACCGTGCCCGCCGGTTCTCCGGCGGGTTCCCCCGCTGCCGCCCCGGCCGCCTCTTCCGTGTCCGCCGAGTCCCCCGTCCTGTCTGTTGCGACTCTGTCGCAACAATACGACGCCGTCGTCCTCGCCACCGGCACCCCCACCGCCCGTGACCTCAAGGCCCCCGGCCGCGAATTGAAGGGCGTCCACTTCGCCCTCGAGCTCCTCTCCCAGCAGAACCGCGTCCTCGCCGGCATCGAGTTCTCCAAGGACGAGCGCATCACCGCCAAAGGCAAGGACGTCCTCGTCATCGGCGGCGGCGACACCGGCTCCGACTGCATCGGTACCGCCCATCGCCAGGGCTGCAAGTCCGTCACCCAGATCGAAATCATGCCCCGTCCCGTCGAGGGCCCCGACGACCCCCAGAACCCCTGGCCAAACTGGCCTCGCACCCTCAAGACCACCTCGTCGCACGAGGAAGGCTGCACCCGCCGTTGGAACATCAACACCCTCGAGTTCCTGGGCGAGAATGGCCATCTGACAGGCGTAAAGGTTCAGGAGATTGACTGGAAGCCAAACCCGGAGGGCGGTCGCCCCATCATGGTAGAGAAGGGCAAGCCTGAAATCATCAAGGCCGAGCTCGTCCTCCTCGCTATGGGCTTCCTCAAACCCGAGCATCCCGCCTACCCCCAGAACGTCTTCGTATGTGGCGACTCCGCCAATGGCGCCAGCCTCGTAGTCCGCGCTATGGCCAGCGGCAAGCAGACAGCCCAGAAAGTAGACAAATTCCTCCACGATAACGCCTGAGTCTCGAAATATTTCAGTAACTTTGCCCCCGACAAAAACATGACCGACAAGATTCCCTTCACCAAGATGCACGGCTGTGGCAACGACTACATCTACGTCAACGCCATGGAGCACCCCATCGCCGACCCCGTAAAAGCAGCCATTGCCTGGAGCGACCGCCATAAGGGTATTGGTTCTGATGGTTTGGTGCTCATCGAACGTTCGACATCGCCCGAAGTCGATTTTGGGATGCGTATCTTCAACGCCGACGGCAGCGAGGCCATGATGTGCGGCAATGCCAGCCGCTGCATCGGGAAATATGTGTACGAACGAGGACTTACCAGTCAAAAGTATATCCGTCTGCAGACCCGTTCGGGCATCAAGGAGCTGCAATTGCAAGTTGATTCGGAGAGCCACAAAGTGGAGTCCGTCACCGTAGATATGGGTACGCCATCCCTCAAGAACGATAAACAGTTTGTATCCAGCAACGAGCCCCTTCCCGACGGCACCTTCGTTTGTATGGGCAATCCCCACTATGTAATTTTCGTAGAAGATATAAACACCATTGATATTGCCACAGAAGGCTCACGACTCGAGCATCATCCGTGTTTCCCAGAACGTTGCAACATCGAATTTGCCGAAATGCGTCCTGACGGCATTCGAATGCGCGTCTGGGAACGCGGGAGTGGTATCACGATGGCTTGTGGCACAGGTGCCTGTGCTACTGCTGTTGCCGCCCATGTTACGGGGCGTAGTGGGTGTCGTTCGCACATCGTCATGGATGGTGGTGCGCTTGATATCGAATGGAAAGGAGCAGACAACACCCTCTACATGACCGGGCCTGCGGAGTTTGTGTTCGATGGGGAGATTGAAATCATTGAACATTGAAGATTATGAAAATTAATGACCATTATATGAATCTGGCGAGCAACTATTTGTTCGCAGATATTGCCAAGAAGGTGCAGGCCTTCAAGGCAGAGAATCCCGAGGCGGATGTGATAAGCCTGGGCATTGGCGACGTGACGCAGCCGCTGTGCTCCGCTGTGGTGGAGGCCCTGCATAAAGCTGCCGATGAGATGGGACAGAGTGCCACCTTCCGTGGGTACGGTCCTGAGAGGGGCTATGACTTCCTGCGCAACGCCATCGTAGAGCATGATTACCGTTCACGCGGTATAGATATAGATGCCGACGAGGTTTTCGTCAGCGACGGAGCCAAGAGTGATACCGGAAACTTCCAGGAATTGCTCGGAAAAGACAATATCATTGCTGTCACCGACCCTGTCTATCCCGTCTATGTGGATTCCAATGTAATGGCAGGCCGTAAGATTGTGAAGCAGCCCTGCACGGCAGAGAACGGCTTCGTTCCTGAACTGCCCAAGGAGCATGTGGATGTTATCTACCTGTGCTACCCCAACAACCCCACGGGTACGACGCTCTCATACAAGGAACTTTATCGATGGGTTGAATACGCCCTCCAAAACAATGCGCTCATCCTCTACGATGCTGCTTACGAGGCTTATATCCGTCACGACAATGTGCCTCACAGTATCTACGAAATTGATGGGGCCATGGAATGCGCAGTAGAGTTTCACAGTTATTCCAAGACGGCTGGCTTTACGGGTATTCGCTGTGGATACACCGTTGTACCAAAGACATTACCCGTACCCCTGAACCAGTTGTGGAGTCGCCGCCAGTGTACCAAGTTCAACGGCACCAGCTACATCAGCCAGCGTGCCGCAGAGGCTATCTACACCCCAGAGGGCCAGCAGCAGATACGCGCCACCATCGGCTACTACATGAAGAACGCCAGTTCAATGAAGGAGGCACTGAGGGCTATCGGCATTCAAGTCTACGGAGGCGATGATGCCCCTTATCTGTGGGTTCGCACGCCGTATGGCCTGTCCTCGTGGCAGTTCTTCGAACGTCTGCTCACCGAAGCCCATGTGGTTTGCACACCCGGAGTCGGTTTCGGTCCCTCCGGTGAAGGATTCGTCCGCCTTACAGCCTTCGGACAAAGTGAACGCACAAAAGAAGCATTAGAGAGAATCAAACAAATTTTCTAACCCCATAAAACGATACAATTATGGCAAACGAACTAAGATTTCAGGTTGTCGGCGAGGCATTCAAGAAGAAACCTCTCGACGTAAAAGCTCCTGCCGAAAGACCTTGCGAATACTTTGGCAAGCATGTCTTCAACCGCGAGAAAATGTACAAGTACCTGCCCAAGGACGTATACGAGAAGATGATAGACGTGATAGACAATGGTGCACGCCTCGACCGAACCATTGCCGACGCAGTGGCAGCTGGCATCATGCAGTGGGCCAAGGAAAACGGTGTGACGCACTACACGCACTGGTTCCAGCCCCTGACCGAGGGCACTGCCGAGAAGCATGACTCGTTCATCGAGCACGACGGCAAGGGCGGCATGATTGAGGAGTTCAGCGGCAAGCTGCTCGTGCAGCAGGAACCCGATGCTTCCAGTTTCCCCAGTGGCGGCATTCGTTCAACTTTCGAGGCTCGCGGCTACTCGGCCTGGGACCCCACAAGCCCTGTCTTCATCATCGACGACACGCTCATCATCCCCACCGTATTTATCAGTTACAGTGGCGAATCGCTCGACTACAAGGCTCCGCTGCTTCGCGCCCTGAAAGCAGTTAATGTAGCCGCTACGGAGGTATGTCACTACTTCGACCCTGCCGTGAAGAAGGTGACGAGCAATCTCGGTTGGGAGCAGGAGTACTTCCTCGTGGATGAGGGACTCTATGCTGCCCGTCCCGACTTGCTGTTGACGGGTCGTACCCTCATGGGCCACGACTCTGCTAAGAACCAGCAGATGGACGACCACTACTTTGGAAGCATTCCAGAACGCGTCGCTGCCTTCATGCGCGACCTGGAGATTCAGGCCCTGGAACTTGGCATCCCCTGCAAGACACGTCACAACGAGGTGGCTCCCAACCAGTTTGAACTGGCTCCCATCTTCGAGGAAACCAACCTGGCCGTCGACCACAACATGTTGCTGATGTCGCTGATGAAGCGCGTAGCCCGCAAGCATGGATTCCGCGCCCTGCTGCACGAGAAACCGTTCGCAGGCATCAATGGTAGCGGTAAGCATAACAACTGGTCGCTCTCTACCGACACCGGCGTCCTGCTCCACGCTCCTGGTAAGACGCCCGAGACAAACCTGCGCTTTGCTGTGTTCATTGTTGAAACGCTGATGGGCGTTTATCGTCACAACGGTCTGCTCAAGGCCAGCATCATGTCTGCCACCAACGCCCACCGTCTGGGGGCCAACGAGGCACCGCCAGCCATCATCTCCTCGTTCCTGGGTCGTCAGGTAAGCGAACTGCTCGACCACATCGAGCGTGCCGACAAGGACGACCTCTTTGCCATGGGTGGCAAGCAGGGCATGAAGATGGACATTCCCGAGATTCCTGAATTGCTCATCGACAACACCGACCGTAACCGCACCAGCCCCTTCGCCTTCACGGGTAACCGTTTCGAGTTCCGTGCCGTAGGTTCTGAGGCCAACTGCGCCAGTGCCATGATAACCCTGAACGCAGCCGTTGCTGAGGCCCTTGCTTCGTTCAAGAAACGTGTCGACGCTCGCATACCTGAACTTGAGAAGAAACTCACCGGAACAGGTCACAGCGCCACGTTCCATGCCATCATCGACGTCCTGCGCGAGGACATCAAGACCTGCAAACCCATCCGCTTCGACGGCAATGGCTACAGCGACGAATGGAAGGCAGAAGCCGCCAAGCGCGGATTGGATGTCGAGACCAGCTGCCCCGTCATCTTCGAACGCTACCTCGATGCCGACAGCATCCAGATGTTCGAGAGCCTGGGCGTCATGACGAAGAAGGAGCTCGAGGCTCGTAACGAGGTGAAGTGGGAGACCTACACCAAGAAGATTCAGATTGAGGCCCGCGTACTGGGCGACCTCTCGATGAACCACATCATTCCCGTGGCTACGCGTTACCAGAGCCAGCTGCTGAGCAATGTGGAGGATATGCGTGCTGTGTTCCCTGCAGAGAAAGCCAACACACTCAGTGCCCGGAACCTGAAGCTCATTGAAGAAATAGCCACACGCACTGCCAGCATCGAGACGCAGGTCGAGGAACTCGTTGCTGCCCGTAAGGTGGCTAATAAGATAGAGGACGAACACGAGAAGGCCATTGCATACCACGATACCATTGCTCCGATGTTCGACACCATCCGCTATCAGATAGACAAACTCGAGCTCATCGTCGACGATGCCCTTTGGCCCCTGCCGAAGTATCGCGAACTGCTGTTCATCCGATAAACTCTATCGTTCCTTTATACTTTATAATAGAAAAGGGGGAGTCGTTATGGCTCTCCCTTTTCTATTATGTTCCTACGCAAATCTGTATGATTTACTTACAAAGATTCCAGACGAATAGCGCTTTTTTTCATATATTATTAGTTGTATTACGGTGTACTCATCGAATACGGAGCGGCTTTCTTCGACGTGTTTCGCTGTTTGTTCGGTTGTGGTCCCATCTGGAAGATGAGGTGACCGCCACGCACGATATCGCCGTAAGCCTGTTTCCTATTTTTTGCGACGATTGAAGGTCAGGGTCTGCTGGACTTCACCAGACAGCAGATTATGGACGGTGATGTGTAGTTTGCCATCCCTGACTTCGCCTTCGATGACGGTGGGGAACTTGCCCTTTTGACTGGCATCCATGTTGGGACCTCCACCCACAATCTGTGCCCAGGGACGTGTGGCAGTGGGTGCATCGTAGCGATAGCGGTGCTGGTGGGCCGTGATGATGAGCTGGCAGCGGGCTTTCTCGAGTAGCGGTGTCCACATCTGGGCGCAGGTGCGTTGCCACATGGCGTAGTCGGTACTGTATTGCGGGTCTTTGTCGTCAGGACTGACATCGCCCGGGTTGCGCTTGGGATTTGGGTCGAAGAGAGGGATGTGGCAGAAGGCCACCAGATAGGGGGCTTTGGCTATCTCGGGCTGTCGCAGGGCGTCGCTGAGCCACAGGGTCTGTGCCTCGCGATAGGCCTTGCTGTTGAAGGTGCCAGCAAACTTGGGATTCGTATCCAACTTGTCCTCGCCGGTGTCCAGACCTATCATGGCTACCTCGCCCATGCGGATGGCAAAGTCGCGTCCCAGGTCCCAGTCGCGGCTGTCGCGCTCCTCGGGCTGACGGTACATCCACACGCGTTCCAAATGGCGGTTGGCCATACCACGCAGGTCGTGGTTGCCTGGACAGAAGAGGTAGGGAATTTGACTGGCGTAGTCCTTGCATGCGATTTCAGGCTTCAGGAAGATGCGCATCTGTGCCTCGATGGTTTCCTCTACGTTGCTGGCATCGCCGTTCCAAAGGACGCAACTGGGTGCCAGTTGGGCTATCTTCTCGATGGCGCGTCCGAAGGGTTCCCATTCGACGTGTGTATCGTTGATGACGCAGAAATGGGCACGGCTTTCGACGCCTGCCGTAGTGAAGCTGTAGATGTGGCTGTCTTCCTCGTTACCCGTTACCTTTATGTTATAGCCGCCTTTGTAGCTGATGCGGTCGGCTCCGATGCGATAGTAATAGGTGGTGGAGGGTTTCAGTCCGGTCAGTCGCACCTGAATGACACGGTCGTTGATTTCCGTGGTGCGGAATCCGCCACACATCACCTTCCGTCCATCGCTCAGGTCGGACTTCTCGCCATAGATGACATATCCGTTGGCCGTAGCATTGACGGCGAAGGCCACACCGATGGAGGTGGCTGCATAGTTTTGTAACATGGGAGCCGAAGCCAGCAACGAGTTGCTTTCTCCGTCGGCAGAGTGTTCGGAATTGATACCCAGAAGGTCGTTTGCTTCGGCAAAATCGCTTGTTGCCAATGCCGCAGAAACCAGTGCGGAGGCTTTCAGAAATTCTCGTCTGTCCATAGTATTAGTTATGATTTATGAGTTTTTTTCCGGACTTCATGCCAGTATATGTGAGCCAGGAAGAGCAGGATGAGCAGGGTGTTCAGCGCAAGGCGCAGAGCCAGATGCCACTCGCTGGTCAGGTACATTACGGCATAGAACAGGGCCGTCATCAAGACGTAGACCGTAATGCTCTTCATCGGGTAGGGGATGGGGTTCTTGACCTGTCCCACGATGTACGAAAGCACCATAGCTGTGCCGTATCCTGCTACGCCGCCCCAGGCACAAGCCATGTAGCTGTACTGTGGAATGAAGAAGTAATTTACGGCAAAGAGCACGGCACATCCCGCCAACGAGAACCAAGCACCATAGATGGTCTTGTCGATAAGCTTGTACCAGAACGACAGGTTGAAATATACCCCCATCATAATCTCGGCCGCCATGACGATGGGCACCACAGCCATACCCTCGCGATAACCCTTGCCCAGAATCAGTTGCAGTACATCGATGTAACCCATCACGCACAGGAATGCCAGCAAGGTGAAGATGAGGAAATACTTCATGGCTACGGCGTAGTATTCCTTGCTGTCTCTGTCCTTGGCCTTGGCAAAGACGATGGGTTCGTAGGCGTAACGGAAGGCCTGGGTAATCATGGCCATAATCATGGCAATCTTCACACAACTGCCGTAGATGCCCAGTTGTACGTTGGCGTCGGCTTTATTGGGATACACCAGTGGGAACATTATCTTGTCGGCCACTTGGTTCAGTATGCCCGCAATGCCCAGCACCAATATGGGCCACGAATAGCTGAGCATTCGTTTCAAGAGTGTCCAGTCGAATTGCCACCGAATCTTGAATATCCCGGGGATGAAGAGCAGGGAGATGAGGCTGGTGCAGGCCAGGTTGATGGCAAAGACGTAGAAGACGCTGGTCTTGTGCAGCACCATGAAATAGAGTATGTTCAGCCCGATGTTGAAGGCGATGAACAGCAACTTCAGCGAAGCAAAGCGTATGGGACGTTTCTGGAATCGCAGGTACGAGAAAGGCAGTGCCTGCAGGGCATCCATGGCCACCACTGCCGCCATCATCAGCAGGTAATTGTGGTGTTCGGCATAGCCCAGATAGTTGGCAATGGGGGTGATGAATCCGAAAAGACAAATCAGGAATACCGCAGTGAGTGAACCAATCAGCGCAAACCCTGTCGAGAATACCCTGTCTGGCCAAAGGCTTCCCTCATTCCCCCCGAGTGGGGAAGATGCCCCTCCCCTCGGGGAGGATGGGAGGGGGTTGTTGGCAAACCGGAACAATGTGGTCTCCATGCCGAACGTCAGCAGTACCAGAATCAGAGCCGTATAAGCGTAGATGTTCGTCGATATGCCATAGTCGCCCGATTCGGTGGGCATGTAATGGGTATAAAGCGGAACGAGCAGATAGTTGAGGAAACGTCCGATGATGCTGCTCATGCCATAAATGGCGGTATCTTTAAATAAGCTCTTTAGGTTAGCCATATTTTTTGACGTTATATCGTTATATCATTATATCGGAATATCAGGGTCTTAATAAAAGAAAAGGTAAGCAATGCCAATGGCGGCGATGACACCAACAAGGTCGGTCAGAAGGCCTGCTGCAACGGCGTGACGGGTGTTGCGGACACCTACAGAGCCGAAGTAAACTGCCAGAATGTAGAAGGTGGTGTCCGTTGCCCCCTGGAAGATGCATGAGAGGCGACCCACGAAGGAGTCGGGACCGTAGTTGGTCATGGCATCCACCATCATGCCACGTGCTCCGCTACCGCTCAACGGTTTCATGAGGGCAGTGGGCAGAGCACCTACAAAGTCAGCATTGATGCCCACGAGGGTGAAGCCCTTCTCGATGCCGCTAATCAGTACATCCATAGCGCCAGAGGCACGGAAAATGCCAATGGCAACGAGGATGGCCACCAGATAGGGAATGATGCGAACAGCGGTTTCGAAACCGCCTTTGGCTCCTTCGATGAAGGCCTCGTAAACGTTGACCTTCTTGCGCATGCCGGCAACGATGAAAGCCGCGATGATTCCGAACAATAGAACGTTGGCAATGGTGGTACTGTAAAGGCTGAGTTGGTCCTTGCTCAGTTGCGTGCTCACCCAAACCATTCCGCTCACCAGCACGCAGAGGCCCAACATCGTACCCATGATGGCACGGTTGAAGAGATTGATGCGCTGATAGAGACTGGTGATGATGATACCCGCCATTGTGGCAATAGTGGTAGCTAATAATATAGGTATAAAGACATCTGTGGGTTGTGCGGCTCCCAGTTGTGCCCGATAAACGAGGATGGAGACAGGAATCAATGTCAGTCCGCTGGTGTTCAGCACCAGGAACATAATCATCGGGTTGGATGCAGTCTCCTTAAGCTGCTGCATCTCGTTCTCATCAATCTCCCCTCGCTCATTTTTAATTTTTAATTTTTCATTTTTAATTTCCTCCATGCCTTCCATCGCCTTCAGTCCCAAAGGGGTGGCCGCATTGTCCAGTCCCAGCATGTTGGCCCCCAGATTCATAAAGATGTGTCCGAACACGGGATGCCCTTCGGGAATCTCTGGGAACAGACGTTTAAATAGAGGATTCAGCGCACGTGCGAGGGCATTCACCAGTCCGCCTTTCTCGCCAATCTTCATGATGCCCATCCACAGGGCCAGGGTTCCTGTCAGGCCCAGGGAGATTTCGAAAGCGGTTTTCGACGAGGCAAACGTACTCTCAATAATGGCTGGGAACACCTCGGTATTACCCATGCACAATTGTACTGCGGCGATAAGGAATGCCACAAGAAAGAAAAAAATCCAAATATAATTCAGTACCATAGTGAATACAAAATTAAAAATTAAAAGTGAAAAGTGAAAAATTAAGAGGAAGAAAATGGCGAAGAGGCATAAAAAAGAGCCGCAGACAATCTGCGACTCTTTTATACTCCCCCTGGGGAGAGTTAGAGGGGGCTGTTTATTTCACAACTTTTTTGCCGTTGATGAGGTAGATGCCTTTCTGAGCCTTGGCTACACGACGGCCACTCAAATCGTAGATAACATTGTCCGTTGTCAATTTCCCATTGTCAATTGAACGAATGCCGTCGGTATTGCCGTTCTGCATGTAGATGTAACCACCCTGAGCAACCTGAGGCTCTCCCTCGCCTCCTTCAGGATAGAACCATTGAATCTGACCACATACGATAACCTCGTCGCCTACGGCAATCTGATCTTCTGCTGTGAAGCTCGTCTTGCTCAGATACTTAGCTCTGTAAACCTTCAGTTTCATATCTGCATCCTTCTCGTTGACAGCAGCAATCTTGAAGGTGGCGTTTCCATACTCCAAATTAACCTCTTCAACATTGGTGATATAGCCCTTGATGTAGATTGTTGAAGACTTGGGCTTTGAGATGGTGTCGAGAGACAAAACCAGTGCCAGGAAGTCCTCGTCGGTCATGAGGTAGGGATTGTTCTTCTGACCCTTGGCATCATCGTCGATAGCGGGCTTAACGGTCAACTCAAAAGAAACGGTCTGAGCTTCGTATTCGTCATTGCCTTCGAAAATGGCAGAGATAACGGCCTTACCGGCACCTACGACATTGATTTCACCGGCATTGGTAACGGTAGCAACAGAATCGTTACTGGTGGTGCAGGTGATAGGCAGGTTGTTGCTGTTCTGCAGCGTGGGGATGTTGGCATAGTCGCCACCCAGCGTTACACTTGTAGAAGCCTTACCCCAAGACAGACCTGCGGGCTTCTTTGCCGTTCCCTGATAGAGCTTGGCATCATCGAAGCGAGCATTTGAACTGGTGCTGTTCGAGAAAGTAAGAACCAAAGGTTCTGTTCCTTCAGGAACGGTAACAGTAAGAATGTAAGTGTTTCCAGACTTTTCAGCCTCACTGAATGTCACGCCTTTGTTAGCCGTATCAACTGTAAGGGTCTTGTTTGTCTTGAACGAAAGCATCATTTCGCCGCTTTTACCATTCAAGGCAATCGTAGCTGTAAACGAACCTCCATTTTTTGCAATTAGCAGTTCAGGTGCCTGACCGCCTGCTAAATTCTCGCCATAGAATTTCGTACCGCTTTTAACTGTACCATCATCATTTAATACTGTACCTGTGAAGGTGTAGTTCGAGTTGAAACCAGCGGGGTCGGCCTTGTAGTCAGACGTGTAATCAACTACACCGCTCCAATCCTCGGACCAGATGATGTCCTCGGCCATAGCGTTGTAACTGACCATAGCCATAACGGCCAAAAGGAAAAAGCGTAAAATTTTCTTCATAATTGTGTGTGTTTAAATAGTTAGTAATTGTGTTTATTCATTCGTTTGCAAAGATACGAAAAAATAGATTAAATGGTAATAGAAAAAAAGAAAATATTATGTCGAACGTGAGAAATTTTGTATCTTTGCCAGCAAATTACGAAAATGAGTGAAGATTTCGATATAAGGGAACAGCGGAACCTGCGCGAAAAGGACTTTGAGAATGCTCTCAGACCTCTCCGTTTCGAGGATTTCAGTGGTCAGACGAAGGTGACGGAAAATCTGCGTGTCTTCGTCGAGGCTGCCCGTTATCGTGGCGAGCCGTTGGACCATACTTTGCTGCATGGCCCTCCTGGATTGGGTAAGACTACGCTGTCGAACATCATTGCTAATGAATTGGGGGTAGGTTTCAAGGTAACTAGTGGGCCTGTGCTGGACAAACCTGGCGATTTGGCAGGTTTGCTGACGTCGTTAGAGCCAAATGATGTCCTTTTCATCGATGAAATTCATCGTTTGTCACCTGTTGTCGAGGAGTACCTGTATTCCGCTATGGAAGACTACCGCATCGACATCATGATAGACAAAGGTCCATCGGCCCGTTCGATACAGATTGACCTCAATCCTTTTACTTTGGTGGGTGCCACCACGCGCAGTGGATTGCTGACGGCTCCTTTGCGTGCCCGTTTTGGCATTAACCTGCATTTGGAATACTACGATTCTGCCACGCTGAAGAAGATTATCATCCGTTCGGCTTCGATACTAAATGTGCCCATTTCATCGGAGGCTGCTGGCGAAATTGCCAGTCGCAGTCGTGGTACGCCACGTATTGCCAATGCTCTGTTGCGGCGTGTGCGTGACTTTGCTCAGGTTCGTGGAAATGGCGAGATAGATTTGAAAATCGCCCGCATTGCTCTTGAAGCGCTGAATATCGACAAGCATGGATTGGACGAGATAGACAACAAGATACTGTTGACCATCATCGACAAGTTCAAGGGAGGTCCTGTGGGTATCAATACCATTGCTACCGCCGTTGGCGAGGATGCAGGTACGGTGGAAGAGGTGTACGAGCCTTTCCTCATCAAGGAGGGCTTTATCAAGCGCACGCCACGTGGTCGCGAGGTTACGGAATTAGCTTATCAGCATCTGGGTCGCACCTATGGCACCCGCTTCGGCACTCCCGAGCAACCAGACCTGTTCGGATGAAATTAAAAATGAAAAATTAAAAATTAAAAGTTAATAAGATGAACTTTGTAGAAGAATTGAAATGGAGGGGCATGATACACACCATGATGCCCGGAACAGAGGAAATGTTGAGTAAGGGTATGCAGACGGCATACGTGGGTATCGACCCCACGGCCGACAGTCTGCACATCGGTCACCTGTGTGGTGTAATGATGCTGCGCCACTTCCAGCGCTGTGGTCACAAGCCCATCGCCCTGTTAGGTGGTGCCACGGGTATGATTGGCGACCCCAGCGGCAAGAGTCAGGAGCGTAATCTGCTGGACGAGGCTACGCTGCGTCACAATGTGGAGTGCATCCACGAGCAGCTGTCGCGTTTCCTGGATTTCGACAGCGATGCGCCCAATGCTGCAGAACTTGTGAATAACTACGACTGGATGAAGGACTTCACCTTCCTTACTTTCGCACGCGACATCGGTAAGTGCATCACCGTAAACTATATGATGGCCAAGGATAGTGTGAAGCGTCGCCTGAACGGTGAGTTCCAGGAGGGTATGTCGTTTACCGAGTTTACTTATCAGTTGCTGCAGGGCTACGATTTCCTGCACCTCTATGAGACCAAGGGTTGCCGTCTGCAGATGGGTGGCAGCGACCAGTGGGGTAACATTACCACGGGTACAGAACTTATCCGCCGTAAGTTGGGCGTGGAGAACGAAGCCTTTGCTCTCACCTGTCCCCTTATCACCAAGGCCGATGGCAAGAAATTCGGCAAGACAGAGCAGGGTAACGTATGGCTCGACCGCAACCGCACCAGCCCCTATGTTTTCTACCAGTTCTGGTTGAACGTGGGCGACGAGGAGGCTGAGCGTTACATTAAGATATTCACTTCTCTGGACAAAGAGACCATCGACCAGCTTATCGAAGAGCATCGTCAAGACCCGGGTCGTCGCGTATTGCAGAAGCGTTTGGCCGAGGAAGTAACCGTAATGGTGCATGGTCGCGAGGACTATGAACTGGCCCTCGAAGCCTCGAACATCCTGTTCGGTAAGGCCACGAAAGAGAGTCTGGTGAAGTTGGACGAAGCCACTCTGCTCGACGTGTTCAGCGGTGTTCCCCATTTCGAGGTTAGCCGTAGCTTGCTCGATGGCGATGGCTGCAAGGCTGTTGACCTATTTGCCGAGCACACTCCATGCTTCGCATCGAAGGGCGAGATGCGTAAACTCACCCAGGGTGGCGGTGTTTCCCTGAACAAGGAGAAACTTGCTGCCTTTGACCAGATGGTAACACCTGCCGATTTGCTCGACGACAAATACCTTCTTGTTCAGCAGGGTAAGAAGAAATACTTCCTGCTCATTGTGAAATAAACGCAAGTGGAGATGAGGCGTTTGCTCATTGCCGTAATATTATGTTGCCTTTGCTCCTTATCGGCATTCGCTCAGGTAAAGTATTGCTTGTCTTATGCTGATTTTCAGGAAGGTAATTGGATTGAACTGGACACGCTGAAACTGAAAGGACGCGCCCAGAACCAGCGTATAAAGACAGACAATGACTCGTTGAATAAAGTCCTCAAAGATGAGGCCTTTGCTGTGCTCTATCACGACACTCTGTTGGTGAATAAGGCCCATATGTACTACAATGGCGAGCGTTTTGGTAAAGGGTATGCTCCCGCATATATCTACGGAAATGGGCAGATATGCTTCGTCAGTCGACTTCCTCATGAGCAAGCCGGTTCGGGGGCTCCCGCAATCTTTGCATTTGGAGTTATGTTCGGAGCCATTGGAGCTGGCCTTGTGGCTGGGGCCGATGCCGCATCCTCACAGGGTAACCATTGCTTCCTTGTGAAGCGAGAGTACGAAGGCGGACGTAAGGAAGCGAGGATGATTGACGATAAGTTCATGGAGAAATTCGAAAAGAACAGTCCTGATTTTTATGCCGAATACATGTCTGTCAAGAAGAAAAACAAACGAGAATCGGCTGCCCATCTCCTACCTTTACTTCAGGATTGGCAGTTAATCCACTAATCTACTCTACTTTATATATGAGTCCCGTGACCTAGGTTACGGGACTTTTTTTGATAAAAATTTGGCCGAGTTGAAAATATGAATTATTTTTGTTGCGCATAATACCGATAATCAATATTTTCATACATGAAAAACAAATTCCTTTTTGCTATCCTCGTATTGATATTACACGCAGTAGGAACGAAAGCACAAACCGATGTAACGGACCGCATCACTGACCCCGACTTTGAGCAAGAGGGCCGTTCTGTGTGGAAAACCAATTCTTTTGGCAGACAGGGCAACAATACCTTCCCCTTGAAACATGGTGGATATTATCGCGAGGTATGGTCTGGCAGCACAGCGGGTGATGCCTACATTTATCAAGACCTCGTCAACATGCCTGTGGGTACTTATACGCTGACTGTTGCGTGCCAGAACATCAAGGAGAGCAATAAGAGTATGGTATGTACGGGTGCCTGGATTTACGCCAACGACCAGAAAACCAATTTCAACATGCCCGACGACTACACGGTGACTTGTGTGGTGAAAGACGGTAATTTGCGCATTGGTGCCGAAACCAAAAGTTGTACGGGTAACTATGTATGTATCGACAACTTCCGCCTGAGTTATCAGCTTATCTATCAGGACGTCAAGGACTATCTGGAGCAACTCGTTGCCGATGCCGACAAACTGAATCAGCACGACGGTAGTGCCGAAGGTGCTGAACTGGAAGCTGCGTGCAACGCCTTGAAAGCGTTGATGGACGCCGCCCAAGAAGAGGGAATGGACGCTGCTGTGCGTCGACTGCAAGCGGCCATGACGGCTTATGAGTTGCATTTGGCCAGTCCCACCAACCCCATGGACGTGACGGGGCTTATCACCAATCCCAGTTTCGAGAGTGGGAATGACGGATGGAAGTTCAGCGGAATGGGCACACAGGGCAACAACACTTTTCGCAAGGTTGGTAACACCTACGCAGAGACGTGGACATGGAGCGGTGGCGTCAGCGATTCCAAACTCTGGCAAACGCTGAAAGATCTCCCCAACGGTCGCTATAAGCTTGATGCTGTAGCCCAGAATATCCAGGAGAGCAACCCCAGCGCGAAGCAGACGGGAGCCTACCTCTTTGCTGGTGACAACCGCACGGAAGTGGGCGTCTATGGCAGATACGAAGTGGAGTTCGTCAGTGTGTCCGGCGAAATCACGATTGGCTACCAGACCATCAGCGCTACGGGCAACTATGTCTGCGTCGATGACTTCCATCTTTATTTCCTGGGCTTTGATGAGGAGGCCGAACAAGCGGCTTTCAGTGCGCTCATCAGTCAGGCTGAGGAGTTGGTCGCACAGGAGATGAATACCACCACTAAGGAGGCTCTGGAGCAGGCCATTGCCGATGCCAAGGCCGTTACGGGAAGTGTTGGTCGCGATGCTGCTTCAAGAGCATTGTCGACGGCAATAGCTAATGCCATCTCAAGTAATGCACTCTACGTGCAACTGAATGCCATCATTGCCACGGGTGAGGAAGCACTGGCTTCAGGCAAGCCCAATGGACAGGAACAGTTGCAGGCGGCTGTTGCTGATGCTCAAAGTCTGAAGGCAAGTGGCGACATCGATGCCGACAAGGTTGCTGCAGCAGAAAAGAACATCGAGAATGGCATTTTTGCTTATAATGTACTCAACGGTAGCGGAACTGCTCCTAAGGTAACAACAGGAGAAGTGATTGTAGGCAGTCACGCTATGGTCGCTCGCATGAATGCTACTGGAAGCAATATCCTCGAACGCGGATTCTGCTGGGCAGAAAATCCCAACCCCAGCGTGCTCGACTTCCACTCTTCTTATAACCAAAGCAACGACGAGACCAACTACTCGCCCGTCTATATCATGTATGACGTGCAGCCTTCTACCGAATACTGGGTACGTGCATACGCTTTGACCAATACATACGCGGTAGGTTATGGCGACCCCGTTCGCGTCATCACGCTGCCCAAGGGAGAGACCGAGTACACTTTCCTGTGGAATGGTGATGACGAGCACAACGAGTGGTTGGACAACGCCATGCGCGAGGCTACGGCCTACTATAATACCTGGACGGCCATCAAAGGCTTCCATCCCACGGCCAACTACAGTCCTGGTACCGAAACCGCCGACTGCTCCTACGGTGGTTGGATTAACGTAGGTCCCTGGCGCTGCAACACGGGTACAATGGTACACGAGATGATGCACGGAACAGGTGTCGGTCAGCACGGACGCTACTGGAGTCAGGAACTGCATCCCGACATTTGGTGGCTGGGCGAGCGTGCCAACCGTGTCACCCACTTCTTTGAGAACTACGACAGTAGCCGCGGCAACTACAACTGCAACGGCGATGGGATGCACATCTGCTACGAGGGGAACGGTAACGATATGCAGCAAATCCGCTCGTGCATCCTTGCACAGGCCCTCTATGAGGACGGACTGCCTGCAGTTTATGACGGTGCTTGTCCCTTCTACAGTTTCGAGAGCATCGACAGCCTGCATTACTACATTACCAACTACGCCTACGGAGCTAACACCAAATATCTTTGTGAATCCGATGCTGGCAAACTGGCATATAGGGAAGTTGCCAATGCAGATGAACTGCTGGCTGACAGTGCCTTCGCCTGGAATGTTATCTACGACAAAATGACAGGACTCTATTTCATCAAGAATCTTAAGAGCGGCAAGTATTTCCGTCATGCAGGTTCATCCGTCAGTCTCTCTGCTACGCAACCCGGCATTAAGGAAACCATTCAGTTGATGCCCGCACGCATCACGGCGGATTACAACATTGGCGGAAAGGTTTTCAAGAAGAAACCTTATTGGTTTGCCCAAAGCAGTAGGGCAGAGACACCTAATGTTCTGTCTATCGAAGGAGCGTCCAAGACGGCTCCCTCCGTACCCACTCTCAACTTTGCCAACACTGCCACCAGGCAGTTCTGGATGATTTATACACCCGAGGAAGTTGTGGAAATGGAGGCCACCGCTAACGCTTTCAACCGCGAACGTTTGGAACGTCTTATCGCAGGCTCTAAAACCGTGCCTGCTGTTCCTCATCGTGAATTGGAGGAGGGACAGGATGCAGCCTTCATGTCTGTTGTTGATGGAGTGGACCAGGCAAAGGACAGCTTTACTGCCGCAGAGACCGAAGAAGCCGTCATGACCCTCTATAACAACCTCGTTAGCTATCTGCCCACCATCGAGGTGCTTGATTCCATCGACATCACGTTTGTGTTGGAAGATGCAGATTTGAACACTGGTGCTGGATGGAAGGGACTTCCCAATCTCACTAACGGCATGATTTATTCCACCAAAAATGAAGTCTTCACCGCCACCCAGCAGATTCCTGTCAAAATGCCACAGGGTGTCTATAATTTGTTAGTTCGCGGATATCACCGTCCGGGAGGCATTTCCACAGCCATGAAGGACTATGTGGACGGCAATAACAACGTAAAGGCATTTATGACTTTCCTTACTAAATCCCAGCTTCTCAAACATATTGCTCAGGGTGGAGCCGACACAAAACTCAACCAAGGCGGCAGCGAGTCCTTGTTCTCGGGCCTTTACGTTCCTACCAACAACGACGCTATTGCGGCTTACATGAATGCTGGACGATACGACAACATTATGACCGCCGAACTGACAGCTCAGAAAACAATGACCGTTGGCGTCAAACTGACCAAGAAAGTGGATAATGACCTTCTGGTTGTCGATGGCTTTAAATTGTATTATTATGGTGTTCCCGACCAGACGGGTATCAGAGATCTTGAGCAGGAAAGCATGTCCAACGAAGTCGAGGCCTACTACAACCTTAGCGGAGTACGTGTCACCAAACCTGTTCGTGGTATTACCATCGTGAAGTACAAAGACGGCCGTTGCGTCAAGGTTATGTAAGTTATCAAATGAAAAAACTCGTTATCAAATAATACCTTACTACTATGAAGCATTGTTTTTCATTTATTCTATTCTTCATTCTTCAATCTTCATTCTTCATTTCCTCTGTTGTGGCACAGCCGCATGCCGCAGGCTATGTACGTCCACATGACGAAATCGTTGTTCCTGCAGAGGACGTAGCGGTTGAAGCGGGTACCTTTGAAGCAGATTGGAATAACCTGTCGGCATGGGAGTGCCCCGATTGGTTCCGCGATGCCAAATTCGGCATTTGGGCGCATTGGGACCCACAGTGCGAAGCCGAGGACGGCGACTGGTATGCTCGTAGTATGTATGGTAGTGGTAACCAAAGAACAACTTTCTACAACTACTTCGGTCACTATCCCAGTCACGACTGGGGGTACAAGGATTTCTGCCGCTATTGGACAGTAGCGCAGTGGAATCCAGAGGAACTGATTAAGTTGTACGCCGATGCTGGTGCCAAATACTTTATGGCAATGGGACAGCATCACGATAATTACGATTGTTGGGACAGCCCCTATCAAGAGTGGAACTCGATGAATATCGGTCCTAATCGAGACATCGTTGGCGAGTGGGCAGAGCAATGCCGAAAGTACGGATTACGACTTGGCGTGTCGATGCACGGAGCTCATGCATGGACCTTCTTCGAGGTGGGACGCGATGCTGACACTGGCGTGACAAAGGATGAAGGAACAGGCACGTGGTGGGAAGGTTACGACCCACAGGAGCTTTACGCCCAAAACCACACCCATAGTCAGAACTGGTCGGACTGGGGTACCATCCACAACCAGTGGGGATGGGGAAATGGTGTGTGTCCGCCTTCTGTTGCCTATATGCAGAAGTTCCAGAACCGTGTCCTGCAATGTGTGAACAAGTACAATCCCGACATGCTCTATTTCGATGATACTGTACTGCCGTTCTATGGGGCCAGCACGAATACCAACGACCAGTACAGCCTGAACATCCTGAAACATTATTACAATCACAGTGCTGCACAGAACGACGGTGTGCCGCAGGTGGTGGTAACTGGTAAGATTCTGGAGGATCGCCACAAGCGGGCAATGTTATGGGATGTAGAACGCGGCATCCCCGATCGTTGTCAGGACCTTCCTTGGCAGACCTGTACCTGCATAGGTGGTTGGCACTATAGCAAATACGAGGGCGATAACAATATGTACAAATCTGCCGAAACGGTGATTCGTATGTTGGTGGATATCGTGTCGAAAAACGGAAATCTACTGCTCAGCATCCCAGTTCGTGGTAATGGAACATTGGACACCAATGAAAAACGCATTGTTGCTAACATTAAGGCATGGATGGACATCAACGGCGAGAGCATCTATGGAACCCGTCCGTGGAAGGTCTATGGCGAAGGACCGTTGTTCGACAGCGCCAATCCATTGAATGCACAAGGCTTTAATGAAGGTATCAACTATTCGGATAGGGATGTCCGATATGTTCAGCGTAACGATACGGTCTATGCTACTATCATGCGTTGGCCTTCGCGTACTGATTTCACTTTCAAGAGTCTGGGTAAGGCTTCGGCTCATTATTCGGGAAAGGTGCAGAGCGTGAAATTGTTGGGTTATGGCGATGTGGATTTCACACAGGATATCGATGGTCTGACCATCATCCTGCCGGAAACCCACCCCAACGAAATTGCTCCTGTCGTAGCTATTACTTTCGACCCGAATTCACCCACCACACTCACGTTGCAGGAAGTCATCGAGATGTACGAGCAGAAAGCCAGTGACCTGAGCGCTCGCACATCGAACAACACTGGCAAGCCCAATGCTTTAAAGGTTGACCTCTTTATGCAGCAAATCAACGAGGCACGCAATGCGCTCGCAGCAGGTGCAAGTGAGGAAGAGCAAACCGCAGCCATCGCCAGTCTGCATGCCGCCTATAACGTCCTCCTGCAGACGGGTTTTAACCCTGCCGGCTCGCCCGACGAGATGGGGCAGATGGATGTCACCTTGGACTATTTATTGGAAAGGGAAAATTTCTCGGCAACCGACATGGGCTCGCGTTTCGGACGCCCTGTCAACTGGACGGTCGAGAACTTTTCCATTCCTCAACTCGATGCCTCTAAGGGCACGAAAAACGGAATCGATAACTACCCTGGGCGTAACTGCCTGATGATGGGCAAGTGGAGTGGGGAAGACGGAACACCCGCCACAAATATGACCAACGCCCGTATTTACCGTACGGTTCACCTGAAGGCAGGTCATTATTCCTTCTATGCTTCGTTCAATGCCCTTTACCAACTGGGTACCTCTTATATCTATGTGGCCTCTGAACCTCTCCTCACCAGTAAGATTAGTAAGAATGCTATTGCCAAGATTGCGATGAGTCAATGTGCCAACGATGGGAACTTCTATGGTTTCTCGTTCACGCTCGACGAAGACAAGGATGTGATAATTGCCTTCCAGGCCAATATGCAAACGGGCAATGCCAACCAGGAGTTCCGTGTGGACCAAGTGAAATTGCTCTATTGTGCAGACCCGGAAAATCTCACCCAAACTGATGTCACTAAAAACTACCTTGTGCAGGCTTCTGCTTTTTCCAGAGTAACCGGACAGTCAACGAGCACCCGTTACGGAACACCCAAGAACTGGACGGTCGAGAACTATCGCATTCCTGCCGGAAACGATGGCACCCGCAACGGGTTGGACCGCTATCCGGGATACGATTGTCTGACGTTGGGTGTGTGGGACGACCGTCAGAACAGCACGGAGGGTGACCTTGCCCATGCCCGTGTCTATCGTAAGGTCAATCTCGATGCTGGCAATTATTACTTTGGTGCTGCCTACGAAGCAAATTATCAGTTGAACGAGGCTTACATCTTTGCTGCTTCTGAACTTCTGCCTACATCCGACATTCCACAGCAGTCGTTGGCCTATGACAATATTTCCGATGCAGGCAAGGATAATACAAGCTTTCGTGGTGTCTATTTCGAACTGCCCGAGGCACAGGAGGTGATACTTGGCTTTCAGGCCGACCTCGCATCTGGCGCTGCTGAACAAGAATTTCGTGCTTCGAAGGTGAAATTTGTCCGCTTTGGTGTTCCTGATGGTATTGTGAAGATTGGAACGGAGGGGACGCATAAGGCCATTTACGACATTACAGGCCGTCAGTTGCCTTCTGCTCGTCGAGGTTTGAACCTTATCCGCACGGCAGACGGAACAGTAAAGAAAGTTATTTACTAATATAAAGCCCCGACTCATCGAGCCGGGGCCTAATTTTTAATTTTTCCTTTTTAATTTTTAATTTGCCGTCAGGCATTAGGGCTGCTTACCGATGTAGGCGAGGATACCGCCATCTACGTAGAGCACGTGACCGTTCACAGCATCAGAAGCGTGAGAGGCAAGGAACACAGCGGGACCACCCAGTTCTTCGGGATTGAGCCAACGGCCTGCGGGAGTCTTGGCGCAGATGAAACTGTCGAAGGGATGGCGGCTGCCGTCCGGCTGGCGTTCGCGCAGGGGAGCGGTCTGGGGTGTAGCGATATAACCCGGGCCAATGCCGTTGCACTGGATGTTGTATTCGCCGTACTCCGAGCAGATGTTGCGGGTGAGCATCTTCAGACCTCCCTTGGCAGCTGCGTATGCGCTGACGGTCTCGCGACCCAGTTCAGACATCATCGAGCAGATGTTGATAATCTTACCCTCGCGACGCTCCATCATCTCAGGGATAACAGCTGCACTAACGATATAGGGAGCAACCAAGTCAACATCGATAACCTGCTGGAACTCGGCACGCTTCATCTCGTGCATGGGAATGCGCTTGATGATACCTGCGTTGTTTACGAGGATGTCAATCTGACCCACTTCCTGGTGAATCTTCTCTACGAGAGCCTTCACGGCAACCTCGTCAGTAACGTCGCAAACGTAGCCCTTCACGTTGGTGATGCCAGCCTCCTTGTAGTTAGCCAGACCGCGCTCGAGAGCAGCCTCGTTGATGTCGTTGAAGATGATGTTCTTGATACCTGCCCCGACGAATGCCTTGGCAATGTTGAATCCGATACCATAAGAAGCACCGGTAATCCAGGCGTTCTTGCCTTCAAGTGAAAAAGGATTTGCCATAATAATTAGTATTAAAAATGTATATCTGCCCACAAAAGTACGAAAAAAAATCGTGGATTACTTAATTCGTCCACGATTTTTTGTTGGGCTATCCGGTTTCGAACCAGAACTAAGACGACCAAAATGTCTTGTGCTACCATTACACCATAGCCCAATCCGGCAGCTGCCTATGACCCGCAGCGAGGTTTGCGGGTGCAAAGATAGTGCAAATCGAGCGAATAAGCAAAAAATGAAGAAACAAAATGATGATAACGCAAAAAATTATGCTTGCATAAATTATTATGCGTGGCATCATGAGGACGATAGGACAACAGCATTGCTGTGTTCCTTCATCTTGCTTATTCCGAGATGTAGCCTATCTTCGAGGCAATAAGTTTGGCTCAAAGTACAATATTGTAAACTGCAAAATCAAACCTTTAAGACTTGTATTACAGTTTTCGTAGATAGTTTTTTTCTTTTTATTTGGCATTACCCTCGCTTTTCACTATCTTTGTGGCACTTTATACATTATTTATACATATAGATAGAGATATGGCTAAACAAACAGAGAAACTCTTCTCTGATTTTACTGCGCCCTCGCGTCAGGAATGGCGTGACAAAATTGAGGTTGACCTCAAGGGTGCCGACTATCAGAAGAAGATGGTATGGAGAACCAACGAAGGTTTTTCCATGGAACCGTTCTACAGGAAGGAGGACGTGGACAAATTGCCCCTCGTCAATGCCCTGCCTGGAGAGTTCCCATTCGTGAGAGGTAACAAGAAGGCCGACAACCAATGGTATGTCCGCCAGAACATCAAGGCAGAAGATGCCAAGGAGGCTAACCAGAAGGCTCTGGACATCCTGAACCGCGGCATCGACTCACTCGGTTTCCGTATCCCCGGCGACAAGGTAAGCGCTGAGTTCATCGAGACGCTGCTCGACGGCATCTTGTGCGACTGCGTGGAAGTGAGCTTCCGCACCTGCCAACGCCACGTCCTGGAACTGGCCGACATCGTAGTAGCCTACTACGAGAAGAAGGGCTACGACAAGGAGAAGATTGTCGGCGGCATCGGTTTCGACCCCATCGAGCGCATGCTCATGAAGGGCAAGGACACCACCATGCTGCTGCCCGACATGCCCAAGTTGGTGGAGAAACTGAAGGACTTCCCCAACCTGCGCTGCGTGATGGTTCACAGCGACCTGCTCTGCAACTCGGGTGCCTACGTTTACCAGGAGCTGGGCTATGCCCTGGCTTGGGGTAAGGAGTACCTCGACGAGATGGTGGAGGCTGGTGTGCCCGTTGACCTCGCTGCCAAGAAGATCAAGTTCTACATGGGCGTCGGTGGCAACTACTTCATGGAGATTGCCAAGTTCCGCGCTGCCCGTATGCTGTGGGCACAGATCGTGAAGCAGTATGAGCCCAAGTGCGACTGCGCTTGCAAGATGGTCATCAACGCAAGCACCACGACTTACAACCAGACCGTGTTCGACTCTTACGTGAACATGCTCCGTTCTCAGACCGAGGCCATGAGTGCTGCACTCGCAGGCATCCACTCGATGGTGGTTACACCGTTCGACACACCTTACGAGGTGCCCACCGACTTTGCCGAGCGTATCGCCCGCAACCAGCAGCTGCTGCTGAAGGAAGAGTGCCACTTCGACAAGATTGTCGATGTCAGCGGCGGTTCTTACTTCGTAGAGGAACTGACCACGGCCATCGCCAAGGAAGGTTGGAAGCTGTTCCTCGCCGTGGAGGAAGAAGGTGGTTTCCTGGCTGCCGTGAAGGCCGGTACCATCCAGAACACCTTGAACGAGACCGACAAGACGCGTCACGCCAATGCCGGCAAGCGCAAGGAGTTCCTGCTGGGTACCAATCAGTTCCCCAACTTCACCGAGAAGAGCGAAGGCAAGGAGCCTCTGGCATGCGATTGCACTTGCAAGCACTCTGGCGACGCTGATGTGCCTGCCCTCAAGGCAAGCCGTCTGGCCAGTGACTTCGAGACCCTGCGCCTGACTACCGAGAAGGCCAAGAAGGTGCCCGTTGCCTTCATGCTCACCATCGGTAACCTGGCCATGCGTCAGGCTCGTGCTCAGTTCTCGTGCAACTTCCTCGCTGCTGCAGGCTATCAGGTTATCGACAACCTGGGCTTCAAGACTGTAGAGGAAGGTGTTGATGCCGCCCTCGCCGCAGGTGCCGACATCGTGGTGCTCTGCTCCAGCGACGATGAGTATGCCGAGTACGCCATCCCTGCCTTCCAGTACCTCAACGGTCGCGCCATGTTCGTCGTAGCTGGTGCTCCCGCTTGCTCCGAGGACCTGAAGGCCGCCGGTATCGAGAATTTCATCCACGTACGTGTCGACCAGTTGAAGACACTGCAAGAGTATAACGCTAAACTTGGTATTTAATCATGAAAAAGAATTTCAAAGACATCGATATCTTTGCCGGGATTGAAGCCAAGAATGGCAAAGACTGGCAAAAGGAGAATGGAATCTCTGCCAACTGGAAGACTCCTGAGCAGATTGACATTCAGCCCGTTTACACGAAAGAAGACCTCGAAGGCATGGAGCATCTGGACTTTGCTGCCGGTATTCCTCCCTTCCTGCGTGGTCCGTATAGTATGATGTACCCCTTCCGCCCGTGGACTATCCGTCAGTATGCCGGTTTCTCTACGGCTGAGGAGTCGAACGCCTTCTACCGCCGCAACCTGGCTGCTGGTCAGAAGGGTCTGTCCGTAGCCTTCGACCTGCCCACGCATCGTGGTTACGACCCCGACAATGCCCGTGTGGTTGGTGACGTAGGTAAGGCAGGTGTGAGCATCTGCTCGCTCGAGAATATGAAGGTATTGTTCGACGGTATCCCCTTGAACAAGATGTCCGTTTCCATGACCATGAATGGTGCTGTGCTGCCCGTATTGGCATTCTACATCAATGCAGGTCTGGAGCAGGGCGCTCAGCTCGAGGAGATGGCAGGTACCATTCAGAACGACATCCTGAAGGAGTTCATGGTGCGTAACACTTACATCTATCCCCCTGCATTCTCGATGAAGATTATCGCCGACATCTTCGAGTTCACCTCGCAGAAGATGCCTAAGTTCAACAGCATTTCTATCTCAGGTTACCACATGCAGGAAGCAGGTGCAACAGCCGACATCGAGTTGGCTTACACCTTGGCCGACGGTATGGACTACCTGCGTGCAGGTATCAATGCCGGCATCGATGTGGATGCCTTCGCACCCCGTCTGTCATTCTTCTGGGCCATCGGCGTCAACCACTTCATGGAGATTGCCAAGATGCGTGCCGGTCGTCTGTTGTGGG